>NZ_KI271072.1:0-87221 GCF_000469345.1 Eubacterium ramulus ATCC 29099
CATCAGCGACAGCTTGCTTATAATAGCACTGCATACGGCAGAAGTCAACACATTTTGGCCGCTTTTTCTAAAGTAGGTCATCTCCCGTTTTTTATCGTTATTGTGTGAATTGTGTAAATTATTTGTACAATTCTATTGCATACCACATGCACATAATTAATATGATAATTGCACGAATACAAAGAAATGATATTTTCGATAATCTTTCAATGAGTGTGGCACGCAGTGCCGTGTGGTGAAAAATTTCAGGATATTCGTAAATGTAAATGAACGCCAGTCAGGCAATCTTTCCTCGGCAAGCGATTATTAGCTGCAGAGGTAAGATTGATGACTGGCGTTTTCACAACCTAAAACCCTAAATTTTTTCATTCACACAAAATCCTAGCGGTTTCTGCCATAAAAATATGTCGCAAAGAATATCACCGATGCAATGATCACAATCATCGGTCCGGTTGCTACATTTGTATAATAGGATATAAATAATCCTACAATTCCCGAAAAAACAGAATACAAAATCGAGAAGAAATGATATTCCCTCAGATTCTCCGATATATTTCGGCTGGACGCCGCCGGCAGGATCAACAATGCATTGATGATCAGAATTCCCACCCATTTAATAGATAGCATAACCATCAGCGCAATAAATACAGAAAACAGGTTCTCGACCAACCGGATCCGGATATGTTTGCTCTTTGCAAGCGTCCGGTGCAGACTGATAGCCTGCAGACGGTTATAACACAAAATCCAAAATACAATGGTTGCCAGGAAGATCAACAACAGATAAACGAGTTCTCTCTTCGTAATACTGAGAATATCCCCTACCAACAGGCTGGAATATTTGCTGAAATTGCCGCCACGGGACAAAATTGCCAGACCGATAGCGATACAACAGGAAGAAAAGACTGAGATAATCGTATCCGTCGATGCGGTACTTTTACTTTTGATCCAGTTTAGTAACAATGCAAAAACAATTCCAAAGATCACCATGGACAGATTTGTATCCGGGATTCCGCATACCACGCCCACGGCAATTCCCGTCAGAGCAGAATGCCCTAATGCATCTGAAAAAAATGCCATTTTATTATTGACGATCATAGTACCAAGAATACCAAACAGCGGTGTGATAATCAGAACCGCCAGAAATGCATTCCTCATAAAATCATACTGAAACAAGGAGGTTATTCCACTCATTTACACGTCCTCCTTCCATAAACTATGGTTGTGTTTCGGCATGGCAATCTCTTTTTCCTTCTGTTCCTTTACCTGACGGCTCGGTTTGTAATTTTCCAGATCAAACTTGCCAAATACTTCCTGAAATTCTTCACTTTCATACACCTGACGTACAGTCCCCTGCTTTTTCACGGTTCCATCGATGAGAATTACCTGATCTGCATATTGTGCCACATAATCCAGATCGTGGGAAATCAGAATGATCGCCAGATCGTAATGCCTCTTCAACTCAGAGATAGTATGGTAAAACAGATCCATACCGTTCTGATCAATCCCGGACACCGGTTCATCCAGAAGGAGCAGGTTGGGTTCATCCATAACAGCCATAGAAAGCAGCACACGCTGCAGCTCACCTCCGGACAGATTACACACCTGTTTGTCAATGAGTTCTTCTGCCTTGAAAACTGTCAGATGTTCTTCTATTTTTTCATATAGTTTTTTACTTTTTTTCCAAAAAACCGGATAACGGCTCTGATAACTTGCAATCATGTCATAGACGCTGATCGGTGTCTTTTTCTCAATATTCAGAGATTGTGGCACATAGCCGATGCGCATCTTCTGCATATGTCCATTTTCCCGATTTTTGAATTCAATGGTTCCTGTGTGTGGAATATCTCCGAGAATGGCCCGGATGAGCGTGGATTTACCTGCACCGTTTTTCCCGATCACCGCCGCCAGGGTGCCACAGTGGATATGCAGATTCACATGCTGCAAGATGTTTTGTTCCCCGATGGTCACACCGATATCCTGCATTTTGATACAGTGCAAACCACAGGGCTGCATAATTTTTTTCATCATTGGAATGCCTCTTTCAACTGTTCAATATTGTTTTTCATGCCTTCCAGATAACTGTCTGCCGAATAATCTCCCCTGGTCAGTGTATCCAGATAAATAACTTTGACGCCGCTTTGTTTTGCTACCATTTCTCCCATGTCTGTGCCATACAGTTTTTCTGCAAGCACAACAGAAACATGGTTCTCTTCTATTGCATGCAAAATATCTGCCACTTCACCGGCACTAACCTGGCGTTCTTCGTCCAGATTCATCTCACCGGCCAGTGTCAGTCCATATTCCTGTACGATATATTCATATGCTTCATGAAAAACCACCACCGGCTGTGCAGCAATCTGCGAAGAAAGTTCTGCTACTTCCTGCTGTAATTCCCGCACTTTCCCCTGATAGGTCTGTGCATGTTTTGCATATTGCTCTGCATGGACACTGTCAGCTTCGGAAAGCCCCTCACAAATGTTCTGGACCTGAATCTGATAATCCGCCAGATTCATCCATGCATGAGCATTTTCATCCCCATGTGAATGCTCTGAATGATCGTGATCTGCATGATCGGCCTCTTCGTCATGAACATCACTTTCCGCCTTCGTATCTGCTGTTTCCGTCTCATGCAGGTGTTCTTCTGATTCCGCTTCATCCGAATCGACATCTTCCGTTCCTTCTGCCGCCTGTAATAGCTCAATTCCATCGCAGGCCTGAATAATCTTCAGATTCGGATAAGATTCTGCCACATCAGACAAAAAGGACTCAATACCGCCGCCATTTACGATAAACACATCTGCTTTGGACAGCAGTTTCATGTCTGCCGCTGTCAGTTGATAATCATGCAGACAACCGGTCTGAGGCTCACTTAAGTTCTCCAGTGTCACGCCTTCCACATCACCGATAACATTTTCTGCAGCAACATACATCGGATAAAAAGATGTCACTACCAGCAGATTGCCTTCTTTCAACTGTTCGCGGCTCTGCTCTGTTCTGACATATGCCATGGTCAGCATGTTTCCCACAAACAGGATTACTGCCAGCAGCACTGCGGTAAATACATATTTATTCTTCATCTGTCTCTCCTGATGATGCTAAAATCTGATCCACCAGATTCCAGATTTCTTCTCTTCCCTGTTTTGTTTCAGCGGAAAACGGGATCAAAATGGCTCCTTTTTCCGTATTCAGCCCCAGACGAATCACTTTTAACTGTTTCTGAAGCTGACTGCGCTTGACCTTATCTGCCTTTGTAGCAATAATAATCGGATGAAAGCCCTGATATACCATCCACTCGTACATTATTTTGTCGTTCGCAGATGGCTCATGACGGATATCCACCAACAGAAATACTGCCCGCAGCTGTTCGGAACTATTCAGATAATTCTCGATCATAGTTCCCCATTTTTCTTTTTCCTTCTGAGATACTTTTGCAAAACCATACCCCGGAAGATCCGTCAGGTACAGTTCATCGTTGATATTATAAAAATTGATGGTCTGTGTCTTGCCCGGCTGACCGGAAGTGCGGGCAAGTGCCTTGCGGTTCATCAGGGCGTTGATCAGAGATGATTTTCCCACATTTGATTTTCCGGCAAATGCGATCTCCGGCTTTGTATTTTTCGGTAATTTACTGGTGTAGCCACACACCGTTTCCAGTGAAGCATTTTTAATGATCATTGGTTCCTCCATTCATTGCGATTTTCAGCACTTCTTCCATTTTTTTAACGTAACAGATCTGAAGACCTTCCCGGATTTCTTCAGAAATCTCTGCTATATCCGCTTCATTCTGGGCCGGAACGCATACGGTACGGATACCTGCAGTCTTTGCTGCCAGTAATTTTTCTTTCAGACCGCCGATTGGCAGCACGCGACCACGCAATGTGATCTCACCGGTCATTGCCACATCCGCACGCACCGGTTTCTTTGTAATAGCAGACAGCATTGCCGTCGCCATGGTAATACCGGCAGATGGACCATCCTTCGGCACAGCCCCCTCCGGAATATGGATATGGATATCGTGTTTTGTAAAAAAGTCTTCCGGAATATCATAAGACGCACCGATAGAACGGATATAACTGATGCCTGCCTGTGCAGACTCTTTCATCACGTCTCCCAGCTGACCTGTCAGTTTAAATTCGCCTTTGCCCGGCATCACATTAACTTCGATCTGCAGCGTATCACCCCCCACACTGGTCCATGCCAGGCCACGCACGATACCGATCTCGTCCTGTTCATTGATCCGGTCCACATGAAACCGTTCTTTGCCGAGATACTGTTCCAGCTGTTTTTCATCTACAAACACGGATTCACAGGTTCCTTCGTAAATCTCTCTAGCTGCTTTTCTGCAGATTTCGCCTATTTTACGCTCCAGGTTACGCACACCTGCTTCTCTGGTATATCCGCTGATGATCTGATGCATCGCCTCATCGGTAATTGTCAACTGTTCCGGCTCCAGTCCATTTTTTCCAATCTGCTTGCCCAGCAAATGTTCCTTTGCGATATGCATCTTTTCGTTTTCCGTATAGCTGGATACCTCGATCAGTTCCATACGATCCAATAACGGACGTGGAATCGTATGTACATCGTTGGCCGTTGCGATAAACAGCACCTCAGATAAATCCACCGGCATATCTACATAGTGATCGATAAACTTGGCATTCTGTTCAGAATCCAGCACTTCCAGCATAGCGGAAGATGGATCTCCCTTGTAATCACTGCTCATTTTATCAATTTCATCCAACAGCATCAGTGGATTCTTCACTCCGGCCTGCCGGATGCCCTGGATCAGACGTCCCGGCATAGCCCCAACATAAGTCCGGCGATGACCACGAATCTCTGCCTCATCTTTCACACCTCCCAGGCAGATGCGGACATACTTTTTATCCAGTGCCCTGGCAACAGAACGGGCAATACTTGTCTTACCGGTTCCGGGAGGTCCCACCAGACAGATGATCGGGCTTTCGCCTCCTTTTGTCAGTCCGCGGACAGCCAAAAACTCCAGCACACGTTCTTTTACTTTTTCCAGACCATAGTGATCATCATTCAGAATCTGCTCCGCATTTTTCAGATCTGTATTGTCCACAGATTTCTTATTCCATGGCAGATCCAGTAATGTCTCAATATAGCCGCGCACTACACTGCCTTCCGACGGGCTGTTTGCCACATTTTTAAACCGGACAATTTCTTTTTTGATCCGCTCTTTGACTGTGTCATCAGCCTCCAGTTTCTCCAGTGATTCCTCAAATTGCCTGATATCAGAAGTGGTATTATCTTCTCCCAGTTCCTCCCGGATGACTTTCATCTCTTCCCGGAGAATATATTCTCTCTGATTCTGATCTATCCTCTCTTTTACCTTTTCCTGCAGTTCGTTCTTAATCTGCTGGATATTTGTTTCGTAAAGCAGAATCTTCATCAGGATCTCATACTGTGCAGTGAGCGAATCTGCTTCCAGAAGTTCCTGACGTTTTTCATAACCAAGAGGCAGTGTACCGCCCACTACCTGAATGAAACTTTTCAGCTTGTTGAGCCCCTCTGCCTGCTTCTTTAATTCTTTCCCGATTTTTGGATTGGAAGTACAGTAAGACAACAATTTTTCCTGCAGACTGCGCAGCATCGCTTCCTCCACTTCCGGTGGCAGCTGCTCCTGCACGTTCTCTTCCTCTTCCAGCACAACCTGTGCTTTTAGTAATTCTTCTTTCTCTATAAAATAGGCCAGTTCCGCCTTTTGTTTCGATTCCACAATTACCCGGACTACATGATTCTGCATTTTTACGATCTGCTTGATCTCCGCAACCACACCGATAGTATAGACATCTTCCTGTTTGGCATGCTCGGTCTGCATATCCTTCTGCGTCACCAGAAAAATGTGATTGTCGTCATTCATCGCCGCTTCCACGGCATGAATGGATTGCTGAGTGCTGATATCAAAATGCGACACCACACCCGGGAGCAGTACGGACCCACGCAGGATCACCGCAGGTAATTCTTTCAAAATTTCACCCATATTGTTCCTCTCTCTCTTAACAAATGGGCGGTGTCATATCTGACCCCGCCCCTGCAAAACAGGAAACACTTTTTAGCCGTATTTCCCTCTCTTTTAATTCTCAGTTTCAATTGCACCATTGCGGTACTCAAGAACCGCTTCATCAGTTCCTTCCACCATTGCTTTTGTAATCGTGCACTTTTTGATATTTTTGTCAGACGGAATCCGATACATCAGATCCATCATGACATTTTCCATGATGGCACGCAAACCACGCGCCCCTGTTTTTCTGTTGATTGTCAGATCTGCCACTGCCTCCAGGGCATCATCTTCAAAAACAAGTTCCACTTCATCCAGTGAAAACAGCTTCTGATACTGCTTCAACAGAGAATTTTTCGGTTCTTTCAGGATGCGGATCAAATCTTCCCGCTCCAAAGCTTCCAGAGATACTGTAATTGGTACACGACCCATGAACTCCGGAATCATACCAAATTTAACAAAATCCTGCGGAAGTGCATCTTTCAGCAATTCGCTGATATTTTTATCATTCGTTCCTGCCAATTCCGCATTAAAGCCAATGGAACCTCGATCCATACGATTTTCAATGATTCGATCAATGCCTTCAAAAGCACCACCACAGATAAACAAAATATTTGTGGTATCAATCGGGATCAGTTCCTGCTGCGGATGCTTTCTGCCACCCTGTGGCGGAACAGACGCAACAGTTCCTTCCAGAATCTTCAGCAGTGCCTGCTGTACTCCTTCACCGGAAACATCTCTTGTAATAGATGCATTCTCTGACTTACGGGTGATTTTATCAATCTCATCAATATAAATAATGCCGTACTCTGCTTTGGACACATCATAGTCTGCTGCCTGAATGATCTTCAGCAAAATATTTTCCACGTCTTCACCAACATATCCGGCCTCCGTTAATGTCGTCGCATCTGCGATTGCAAACGGTACGTTCAGAATTTTTGCCAGTGTCTGTGCCAACAAAGTCTTACCGGAACCGGTTGGACCCAGCATCAGAATATTACTTTTCTGCAGTTCCACATCCAGATCCGGCTCAGCCAGAATACGTTTGTAATGATTGTAAACTGCTACAGATAATACTTTCTTTGCCTCATCCTGTCCAATAACATAGTCATCCAGAAATCCTTTGATTTCTTCCGGTGTCAACAGGTTGATATCCATGCTGTCATTATCCTCGTAATCCTGCATCTCTTCCTCGAGAATGTCATTGCAGGTCTCAATGCACTCATCACAGATAAAGATGCCTGCCGGTCCAGCGATCAGTTTGTGTACCTGATCCTGGGTTTTATTACAAAAAGAGCAACGGATTTTATCGCTCTGATTTATTCTTCCTGCCATTCAATCTTACTCCCACGCTACCTTTACTGTCTGTTTGTAATTACGGCATCAATAAGACCGTATGCTTTTGCTTCTTCAGCTGTCATATAATTGTCACGCTCAGTATCTGCAGCTACAACTTCATAAGGCTGACCGGTATTCTCAGATAAAATACGATTCAAGCGTTCTTTTGTCTTCAGTATATTCTCCGCTACAATCTGAATATCTGTAGCCTGTCCTTTTGCTCCGCCGGACGGCTGATGGATCATGATCTCTGCATTTGGTAATGCATAACGTTTTCCTTTTGTTCCACCCGCAAGCAGAAACGCGCCCATACTTGCTGCCATACCGATACAAATGGTAGAAACATCACACTTAATATACTGCATTGTATCATAAATTGCCAGACCGCAGGAAACTACTCCACCCGGGGAATTGATATACAACTGGATATCTTTACCCGGATCCTCAGACTCCAGGAACAGTAACTGTGCCACAATCAGACTTGCTGTGGTCTCATTTACCTCTTCTCCCAGGAAAATGATTCTGTCTTTTAACAGACGGGAATAAATATCATAATTCCGCTCGCCTCTGCTTGTCTGTTCAACAACGTAAGGTACTAAACTCATATTGCTACCTCCTAAACATGAAAAGCAGACCGGCCTCGCCGGCACGATCTGCTTTCGTATCTTTACTTTGTCATGCAGGATATCTGATTCCTGCTGCTCTTTGAGAATTATTCAGCTGCTTCTGTCTCAGCTTCTGCTTCTTTCTCTTTTTTTGTTTTTGCTTTTGCACGAGGTTTTACAGACTCAGTGATCAGTTCAACTGCTTTCTGTACAGCCAGATCCTGTTTCATGTTCTCTTTCTCATCCTCGCCCATGTACTCTTTGAGTTTGTCAGCTTCCATGTTGTACATAGTTGCCATTTTCTCAATCTCAGCATCTACATCTGCATCTGTGATCTCAATGTTCTCTTCTTTTGCAATCTGCTCAAGAACAAGGCTGCTCTTGATACGTGTGATTGCATCCGGGCGAACCTGCTCTTTTAACTGATCCAGTGTCAGTCCGGAGAACTGAAGGTACTGATCCATAGACAGACCCTGCTGTGCCATCTGCTGTGCGAACTGGTTGATCATATTCTCGCACTGTGTATCGATCATTGCATCCGGGAGTTCCATTGTAGATTTATCAACGATCTTATCGATTGCTTCATCCTGGTATGCACGTTTAATCTCGTTCTGTTTCTGCTCTTCTAATTTTGCTTTTACACTGTCTTTGTACTCAGCAACGGTATCGAATTCGGATACATCCTGAACAAACTCATCATCCAGCTCCGGAATCTCTTTCGCTTTGATCTCATGAATTTTAACTTTGAATGTAGCTTCTTTTCCAGCGAGATCTTCTGCATGATACTCATCCGGGAATGTAACGTTTACGTCTACGTCATCACCAGCGTTTTTGCCGATCAGCTGATCTTCAAATCCCGGGATGAAGCTTCCGGAACCAATTTCTAAAGAGTGGTTCTCACCTTTGCCGCCATCAAATGCAACACCGTCTACGAATCCTTCAAAATCAATCACTGCTGTATCACCGTTCTCGATGGCACGATCCTCAACGTTGATTGTTCTTGCATTTTTCTCACGCTCTTTGTCGATTGCTGCTGTTACGTCCTCATCTGTTACAGTTCCGTCTACTTTTGTAACTGTTACACCGATGTATTTACCAAGTGTTACTTCCGGTTTTGTAGCAACTTCTGCTGTGAAGATGAACGGTTTGCCTTTCTCGATCTGAGTGATATCAACAACCGGTCTGGATACGATATCCTCTCCACACTCTTTTGCTGCATCAGCATATGCCTGCGGAATCAGTGCGTTTGCTGCGTCTTCATAGAATACGCCTACACCGTACATTTTCTCAACCATAGCTCTCGGAACTTTTCCTTTACGGAATCCCGGCATGCTGATATTTTTCTTCTGTCTGTTATATGCTTCCTGAAGTGCTTTCTCCAGCTCTTCAGCCGGAACTTCAATGGTAAGCTTTACTGTATTTTTTTCTAACTTTTCCACCTGTACGCTCATTGACAATTTCCTCCTTTATATCTATGTAGTCATTGTATTTTCTTAGAAAAAGGTATACTTCTACTACTTACAGTCATTTTTGGATTATAACACACAGATTTTATAATTGCAAGCAATAATCCCCCCCAGAATTATAACCTGGCTTTTCAGGCGCAGGCAACGATAAAAATTATATAAAAGAATCTTTTTTCCTGTTGATTTTTCCTGTTCTCCGTGATAATCTGTTGTTATACTCGAACACATGTTCTTTTTTTCAACAGAGGTATCATTCATGGAACTTTATCATACAACACTTTCCTTACAGGAAAAACTGGAAATATTATCCGATGCGGCAAAATACGATGTATCCTGTACTTCCAGCGGTGTAGACCGCCGCGGAAAAAAGGGCTCTCTTGGCAATTCCTGTGCCGCCGGCATCTGCCACAGTTTTGCCGGGGACGGCAGATGTATCTCCCTGCTGAAGATCCTGCTGAGTAACGACTGTATCTATAACTGTCGCTACTGCCAGAGCCGCGCCGACAACGACTGCCGCCGTGCCACATTTACCCCGGATGAGATCTGTCAGCTGGTAATCGAATTTTACAGACGCAACTATATCGAAGGCCTGTTTCTGAGTTCCGGTGTGTATAAGAATCCGACACACACAATGGAACTGATGTATCAGACACTGTTTCTGCTGCGCACCCGCTACCATTTCAACGGCTACATCCATGTCAAAGCCATCCCCTATGCTCCGGATGATCTGCTGGAACAGGTGGGCTATCTGGCTGACCGCATGAGTGTCAATCTGGAACTTCCCACGGCGGAAGGACTGGCCACGCTTGCGCCACAGAAAACCCGTGCATCCATTCTGACTCCCATGCGCCGCATGCAGCAGCGGATCAGCGGATATCGCCTTGCCATTGGAAAAAGTGCCTTTATGGAGCGTAGTACCGGCAACCAATACCTGGAACACAGCATTTTTTCAGAAACACAGCCATTGGATGGTTTATCGGACGGAATTTTTACACCGAATGCCCTGACGCCGGAGATTCTGCATGTATCCGAAAAACCTGATCATAAAATTCAGACATTGTCACCATCTGCCTTAGCAACTGAACCCAGACACTTACACTCTGCCTCACCGGAACTTTCCCAACAGTATACTCCTCACTCTGTGTGCAAAGACTCCGCTCCATCAGCTGCTATTTCCGGTCACCCGGATCGTCCCTTTGCCCCCGCCGGCCAAAGTACCCAGATGATCATCGGTGCCACTGGTGAAACGGATTTTGAGATTCTGTCTACTACGCAGGCACTCTATCAGAATTTTGATCTGAAACGTGTATTCTATTCCGCCTACATCCCTCTGAATGACGACTCCACCCTTCCTGCCATCGGCACACCACCACCGCTGTTGCGGGAACACCGGCTCTACCAGGCAGACTGGTTGCTGCGCTATTACGGCTTCCATGCTTCTGAACTGCTGACTCCGGATCGTCCAAATTTCAATCTCGCTCTGGATCCGAAATGTGACTGGGCGCTGCGGCATCTGGAACAGTTTCCGATTGAAGTTACCACTGCGGACTATGCCACCCTGATGCGTGTTCCGGGCATTGGCAGTAAATCTGCCCTGCGTATTCTGAAAGCCCGCCGTATGGCTCCTCTCTCCTTTGACAGTATCCGGAAAATGGGTGTTGTCTTAAAACGGGCACAATATTTTATTACCTGTAATGGCAAAATGCATGTGCCAATCCGGTTGGAAGAATCCTTTATTACACGCCAGCTTACCGGACTGGATGCCCGCACGGGGTATGCCATCTCCTACCCGGATACACGCTATGAACAGTTATCTCTGTTTGATTTTATGAACGCAGAATAAGCATTCCCCCACGTCAAGTGTGTAGAGTACTAAGCAGTGGATAGGGGGATGCTTATGTCTGCTTTACATAACAAAAAATGAAACAAGAAGGAGAACTGATCTTATGATTGTCTATACATGTGAAGATACCTTTGAAGCCATGATGACCTGTATCTATGACGCCTGGGCTTCCAAAGAAGGACACCAGAACATCCGACTGAAGACAGAGCCCCTAGGAACCATGGAACTCTTCTGTGAGTACCGCACCGTCACCTCTGATCCTGTAAAAGCCCGGAAAGTCGTCCGTTCCATCCAGCAGAAAATTTCTTCCACTGCCTACCTTATGGTTTATCGCTGCGCCTTGTCGGACCATCCGGATAAGCTGGACCGTATCTACCGGTTTCTGCTACTTGGATTCGCCTATCCGGCACAACTTACCGATATGCTGCAGCATCCTTACGTCAATGCGGTCTTTGAACTGAACCGCAAAGTTATGAATGAAGCTCATCTCTTCCGGGAATGTGTGCGCTTTCAGGCACTTCCGGACAGTGTACTGCTGGCTCATATAAAACCAAAATCCGATATTCTGACACTACTCTATCCAGCGTTCGATGACCGTATGCCATCAGAAAACTGGATGATTATCGATGCCACCCGGAGAACCGCTGCCATCCATCCGGCAGATGCGCCGACTTATCTGACCACATTGTCCAAGGAAGAATTTCACCGGCTCAGCCATGTTGAAAATCAGGTGGATCCATTTACAGATCTGTGGAAGTCTTTTTTCCATCAGATTGAGATTACACAACGCCACAACCCAAACTGCCAACGTACTCATCTGCCAATCTGGTACCGTAAACATATGACAGAGTTTAGGTAAAAAAGAACCTCCGGCGGAATGGGAAGCCGAAGGTTCTTTTCGAGAAAATTATTATCCAAAGAAAGTAAATAATCGCTTTACTGAGCCGGAAGAAGAATCACAAGCATAATGGCAGTCTCTACCCCTACGTTTGTCACGCATTTCGGAGAATTTGCTGCAATATGAACACTGTCACCTTCCTCAAGCAAGGTTTCCTGACCATCCTCGCCTTTGAAGAGCAGTTTTCCTTTTGCCACATAATAAATAGACTCTGCTGCATTGGTACTGAAATCAGTGCCGCCGCCAGCCGGCAGGAAATGTGAGCGGGATAAGATCAATTTACCCCCTTCTACATCTGCCGGATCATGCAATCTCGTCAGTTTACACTCATTATGTGCCGGAAGTTCATATGTATAATATTCATCTGTTTTTGTAATTTTATATTTAGCCATGTCTGCCTCCTCTGGGTCGTCACATACTTGTTATATACATAGCACATACTTGTTATATACTCATGGTATACCAATCATGTCAAAAAATAATATATGATTTTACCACATGGTCCATCCGCCATCGATCACCAGTGTCTGTCCTGTAATCATAGCAGCTTCATCAGATGCCAGGTAGTTGAATGCAGCCCCTACTTCAGACGGTTCTACCACACGGCCTACCGGAATCATACCAAGTACCATATCACGATATTCCGGATCTTCCAGTCTTGCTTTTGTCAAAGCTGTCATAGCAAAACACGGTGCCACTGCATTTACAGTAATACCAAATGGAGCGAGATCATAAGCAAGTGCACGGGTCATCGCATTGATACCACCTTTGCTTGCACAATATGGCTGCTGATTTTCACGTGCAACTAATCCTGCCTGGCTACTTGTGAAAATGATACGTCCTTTTCCCTGCGCTTTCATAACCGGAGCCACTGCCTGAGCCATGAAGAATGCACCACGTAAGTTTACATTCATAACTGAATCCCACACTTCCGGTGTAACCTGATCTAACGGCATCGGACGGTTTAATCCTGCGTTGCTTGCCAGAATATCAATACTTCCGTATTTTTCCTTTACATCTGCGATTGCTTTTGCGATGGAATCCTGGTCTGTAACATCCAGATCATGTGTATATACTTCCTCTACGCCTGCTTTCTTGCACATCTCAATGGTCTCATCCATAGAAACTCCCGGACGGTCAGTTGGAACTACTTTTGCTCCCTGTTTTGCGAATGTAGCTGCTATAGCCTGTCCTAGTCCGGCTGCCGCACCTGTTACGATTGCTACTTTTCCTGTTAATTCGTACATTTTTTCTCCTTTCAATATCTTTCTTTTCCTTACAATCATGAGTACGATCACTCATGATCGTAATCTGCCAAATAATTTTACCTTATCTCAGGTCGTTTCAATTACATCATACTGTTCGGAATTACCATAACAATATCCGGAATATATGTAATCAGGAACAACATTGCAATACTTACCAGAATGTATGCCACGGTATGTTTATTTACAACAACTTCCACACGGTCTTTTGTAAGTCCGGCTGCTACATACAGATTCAGTCCTAATGGCGGTGTTGCACATCCGATTGCCAGGTTGATACACATAATAACACCAAAGTGTACCGGGTTGATACCAAACGTACCAAGTACCGGAGCCAGGATTGGCGCCAGGATAAGAATCGCTGCTGTTGTCTCCATAAAACATCCTACCACAAGCAGTAAGATATTAACAAGTAATAAGAATAAATATTTATTTCCGCAAACGGCAATAATGAGGTTTGCAATGGAATTGGTCAACTGGTAACGTGTCATAATGTATCCGAACATTGCTGCTGCAGCCATGATAAATAATACCATACCTGTTGTAGATCCGGAGCCAACAAACGCTTTCTTCAGTTCCTTCGGATTTAACTCACGATATATAAAAATACCAACAATCAGTCCATATGCACAGGCAACACCTGCTGCCTCAGTCGGAGTAAAAATTCCTCCGTAAATACCGCCGAGGATAATAACCGGAACTAATAACGCACCAATTGCTTTTACAAATTTCTGCAGTAAATTTTTCAGTGAAAACGGAGTACGTTTTACATCTTTATGTGAAATACCATATTTTACTGCAACGATCATCATGGCAACTCCCATCAGGATACCTGGCAAGATACCGCCCATGAACATGCTTCCTACGGATGCGTCTGTAACAGATGAGTAGGAAATCATAACGGTTGATGGAGGAATAATACAGCCCAATACACCTGGGACTGCTACGGATGCCAGTGCAAACCGTTTGTCATATCCGGCTTCAATCATCGCCGGCACCATAATACTTCCGATTGCAGCACAGGTTGCTGTCGGAGAACCTGATAATGCTCCAAAAATCATACAGGACAGAATCGATACAACACCTAATCCACCCGGCATCCATCCAAGAATAGCATCACAGAAATCTGTCAGTCTTTTGGAGATACCTCCGGAAGACATCAGATTGCCTGCCAGCATAAATAATGGAATGGCCATAATGGTGAAACTGTCCAGTGATCCGAACATTCGCTGTCCAAGTACGATCGGACTCACATCTCCGGTTGTAAAAACAACCAGTAATGCTGCTGCACCAAGACACAATGCGATAGGAGCACCGATTACAAGTAAAACTAAAAATGTAACGAATAAAATTGTTCCTATCATAATTCCGCGCCCTCACTTTCTGCTGTTTCCGTTTTTGCCGGAGCAAAATCTTCCTTGATATCAACGATCGTATGTACGATTGCCAGTGCCATAGAAATCGGAATAACTAAATATACAACTGCCGTCGGAATGTGAGTAGCTGTTGTCAGCTTACCACTATCCATATACTGCATCAGGCAATTGCAACTTACAAGAAACAGGATTGCTACAATTGCGGTACTGATTATGTGTCTGATTTTGATAATAACCGGCTGCCAGGATTTTGGAAATTTTTCAGCAAACACAACTACACCTACATGAGCATGTGTGCGGAATCCCATGGCCGCTCCTGCATAACCACACCAGATCATCAGATAACGGGCAATTTCTTCGCCCGGCACGAACTGAACTTTGAATACATAACGGCATAATACGATTGCCATTGTAACTACTACCATTGCTGTAAACAGTACAATTACCATCCAATCTTCAATCCCACCGATTATCTTTCCTGCTTTTTTTAATCCTTTCGACATATAAACTCCTTTAATTACTGATATACAAAGTTATCCAAATACCTCTCACATGTATACCATCAAGAATGCCAGAGGCGTTCTGATTTTATTTCAGATACTGCTTTTCAGATTCCTGAATCTTATCGATCATATCCTGCTCGATACCCTTGGTACCTACCCATTTATCATATGTAGAATGCATCGCATCTGCCCACTCGTCTGCATCGATCTCAACAATCTCTGTACCACTGTCTTCAATTTCTGCAACTGCTTTCTCTACATAGGAAGCTGCCTGCTCACGCTGATAAGAAATAGAGTCATTAAATGCTTTCTGAACAATTTCCTGATCTTCAGAAGATAAAGAGTTCCATAAATCCTCGTTCATAACAACCGGTGCCGGAATAAAATGATGTTTTGTCATCGTGATGTAATCACACTGCTCATAGAATTTACCGCCATACATATTTGTAAGGGTTGTTCCTGATACACCATCAATGGTTCCCTGCTGTAAGGAAGTATAAATGTCGCCCCATGCAACGCTTAACGGATTTGCGCCAATGGAAGAAAGTGAGTCACACTGTAACTGTGAAGAATGTGCACGGATACGCAGCCCCTTTGCGTCTTCCGGATGAACAAGCTTCTTATTGGAACCGATCATATACTCACCATTATCATAGAATCCAAGTCCTTTGAATCCGGAACCTTCCAGTGCCTCACAACGATCCTGTCCCAGCCATTCATCCATAACGGACCATGCAGAATCCGTAGCTTTGAATAAGTACGGTAAATCAAAGTAGTTCATGCAATCGGTAAATCCAGATAAAGAAGGGGTAGATGCGATAGACATATCAAGTGTTCCCATCTGAACAGCCTCAAGCATCTCAATCTCAGATCCTAATGTACCACCACTCTGTACAGTAGCTGTAATTCTGCCATCGGAATACTCTGACAGTAATTCTGCAAATTTATTCAGGCCGAGATCCCACGGTTGATCAGCTGATAAAACGTTACCAATCTGCCAATTGTAAGTCTCTCCGCCGGATGCTTCCTTCTTTGCAGAACCATCATCTGTTTTTGCACTTCCACCATTGTCTTTGCTTCCGCAAGCTCCCAGTGATAATGCCATAATACCGCATAATACAACAGCTAAAATTTTTCTTTTCATTCCCCTGCCTCCTCGTGTGTGTAAGAATGGTTTCTTCGAAATGTGAATCATTTTGTCGACATTTAAATTTTCACCAATCAGCGCTGATATTTGTGGCTTTTTTTAGGACTTTTCACATCTCTTTTTAGTAAATTTCTTTACTATGTTGTCTATTTTAGTATATTTATTTACTAAAGTCAATTATTTTCTGTCTATTTTGCATTATTACTCATTTTTGTTAATACAAATATTTACTAATTTTATCAGTAAATATTTGTACTATGTTAATGTGATGGAAAAAACTGGATGGTGATTTCTTCATGAATTACATACAACGAATGCGGAACCTCAGAGAAGATCATGATAAAACACAGCAGAACATCGCAGACATTTTAGGTACTTCCCAGACCATGTATGCACGCTATGAACGTGGTGCAAATGAGCTACCCATTCATCACCTCATTACACTCTGTGATTATTATCATGTATCCGCAGACTATTTTCTTGGATTATCAGATCACCCGGGATTCCCAAAGAAACCATCTCTTACGGGCAATTGTAACAGGAAACTTTGTTGACATTTCATTTTTCATCACGTATAGTGTGATAGGTAATAGAAAGACACGATATGTACTCCCGGAATCTTTCAAAACACGTCGTTTTGGGCATGATTCTGCGTGTACATTAAATAACAACAGGAGGAATTCAATATGATTTCAACACCTTCCGCATGTATTGTCGCAGAAAAAGAAAAGGTGGCAAAAGTGGTTCTGATGCCGGGCGATCCTCTGCGTGCAAAATATATTGCAGAAAAATATCTGGAAAATCCGGAATTATTTAACACCGTTCGTAATATGTACGGTTACACAGGTACTTACAAAGGAAAACGCATCTCCGTAATGGGCAGCGGCATGGGAATCCCATCTATGACATTATATGCTCATGAACTCTACAATTTCTTTGATGTAGATTCCATTATCCGTGTAGGTTCTGCCGGAGCACTCCGCGATGACATGAAAGTACGCGATGTCGTAATCGCCATGAGTGCTTCCACAAATTCAAAATTTGATGTACAGTATGGTTTCCCGGGAACACTCGCGCCGACTGCTGATTTTGATCTGCTGAATGATGCAGTATCTGTCTGCAAAGAGAGAGAAGCAAGTGTCAAAGTCGGAAACGTATTCACAACTGATGTATTCTACAACGCAGACTCCAATATCCCGTCCCTGTGCCGTGATCTCGGAATGCTCTGTGTAGAGATGGAAACAGCAGGTATCTACTGGGAAGCAGTTGCTTCTCACAAAAAAGCATTAAGTATCCTGTCCATCTCTGATCACATGTTCCGTCATGAAGAACTGACTGCTCTTGAGCGTCAGGAATCCTTTGACGAAATGATCGAGATTGCACTTGAGACTGCATGGAGAAGCCTGTAAGTTTTGTGGCTTGCGTAGATGTGCAGTGATTCTGAGAAGAATATGTCAGCTTTCGCTGACCAGATTCATGCACCAAGTCTCACATACGTTCGACTTGAATATTAAATAAAAAAGGGAACTCTTACCTCTGCAGCGACAATCGCTTGCCAAGGAAAGAGTTCCCTTTTTCTTTATTTACATTTCTCCGAAACTTTGATCTATTTATCTCAGTCGAGAAGACTCCCACTTCTGCAAGTGGTGAGTAATAACAAGTCTTTCTCAGTGGGAGTACAATCTCCGACTGAGATAAACGCTCCGCGAGGGCGCACATTGTCTGGGAGACAATGGTTTTGCGCCGACCGAAACGAAGTGTAGAGTGCAGTGATTCTGAGAAGAATATGTCAGCTTTCGCTGACCAGATTCACGCACCAAGTCTCACGTGCGTTCGACTTGAATTTGCACTACATTCCGTTGGGCAGGAGCGCGAGACGGCGCTATTGGTCTGGGAGACCAATGGTTAGCGCCGACCGAGGAGGACTTTATGTACTCCGAGACCTCGAACAGGATTCTGTGAATCCTGTTCTGAGCCCGTCAGGGCTCATTTCATGCAAAAAGGGATATCCTATCGGATATCCCTTTGCATGAAAAGAGCGCGAGACGGGACTCGAACCCGCGGCCTCGACCTTGGCAAGGTCGCGCTCCACCAACTGAGCCACTCGCGCAATTCTTATTGTTTTGTGCTCTTGCTGAACACAAGACATAATATACAGGATAACCCTCTTTCTGTCAATCATTTTTACGCAAAAAAATAAAGTTCGAAATTATACTGTATTTTCAGAAAATTCATTCAATTATCCACTCAAAGTATACGCTCGAACAAACCGCCCCGGAACCTTCCGCTTTAAACATCCGGATCCGGGGCAATTCTCTATCACTATAAAACTTCTTTTATTATCTTTTTTGCATCTCCGACAAAAGAAATATGTTTTTATTCTACCGTTACAGATTTTGCAAGGTTTCTCGGCTTATCCACATCAAGGCCTTTTGCAACACTGACATAATATCCCAACAGCTGCAGCGGAATAATCGCCAGACTGGTGGCAAAATGCGGATCTGTCTTCGGTACATAGACGGAAAAGTCTGCGTTATCCTCAATACTGTAATTTCCGTATGTGGTCAGTCCCATCAGATATGCACCACGGCTCTTCACTTCTACCATATTGCTGACCGTCTTTTCATACAAATTGCTCTGGGTCAGGATACCAACTACCAGTGTATTATCCTCTATCAGGCTGATGGTTCCATGTTTTAACTCTCCGGCTGCATAAGCCTCGGAATGAATGTAACTGATTTCTTTCATTTTCAGACTGCCTTCCAGACTGATGGCGTAATCCAGTCCACGTCCAAGGAAGAACATGTCTTTTGCATTTGCATATTTACTTGCAAACCACTGAATCCGCTCTTTGTCATCCAGGATTTTCTGTATTTTTTTCGGAAGTGTCTGCAGTTCTGCGATCATTTTTTCACAGTCTTCATCACTGAGCAGCCCTCTGATCTGTGCAGTACGCATTGCTACCAGATACATAGCCACCAGCTGTGTACTGTATGCTTTTGTAGTGGCAACGGAAATCTCCGGACCAGCATATGTGTACAGTGTATAATCGCTCTCACGGGCAATGCTTGAACCAACGACATTGACAATGCCCAGAACTGCTGCTCCTTTTTCCTTTGCCAGACGCAGGGCTGCCAGACTGTCTGCTGTCTCTCCGGACTGAGAAATGATCACTACCAGTGAATTTTTCACCAGGATCGGATTACGATACCGGAACTCAGACGCGATATCGATTTCTACCGGAATCTGAGTCATATCTTCCAACACATATTTTGCTGCCATCGCAACATGATATGCGGATCCGCAGCCTATGATGTAAAAACGCTCGATAGAAGCCAGTTCTTCATCTTCCAGACCAATCTCTGAAAAATCTATCTGATTTCCTTTCAAGTAAGCACCAATGGTATCCTGAACGGCTTTTGGCTGTTCATGGATCTCTTTTAACATAAAATGCTCATAACCGCCTTTTTCTGCTGCCTCAGCATCCCATTTGATCTCTACCATCTCTTTTTCAATTTCTTCTTCATCTGTATTGAAAAAATGGATTTCATCTCTGGTCAGCTCTGCAATCTCCATATTATCAATGTAATATACGTTACGTGTCTGATCCAAAATGGCAGGAACATCAGATGCGATCAGAGATGCACCTGCTGTTTTTCCAATGATCAGCGGACTGTCTTTTCTAGCCGCAAATAATTTGTCCGGATAGTCTTTGAACAGCACGCCAAAGGCATAAGAGCCTCTGATGTGCAGCATTGCTGTGGCAATGGCAGACACCGGTGATGCTGTTTTCTTATAATAGTAATCAATCAGTTTTACGGCAACTTCTGTATCCGTTTCGGAATAAAAGGTATAACCACGTTTTACTAATTTTTCTTTTAATTCCTGGAAATTCTCAATAATTCCATTGTGTACCAGCACGACATTTTTCCCTTCGGAACAATGCGGATGCGCATTTGCCTCAGATGGCTCACCGTGTGTTGCCCAGCGGGTATGACCGATACCACAGCTGCCATATACCGAATGACCCTCATCCGTCTTTTCAATCAGTGTTTTCAGACGTCCTTTTGCTTTTACAACTTCAATCTCACCGTTAGTTTCATTACGGACTGAAATTCCGGCTGAATCATATCCTCGATATTCCAGTTTTGCCAGACCGGCAAGCAATATTGGAGCAGCCTGCTGATCACCAATATATCCTACAATTCCACACATGATAATTTCTCCTTTCACCTTTCCACTTCATGCTTTGCGTTTCACTCATCTTCAAGTCGAACGCTGCATCTGTATATTTCCCTTTTTTCTTTTGTTTCAACAGTTATATTTTTCTTTCAAAAAGCAAACTACAACTTGCATCATAACATACTATTTTTACTGTTGCAATACTTCCAACGCTTTCTGGATCTGATTATCATATTCTACGCTGTATCCGGCACCTTCCGGACCGGTGAATTCATACTCCAGTTCTTCGTCCGGGGTGATTCCGATTCCCTGAATACAAGTTCCGCTCGGTGTAAAGTAGCGGTTTGTTGTGATTTTGAAAGCACTTCCATCCTTCAGAGTCAGAATGGACTGAACCACACCTTTTCCATATGTGGTAGTTCCAATGATGGTTCCTGCTTTTCGATCCTGAATCGCACCTGCAAAAATCTCAGAAGCACTGGCACTATAACCGTTTACCAGAACCGCCAGCGGCAGATCCAGTGTTTTCTCATCCGTAGAAGTATAGTCTACTCGTTTTCCACTTCTGTCTTCGGTATAAACCAACAACCCTTTCGGCAAAATATCATCCAGCATATCGCAGACAGATGTCAGCATACCACCCGGATTAGAACGCAGATCCACAATCAACGCAGTCATTCCGTCTCCCTGCAGACTGTCCAGTGCTTCCTCAAACTGCTCTGCCGTGTGCTCGGTAAATTCTGTCACCTGTATGTAACCGGTATGATTCTCCAGCATCTGTGAAGAAACTGTCGGTAATACAAGATTTTTTCTCGTAATATCAAATTCCAGATTTTCAGCTTCCCCGCTCCGGGCAATTACGAGATGTACCTGGGAACCTTCCTCGCCGCGGATATGATTCACAAATTCTGTCAGATCCATGGATGCTGCCTCATAGGAATCTGCTGAAATGATCACATCGCCTTCCTGCAGTCCACTCTCCTGCGCCGGTGATCCATCGTATACATGAAGGATTGTCACTGCTTTGCTGTCATCGTCCTGCTGCAGGCTGGCACCGATGCCACAGTAAGTACCCGACACACTGGTATCAAAAAGTTCCTTCGCCTCCTCTGCTGTATAATACTGGGAATATACATCCAGATTATCAAACAGACCGGCATAAAGTCCTTCCTCCAATGTCTCCGTATCCACATCCTCATAATAATTGGACTGAATATAAGAAGCCAGCGACTCAATCTTCTGCTCCGTATCACGGTTGAGCAAATCACCGGAGCTTCCGGCAGACAAAAGTCCCAGCCCGCTTGTTGCCCAGAACATGACACCGCACACCACTGCCATAGTCACTGCACCTACGGCAAATCCTTTTCCAAATCCACTTTTTTTCTTTTTTTGCTTTTCCCTTTTTCCATCCTGTCCCGTCGGTACAGCTTCATATTCGGAACGCTGCTCCGCTGTACTTACCTGTATTTCCTGTTCATCCTGATTCATTCTGATCTTCTAACTCCTTTTTACCCTTTGAGATAATTACCCGGATCCACATACTTTCCATTTAATTGAACGCCAAAATGCAGATGCGGTCCGGTAGAAACACCGGTACTTCCTACTTTTGCAATCGTCGAACCACGACTCACACTCTGTCCCCGGGATACAAGGACTGCCGAGCAGTGCTCATAAATTGTAAACAGACCACCACCATGACTTAAGATCACATAATTCCCAAGTACACTGCTGTATCCGGTAGATGTCACCACACCATCTGCAGCTGCCACAATAGCCGCTCCCGCAGACGCTCCGATATCATATCCCTGATGATAACTTGTCGCTCCGGCTGTCGGTTTATCACGATATCCGAATCCACTGGTAATTTTATGGCTGGAGGGACACGGCCAGGTAAACACACCACCTTCATAAACGTCATTCGTATTCACATTTGAATCAGCAGAAGCATTGTTTTTCTGAACTTCCTGCTGTTTCTGTTGCTCTTCTGCCGCTTTTTTCGCTGCTGCTTCTGCCGCCAGCATCTCCTGGATCAGCTGATTTTCTGCCTCAATCTCCTGCTGATACTGCTGAGCATTCTGTTCCGCCTCAGAGATTCCCTGACGCACACCAGACAGCTGAGTCTCTTTTTCCTGCATCAGAAGATTAACTGCCTGCTGCTCCTCTTCCAACTGTGCCTGCAAGGCTTCCAGATCCGCCTTATCTTTCCGGATCGTCTCTTCCGCATTCTGGATCAATACCTGGGTCTGCTGATATTCTTCCAGTTTTGCCCGATCATACTGCATCATGGTGGACATATAATCCACCTGCTTGAGCATTTTCGCAAAACTTCCGGATTCCAGCAAAGCTTCCAGATAACCGATACCGGAGTTCTGATACATATATCGTATGCGGACTTTCATGCTTTCATACTGCTCGGATTCATCTGTTCTGGCTGCCTCCAGCTGATTTTGTGTATCCAGCAATTCTTTATTCTTTTGTCTCGTCTGTGCTTTAAGAGTATCGATATTTCCGGAAATCACGTTCAGTCTGTCATCCAGTTCCCTGACTGCCTCCTGAATATCTCCCTCCTGATCCTGTAACTGTTCAATCAACGCCTGGGCATCATTCAGGTCGTTTTCCAATTGTGTCTTCCGCTTCTGCGCCTCAGAAATACTCCCAGAAGCAGCAGAAGCGCCGGCACTTCCTGCTATCGTTGAAAGAAATACCGCCGCCATAACAACTCCTATGATTTGTCTGATGTTTCTTTTTACCATCAAATCAATCTCCTATATTCTATGTTTTTCTGCCGTCTGTCATTCTGCCTGAAACATCACAACGCTATCATATATCCACTATTCTACTTGAAAACAGCATTGCATTTTTCTGAAGTCTGACCTCTTATACATTAATATGTTTGTGAACCGTTGCTTTACTTCCGATATATCCAATACCAACACCGAGAATCAGACCTACCGGAACCAGAATCTCGAATACCGTCTGCACCGGAAGGAACGTCAGCAGATTATTCAGGAAACCAAAACGGCTTGCCACATAAGTAATAATTTTTCCGTACATAGCATACAGAATGCACAATGGAATGACCGCTCCGATCAGTCCGATCAGAATACCTTCCACAATGAATGGTGCACGCACGAAGAAATCCGTCGCTCCGATCATCTTCATAATGCCGATTTCTTCCCTGCGGACTGCAATACCGGTACGAACGGTGTTGCTGATCAGGAATACTGCCACACAAATCAGGATTACAATAATAACAGCCGATACGATACTTACCAGACGATTAAAATCGGTCAGCGTATTTGCCACCATCTCAGACTGTCTTACTTTGCTGATATGATCCTGGCCTTCCAGGTAAGATACCAGACTGCTCTGCTGGGAAATATCTTCCATGTAAATCTCATAGTTTGCTTTGTCAGACAGAGGGTTGTCAGATCCGAAGCTTGCTGCTGCCGCTTCATCTCCATCAAAATACTCAAGCTTATATTCCGCCCATGCCTCATCCGCAGACACGAAATTAAAACTGGATACTTCCGGTCTCATTGCGATTTTCTGACCGATCTCATCAATCTCATCCTGTGTCGTTCCCTCATCGAAAAATACTGTGATCGCCACACTGGATTCCACGTCTTTTACAACATGCTGAAAGTTCGCCACAATGGCATAAAACATACCAAACATAAAGATACATGCTGCCATGGTTGCAATGGAAGCAATGGAAAACATCTTATTTGTCCAGATATTCTTGATACCCTGTTTGATGGTATATCCAAATGTACTAATTTTCATCTTCATCACCGCCCATCTTTACGTCACTTACTACATGCCCCTGCTGCAAGGTAATGACACGTTTTTTCATTGCCTCTACAATTTCCATGTTATGACTTACCACAAGCACTGTCGTGCCTCGTTTGTTAATCTCATCCAGGAGCTTCATGATCTCCCACGCATTGTTCGAATCCAGGTTACCGGTAGGCTCATCTGCCAGCAGGATCTTCGGTTCATTGATCAGTGCTCTGGCAATGGCCACACGCTGCTGCTCTCCACCGGATAACTGATTCGGTTTTGATTTATATTTTGCCGCAAGTCCTACCAAAGATAACATTTTTGGCACTTTTTCCTTAATGGCACGGTTCGGTGCTGAGATAACACGCTGTGCAAATGCTACGTTTTCATAGACATTTCGATCCTTTAACAGACGGAAATCCTGGAACACACAGCCCACATTCCTTCGGAACCGTGGAATCTGACGACGCGGGATCTGTGACAGGATCTTGTCATTGATCACAATGGTCCCTGAAGTCGGCTCCAACTCCTTAAGCAGCAGTTTAATCAGCGTGGATTTGCCGGAACCACTGTCTCCCACTACAAATACAAACTCGCCTTCATCTATCTGAATATTAATATCAGACAGCGCCGGTGCGCCTTCTGTATATGACTTACTTACATCTTTTAACGTAATCATACTTATTCTTGTCCTCCTTCATTCAACTCTTCTGTATCAGCATAAAATGGGGGCACGAAAAACTGTTCTTTTGTGCCCCCAAACACTTAGCAATTAATAATCTAATGTTTCCATATATTTCATATATTTTACAACCATCAGCGCAATTTTAAATGTGATGGCGTCTTCGAATACTCGCAGATCCAGTCCGGTGCTCTTCTGAAGCTTATCCAGACGGTACACAAGTGTATTTCTGTGAATATACAGCTGACGGGATGTCTCTGAAACATTCAGGCTGTTCTCAAAAAACTTGTTGATAGTGGTCAGCGTCTCCTCATCAAAATCATCCGGTGATTTACCGCCGAAGATTTCTTTGATAAACATTTTACATAATGGCAGCGGCAGCTGATAGATCAGTCGGCCGATACCGAGTGCGGAATATGCAATGATATTGCGCTCCTCAAAGAAAATCTTGCCTACATCCAGTGCCATCCGTGCCTCCTTGTAGGAACGTGACACTTCTTTTATCTCGCCTACCACAGTGCCGTAAGCGATGTGGATATCAGAATCTCCCTTGAACAGTCCGAGAATCACTTCTGCGGTCTTGTTCAGATCTGCTCCGCTGTCAGAATCATCCACTTCTTTTACTACGATGATATTCTTCTCATCCACGGCAGTTACAAAATCTTTATTTTTTCCTTCAAAAATACTACGTACCTTTTCCAGCTCATTGCCTTCTTTATCCCGGTTCGTCTCTATAATATATACAACTCTCCGGACATCAGTTTCAATATGCAGCTTTTTGGCACGATTGTAAATATCTACCAGCAAGAGATTGTCCAGCAGAAGATTCTTGATAAAATGTCCTTATCAAAACGTTCCTTGTATGCAACCAGAAGATTCTGAATCTGAAAACTTGCGATCTTTCCGATCATATAGACATCATCGCTGTCTCCATTTGCAAGCAGCACATATTCCAGTTGATGTTCATCAAATACTTTAAAGAAATGACATCCTGATACTACCTGGCTGTCCGCCGGAGATTCTACCAATGCCATCGCCGGGCTGACATAGCGATCTGCTTCCGCAAATGTAGTCGCCAGAATTTTGCCTTCCGTATCAATGATACACAAATCTATCCTTGTAATATTTTTTAATCCATCAATTGTATTTTGCAATATCTGATTTGAAATCATAATGAAAAGCCCCCCTGCATATTTTATACAACATTCACAATAACCAATTCTATTTTTTTCATATATTTTTATTATGCAGTTCTATTTTAAGACAAAAGCCCCAAAAAAGTAAAGAGGAAATGCAATTTTTTTTATGCATTTCCCCAACTTTTAGATTTTGTTCACATTTTCTCGGAGTAAGACTGGAATCCTTCTCCCCAGACCTCCCTCGCATCACAGATAATAAGGAATGCTTTTGGGTCTGTTTTCATGACGATTTCCTTCAGCCAGACAATCTCTTTTCTTGATACCACACACAGGAGCATACATTTTTCCTGCCGGGTATACATGCCTTTTGCATGCAGACCGGTCATACCACGGTCCAGTTCCATCATAGTAGCCTGTGCAATCTCCTCGCTCTTCTCTGACAAAATATACACTGCTTTGGACATTTTGAATCCTTCTACTGTTAGATCCGACACTTTTGTCGTAATCACGATGGCTATGATCGCATAAAGTCCGCTCTTCAATCCAAACAGTGATAATCCCGCCAGCACGATCACTGCATCGATGACCTGCATGATACGCACAATCGAATACTGTTGAAATTTCATGTGGAGCAACGCCGCCAGCATATCGGTTCCGCCGGTAGTACTCCGGGTGCGCAGCACCAGACCGATACCAAATCCCATGATACCGCCACCAAAGGCACAACCGATGACCATGTCATCCCCTGCCAGATTCCATGCCGGCAGGATAGACAGCCAAAGTGACAACAGGATCATCGCAGCAAAAGACTTTCCGGCAAATGTCTTTCCTTTCTTCCAAAATGCCCACAGAAATACCGGTATATTCAGCAGCAATGACGATACTCCCAGCGGGATACCGCCCGGTACCATATGTTCTGTAACCGCTTTGATCAGAATTGCAAGACCTGAAAATCCTCCGGTAACCATATCCAACGGTTCATAAATACATTTTACCGCAAAAGCAAGCAGCAATGTTCCTGCCAGAAGCAGAAGCAAATCCTGCAGACCTTTTTTTGTTCTGTCTTTCATAACTGTAAATCCCCTCTATCCCCATTCTGTAACCATCACCGTTCAGTGGCGTCCTTGCAGAAGTGGGAGTCTTATCTCAGGCTGAGATGATCAGTTTACTTTTTCTTCTCCCTCTGCTTCATAAGATTGTATCTGGCGCTTCATTTTACGCCGCGCCAGCAGTCTCTTGCAGAGACCTGCCGTTTTTTTCTTTTTTTCTGTAAATGTATTCTCTGTGCCGACACCGAACCAAAGCCGTACATTCAGCATTTTCCTGTGCTGTGCCAGAAAAATCTCCTGCTGCGGCGTCGGAAGCATAACCAACAGCAGATGTGGTGCTACTGCATTGATTTCATTTACAATTTGTTCTGTATCCTCTTCACATTCTTCCCAGACTGCATCTCCACAGATCCTTGCCACATCGCCATAGGTATGATCCAGAAAGGAACACAGTTCATCCATCTGCGCTCTCGTATCTGTCAGCAGATAAATGCTATGACGGTCTCTGGCAATATTACGCAGTGCCTCACTGGCAAATCGGTGTTCCCTTGCTTCCTCCAGCCATTTGTGGGATGTCACTCCCAATTCCATCAAAATCTCCTTATCTGATGGAATAACCAGATCTATATCCTCCAGACACTGACGGACTTCTTCCTCTTCCCCTGCCGTCACAACCGTTTTCATAGATACTGCCTCCACTGCATGCAGACCGTCTTCCTGTATATAATGTTCTATTTTATGAAGTGCTTCCCGCAGGCTGCAAATATCAATACGCACACCTGCCAGTTCTTTTCTACTACTCATTTTGTCCCATTTCTTCCAATATTATTTCAGGAATTATTCTCCATTGAACCTTTATACAATAATTGGTCTCATACGTCAAGTAATTTCCCTCTTTATTCAAAAAATGTGGACATTCATTGCCTTTTTTCGCACTTATGCACAAAGTTATGCACAATATCAACAAGAAAGTGTGCTATCACAAACTTATCATTTCAGTTTCAGTTTGTAAACAGCACACACTTCTATTTTCTGATCTGATTATCTCAGCTTTCGCTGACCAGAATCCCGCACCAAGTCTCACCTGCGTTCGACTTGAATTTGGAAATACTACATCACTCTGCGGACTGCAAGAATTTTTTTATAAGTCGCAGTAGATACTTTGATACCATCTTTTGGATTGCTTGCGTGAACGATCTTACCGCCGCCAAGATAAATTGCCACATGACCGCTATAACAGATGATATCTCCCGGCTGTGCCTCGGAATAACTTACTCCACGACCGACTCCACGCAGTGCAGAAGAAGAATGTGGAAGGGAAATTCCATAATGTGCATATACCTGCATAACAAATCCGGAACAATCCACACCTTTTGTCAGGCTTGTACCACCCCACACATACGGATTACCAAGAAACTGTAATGCATAGGAAGTAACAGAACCACCGGAGGAACTTTCCTTCTGTTCAGATACCTGTGGTTTTTCTGCATACTGATACATATCTGCCACAGAAGCGAACTCCGTGGAAATATAACCTTCGCCATCTGCTGTCTCAACTTTTACCCATCCCGGAATCTGCTCATCCAAAACTTTCAACTGCTGATCCTGACCTACTAATGTCACAACTGCTGCCTCTGTAGATGCCTCACTGCGGACTTTTAATGTTTCTGTATTGACCTGTGCCATTCTTGTTTTTACGGAATTCAGTAAATCCTGATTTCCAACTGCCAGATACTCTGCCTTAACATAACCACTGACTGATCCGGATGTGATCTGGTACCAGCCATCCACAGCACCTGTGATTTCAGCCACTGCGTTATTTTTCATAATTCCGACTACCTCACTGTCTGTGGACGCTTCACTGCGGACATTCAGATAATTATCAATCTGAGCGACCCCCATATTCTGTACCAATGCAGCCTGCTCTGCTGCTGTCTGTGTATTTGCCTGTGCCACTGCCAGGGATACACCGGAAATCGGTGCTGCCGCCACGTTGCCCACAATGTTCAGATCTGCTGCCGGTGCAGCCTGTACTCCGGTCGCTCCGCAGGTAAAGATCAAGGTTGTTACGATTAAGGTTGCGATTGCCTTTTTATTTCTGTATTTCATCCGTTCTGTTACTCCTTCAAGTCAAACTCTTTATAAATATTACTTTTATTTTTAAATTGTTACATTTTTGTTACACCAACGAAATTCATTATAGCAACGAAACCGCAATATGTCAATGTTTCACACAA
Organism: Eubacterium ramulus ATCC 29099; assembly: GCF_000469345.1. Classification (GTDB taxonomy): domain Bacteria; phylum Bacillota; class Clostridia; order Lachnospirales; family Lachnospiraceae; genus Eubacterium_I; species Eubacterium_I ramulus. The sequence continues at coordinate 29,533 of NZ_KI271072.1, forward strand.
GATTTTGGGCAAAAAAAGAAACAGAATTGTAACAATTCTGTTTCTTTTGTAAAGCGGACACTCGCAATCTGCTTTCGCTGCCTGCTCTTGAACGCATTCAAATTATTTTATTGTCCGGTATGGTTGTTTTCCGGAGTCAGTGCCTGAATGAGCTGGTTCAGCCACCCCTCACCAGTATGCACATTGCACACCTCTGTCGGCATCTTATCTTCACCGGATCCTTTTTTCATAAATGTCTTTGTCTCTTTGCTGCTCTCCGGACAATATTCCCCGGCAAGCAGGCCGGAATCTTTGCAGATCACTGCCGTCTGATGCAGATCGCATTTTTCCGAAGGTTCTGTACCTTCTGCAAAATACTCTGTCTCTGTCTCCGGACATACACCGGCAATGGCAATCTTACCGGAAGTCTTGCAAACGCTGCTTACTTCCACATCTTCAGGCATCTCGAATTCCTTATATGCAAGACCTTCATGAAGCTGTTTCATAATATGATTCCACAGTATCTTGGGATAGCGGCTGGATTCCAATCTGGAGTAATCATCGTATCCCCCCCAGACCACACAGGTATAATACGGCGTATATCCTGCAAACCACGCATCTCTGGCAGCCTCAGATGTTCCTGCGGTTCCGGTCTTTCCTGCAATTGGCATTGTACCGAAATCTGCCAGTTTACCGGTTCCGTAAAGCACAACATCCTGCATGGCTGAAGTCAGTAAAAACGCCGTACTGTCATTGATAACCCGGTGTTTCTTCGGTTTCTTCTCCAGCAGCACATTACCATCCTGGTCAAGAATTTTTGTGTACATCACCGGCTCTTTGTATACTCCCTGATTCGGCATAACTTCAAATGCGGCTGCCAGCTCCAGGTTTGTCACACCTCCGACACCAAGCGGAAGTGATTCCACAATATCATCCTTCGTCAGTGTCGAAATACCGAATTTTTTTGCCATCTCATATCCTGCCTGCGGTGTAATATCCTGTACTGTCTTCACCGCCACTACATTCACAGAATCCTGTATTGCTTCCCGGATGCTGGTATAACCACGGTATTTTCCATCCGCATTATGAATTTCCTGGCCGGAACTGTATGTGATCGGCTCGTCCAGCACCGTCGTTGCCAATGTATAGGAACCGCTGTCCAGAGCCGGTGCATAAGCTGTCAGGATCTTAAATGTAGAACCCGGCTGTCTCGTCACATCTGCGGCACGGTTTAATGTCTTGCTGGCGGTTTTTTCTCCACGGCCCCCCACCAGTGCCTTCACCTGTCCGGTACTCTGATCAATAATGGTTACGGAAGCCTGAGGCTGAATCGTAAAGGTTACAGACTCGCCCACTACAACTCCTCCATCGGAAACCATTGCTTCCCGATATGCATCGATAGCAGCCTGTGCTGCAGCTTCATTTTTATAATTCAGATTATAACCCGCATTGTTTCTTTTATAATAGGAAAGAAGACTCTGTTCGCTATAATGGTTTACGGAACCATCCGGCTGTTGTACGGACAGTGCATAGGAAAAAGAGATTTTCTTTTCTATATTATAATTGTTGTCGTCATTCACCTGTGTATCACAGATTTCCTGGATCTGCGGATCCTGGGTGGAATAAATCGTCAGCCCGCCGCTGTACAGTGCCTTATAAGCCTGTGCTTCTGAATAATCCAGTTCCTTCTGCAGATCATCAATGATTTCTTCCGTCAGTGCATCTACAAAATAAGAGGTCGCATTGCTGTCGTTGCTCTGCCACTTGGTATTTGTCTCCTGGATCCGGTCATATACATTATCCTGCATGGCTGCTTCATACTGCACATCATCGATATAACCCTGATCCCGCATATTCGTCAGTACTTTCTCTCTCCGGACTGCGTTGTCCTCCGGATGGGAAATTGGATTATATTTGGACGGATTTTGCGTGATTCCTGCAATCACAGCACATTCAGAGAGATTGAGTTCTGATACATCCTTGCCAAAATAACGTCTGGAGGCCGCCTGGACACCCAGCGTATTCTGTCCCAGATTGATGGTATTCAGATAATTCTCCATGATCCAGTCTTTGGAAACCTTTTTTTCCAGCTGTAATGCCAGATATTGTTCCTGCAGTTTTCGTTTGACACGCTGAGAGGAATTCTCCGTTGTCCATCCGTCAAACACATTATTTTTCAGAAGCTGCTGCGTAATGGTACTTGCACCTTCGCTGAAATGCCCGGTAGTCACTCCTTTGATCCCTGCCCGGACAATCCCCCGCAGATCAATGCCATTGTGATCGTAAAACCGTTCATCTTCAATTGCCACAAAAGCTTTCTGAAGTTCCTCCGGAATCTCATCCAAAGTAACATAGACCCTGTTAGAACCGGTTCCCACCAGCTGTGCCGTCACATTTCCTTTTGCATCCAGCACGGTAGACATATACCCAGAAGGCGTCGCATCAATCTCATTGATATCCGGTGCTTCCGCGATTATCTGTTCCACATACTGATATCCGCGGTAACCGCCATAGCCAAGCACAAGCACAAAACATAACAATATGATCAGCAACGTCAGTGATTTTACCTTCCGCCGCATTACGGTTCCCCGGGAAGTCAGCTGCCATTTTATTTTTGCAGCATTCTTTTTACCATAATTCATAAAAAACCTCCAAATTGAGTTCCTATATTGCCTATCTTACCATTAATGCGATATACTGTCTATATTCAGAACCAGGCTCATTTATAAAAGATGTATAAAACACACATGAGACTTGTTCAAAAAAGCCCTGCGAAAAGGAGTCATTATGAGTTATAAAGTACTTTATCAGGCCGGCGAAGATGAAATTGAAGAGAAAAAATCCCGTTTCATTGCCCATACGCTTCCGGTCAATTCCGAGGACGAAGCGGTTGCCTTCTTAAATAAGATCAAAAAAGAATACTGGGATGCACGACACAACTGCTACGCATACACCATCGGACGCAACAATGAATGTACCCGCTGCAGCGATGACGGAGAACCATCCGGCACTGCCGGCCGTCCAATCCTGGACGTACTGCTCCGGGAAGAAATCCACAACTGCATCGTGGTAGTCACACGTTATTTCGGCGGTACCCTGCTCGGCACCGGGGGGCTCGTCCGTGCATATCAGGCTGCCACACAGGCCGGGCTCGCTGCCAGCTACATCATAGAAAAACAGTTTGGGAAAAAGCTGCACCTTACCACAGACTATACCGGCATCGGGAAATTGCAATATCTGATCGCCCAAAACCAGGTTTTCACGCTGGACACCCGTTATACTGACTCCGTTACCATTGATCTGATGGTTCCGGAAGAGAAATTTGCAGATTTCTGTGCACAGGTCACGGAAGCAACCAGCGGGCAGGCACAGATGGATTCTGAAGATTTGGAGGAATTCGGCATTGTGAATGGCGAAATTATTTTTTAATTGTTATTTACAGTTTTTTGCTGTATATACATTAATTATCTGAATTTTAAGTAAAAACAGCCAAAAATTCAAACGCAGTTTTTTCAAAAAAGGGGTTGCAATCTTTGGAACATTGCCCTATAATAACACTTGTCGACAGGCACTGAGGAAAACACCTCAACAAAGAGCTTCGACGATAAGTAATGGCCCATCGCCAAATGGTAAGGCAACGGACTCTGACTCCGTCATTTCAAGGTTCGAATCCTTGTGGGCCAGTTCTTTAGAAAGCACCATGCAAATGGTGCTTTTTTGTTACACAGGAAATTACGTAATCCCAGTATTTTTAAGGAGGACGATGATATGTATCAATTTAAAAGCCGTGTCAGATTCAGCGAAGTGGACAGTCAGCTTCATATGACCCTTCCCTCCATCATCAATTATTTTCAGGACTGCAGCACCTTCCACTCTGATTCCATTGGATATGGGATAGAAGTTATGATGGAACAGGGATATGCCTGGATTCTCTCTTCCTGGCAGATCATCATCAACCGTTATCCAAAGTTCGGGGAAGAAATCACAGTCAGCACTTGGGCACACGGTTGGAAAGCATTTTTCGGCTATCGTAATTTTAAACTGGAGGACACAGAAGGTAATCTTCTGGCCTATGCAAATACAAACTGGATCTATATGAATATCCGAACCGGACATCCGGAGCGGATTCCGAAAGAAATATGCGATCTTTATAAATGTGAACCTGCGCTTCCTATGGAGGAATCCTCCCGCAAGATCACACCACCGGCAAAAGGCACAGGCATTACGCCGATTCAGGTACACCGCTATGATATCGACTCCAACAACCATGTCAATAACGAACGCTATGTACCTATGGCCATGGAATGTCTGCCGGAAGGAGCACAGATTCGTCAGCTGCGGGTAGAATACCGCAATTCTGCCGTATACGGCGACACGATCTATCCGGTATACCACCAGGAAGAAGATCTATTGAAAGTGTCTCTGAACGACAGTGACGGAAAACCATATGCTATTGTTGAATTTCAGCTTGCACCGCTTTCGGATCAGGCTGATTAAAAAAAACACAAAACAAGAAAGGACGGAAACACAAATGAAATTAGGAGAAAAGCAAACACTTACCGTAGTAAAACAGGTAGACTTCGGTGTCTATCTTGCAGAACAACCGGAGGATGAAACACGTGTCCTGCTCCCGGCGAAACAGGTTCCGGAAGGAACAAAACTGCACGACAAGTTGGAAGTCTTCTTATATAAAGATTCCAAGGATCGTCTGATCGCCACCACAAACGAACCGAAACTGACGCTTGGCGGCTTCGCAGTACTAAAAGTGCTACAGGTCACCAAAATCGGTGCATTCCTGGACTGGGGACTGGAAAAAGATCTGCTGCTTCCTTTTAAAGAACAGCTCCGCAAAGTACATGAGGGGGATGAAGTATTAGTTACACTGTATATCGACAAAAGCAACCGTCTCTGTGCCACCATGGAAGGCATTTACCATCTGCTTTCTACGGACTCTCCTTACAAAAAGGGAGATACCGTAACCGGTCGTGTTTACGAATTCAGCGAGAACTTTGGTACTTTTGTTGCCGTAGACGACAAATATTCTGCCCGTATCCCGGGATTCGAAAATACAACGACATTAAAGATAGGCGATATCATTGAAGCAAATGTCACAAACCGCAAACCGGATGGAAAACTCGATCTGACTATCCGCGCCAAAGCCTATGTCCAGATGAATGCAGACGCAGAAGAAGTGTTACGGATCATCGATGAATACGGCGGAGTGCTTCCGTTTAATGACAAAGCTTCCCCGGATATTATCAAACGTGAGGCTCATATGAGTAAAAATGCTTTCAAACGTGCTGTAGGCCATCTCTACAAAGAACGCCTGATCGAATTCACGGACAGAGGCATTCGCCGGATATAATTTCAATCCTGCGGCGGTTGGATTTCCAGAATGATTACTTTCGCTCAAACGAACCAAACATTTTATAACGTGAAAAAGAACCGGATTTTCTTCCGGTTCTTTTTCTTTTTTGATGTATATACTAACTAAGGGGATTAGATAATACCGTTTTTTAAACCTCAAAGATGAGATCGCCGTAAGATGGCATCGGCCATACTTTCTTATCTACAATAATCTCAAGTTTATCGATCGGTGCTCGAAGTTCAGCCATAGCAGTTGTCACTTCATCACGATAGTAAGCAGCACGCGCAGCACCGTCACCCATGGTCAGACCTTTGTCTGTTACCTCTTCCAGTTTTGCCAGAGCAACCTTCGCATCAGATAACAGTGCGGATGACTCCTGCAGTAACTCTGTCTGTACACTTACGTCACAATCGCAGGCAGCTTTCACAGCATTGATAGACTGTGCCAAAGCAGTAATATCTTTGATTACAGCCGGAATCAATGTCTTGTTTGTGATATTGATCATGGCTCTTGCTTCGATATTGATCTCTTTTGCATAAATCTCGTACTGAATCTCTTCGCGGGACTCTAATTCAGCTTTTGTAAATACGCCGAATTTCTCAAACATAGCGATTGCTTTATCAGTAGTCAGTGCCGGAATTGCGTCTACCATAGATCTGATATTCGGTAACCCTCTGCGTTCTGCCTCTTCTACCCATGCATCTGAATATCCGTCACCATTGAAGATAATTCTCTGATGCTCAGTCAGATATTTTTTAATCAGATCATGTGCTTTTTCATTTATATCTTCTGCTTTCTCCAGCTCATCGCATGCTTCCTCAAAAGCTTCTGCAACGATTGTATTTAATACAACATTTGGTGCAGAAATGGAATCCTGGGAGCCAACCATACGGAACTCGAATTTATTTCCGGTAAATGCAAACGGTGATGTTCTGTTTCGGTCTGTTGCATCTTTTGCCAGATCCGGAAGAGAAGCCACACCTGTCTGTAATACACCCCCCTTTAAGGAATGTGTTGCAGAACCTGTGCTGATCAGCTGTGTAATCACATCATCAAGCTGCTCACCAAGGAATACGGAGATGATTGCCGGAGGTGCTTCATTTGCGCCCAGTCTGTGATCATTTCCGACATCAGCTGCGGACCAGCGGAGAAGATCTGCATGATCATCTACTGCTTTCAGGATGCAGGCCAGTACCAGAAGGAACTGAATATTTTCATGCGGTGTTTTGCCCGGCTCTAACAGATTGATACCGTCATCGGTTGTGATGGACCAGTTGTCATGTTTACCGGAACCATTGACACCGTCAAATGGTTTCTCATGAAGCAGACACTGCAGTCCATGCTCGTTTGCTTTCTTTTTCAGAACTTCCATAACCAGATGGTTGTGATCCAGTGCCAGGTTACATGTCTCATAGATTGGAGCCAGCTCATGCTGTGCCGGAGCTACCTCATTGTGCTGTGTCTTTGCCGGAACTCCCAGTTTCCACAGTTCTTCATTGACATCTTTCATAAATGCAGCAATACGTGGACGGATGCTTCCGAAGTAATGATCATCCATTTCCTGTCCTTTTGCAGGCATAGAGCCGAATAATGTACGTCCGGTATAGATCAGATCTTTTCTCTTTAAATATTTTTCTTTATCTACCAGGAAATATTCCTGCTCGGAACCTACAGATGGAGTGACTTTTCTGGAAGTTGTGTTTCCAAATAATCTTAACAGACGCAGTGCCTGTGTATCGATTGCCTGCATGGAACGAAGCAGCGGCGTCTTCTGATCCAGTGCTTCACCTTTATAAGAACAGAATGCTGTTGGGATACAAAGCGTTGCACCTGCTGCGTCATGTCTTACAAAAGCGTAAGAAGTACAATCCCATGCTGTATATCCTCTCGCCTCACAGGTTGCACGAAGTCCGCCTGACGGGAAAGAAGATGCATCCGGTTCACCTTTGATCAATTCTTTGCCGGAGAAACTCATCAGTACTTTTCCCTGCTCATTCGGAGCAGTGATAAAGGAATCATGTTTTTCAGCTGTCACGCCGGTCAGCGGCTGGAACCAGTGGGTATAGTGGGTCGCACCCTGCTCAATTGCCCATTCCTTCATCTCATGTGCAATGATATCTGCTGTTGCAAGATCCAGATCTGTTCCCTCTTTGATGGTCTCCTGCAATTTCTGATATACTTTTTTCGGAAGTCTTTCCTTCATCACAGTATCATTGAATACATATTCGCCAAAAATATCAACGACTTTGAAATATTCACTCATCTTCTTGATTCCTCTCTTTTCTCAAATTTTTACAGTCCCCTGAGTATATACTGATCTGCTTCCTTCTTCATTTTTCTATGTATCCGGAGCAATTCTGCCATATCCTAGCAAATATTTGATTAACCGATCAAGGTTATCTCTTTATAGCAGAAAAGGGTATTCCACCTTTTGTTGGAACACCCTTGTTCAGCATGTATTCATGTCTTGCAATTAACATAGTACAAATTTCTGAAAATTGCAAGAGGTCGAAAACATTTTTGTCCATTTCAACAATTCTGAGTTGTAAAAAGTTACATTTTCGTGATTTTTTACAAATTCTCAGGCTTTGTCAATAGAACCGAAAATTTCCATTTTCTCTTTTACTTTTGCTTTGATTGCTTCAAAACCAGGAGCAAGTAATTTTCTAGGATCGAATCCCTTACCTGCCAGATCTTTGCCCTCTTCGATATATTTTCTTGTAGCTTCAGCAAATACAAGCTGACACTCTGTATTTACGTTGATTTTTGCAACACCGAGAGAGATTGCTTTCTTGATCATATCATCCGGAATACCTGTACCACCGTGAAGAACTAATGGCATATCACCGGTCTTCTGCTGGATCGCATCCAGAGTCTCAAAGCTTAATCCTGCCCAGTTTTCCGGATATTTACCATGAATATTACCGATACCAGCTGCAAGCATTGTTACTCCAAGATCAGCGATAGATTTACACTCGTCCGGATCTGCACATTCGCCCATTCCGATAACGCCGTCTTCCTCACCGCCGATGGAACCAACTTCTGCCTCAAGAGATAATCCTTTCTCTTTGCATACAGCAACAAGTTCTTTTGTTTTTGCAACATTCTCTTCGATCGGATAATGAGAGCCATCAAACATTACAGAAGAAAAACCAGCTTCGATACATTTGTAGCAGGCATCATAGCTGCCGTGATCCAGATGTAATGCAACCGGAACAGTGATATTTAACTCTTCCAGCATACCATTTACCATACCAACAACCGTTTTGTAACCAGTCATGTATTTGCCGGCACCTTCGGAAACACCAAGAATAACCGGGGAATTATTCTCCTGAGCGGTTAACAGGATTGCTTTTGTCCACTCAAGGTTATTGATATTGAACTGACCAACTGCATAGTGACCTGCTTTTGCTTTTTCAAGCATTTCTTTTGCTGAAACTAACATAATGAGATCCTCCATTTGTTTTAAAAATATTGTTAATATAATAACATTATAACCGTATCTTTCCAAAAAAGAAAGTACTATTTTTCAACCATGAAACTTATTCGCCTGCAGCGATTATAAATTTCCACGTTTTTATGCTCTCCACCGAACTCTCCATCCAGTGTCCATGGTACATAATCATCGCAGTGGATACGGATGTGATCCGTCTTAAACGTATAGATATACGGCGTTTCGATATCCTTTGGCATCACCAGATTTGTCAGAATCTCGTTTAACTGAATTGGATTCTGCGGCATCTTGATCAATGTCACTTCAAATTCCCCGTCATCCAGCTTCACATTGCTGCCGGTCATATTTTTCATACCGCCTACAGAAACCGAGTTTGTGATCATGCCATAGATAAATTCGTCCCGGATCGTCTTGCCATTCACTTCGACTTCCAGATAATAGGATGGAATATCATACAACCTTTTTGCACTTTCCAGAATATATGCCACATGGCCAAAAATATTCTTCAGCTTCTGGTTTGTCATATAAGATACATCTGTAAAGAGACCGAAAGCTGCAATATATACAAAATAATCTTCATTAAACACACCCACATCACATGGAAATGCCTGTCCGTTCACAGCCACATCGGCCGCTTGCAGCATATTTTTCGGTATTTTCAGCGACTGTGCAAAGTCATTGGTACTGCCTGCCGGAATATATCCGATCGGAACGATACCGTCACACTGCATCATACCGGTTACCACCTCATCCAGCGTACCGTCTCCGCCACTGCACACAACCAGATCATATTCATCTGCTGCTTCTGCTACTTTCCGGACAGCATCTGCTTTTGCCTGTGTCGGGTAAATTGTCACTTCATATCCACTTTTAACGAAAGTATCCACAATTGCCAGCAGCTGATTTCGAATCTGACCCTTTCCGGATTTTGGATTAAAGATAAATAATAACTTTTTCTTATCCATTTTTATTTCTCCTTCCCGGCTCTCAAGCTTTCTGCTATTTCTTTCAACTTCCTTAGTCTGTGATTCACACCGGATTTTCCAACCGGCGGATCCAGATATGTTCCCAGTTCCTGCAGTGATACATCCGGATTTTCCAGCCGCACCTGCGCCATCTCCCGCAGCTGCGGCGGCAGCTGTTCAAATCCGAAATGCTCTTCTATGTATCGGATATCATCCACCTGTCTGGCTGCTGTCCGAACCATTTTGTTAATATTAGCAGAATCACAGTTTGACTGCCGGTTTGCGCTGTTTCTCATATCCTTGATGATACGGATATTCTCCAGTTCCATCAGAGATCTGTGCGCCTCCATGACATTCAGGATCTGGATGATCTCCTCACTGTCCTTCAGATACACGATATACCGCTGTTTGCGTAAAATCACCTTCGCATGCACAAAAAATCCTGCCATCAGTTCCTTTAAAATCTGTGCCGTCTGTTCATCCTCGCATACCATCTCAAAATGATAGGATTTTCCCGGATCACTCATGGATCCGGTACACAGAAACGCCCCCCGGATATAGGCACGCATACTTCCCGGCGTCTTTAAGAATCCCCGGGGATCAGCCTGGGCACTCCACATACAGATAGCCTGCAATGCCTGCTGCAGTTTCTGTCGTTCCGGCCGTTCTTCCGAATACAGCATGTCCTCCGGCCGTTCTGACAGCAGAATAAAATACTGATTGTATTTTCCGGTTCCATGCCGCCGGATCTCCAACTGTACCTGAAGATCAAATGCTCTTTTTATTAATTTGACATACGTCTTTGCCAGCACGACATTCTCTGTTTCCATGAAAACTGCCACGCTCTCTTCCTGCCTGAGGATTCTTCCGCAGAAGCGGATGATCGCCATCAGTTCTGCCCGGACCTCTTCTTCCTTTTCCGGGATCAGGCGGGCAATTTCTTCTTTCATTTCACCTGAAAAAGACATACTGTTTCCTCAACTACTTTCCACGTTTTGCATCTTTATCAATATCCCGGTGCTCCACACGCAGACCATATTTCTGATTTTTCTTCAATCTCTGATAGATTGCATTGGTCAATGTGACCGACCGGTGTTTGCCGCCGGTGCATCCGATGGCAATGACAAGCTGGTTCTTGCCCTCCCGGATATAATTCGGAATCAGAAACCGGATCATATCTTCCAGTTTATCCAGAAAGATATTTGCCTCCGGCGCTTTCAGCACAAACTGCTGAATCTCCGGATCATTTCCGGTTTTCGGCCGCAACGCTTCCAGATAATAAGGATTGGGCAGAAAACGAACATCAAATACCAGATCTGCATCTGACGGAATGCCATATTTGAATCCAAATGACAGTACCGTCACATAGATATTGTCATACTCCTGTTTTCCCAGAAAAATATTACCCAGTGCGGCATGCAGTTCCCTGGTCAGAAGCTGGCTTGTATCAATGATATAATCAGCCATCTCTTTCAGAAAAGAAATCTGTCTGCGTTCCTGCTCAATGCCTTTTTCCACGCGATCTGTTCCGGCCAGCGGATGTGCACGCCTCGTTTCTTTGTACCGTTTTACCAGCACCTGATCGGAAGCATCCATAAACAGAATTCGGATCATATGTCCATTCATCCTTAGATTTGTAATGATCTGATCCAGATATTTCAAGGATTCACCACTGCGGATATCCAGACCGAACGCAATCTTCTGATACTGAGTTTCACCGGAATCCGCAAACTCCACAAATTTTTCCAGCAGCGGAATCGGGAAATTATCGACACAAAAATATCCGATATCCTCCATGATTTTTAACGCTGTTGATTTGCCCGCTCCTGACATTCCTGTTACGATCACATATTCCATTCCGTCACTCACTCCTGCTAAAACTCGCCAATTTTCTTTACTTCCGGCTCCAGCCGGACACCAAATTTTTCATATACGATTTCAGATACTTGTTGCATCAGCTGACAGATATCAGTGGACGTTGCCTGGTCACGATTGATGATAAATCCACAATGTTTTTCCGACACCTGTGCCCCGCCTACCCGGAATCCACGCAAACCGGCATCCTGAATCAATTTTCCGGCAAAATAACCCTCCGGACGTTTGAACGTACTTCCGGCACTTGGATATTCCAATGGCTGTTTACTCACACGTTTTTCTTTCAGGTCGTCCATAATGCTCTGTATTTCATCTGCGTTGCCCGGCTGCAGCTTCAATACTGCGCTGATTACCAGATATCCTTTCTCCGGGATGATACTATGACGGTAGGACAATTCCAGTTCTTCCACAGAAAGTGTCTGCACGGTTCCATCCGGAGTCAGTACTGTCACTTTCTGCAAAATATCCTTCATCTCACCACCATAAGCACCGGCATTCATCACGACAGCTCCGCCGAGACTCCCCGGAATTCCGGAAGCGAATTCCATTCCTGTCAATTCTGCCGCAGCGGCTCTGGAAGCGATGCTGGAAAGCATCGCTCCTGCACCGGCTGTAATCACCGTTCCTTCTATTACAACGTCTGACATTTGTTTTCCAATTTCCAGGACAACACCGCGGATGCCGCCATCTCCCACCAACAGGTTACTGCCATTTCCGATGACGGTCCACGGAATCTCTTCATTGCGACATACTTCGAGAATCGGTGCAATCTGCTCTGCTTCCGGCTGCACCAGAAGGTCAGCCGGTCCACCGGTGCGAAACGTGGTATGTCTGCTCATTGGTTCCCGGACCAGTACATGCGCTGCACCACAGATGCCGCATAATGTCTCATATATCTGCTTCATATTCTGCTCCACTCTATTATGCATCCTTCAAAAATGCTTTATATCCGCATTTTGCTTCATACAGATCTGCTTTACTGATGATTTCCCACGGTGCATGCATATTCAGCACTGCAACGCCGCTGTCGATAACCTGCATATTATAATTTCCAAGGATATAAGCGATGGTTCCGCCGCCTCCCTGGTCTACTTTACCAAGTTCTGCTGTCTGGAAATATACCTGATTATCATCCATGATTCTGCGGATTTCTGCCACATATTCTGCTCCGGCATCATTAGAACCTGATTTTCCTCTGGAACCGGTGTATTTATTGAATACAAGTCCCCGTCCAAAATATGCTGCATTTTTCTTCTCCATAACCCCTGGGTAATTCGGATCAAAAGCAGCACTTACATCAGAAGAAAGCACTTTGGAATTCTGCAGGGCACGACGCAATTTTAATTCATTGTAATCACCGCAGGCATTCATTACTTCTGCTGTCATGTTTTCAAAGAAACGGGACTCCATACCGGTTGCTCCCACACTACCGATTTCTTCTTTATCCACCAGAAGGCATACGCTGGTGCGCTCCGGTTTTTCCATCTCAACGATTGCTGAGAAAGAAGGATAAGCACATACACGGTCGTCATGTCCGTAACCCATGATCATACTGCGGTCAAAACCGTAATCTCTAGCCGGTCCGGCCGGAACAATCTCGATTTCAGCGGACAGGAAATCTTCTTCCTCCACACCGTAAGCATCTTTTAAAATTTTCAGAACATTTGCCTGTACCAGTTCTTTTGTTTTCTTCTCTTCCTCTGTTTTGGCCTCTAACGGCATACTGCCGACAAGAATATCCAGTGCCTCGCCCTCGATCACTTTTGCGGCCTTTTTCTCCAACTGATCAGCAGACAGATGGATCAGAAGATCGCTGACACCAAAAACCGGATCTTCCGGTTTTTCACCGATGTTGATAGTTACCACAGAACCATCTTTTTTCGCAATGACACCGTGCATAGCCAGTGGAAGTGTCACCCACTGATATTTTTTGACACCGCCATAATAATGCGTATCCAGCAATGCCATATCCGTATCCTCATACAACGGATTCTGTTTCAGATCCAGACGCGGGGAATCGATATGTGCGCCAAGGATATTCATACCTTCCTCCATCGGTTTCTGACCAATGATGTACATGGCAAAACTTTTCCCTTTGTTATCTGCAAATACGCGGTCACCGGCTTTCAACGTGATTCCTTTTGCGATCACTGCTTCCATATCCTGAAAACCGGCTGCTATTGCACGTTTCTTTAATTCTGTCACGCACTCGCGCTCTGTCTTACAGTCAGAAATAAACTGACGGTATTCATCGCCATAAGCGAATACGGCTGCTTTCTCTTCTTCTGTATACTTTTTCCATGCGTTTTTACGTTCCATAATATTCATTCTCCTCAATTTATTAAATTTCTGTGGAATTTCCATTCCTCAGATTATTTTCTACTCTGCGATACAACTCTTTCGCTGCGTTATAACCCATTTTCTTCTGCCGGTGGTTTGCTGCTGCCGCCTCACAGATAACAGCCAGATTTCGTCCCGGACGGATTGGGATGGAATGGCAGACAATATTATTGCCCAAAATCTCTGCATATTCTTCCTCCAGCCCCAGACGGTCATATTCCTTATCCTTCTTCCAGTCTTCCAGTTTGATGACAAGATCAATGGTCTGCTGCTCTTTGACACATTCTACACCGAACAGTGTCTTTACATCAATGATCCCGATTCCCCGTAATTCAATAAAGTAACGGGTAATATCCGGCGAGGTACCAATAAGCGTATTGTTGTTGATCTTACGGATTTCCACCACATCATCTGTAACAAGACGATGTCCCCGACGGATCAGTTCCAGTGCAGCCTCACTCTTTCCAATACCGCTCTCACCCATGATCAATACACCTTCACCGTAGATATCTACCAGTACACCATGAATGGAAATGCACGGTGCCAGCTTGCCGGTCAGAAAATAGATGGCTTCCGCTGCCACATTGGATGTCGCATCCGGAGATCCAAGGATTGGGATACCACGCTCACCAGCGATACGCAACACTTCTTCATCCGGCTCGTAGTCCCTGCACATAATGACACATGGCACGTTAAATCCAAGAAGCTTGCGGTAACGCTCTGTCCGCACCTCATCTTCCAGACTTTCCAGATAAGAATATTCCACCATACCGATAATCTGAATCCGTTCTTCTGCAAAATGTTCAAAATAGCCTGCCAGCTCCAAAGCCGGACGGTTGATTTCAGAAGAAACGATCATTCGTTTTGACATATCCACACACGGGGTGAAGCATTTAAATTTCATTCTCTCTGCTAACTGTTGTACACTGACTCCCTGCATTGTATTTTCTCCATTTCTGTAATATGTACACGCAGAATCCTTGATGGAAAAGACTCCGAACGTACATTATTTTTTTAACAGCTACAGTATAGCACGTTTTTACTGCTTATGGAAGAACTCGTATACGGACCGTGCCGCTTTCTCATTCATCCCGTCTACTTCCCGCAGTTGTTCCACCGTTGCCTCCCGGATTTTCTCCAAAGACTGGAACTGACGCATCAGTGCTTTTCTCCTGGTCTGGCCGATATTCGGGATATCATCCAGCACAGAATGAACCTGCTGTTTGCTGCGCAGGGAACGATGATACTCGATAGCAAACCGATGTGCCTCGTCCTGGATCCGGGTGATCAACCGGAAACCTTCGGAATGCCGGTCAATGGGAATTTCCTCATTATTAAAATACAATCCTCTGGTTCTATGATGATCATCCTTTACCATACCGCACACCGGAATCGCCAGTTTCAGTTCATCCAGCACTTCCAGTGCAATATTGACCTGCCCCTTTCCACCATCCATCAGGATCAGATCCGGAAACTTTGTAAAGCTGCCATACTCCGGGGCCAGATCTTTTTGCCGGTTCTGCACCCGTTCCTCCATTCCATGCGTAAACCGGCGGGTCAGCATTTCCCGCATGGAAGCATAATCGTCCGGTCCCGTCACCGTTTTTAACTTGAACTTGCGATAATCACTCCTGCAGGGTTTTCCCCGTTCGTAAACCACCATGGAACCTACGGATTCAAAACCGTTGGTATTGGAAATATCATACGCTTCCATCCGCTTGACATAACCGAGCTCCAGCAGATCTGCAATCTCTTTGACAGCTCCGATGGTACGTCCTTCCTCCCGACGGATTTTTTCCTTATCCTGTGTCAGCACCATGACGGCATTCTGTTCGGCAAGTTCCACCAATTTTTCCCGCTGTCCCTTTTTAGGCACACGGATATATACTTTCTGTCCTCGTTTTGCAGACAACCACTGTGCCACTACATCTGCATCTTCGATTTCCATAGGGAGCATGATCTCCTTTGGGACAAACGGAGTTCCCGCATAATACTGACTGATAAAAGTAGACAGCACTTCTTTCTTCGTATCCTCTGCTCCGATGGTGACATGAAAATGCTCCCGTCCGATCAGCCTTCCCTCCCGGACAAAAAACACCTGCACTACCGCATCACGATCATCCATGGCAAGAGCCAGTATATCACGATCTTCTCCGTCAAAACTTGTGATTTTCTGCTTCTGCGCCACCTGACGCACACTGGTCAGCAGATCCCGGAACTCCATGGCTTTTTCAAACTCCAGTGCCTCGGAAGCCGCCTGCATCTTTTCCTCCAGATCCCGGATCACAGGATTAAAATTTCCGTTTAACAATTCCATTGCACTGCGGATCTGTGTCCGATAATCCTCTTTGGAAATATATCCCTGGCAGGGAGCCTGACACTGATGGATGTGATAATTCAGACATGGACGCTCTTTTCCGATATCCCGCGGCAGTGTCCGGTTACAGGTACGGATCTGAAAAAGCTTCTGCACCAGTTCAATGGTATCTTTCACAGCTCCGGCACTGGTATAGGGACCATAATATTTTGATTTGTCCTTCTTCATCTGTCTGGAAAACAGCACCCGCGGATAGGCTTCCCCAAGAGTCACCTTGATATACGGATACGTCTTGTCATCTTTCAGCATCGTATTATATTTGGGGCGGTGTTCTTTGATCAGGTTACACTCCAGCACCAGTGCTTCCAGTTCAGAATCTGTCAGGATATATTCAAAATGATCAATATGCGTCACCATTTTTTCAATCTTTGGTCCCTTGTTCCGGCTAGTCTGAAAATACTGCCGCACCCGGTTTTTCAGGCTGATGGCCTTTCCGATATAAATGATCGCATCCCGGTCGTCATGCATAATATAAACTCCCGGATGGTCCGGAAGCTTCTTCAGTTCCTCCCGAATGTCAAATAGTTTTTCTGTTCCCATATATGTTTCGTAATCCTCTTGAAATTTCCAAACGGTCAGGGCAGAAAATTACTTCTCCACTCTGACCGTTTCTGTCTTGATTATACGGATTGCTCCGTGCTTTCTTATTCTTCAAAAGCTTCTTCCGGTGCAACCGGCTCATTTCCGGAAAGTTCTGTCTCATTCTCTGACATCTCAGCAGTCTGCTCCTCTGTCTGTACGGTAACATCTTCCGCGTCTACATCGATTGGCTGTTTCGCTTCTGCCATCTCATTGAAGATATCCATAAACTCTTTACCTGTGATGGTTTCATGTTCATACAGATACCCTGCAATACGTTCCAGCACATCACGGTGAGTCAACAACATCTCTTTTGCTGTATCGTATGCTTTCTGCAACATTACTTTTACAACCTCATCGACTTTGGCGATGGTATCGTCACCACAATTTGTCACTGCACGTCCGTCCAGATATCTGTTCTCCACAGATTCTACGCCCATCAGACCAAATTCTTCTGACATACCAAACTGGGTAACCATGGCACGAGCAATTCTGGTAGCCATCTCGATATCATTGGATGCACCGGTTGTCACAGAATCGCACATGATCTCCTCTGCGGCACGACCTCCCATATAAGTAACCAGACGTGCTTCCAGCTCAGCTTTGGTCTCCAGATATTTCTCTTCCTCCGGCATCTGCAGGGTGTAACCCAGAGATCCCATGGTACGCGGTACGATTGTGATTTTCTGTACCGGCTCTGCATCTTTCTGTAATGCTGTAACCAGTGCATGACCAACTTCATGGTACGCCACCAGTCTTTTCTCTTTCGGTCCCATGATACGGTCTTTTTTCTCTTTACCCGCGATGACTACCTCTACGGATTCGAACAGATCTGCCTGTGTCACATACTGTCTGCCGTTCTTAACTGCATTGATAGCAGCCTCGTTGATCATATTTGCAAGATCAGATCCCACACAGCCTGCGGTTGCAAGTGCGATTGCATCCAGATCAACGGAATCATCCATCTTGACATCTTTGGAATGTACACGCAGAGTCTCCACACGGCCTTTCAGATCCGGTTTGTCTACGATAATACGACGGTCAAAACGTCCCGGTCTCAATAATGCTTTATCCAGAACTTCCGGACGGTTGGTTGCTGCCAGGATCAGAAGTCCTTTGGATGTGTCAAAACCATCCATCTCTGCCAGCAGCTGGTTCAATGTCTGTTCACGCTCGTCGTTTCCGCCGCCATAATGGCTGTCACGGCTTTTTCCGATGGCGTCGATCTCATCAATAAAAATAATACACGGTGCCTGTTTCTGTGCTTCTTTGAACAGATCACGCACGCGGGATGCACCCACACCGACAAACATTTCTACAAAGTCAGAACCTGCCAGTGAGAAAAACGGTACTCCTGCCTCACCTGCAACCGCTTTTGCCAGTAACGTCTTACCTGTTCCCGGAGGGCCTACTAATAAGGCTCCTTTCGGAAGCTTCGCACCGATGGCAGTATATTTCTGTGGATTATGCAGGAAATCTACCACTTCCTGCAAAGATTCTTTTGCCTCATCCTGTCCGGCTACATCCTTAAAGGTAACACCGGTAGATTTCTCCACATACATCTTGGCATTGCTCTTGCCGACACCCATGACGCCGCCTCCGCCGCCCATCCGTTTCATGGCAGCACCAAGCAGGATCCACACGATGGCGATCGGGATTACAAAGCTAAGAATCTGATAGATCCATGCGGATGTAGTCTGGTTCTTTCCGGTATAATCTACATTGTACTGATCCAGCATTTCATACATACGGTCATCTTTCAGATTAACCGTATAATAGGTCACCTGATACAGGCTCTTTTTATCCTCTACCGGCTGGATCTGAATCTCACTATTTGTGATGACAACACTTTTCACCTGATTATTCTTAACCATCTTCTGGAATTCGCTGTATGTGATCTCCTGATTGGTAAGACTTCCTATTCCATTGGTAATCATTGTAACAAGTAACAGCACTACAACGGTTGCGATCACGAACCAGAGCATATTCTGTCCGTTCCTGCGTCCATTATTGTTATTGCCGCCCCTGTTGTTTCCTCTGTTTTCGTCCATACTAAACTCTCATTCCTGTGTATCACAACAGTCAACCTATTCTTCGTTTTCCCCTTCACTGACTGTAACGACACACAATCCTTTCTCTTGGTTTCCCCTATGTCAGATCCAGCCATTCTGAAACTCATTTCATTCCGAACTCAATCTGCATTGTTTTATTATATGGTTATTTTGTATAGAAATCAATAATCTAATCGTGAACTTTTCCTGATTTTTATAAAATCTTTATAAAAGAACCCCCGGATATTTCTGTTTCATCCGAGGGTTCTTTTGATTTTTAATCACAGGATTTCTTCTTTTCCTGTTCGTTTTATTATTTATTTTTGTATTCGATGGCTGCCTCCACAAATCCTTTGAATAACGGATGTGGACGATTCGGTCTGGATTTCAATTCCGGATGTGCCTGGGTAGCCACAAACCACGGATGAGCCGGAATCTCGATCATCTCGATGATTCTTCCATCCGGAGAAAGTCCGCTGAGTTTCATGCCATTCTCTGTCAGGATTGCACGGTAATCATTATTTACCTCATACCGGTGACGATGACGCTCATGGATCGTCTCTGTGCCGTATAACTCATAGGCTTTGCTGTCTTTGGCAAGTACACAAGGATATGAACCGAGACGCAGGGTACCTCCGATATCCTCCACACCATTCTGATCCGGCATCAGAGCGATAACCGGCGCTGTTGTGTTCGGATCCAGCTCAATACTGTGTGCATCTTCCAGACCACAGATATGACGTGCATACTCAACGATGGAAAGCTGCATACCAAGGCAGAGGCCAAGGAACGGTACATTATTTTCACGTGCATATTTAATAGCTGTGATCTTTCCGTCGATTCCACGGTCACCGAATCCACCCGGAACAAGAATTCCCTGTACATCACCAAGCACTTCTGCTACGTTGTCCTCGTTCAGTTCCTCAGAATCAACCCATTTGATATTTACAGTAGCATGCTGGAAGATTCCACCATGTTTTAAAGCCTCTACAACAGAGATATATGCATCATGCAGCTGGATATATTTTCCAACCAGTGCGATTTCTACTTCTTTATTCGGATTACGCAGTGCCTGTACCATATCGATCCAATCTGTCAGATCCGGTTCCGGACAATCCAGTTTCAGGCATTCACATGCAACCTGGGCAAGATTTTCTTTTTCCATTGCAAGCGGTGCTTCATATAAGTATTCTACATCCAGGTTCTGCAGCACACATTTCTTCGGTACATTACAGAACAATGCAATCTTGTCACGGATCTGGCGGTCCAGTTCATGCTCGGTACGGCATACGATAATATCTGGCTGGATACCCATTCCCTGAAGTTCTTTTACGCTTGCCTGGGTAGGTTTTGTCTTCAATTCTCCGGAAGCAGACAGATATGGAATCAGTGTAACATGGATCAGGATTGCATTATCGTGTCCCACTTCATGCTGGAACTGACGGATTGCCTCCAGGAACGG
The DNA here is from genome assembly GCF_000469345.1 of Eubacterium ramulus ATCC 29099. GTDB lineage: Bacteria > Bacillota > Clostridia > Lachnospirales > Lachnospiraceae > Eubacterium_I > Eubacterium_I ramulus. Next base: position 49,983 of record NZ_KI271072.1, read on the forward strand.
CTGACTTTCGATATCACCAACAGTTCCACCCACTTCAATAATAGCGATCTGTGTCTCTTCTGTTGTAAAATCACGGAAGAAACGGCTCTTGATCTCATTTGTGATGTGCGGGATTACCTGCACAGTTCCTCCGCCATAATCACCGCGGCGCTCTTTCTGTAATACGGACCAGTACACCTTTCCGGTTGTCACATTTGAGCTCTTGCTCAGGTTTTCATCGATAAAACGCTCATAGTGTCCCAGATCCAGATCTGTCTCAGCACCATCTTCTGTTACGAAGACCTCCCCATGCTGAATCGGGTTCATAGTTCCCGGGTCAATATTGATATAAGGGTCAAATTTCTGCATGGTCACTTTGTAGCCGCGTGCTTTCAGCAGACGTCCAAGTGATGCGGCAGTGATTCCCTTTCCAAGTCCGGATACTACTCCGCCGGTAACAAATACATATTTTACTGCCATTGTTTCTTCCTCCTGTGTTTATTTTTTATCCCCAGTGCGGGGGGTTATTCTACTGATATCATGGTGTTTTCGCAGCCCGATCTTTCTCTTTTCCTTTTTAGGGAATAACATTTCCAAGCAGCGATAAATTTACATACAGATTTCATTATACAACCTCCGTGAAAAGAAATCTACTTTTTTTTCTTTCGACAGACATATTTTTTCTTCCGCATTGTTTCACGCAAATGCGATCATCATGATAAGAGGAACCGTGATCACACTAAACAACGTTGTCATAAACACCGATCGCCCCGCCGCTGCCGTATTGGTGCCATATTGTTCCGTAATCATGGACTGCGCGGAAGAAACCGGCAATGCTGCCGTCAGGATCAGCACATTTTTCAATGTCTCGTCCAGATTTGTCGGAAGCAATCGCAGAAATCCTATCATAAGCAATGGAAATATCAGCAGTCTGGTCAGCGTCAGAAACAGCATTTTCCAATCCTGAAAAACTGCTTTCACCGGAAGCCTTGAGATAGACAGCCCCACCACCAGCATGGATAATCCACTGGTAATATTGGACAGATACGCCAGCAGCTGTCCCAACACATCCGGAACAGGAATCTGCAGGATACAAACTACCAGCCCAAGCAATACAGCTATATTGATATTGTTCCATATCATTTTCCGGATATTCAGCTTCTCTTTCATCGGATATTTCCAGGTCAGAAGTTTAACTCCCACAGAGAAGATCAGAAAATTTCCTACCACATTGCCAAGAGCCATCAAAAACATGCCTTTGCCGCCAAATACGGACAATGCCAGCGGAATGCCCATAAATCCATTATTTGAAAACAGCATACTGTAGATCCAGACGCCCTGATCCAGATCCTGCACCTTTACCGCATGAATCAGAATCAGACCCACCAACAAAGCACACAAATGCAAAAGAATAATAAAAAGAAATGTCTGTACGCCATAAGATACCAGCTGTGAACGTTCCTGATCAATGATAGAGCAAAAAACAGTGACCGGCATAGTAACCTGCAATACCAATGCAGACAAGTCCGGTATACTTTCTTTATGAATGATATTTCTTTTTCCTAATATAAATCCCAGCACGATCAAAGCGAACAACAAAAATACACTTGTGGCCACAACAGACATAATGATTCCTCTTTTACTTATCTTGTGTCAATTTTTTTACTCTGTATCTACTCGTCAAACTCCACGATCACGTAGTAGCCTTTGGGTGTCTCTTTGACTTCCACGACAGTACCTTCCCGTGTTTTTAACCGCTCACGAAATTCGTAGTTGGCAGACATGGCATAGGCTTTTCCCAGTGTATAATACCAGGAATTTGGCAGTTTGCTCTCGGTTACCGGAAGGACATCTCCCACTTCCAGCAGACCTGTCCGCTCCATTTTAAATTCCATTCTCCGCATAGTGCCTAATCTTCTTCCTTATAATCTACGTCAATGATATCATCTTCCGGGTTATGGTAGCTTTTATAGGCTCTTCCGGCACGGCCATTCAGCCACAGTCCGCTGATGCCATCATAGATCAGGATAAGTCCGACTGCCATCATACCGATTTCCAATGCCAGCCAGGTATGCAGCATCAGGATCACACCGATAATAATGGTTGCGATTGCCACCAGAAGTCCGATCCACCAACGCGGGCTGCTTGCTTTCTTCACTTCGAGACAGAACACCAGATCTTTAAATCCGTGATATGCCAGCATCACACCGATCAGAATCGGGATCAATGATACGAATACACCCGGACGTGCAAGGATCCAGATACCAATGACCACGCATACGACAGCCGGAAGCATACGCACGGACCGGCCCAGCATTTCACGAATCCGAATTCCCTGAACCAACAGAACGATTCCTGCTGCCAGCAACACCAAACCGGCAATGCGGCACAACGTCACCAGAATGGTTCCCGGCCAGATGCAGAACATCACACCAAACACAATACAGATGATGGATGTGATCATAGACTCTTTTTTGATTTTTTGAAATAAATCAGACATTTTGTACTCCTTCCAGTCTAATGTACACTCAGATTTTTTAAACAAATGATTATTTCCGGCAATTTATTCTGCCTGAATATCAACCAGCTGCGCATTTGTCACAGCAACCAAATCCTGTGGTTTCATTTTTAAAGTAAGACCGATGCGACCGCCGCTCACATAGATTTCTGCAAAATTTTTCGCACTCTCGTCAATCACCGTCGGAAACATTTTTTTCATACCAAGCGGTGAACATCCGCCCCGGACATATCCGGTAATTTTTGTGATATCTTTCACATGGATCATTTCCACAGATTTTTCACCCACGGAGCGCGCCGCCTTTTTCAGATCCACCTCACACGCAATCGGAATTACAAACACATAGTATTGTTTGCTTTTTCCCTGCATGACCAGCGTCTTGTAAGAAGCATCCACCGGTGCACCGGTGAGCTCTGCGCAATGCATTCCATCAATAAAGGTATCCACTTCATAGGTCAGTGCTTCGTATGCAATTTTCTTTTTATCCAACATACGCATAGCATTTGTTTTTGCTTCTTTTCCCAAACCAATTCCTTCTTTCTGTAAAAGATACAGAAGCATTCTGATATCTTGTTTTATTTTTTTAAACAATTTTGCTTATCATTTTTCATCCAGTAATTCTTCGTCACCGATCTCTACTGTTTTCACTTCCCTGCGGAACAGAATATCATAAAGTACCGGTACTACGAACAAGGTCATCAATGTTGCATACAGCAGACCGCCGATCACAACAATCGCCATCCCGCGACTCATCTCTGCTGCGGCATCTGTACTGAATACCATGGTACACATTGCCAGTACCGTTGTCAACATGGTCATCAGGATCGGGCGCATACGGGTTCTTCCGGTCTCCACTAGTGCCTCCTGTTTTTCCATACCGGCAAGCCGCAGCTGATTAGCGTAATCCACAAATACGATACCATTGTTTACGACAACACCCGCCAGCATCAAAAATCCCATCATGGCTGTCAATGAGATCTCCTGTCTTCCGATAAACAGTCCAAGCAGACCGCCGGTAAAAGCCAGTGGAATCGTAAAGATTACGATAAACGGAGACAGCAGACTCTGGAACTGCGCCACCATGATCAGATAGATAAAAGCAATGGCCAGACCGATCATCAGGAAAATATCACTCATGGCATTCATCACTTCCGTACTTTCGCCGGCAATCTCAAGGGTATAACCATCCGGCAGTTCATAACCATCCAATTTATCCTGAAGCGTGCGGGATAATAAAGTGGTATTATATCCGTCTTCTGTTTCCGCAGTCACACTGATATATGTTTTCTGATTTTCTCTTTTTATAGAAGCAAGACCGACACCTTCCTGCATAGTTGCAAACTCACTGAGTTTATGGATCTCTGTCTCTGTCGTACCATCTGCTTTCTGTTTGTCTACGGAAAACTCGTAATCCATCAGAGCATCCACATCTACAGTATCATTCTCGTTTACAATTTTCACATCATACTGCTTACCATCCATCGTCAGTGTCGTTGCTGTCTTTTCTGTCGTGAGACTGCCTGCCAGCTCCTGATAGATCTGCGCCACTGTCAGCCCCTGTTCCATAGCTTTCTCCTTGTCAATGGTGAGCTGGATTGTCTTATCACCGCTCTCCTGTCCATTGGAAACTTTGGTAAATCCTTTCACATCAGAGACCATGTCCATGACATCATTGCTGATCTCCAGCAACTTGTCTGTATCGCTTCCATAGATATTCACAGTCAGACCGCTTGCCATATAAGAAGACAGGTCCATATTCGAAGTCGAAACACTGTAATCCTTGAACTTCAGCTCTTTGCAGATTTTTTCCAGCTGTTTTGCCACCGGGCCGTTATCCCTGGCTGTGTCTTCATCCAATAATACAAACACATTCAGATTATGTGTACCGCCGCTGCTCATCATCATGGAAGATGCGTTGCCGGAAGCACTGGAGGAACCGGAGATCATACCGACGTAAGTCACACCATCAATGGATGTCATTTTCTCCATTGCCTGATCTGCCAGTGCAAAGGTCTCCTCATCGGTTAATGTTTCATCTGCTTCCAGTGTCACGGACATCTGATCACCGCCCATCGTCGGAAACAGGATCATTCCGGTATTTACTGCCTTGTATGCACAGCCTGCCAACAGTCCAACTGCGATCAGCAGTGGTACAAATTTTTTCCGCAGACAGAAACGAAGCGCTGTTTCATATACCTTCAACACTTTATCCAGCAATTTTTGCGGTTTCGGCTCCGTATTACGCAACATGGTAGAACTCATCGCCGGAACTACAGTCAGCGCAATCAGAAGACTCGCCACCAGGCTATATGCAATGGTCAGTGCCAGATCCACAAACAGTTCCCGCACCATACCATTCACAAAGATAATCGGTAAAAATACACAGATGGTCGTCAATGTAGAAGATGCAATGGCACCAGCCACCTGTTTTGCTCCCATGACCGCCGCTCTCGCAGATGATACGCCCAATCCACGCAGACGGTAAATATTTTCGATCACAACAATGGAGTTATCCACCAGCATACCGATTCCAAGAGCCAGTCCGGACAATGAGATCAGATTCAGTGTCACACCACTGAAGTACATCAGTACGATTGCCACCAGAACACTCAGCGGAATGCTGAAAGCGACCACAATCGTCGGTTTGACGGAACGCAGAAAAATTGCAAGCACAATAATTGCCAGCACTGCACCCATGATCAGATTAGACAGTACATTATTCACGATCAGATCGATATAATCGCCCTGATCCATCAGGCTTGTAATATGCAGTCCGTCATGATCCTGTTCCAGCTGACGGATAGCTGCGCCACAGGTATCCGATACATCCGCAGTTCCCGCTGTACTGGATTTTGAAATAGAAAGAACGATTCCATCCCGTCCATTTACTTTTGCATAAGCATCTCCGGAATTATCGATCCAGGTCACATCTGCCACATCAGACACCCGGATATCTCCGATTCCATCGATATTGCATAATACCGAGGATTCCAGTTCTCCATCAGAAGCATACTCATCACCGACTTTCAGCAGATACTGATCCTCTCCCTGATAAATATAGCCTGCCGGCATTGCAAAATTCTGCGCTGCCAGCAGTTGGGATAAGGTATCCAGACTCAGCAGTGTATCCAGATTTGCATTTTTCAGTGCCGTATCTCTTCCCTGCTCATAGGAAGACTGAGCATCCGCCAGCTGTTCTTCACTGTTGCTGAGGGCCGCCTGACCATCCGCAATCTGTGCCGCGCCGGTACTGAAACCAACCGCAGCGGAAATCTTGCCGGATTCCAGTGCTTCGTAATTATCTGTAGCTGCTTTGACCTGTTCATTCACCTGATCCGCAATCGCCTGTGCCGCCTGGATCTCAACAGCCAGATTGGCAAGTTCTGTATCAATCTGCGGCAGCCGGGTATTCACGATCTGATCCAGTTGTTTCAGGTTATCCGTGGTCAGTGATGCTGCTGCATCCGACTGACCGATCTGTTTCATAAATGCAGTCAGAGCTTCCAGTTTCTTTGGACTTTTCAAAGCATCCGAAATATCTGCCGGATAGGCAGAAGCATCCATGCCATAACCGGATGCCATATTTCGAACAGACGCAAAGCTTTCGTTGATCTGCTCATACTGTGCCTCAATCCCGGCATCTATATACGCTTTTTTCTCTGTTTCCAGTGCCAGTTTGGATGCCTGAAGCCCTGCTAACTGTGCATTATATGCAGACTGTGTCGCTACGGCTGCATCCACCGCTTTGCTGGTCTGCGCCAGTTCACTGGCAGTAGAACTCTGCTGATCCTGCAACGCTTTTTGTGAACTCTCCAGCTGGGATTTTGCACTGTTCAACTGACTCTTTGCATCATCAATCTGCGCTTTTGCATCTGCCAGCTGTTCATCCACATAGCCCGCCAGCCGGTCATTCACTGCATCGATTTTTTCCTGGTTCAACCGGATTTCTACTGTTTTTTCAATCGCACCTGTGGTATTGACACTTGCTACACCATTCTGACGTTCCATCGTCGGCACAACCGTATTTTCCACAAAATCACTAAGCTCGTAGATATCTTTTCCTTCGTAATCCACGCTGGCATAAATCACCGGCATCATGTCCATGGATACTTCCATGATCATCGGTTTACCGGCACCATCCGGCAATGTGATCAGATCCAGTGCATTGGACAGTTTGACCATGGCACTATCCATGTTCGTCTCCTCTGCAAATTCCAGCATAACCGTACAGTAATTCTCATTAGAGGTACTGGTGACATTCTCCACACCATTGACTGTTCCAAGACCGGATTCCAGAGGTTCCGTCACAGTACTTTCCACCTTGTCCGGAGATGCTCCCGGATAAGTCGTTACTACTACCACATACGGCAAAGAAAATTCCGGCAGCAGATCTGTCGACATCCTGGTAAAACTTACTACCCCCAGAATCAGACAGATTACCACCGCAACGAACACTGTGTACGGTTTCTTAACACTAAATTTTGACATTTCTTTCCTTCTTTCCAGCTCTATCTTTCCGTTTTTCATGCAAAACCGTTCTGCAAAAAAATCATCACTGATTACCTGTTTTGATGAAAGATTCTCACAGAAACAGTTATCCATTCTAACAAAATATTTTACCGTAAACTCAATTTCAGCTCAACCGCTTTGCCGGAATTTATACTTTTTTTACAAAAGCCAGTTTCTATATTGCCCATGTGATCACCAGAAAGCCAACATGTTCCAAATAGCAAGCCGCAAAAATCATTCTTTTTTCAACAACAATTCCAATTTTTCAAATACATAATCTGCATACATCTGCTTAATCTCATGACGGTTCATTTCTGACACAACAGTCTCCAGTTCATATGTATGATTCTCCTTCCCCATCCGGATACAGAAATATACCTGTCCCTGTACACTGTCCGCATTGTTCGGATCCACATTCCCGGTCGTTCCGGTGATACCGATGGCAATGTCTGTGTGCAGTTTTTTCTGTGCAGTTTCTGCCATGGCATTCGCACATTCCCTGGAATACACACCATATTTTTCAATCACGTTTGCATCCACACCGTTCAGAATCTTTGTTTCATTCAGATAAGTAACGTATCCTCCCGGAAAAATCGCAGATGCACCTTCGGTGTCTGTGATCATGGATGCGATCAGACCGGAAGTACAACTCTCCATGGTGGAAATCGTTGTATGTGTGTCTATCAGTTTTTTTACAATATCATCTGCTCGTTTTCTTTCCTGCTCCATTTTTCTCTCCACATTTCCTTAAAAAATCTTTATTTATAAAAAATAGCATAGTTACATCGTATCTTTTTTCCTATGAATATGCAAGAAGCAAAAGCATGAAACCACTCCTGTGCAAGCACATCGTGGTTTCATGCTTTTGCCCCTGGCATCATTATATTTAAATGTTATACTCCGGTACCACAGTTTTCTCTTCGAAGAAATAATCAAAGATTTTCTTTTTGTAGTGGGCAAAGTCACTGCCACCACGGTCACGGTATGTTCCAAGTTCTACTTTGATGACATCTTTAATGCGTCCCGGTCTTGCAGACATAACCACAATACGGTCAGCCAGATATACTGCCTCTTCAATATCGTGTGTAACCATGAGCATGGTGTTATGAAACCGTTCCCGGATTTTCAGTAATTCTTCCTGTAACTCGATCTTGGTCAATGCATCCAGCGCTCCGAATGGTTCATCCAGCAGCAGAACCTCCGGCTGACTCACCAACGATCTGGCAATGGCTGCACGCTGTGACATACCACCGGAAAGCTGACTAGGATATGCTTTTTTAAATTCACTCAATTTTACAAGCTCCAGATATTGATCCGAAAGTTTTGTTTTTTCTTCCTTACTCAATCCCTTTAATCCAAGCTGTACATTTTTCTCAATGCTCATCCACGGAAACAGGCGGTGTTCCTGAAAAATCATGCCACGATCCATGCCTGGTCCGTTGACTTCTTTTCCATCCACAGTTACCAGACCCGTGTCGTTTTTTTCAAGTCCGGCAATGATTTTTAACAGGGTACTTTTTCCACAACCACTGTGACCGACAATGGCAATAAATTCACCTTCCTGAACCTCCAGGTTAATATCTTTTAATACATCCACTTTCTGTCCATCGACAGTAAAACTTTTCTTTACGTTCTGAATTGATAATGTCTTTCCCATTTGTGCTTACCTGCCTTTTTCCCAAGGTGTGCATAATTTTCCAATCAGTGAAATGGCCAGATCCATGATCACACCAACGACTGCGATGGCAATGATTCCGGCAAATACAACCGGATACTGCATCAGGCTTCGTGCATCGTTGATACGAAAACCGATACCGGATGTGGCTGCGATCATCTCTGCACCGACCACTGCCATCCAGGATACACTCAGCCCCAGTTTTAATCCGACGAAAATGGACGGAAGTGCAGATGGCAGATAGATTTTTGTAAACTGCTGCCAGCAGTTCAGATGATACATTTTTCCAACTTCGATGAGCTTTGGATCCGTGCGCTCAATACCACTGACGGTGTTGACCAGAACCGGAAAATATGCTGCCAGAAAGATAACGGCTACTTTGGATTCCTCACCGATACCAAACCAGATGATCAGAATCGGAACCCATGCGATCATCGGAATCTGACGGATTGCAGTAAATGTCAGCATAAAAAAGCGGTTTGCAAATTTATTCATTCCCATGAGCACGCCAAGCAGGATACCTACCACCACTGCCAGTGCATATCCTTTTGCAATACGGCTCAAACTGATTCCAATATCTCCTGACAGTGTACCGTTTCCAAGCTGCTCTTTTAAAGTTTCAAGGACGGTACTGATCTTGGGCAGGATCAGTGTGGACATTGCTCCGGTGGATGTGGCAAAATGCCACGCCAGCACAATGATAACCGGCAATATGATCATGTTGATGAAGATCAGCAGTTTTTGTATAAATACGTTATTTCCTTTGTACATGCTCACGTAGCCTCCTTACTGTGCGCTTTCCTGATACTCCTGCACTGCTTTTTCCAGATAGGAGGAATCAATCCAGGAATCAAAATCTACCTGATTGGTGATGATACCATTGTCAAGTTCAAACTGTTCAATGTTTTTCAAAGAAGATACATAGCGATCATCCAGACTGATGGAATAACCAAGCTGTACATCAGATACTGCTACGGATTTCACCTGCTCTAAGGTTCTTCCACTCTTCTCGGCAGACAGCTCATAAAATGCCTCCGGATCGGATATGATATCATTGGATGCATTCAGCATTGCTTTGATGATTGCTACCGTCACATCCGAATTTGCACTGATATAATCACTTCTTCCAGTCAGGACATTTGGCTCATAGAACGTATCCGGATCTGCCTCTACACCTTTATGTAAAATGGTTGCTTTTCCCTGTTCCACCAGGCTGTCTGCCTGTCCGTATGTAACCACTGCCGCATCTACTGCTCCGGTAGAAAGACTGGACAATCCTTCCGGGATCGTGCTGTTGACAAGCTGTACGTCATCGGCAGTCAGTCCTGCTTCCTGCAACACTTTTAAAATATACATCTGTGGCGTTGCGCCACGCTGATAGGAAATGGTTTTTCCCTTTAAATCCTGCAAGGATGTGATACCGGAATCTGTGCTGACTGCCAGCTGCCATACCGAACCAAAGTTTGTCACGGTCAGCAGCTTCGTATCAATGCCGTTTGATTTTGCCATGATACCTGCAAACCCCGCATAATATGCGTAATCCAGATCTCCGGATACTAACGCCTCATGAATCGCCGGTGCTGCTCCTGTAAACGGAATCAGGTCTGCATCGTAACCCAGTGGATTCAGATATTCATCCAGATATCCTTTTTCCTCTGCCACTGCCAGTGCACCTTCTGCCCACTGATAGCCGGCACTTGGAAAACCAATGTTGACTACTTGATAACCGTCTTTTTTTGTCTCTGCTTTCGCACTTCCATCAGATGATGTGCCACTGTTTCCACAACCGCTGACCACCAGACCTAATGTAAGAACGATACCTAAAACTGCTGCAGTAATTTTTTTGCTTCTCATTTTTCTTCACTCCCTTTCCACGGAATTCTACTTTTTCAACTCTTCTTTGCTCTGCAGGCAGATTTCTTTCGACACCTGTCTGCATTGCTTCTCTATTGTTTCTACCTTATTTCTTTCTTCGTAAAACAGGTAACTCTCCTATTTCTTGATCAGATCACTTTTCTTTACGGTTGCGACGCAGAAGTTTATTTCCTCGTCCTCATCCTCGGACGCTCCACCGCCTGTCATCAGACGGGCATTCGGATCTACACCAGCAATGGTTGTCACTTTTCCAAGTCCGTTTCCTACCAAGGATCCCGGTACACGGAAGGTTTCTACATCGATTGGCTCCACGGAAATTTCTTCCGGTTTTTTCACCTGTGGAATCCACTCATACGGTACACGGTAAGCACGATATACCATGTTGTTGGTGAACTGACCGAGAATGGTATTGAAATACGGATTGATGTACTCCCATACGATCTCGTGATCCGGTGTTACCTCGATCAGGCGTCCGTCAGATCCCTCTGTGATCAGTGTATTTCCGTTTGGCAGTCTCTGTGCACTACTGATATAAGAGCTGTAAAATTTGGATGCATCTGTGAATAACAGGTTGCCTGCTTCCAATGGTGTGTACTGCCAGGTGATCTCCAGTGTGACCGGATTGAACTGTAATACTCTGGAATAATCTCTTCTCGCGTTGTTAACACCAGTCAGTGCACCAGGATTCGGGGTTCCGTAACCGCCTTCGCCACCGTTATCAAATACAAGCAGATCGCCTTCGCCCGGAAGTCCTTTCGGAATCATATGTAAATGATGCTGTCCGATGATCCAACCAAGTTTTTTGGTTGCTTCACTCTCGTTGAAATCCGGTCCCACACGCCATACAATATCGCCTGTCTCTTTGCTGATGATGGCAAGAATGTTGGAGTTACGTGCATCGATGATGACGTTGTCCGGATGGAAACGCTCATCTCCCTGATCGTACCATTTGTTCTCGCCTAACACAGACATGCTGTTAATGTGCATCCAGTCGCCACCGGCTTCGCCCTGCAGGCATGGATTACGGAACAGTGCGTTTTTTGCTGCCTCGTCAAATCCAAGCTGTTCAAAATGATCACTCGCCCGCCAGCTCCATAAAATGTTTCCTTCCCAGTCTACCTCAATGATCTTGTCATCGATCAGCCGTTTATCGGAAATGTCATGATTGTATAAATTTTCATGTGTCAGGATCAATGTATTTCCACTGTCTGTCTTCGGCTCACCGCCCGGATAATAATATCCGACGGTAGATCCTTCTCGCTGGAAATCATGATGCTGTCTGGCCATATAAACCGGATCTTTGTCGCCGTCCGCGATCAGCTCTGTTTTATCAAACTTCCATACAATATTGCCGTCCCAGTCTACCTGCACCAGATCGATCTGATCCTGATATGCTTTTTTACCGGGTCTGGTTCCTGTGGTTCCCATTACATATCCGCCCGGAAGGATTTTATTCGGAAATCCGCCAAGTCCTGCCCAGAGCTGAACTTCACGGCCGTTCATGTCGATGAGAAGTGCTCCTTTTGCGGATGGAAAAACGGTGTAGCCGTTGAATGTTTTGTCTTTATCATAAATTAATGTTCCTGTTGGAAAAATACTTGGATATCCCATGATGTTGTCTCCTGTTCTTATCTGAATTCTTTTAGTAAAGCGGACATTCGCAATCCGCTTTCGCTACTTGCTCATGAACGCAGTCGCTTTGCGACCTGTCAGTGGGAGTTTTTAACTCACACTGACATAAGCATCCCCCCTTACCCACCGCTTAGTGCTCTACGCACTTGAAGCGGGGGAATGCTTATTCTGCGTTCAAATCAGTTCGGTCTATAACTTCTTAATATTCTCCGCAATGATTAATTTGTGTGTAAATCCTACGGATTTTTCTCTGATTTCTCCATCCTTAAAATACAGCAATGTCGGTACGGAACTAATCTCATATTCCTCTGCCAGAGACAGCTGAGCCGGAATCAATACTTTTCCGAAGTATACTTCATTTCCTGCTTCCTCGGAAAGTTCCGTAATGCCTGCCTCCAGCTTCTTACAGTGCTTACAGGTTGCAGAATAGAATTCTACAACGGCGATGCTGTGTTTTTTTATTGCTTTGTCAAAATTTTCTCTCGTCAGTTCGTTTACCATACGGTTGTTTCCTTTCTATTTCTCCACCCTATATTCGGACTGGGTTGTTTTTACTTTCTGATGATATATTGTATTGCTGAATTCGCTGCATTTGCGCCGTCTGCTGCCGCCGTAATGATCTGTCTGAGTTCTTTTGTTCTCACATCACCTGCCACGAAAAATCCCGGAACCAATGTCACCCCGTCTTCGCCCGCTTTGATGTAACCACTCTCATCCAATGCCACCAGTTTTTTGACTGCTTCTGTCTGTGGGATCATTCCGATCGCCACGAAAACGCCCTGGATATTCAATGCAGTTCCCGTATCCAACAGAAGGATTTTCACTTTTCCATTACCGGTAATCTCCTGTACCTTCGCATTTCGGATAATCTCCACATTTTCTTTCTGCTCCAGTTTTGCAAGTGTGGATGCATCCCCACGAAATTCTGCTCTGCGGTGGATCAGATATACTTTGTTACAGATTTCCGAAAGCAGTAACGCATCATCCAGTGCGCTGTTGCCTCCACCGATCACCGCTACATCTTTGCCGTGATAAAAGGCTCCATCACAGGATGCACAGTAGGAAATTCCTCTGTTTTCGAATTTCTCACTTCCCGGAACTGCAAGTTTCCGATGAGCGGCTCCCGCAGTGTAGATCACTGTTTTGCTACTTTGTACTTCACCGCTTTCCAATGTGATATCAAAGCTTTCTTCCGTTTTCTGAATACCGGTCACTTCGGCTTCCAAAAATTTGATTCCAAGTGCTTCAGCATGTTCCCGGATCTTTTCCCCTAATTCATAACCGTTGATTCCGTAAAAACCGGGATAGTTGTCAATGCGGCTGCTCTCTGCCATCTGACCGGTTCCTTCATATTCTTTTTCCACGATCAGTACATTCAGATTTGCCCGTTTTGCATAAATCGCTGCGGTCATACCCGCCGGTCCACTTCCGATGATCAGAACATCTGTCATTTGTTTTTCCTCCCGTTTTTTATATTTCCTATTATTCATACTTACTTAATAGGTTTTGCATGCCATTGATACTATCACATCAAATAGTGACTGTCTAATACACAAAAAAAATAACCAGTTATAGTTTTTTGCTATATCTTGCATATTTGGGTGGCTTAAAGTTTATGATTTAAGTTTAAAAAAATAAGACCTTCTGTATTTTGTCTCAGTCGCTAATAATCGCTCCTTGAGAAAAAATACAGAAGGTCTTAATCTACACAATGATATTTGTAAATTTTCCACACTTCTTTAACCACACAATTACCCGAAACTATTACTATTCCGCCAGATATTGCCGCAATGCAGTCACATATTCCTGACCAAGTTTGCTCAAAATCAGATTTTTTCTGGTCACATACCCAATCTCCATCTGATTTTCTTCCTGCGAATCGTCAAACTGTCCATCATTCCGAAACGGTACTGCACGATAATCACTGCCGTTTAATTCTTCACAAATCAGACCGGAACACAACGTATATCCATTCAGTCCAATCATCAGATTCAACATCGTTGCACGGTCATTTGCATGAATGATCTGACTGTATTCATTGGTAGGAAGCAATTCTTCCGACAGATAAAAAGAACTGTTATCTCCCTGCTCAAAAGACAGGCAGGGATATTTTTCCAATTGCTCCATTGTCAAAAATGGTTCATCCGCCAACGGATGTCCTTTCCATAAATATACATAGGCTTTGCAGGAAATCAATGGATGAAACTCCAGATTTGCCGATTTTAACAGTTTTTCCATAGATTTTCGGTTAAATTCACTCAGATACAACACGCCGATCTCACTTTTCATAGTGCTTACTTCCTGAATAACTTCCATTGTCTTTGTCTCGCGGATTGCCAGTTCATATTTTGACATATCCAGTTTTTTTGCCACATCAACAAATGCCTTTACCGCAAAAGAGTAGTGCTGGGTGGATACCGCAAATTTCTTTTTATAAGAACCGCCCTCTCCATAACGCTGCAACAGCTGTTCATACTCCCGATAAAGTTCCCGGGCATACGCCAGAAATTCCACACCATCATTTGTCAACGTCACGCCTCGTCCGGTACGGAAGAAAATGGTAATTCCTACTTCTTTTTCCAGTTCTTTTAATGCATTGGTCAGCGATGGCTGTGAAACATACAACTGCTCTGCTGCTTTATTTAATGATTTCGTTTCCGCAATGGTCAATATATATTTTAATTGTACAAATGTCATGCTCATTCCCTCTTTCCAAAAATATCATCACTTCCATATTGTGTAATACTCTTATGACGATGTTAAGGGTTAGTCTAGCACCTTTATATCATACTGTAAAGATAGGAATTCATCCTTTTTCTAACTGAAGATCCGGAATATTTCTGATATGTGAATCACCAGTGTAAATCTGCCTGAAATTCGCATCTTCCTACTAACCTTGTCTACTTTTACTCCTCTTTTTCTTTATATTCTTTTCTTATATCATCTGAAATTTTACCTACATTTCAATTTTTCTTCCTTTCAGATTTTACATTTGCCTGTTAGAGTAAGCACTGCATAATTGCAAATTAACAGAATTGCACATACACACTTGCGCAAAATCTACTTAAAAAGGAGTGTCTTATGAAAAAACGATTGAAACAGATTGCTGCACTTTCGCTGATCGCAGCACTTACCTGTTCTCAGAGCATCTTCGCTTCTGCGGAACAGATTACAACATTAAAAGCATCTTCTGCTGTTACTACAGAATATCTGACATTGCAGCCGGGCGAAACACAGTCCAGCGTAAATCTGAACTGGTATGCACCGGAAGGTACAAAAACTGCGCTTGTGAAATTTGGTGACCAGATTATCACAGCCAGCATCAGTGCTCTCCATCTGCCTACTGCCATGACATCCAAATACACAGACAGCGGTAAATTGGTCTGCAAAGCAACCATTGAAAACCTTGCAGCAGATACCAATTATCAGTATCAGATTTCCTATGATAATGGTCAGACCTGGTCTGAAGCACATACTTACACTACACCGTCCGCGGATTCTTTTACCTTCGCTTTTACCAGCGACCCACAGATCAAAGAAAACGGAGAAACAGACAAGCGTGGATGGAATTCATCTGATGACAAAAACCAGACTGGATGGGCTTCCATGATGAACACACTTGCAGACAATCATGTAAATCTCGTTGTGTCCGCCGGTGATCAGGTGGAGGATCAGAGTTGGGGAAAATCCAGCGAATATACTTCCTTTTTTGCACCGGAAGAAATGTCTTCGATCTTATATGCACCTGCTGTCGGCAATCATGACAGACACTACATGTTCGAAGATCATTTTAATCTGCCCAATGAACTTGCCATTGATGGGAGCGAAGGTGCTCTGACCCAGGTAAAAACCACCTTCCGCGGGCAAAACAACGGCACCAGCCAGAGCCATGGCAACTACATCCAGGCTACTGCAAATGAAATCAGAAACAATTCCGCTTCCAACGGTGTAACACCGAATGCTGATGGTCAGTATGATTTTACTGAACGCCGTGAAATGGAAACTAAAGGCAACTACTATTACCTGTATGACAATGTTTTGTTTGTCACATTAAATACCGGTGCTTATCCGGGTGGCAATGATGATGAAAATGCAGATAATGCCTCCGTTCCCAGCGCTTCCAAAGATAATTCTGAGGCAGAAGCTATTGTAAATAACTTCCGCACAGTCCTGACATCTGCTACCACAGAATATCAGGGACAGTATCAGTGGCTGGTAGTCACACATCACAAATCAACACAGACGGTTGCCAAACATGCTGCAGACTCTGATATTGAAAACTATGTCGATGCCGGATTTGAAAAAGTAATGGATGACTTTGATGTGGACTTCGTACTTGGCGGACACGATCATGTATACTCCAGAAGTTATGTATTAAAAGACGGTAAACGAAACGCTGAGCGACTGAGCAGTTATCATGATCCGGACGGCACGATCTACCTGACCGGTAACTGTGCGTCCGACATGCAATACTATACCCCATTTGCAAAAGTAGACAAAGCCAACAACACCGATTTCCCGGTCCTGGCTAATGGTGAAACCGGTTCTGCTGCTTATCTGAAAGGGCAGACTGCTGAACATCCATCTGAATATCTTCCATATGGAAATCAGGAATGGAATCAGGATTACAGTCCAAGTTATGCGATCTTTGATGTCAGTGATCAGCAGATTTCCGTAAAAGTATACAATCTGGACGGCGACAGTTCCAATCCGACCAGCAAACTGATCGATACCTTTTCCGTCAGCAAGCAGACCGATGCAGGGACCAAAACAGAAGGATTTGAAAATCAGAACACTGTCTCCTCTCTGGCTCTGACACAGGCTGCACGATATGATTCCGGTATCAGCAACGCAGACGGCGGCGTTATGGAAATCGTAGAATATAATACCAAAACAGGATGGGCTTATGCAATAAACGGTCAGAATGGTACCCTGGCTGCTATCCCACTGAAAACTCTGGAATATAAAGACACCGTTGATCTGCTGGATGCTAATGCGATTGACATCAAATCCATTGTGAAAGCCGCAGACACTTCTTTCCAGTATGGTGATATGACGTCCGTAACCATCTCCGAAGACGGTACCTGTCTCGCAGCAGCACTCCAGGCTGAAAATTATGCTGCCAATGGCCGCATCGCCCTGTTTGACTGCAATGCAGATGGAACACTCTCCCTGAAAAAGCTTTATGAGACCGGTATCCAGCCGGATATGATCACCTTTACTCCAGACGGAAGCAAACTGCTCACAGCTGATGAAGGCGAACCGAGAGAAGGATATTCCACAAACAGTACCGATCCACAAGGTACCGTAACAATTGTTGATCTTGCTTCAGACACTGTCACAAAAGCAGATTTTACTGCTTATGACAGCGAAGCGAATCGCAAACAGCTTACCGATGCAGGAATTGTCCTGAAAAAAAATACCGTACCGTCTGTCGATCTGGAACCGGAATATATTGCAGCGGACAATTCCACTGCCTACATCACACTTCAGGAAGCAAATGCCATTGCTGTTCTGGATCTTAACAAAAAAGAATTTACTGGTATCTACTCTGCAGGTTTTGAAGATTACAGCAAAACAGCTGTCGATATTGACAAAAAGAATAGCAG
This sequence comes from Eubacterium ramulus ATCC 29099, assembly GCF_000469345.1. Taxonomy (GTDB): domain Bacteria; phylum Bacillota; class Clostridia; order Lachnospirales; family Lachnospiraceae; genus Eubacterium_I; species Eubacterium_I ramulus. The sequence goes on from NZ_KI271072.1 coordinate 67,780, forward strand.
CTACAATGCCAAGACCTATGATTCCTTAAAAGGAATCCGTATGCCGGACGGTATTGCTACTTACACCGTAAATGGAACCGATTATATTGTGATCGCAAATGAGGGTGACTCCAGAGAATGGGGCAGCTACACCAATGAAGATGAACGTAACTTTGGAAAAGGAAAGACTTCTCCCTCCGGAAAAATCACTGCCGAAAACAGTGGATTAAATGGTAAAGTTGTATTTTTTGATACAAAAGATTACGACGGTCTGGATTCAGATTCTGACTATCTCTTTGGTGGACGTTCCTTCACGATTTTCAAAGCAGATACGAATGGACTAACAGAAGTATTTGACAGCGGCAGCAATTTTGAATCTGCCACAGCTGCTTACTTACCGAATTTCTTTAACTGTTCCAACGACAATACCGACCTCGACAACCGCTCCGGCAAAAAAGGTCCGGAGGCAGAAAGTGTAACTATCGGAACTGTTGGTAAAAAAACATATGCCTTCGTCGGACTGGAACGCATCGGCGGAATCATGGTATATGATATTACAGATCCGACACAGAGCACCTATGTCAATTACATCAACTCCCGTAATTTCAATACTGCTATTTCCGGCGATGATTCACCGGAAGGACTCTGTTTTGTCTCCGCAGATAACAGTTTTGACGGAAACTCCTATCTGCTTGCAGCCTGCGAAGTATCCGGTACCGTCGCCGCTTACCAGCTGACAGCCAAAGCATCTGGCATCACACCTGATCCGGTTTCTGATGGACTTGCGCAGGCAGCTGACGGCAACTGGTATTATTATAAAAACGGATCTGTTGCAACCGACGTAACAACACTGATTCCAAACGATTATGGATGGTGGTATGTCCGCAACGGACAAGTCGATTTTTCCTACACCGGCATCGCTCCGAATGAATACGGATGGTGGCGTATTGTAAATGGCGCTGTCGACTTCAGCTGCAACAGTGTGGAAGCGAACGAATACGGATGGTTCTACTTATCCAACGGAAAAGTTGATTTCTCTTATACCGGTATCGCTCCGAATGCTTACGGATGGTGGCGCATCGTAAACGGTGCCGTTGATTTTACCTTTACCGGCCTTGCAGACAATGATTACGGATGGTGGTATCTGCAGAACGGTAAACTGGACTTTGCTTATAACGGAACATTTATCTGGATGAATCGCTCCTACCGGATCAATGCCGGAAAAGTTATCTTCTAGTACATCGTTTCGCAAATAACTGCATTTGTTTTGACTCATATTTCGACAAGGGCATTTGTAATTTATTTTACAAATGCCCTTGTTTTTTACAATATTACGCGTAAAGCGGACATTCGCAATCCGCTTTCGCTACTTGCTCATGAACGCAGTCGCTTTGCGACCTGTCAGTGGGAGCTTTTAACTCCCACTGACATAAGCATCCCCCTTACCCACCGCTTAGTGCTCTACGCACTTGAAGCGGGGGATTGCTTATTCTGCGTTCACATTACCTATGATGCCCATTTATCGCCCATATAATGTTGTCAACTCTCTGATCTGATCTGCTAATTCTTTTGTCAGACATCCCTGCTTCATTCGCCACCGCCAGTTATTCCCGAGCGTAGATGGTGTATTAATTCTTGCCTCACTTCCAAGCCCCAGATAATCTTGCAATGGAATAATGCACAGATCTGCCACACTCGCCAGAGCCAGACGGATAAAATCCCAGTGAATTTCCGATTTTGATGTATTTGCATTATTCATATATTTCTGGGATAATTTCAGATCTTCCGGATCTAAAACTTTATACCAGCCGCAAAGGGTATCATTATCATGCGTTCCTGTATACACCACACAATTTTTCTCATAATTATGTGGCAGATAATCACTCTCTTCTCTGGAATCAAAAGCAAATTGAATCACTTTCATTCCCGGAAAACCCGAATCATGTAACAACCGGCGTACACCGTCCGTTAAAAATCCAAGGTCTTCTGCAATTACATTTACATTTCCCAGAGCACCTTTCAAAGCCTGCATCAGGCTCATGCCCGGTCCCGGCTCCCAGTGTCCGTGTTCTGCCGTCTCATCCCCCGCCGGAATGCTGTAATATTCGTCAAATCCGCGAAAATGATCAATACGGATGCAGTCATACAAGTTCAGACACTGTGCGATTCTCCGAATCCACCACGCATAACCGGTCTGGCGATGATACTCCCAGCGGTACAACGGATTGCCCCATAACTGTCCGGTCGCAGAAAATGCATCCGGTGGGCATCCTGCCACTGCCACAGGATTTAACTCCTCATCAAATTGAAACAGCTGTGGTTCTGCCCAGGCATCTGCGCTGTCCAGAGCCACATAAATCGGAATGTCCCCGATAATCTGAATGCCCGCCTGTGCCGCATACGCATGCAGTTTTTTCCATTGACAGAAAAACAGATACTGCTGAAACTGATAAAACTGTATTTCATCATGCTGCCCATGCCATACCTGGTCCAGAGCTGCAAAATCGCGTCTTTTATATTTTTCTTCCCATTGAAGCCAGCTTGCTCCTTTATGCATATTTTTTATTACCATAAACAATGCATAATTTCCAAGCCACCAGTCATTTTCCTGACAAAAAGCAAAAAAATCATCTGACGGTTGCTTTAGGAAACGATCACAGGCCATACGCAAAATTTTATATCGGTTCTGGTATAGCTTTGCATAATCAATGGATTCCGGATTCTTTCCAAAATCAAAACTGTCACACTCCGCTTTCGTCAGAAGCTGCTGCTCCACAAGCTGCTCCAGATCGATGAAATACGGATTTCCGGCAAAAGATGAAAAAGACTGATACGGGGAATCCCCATAACTTGTCTGTCCAAGGGGCAGTACCTGCCAGTTTTTTTGACCTGACTCTTTTAAAAAATCTACAAATTGATAAGCCTCTTTTGAAAAACATCCTATGCCATATTTGGATGGAAGAGAAAATACCGGCATCAGAATTCCACTTGTTCTCATAGTTTATATCCTCACGTTCTACTCATTTATACTTATAAAAAGTCCTTTTTGCCGCACTGTTGTAACAAAAAGGACTTTTGAGCGTTTGTTAACCTTTGACTGCTCCGGCAGCTACGCCTTTGATAATATATTTCTGACAGGTCAGATAAAATACAATGATCGGTAAAATTGCAAGTACAAGCATTGCCATCATTGCGCCCATATCAATGGATCCATAGCCACCGCGCAGATACTGAACTGCCATTGGTATGGTCGGTTTCTCACTGTCAAGTACCAATGTCGGAAGCAGGTAATCGTTCCAGATCCACATTGCATTTAAGATCGCAACTGTGATCATGGTTGGACGGAGCATCGGAACTATTACTTTAAAATAAGTCTGAACCGGTGTACAGCCATCGATCATTGCTGCTTCTTCCAAGGAAATCGGAATCGCCTTGATAAATCCACAGAACATAAATAGCGACAACCCGGCACCAAACCCCAGGTAAACCGGTATGATACCAAACATATTGCCAAGGTGAAGAAAATCTGTCACTTTAGACAGTGTAAACATAACCATCTGAAATGGAACGATCATTGCAAATACAAACAGATAATACAATACTGTAGATAATTTGCATGTAACTCTTGTGATCCACCATGCGGCCATGGATGTCAAAAGCACGATCACGATTACAGAGCAGATGGTAATAAAAGCAGATCTGCCTGCTGCTACCAGCAGTCCTGTTTTCTGAATACCATTCACATAATTGTACATTCCGGAAAAAGTATCCGAATTTGGCAATGCGAACGGTGCATCACTGATATAAAGTTTGTTTTTAAAAGAATTCATCAATACAAGGAAAATCGGGAACAGGAAAGCCACAGCTAAAAGTGTCATCACAATCGTGATCACAATACCGGTACCTTTTGATACTGCCGGATTTTCAATGATCTCATTTTTGTTTTGTTTTCTCTTTTTCAGCATTAGTTCTCAACCTCCTTACGTCTTGTAAAGTATAACTGTGTCAGTGAGATTGCTGCTACGATAATAAAGAAAATAACCGCTTTTGCCTGACCGACACCTTCCCAGCCGTTCCTGTTGTAGAATGTCGTATAAATATCGTATGCCAGCATTGCGGTTTTCTTTGCCGGTCCGCCTGCTGTTAATGCCAGGTTCTGATCGAACAGTTTGAAGCAGTTCGTAAGTGTCAGGAACAGACAGATGGTAACAGATGGCATTGTCATCGGAATAATAATCTTGTACAATGTCTGGAATTTATTGGCACCATCAATTTCAGCTGCTTCAATCAATTCTGTCGGTATATTTTGAATACCGGCAATGTAAATGATCATCATATAACCGATCAGCTGCCAGTTTGTCAGAATGACCATGCCCCAGAAACCATATTTCGGGTCTGCTGTGATCGTTACATTAAAATGTGCCAGCACGCCGTTGATCAGTAATTGCCAGATATAGCCAAGTACAATTCCTCCGATAAGGTTTGGCATAAAGAAAATGGTTCGAAAAATATTGGTTCCTTTTAATCCCCGTGTCAGTCCATATGCCAGGGCAAAAGAAATCACATTAATTGTAATTACGGATACAACCGTAAATTTCACGGTAAATAACAGTGCATTCATAAAATCTTTGTTCGAAAATGCCTTTACATAGTTTGCAATTCCAACCCAGTGTGCATTTGTAACTGTCGTAAATTTACAGAATGAAAGCACGATTCCCATAATAAATGGGACAATAAAAAACAGGGTAAATGCAATCAATGTAGGTAATACAAAAAGAGCAAAATATTTTTTATATGTCTTTTGCATAAATCTCCCTCCCTACGGATACAAATGTTTTCTTCCTAAAACAGAAGAGGAGACGGCCAATGACCGCCTCCTTCCCTTTGAGAATTCTATGTAATATGATTACTCAGCTGTTGCTTCTTTTTCAGATGCCCATTCAGCCACTGTATCGGATACTACAGCATCCCATTTTTTGTTACCGTTTGCATACTCAAGAAGAGATGCACCATAATCATCTTTGAATGTCTGGCTTGGGAATGTTGTAAAGTTCCACGGTACCGTTGTAAGGGAATCCTCCTTCATGTATCTTACTACTTCCTGTGCTAACGGGTCAGAAGAAATCTCATCATCGCCAAATGTGCTGAACGGTGTGATAAACTGAAGATTATTTGTTACCATCTCTTTTCCTTCATCAGAACTGAACACCCATTTCAGGAAATCCAGGGATGCTTTCTGATCTGCCTCAGATGCATTGCTGTTTACACACATGTAGTTTTCTGTACCGATGCACAGTCCCTGTGTCTCTTCGCCTTCTACACCTGTATAGATCGGCATAAATTTCACGTTTTCTTCTTTTACTACGTTACCACTTACTTTGCTGATCTGAGACCATGCCCAGTTACCATTCTGAACCATAGCAGCTTTTCCTAATGCAAACTCTGCCATAGAATCATCTACTGTCTTGGAACCAACCATTGTAGGCTCAACCGTGGAGTTGTTCAGATACAGGTCAAAAATATTTTTAAAGTTCTCATTATATTTGAAAGAAATCTCGTCCTCATCTTTTACATCTGCATCTTTGTACTCATAGTAAATTGGAAGATTCATCAGATGTGTCTGCCATCTCCAGTCTTCACCTGGTGCAAAGGATGTGGAAGCAAATACACCATCAATGCCAAGATCAGCTTTGTGCGCTGTCATATCTTCTACAACAGCCTTTAATGTATCAAAGTTTTTGATATCATCCATGGATGTTGCTTTTGCGCCCGGAAGTGCAAAGTACTTATCCATGATTTCTTTATTATAGATAATGCCGTAACCTTCTTCTGCAAACGGAATGCCGTATACGCCATCCCCTTCTGTGATCGCAAGGTCTTTATCTACCAGCATATTGTAAAATTCAGTATCTTTCAGATCTGCACAATACTCTTTCCAGGACTGATATCCAACCGGTCCGTTGATCTGGAATAACGTAGGTGCATCGCTTTTTGCCATCTCTGATTTCAATGTCTGCTCATACTGATTGGATGCTGCTGTCTTTACTTTTACCGGAACACCTGTCTCCTCCGTATATTTTGCTGCAATTTCTTCCCACTGATCTGCAATCTCCGGTTTGAAATTCAGGTAATATACAGATCCTTCTGCACTGCTTCCTTTTTTCTCAGCTCCTGCGGAAGACGTATCTCCATCTTTCGCTCCACCGCAGCCTGCTAACATACCGGTTACTGTCAATGCGGACAGACACACTGCCAAAAATTTTTTCATTTTCATAAAAAATACCCTCTTTCCTTTTCATTATCGTATCAAGTGCGTACCTCTTTGATACTTATAATTTTATAGAAAGAGAGTCATATTTAATACAAAAGATTTTCCAGAATCATGTTCTTTTTCCACGATTCTGTAAAAATATCAAAATAAGAGATTGGTTCTTCTCCTGTAATGATCTTCATAAAAGCCAGTGTCTCCATATCTGTCATATCCTGCGGTAACTCCCGATGTGAATACGGTACATAGTCTTCATTAACATAAGACACATCTGCCTCTTCAATCAGCCGTACTGCCTGAATCCGTGAAGCATAGGCAGCCCAGTAAACAGGATCTCTGTCTCCATCAAGGAATCTGCGGCAACTGTCATAATAAGCCGATTCCAGAGAATTCATGGAATCTGTCTGTCGCGGATAATGCAAAGCCAGCCAGATATGATCTGTTGTTGTAAACACAGCATTGCTGAAATCACAGTTTGCCACAAGCGGACGTGCCGTGATATCAACCCCACGTTTCTGGTACAGGTCAATTTCTTCGCTTCCATCGTGACGGTATCGCGCATTGTCAAAAAGTGCGGTCATAATCTTCATGACAATCTCTGAATGCTCATATCCTTTTCGCACCACGATACAGGGAGATGTTTTTCCATATATGTAAGAATGAACTTCTCCATACTCATCAGCGATCACATATGGTTTCCACTCTGCCCCCGGATTTGCCTCCACCGCTTCTATCAGCGGATTATTCGGTGCCCACCACCAGCCAAAAAAAGCTCCACAGCGGTTATCACGTATCAGTTCTCCGATTTCTCCCGGTGTCCGCATCATATAATCCTGATCCAGAATACCATTTTCATACCATCCATGAAGATATTCCAGTGCCTGCCTAGTCTCTTCCGTTAATGATCCATAGACATAACTGTCATCCCCATCCTGTAGCCATATACCCGGATATGCATGAAATGCGGCAAAAACAGGATCTACAGAAAAATTTGAAGAACCGTCTCCATACAGTGTTGCCACACAGGGCAGCCCGATATTTCCATTTCCTCCCGGATCATTTTCCCGGAATGCCTGGATGATCTGCTCCACATCAGCAAGCGTCGAAGGTTCCGGAAGTCCCAATTCTTTCCGCCAGTCTTCCCTCACCCAGAACAGGTTGCATCCATAATAAACCTGCGTGGAAGGAAGTGCCATCAATTTTCCATCAATGGTCACAGATTCCAGTAATTCTTTTCCATAACTACTGTACATGGATTTAATCCTACTGGAAGTTGCCTCCTGATAGGCATCTGATAAATCTTCAATCATGCCATATTCTGCCAGTTCCTCTACCTCCTCCGGACCAGATACCAACATCACATCCGGCAGATTATTTTCAGCAATCATCCGCTGAATATACAGATAATAATTTTCATCCCCCGACACTTCCAGAACATCTTCATTTTGTACATTAAGTGTTTTTTTCAAATATCGTGTATAGGCATTATCCTCATAAGTATCGCCATCCGGCATACCGGAATTGCCGGAAGCCGTCATTTTTGCCAGTGTATAGGTCACTGTCTCCGGATAGGGTATCAATGGTGATCTCTCTGCCTTCTCCCAGGAGGTGGCTGCCTTTTCATTCGCTTCCTGTTCTGCCACACCACTGTCAATTTCAAATGATATCACACCGAGAAGTACACATATCATTCCGATGGCGATAGCCTGTGCTCCTCTTTTGCTATGACTCATTGCTTTCTCCCTTCTGTACCTTTGGGAAATGCAGTAATACCTCCGTACCTTTTCCCTGTTCACTTTTGATCTGAATGGTATAAGCTTCCCCGAAGCTCAGTTTCATTCTGTCGTTTACGTTTTTGACACCATATCCCGTCGCATGATATTCCAAAACATGTGCAAGCGTATCTGTATCCATTCCAATACCATTGTCACGGATACTGACATAAATCAGATCAGTCTGCGGATCCTCCCAGATACGGAACCAGATCTGATGATCCGGATCCTCCTTAATATCAAGGCCATGCTCTAACGCATTTTCTACGAACGGCTGGAAAATAAGTGAAGGAAGTTCATAATCCAGCAATTTTTCATCTACATCATAATGCACGTTAAAATCATTATCATGCATCCAGAGTTGCAACTGTACATAAGCCTGAATATTCTGAAGTGCCAGCCGCAAACTGATCCAGGTTCTTCCTTTATTTAAAGTTGTCCGGTAAAATGCAGAAAGTGCAAGCGTCACCTGACTGATTTCCTCTTCTCCGGCTTCAATCGCTTTCCAGTTGATCATCGACAGGGAATTATACAGGAAATGTGGATTGATCTGAGCCTGCAGTGCTTTCATTTCAAATTCTTTCCGGGCAATCTGTGTTTCATAATTTTCCCGGATCAGTTCCTGGATCCGCCGCATCATATGATTATAGCTGTTGATCAGGATTCCCATCTCGTCCTCACGGTTGCTGTGAACCGTTGCCTGAATGTTCATTTCATCCATAGACTGGATTTCTTCTGTCAGTTCTTCTAATGGTCTGGACAAATATTTTGCAAATCTTCTTCCCAGCAGAATAATGCAGATCAGACAGGCACTCACCTGCACAGCGATCATTAGAAATGCTCTTCCGGAAAATGGACTTATGTTGGATTTCTTTTGAAAATAAGTAACTGTCGCATCCATCTGATTCAGATCCTGCTGCACCCATAAATAATCCTTTTTATTCTCTCTAAAACTTACATATATTCCATTTTTATCTGTACATTTTTTCCCCGAAAAATTCCATATTTCATCGTTCTGCGTCTGCACATGAACACCATACTGTTCCACTGCAAGCTGGTTTAATGATTCAAATAATGTCGGAATATCCGTACGTACTGCCACATAACTTTCAATTCCGGAATAACTTGGGATTTTGTATATTGAAATCAGGTCTAATGTGTTCTCGTCAAACACCCATTCCTTATCCCTGATTCCATCCCGATACCAGGACTCTTTATACAGATCCTTCAGCGGATGCGTTTCATTTCCGAAAGACTGCCGAATGCCCTCGGAGTAGATTGTAACAGATTCCATGATCAGATTCTGATACTTCAACGCACCGATGGTATTGGATACTTCCTGATACAGTTCATAACGCTGTGTCTTCTTTGTCGGATCGCACTCCAGAAAATTGATGACATCCTGGTTGTATACAAAATAATTCATCATCTGCTGGCAGGTATACATCTGATAATCTACAATCCCACAAGCCTGCTGCAGTGTATTCGTCATATCTTTTTCCCTGTACTTGAGCACGGTGCGATAGGAATTAATTCCAAGTGAAATGCCCAGTACCAAAACCGGGAGCATGCCGACCAGACACAGAATGGTCAGCATCTTTTTTCGAATGGATAGTTTATGAAAGAACTGTTTCAGTCTGCGCATCTGTCATTCCACCCTTTCGATACTGTTCCGGACTGCATCCACAATACTCACGGAAATTTTTACAAAAATAAGATACATTTGAAAAACCAGTTTCTTTACATATCTGCACAATCTTCATAGAGGTATCGGAAAGCAGTTTTTTTGCCTGTTCCATCCGGTAATTCCGAATAAAACGGCTGACCGTATCCCCGGTTTCTTTCTTAAATATATAACTGAAATATCCCGGTGACAAATACACCAGTTCGGATAATTTTTCTACACTGATATCCTCACTGTAATGTTCATAAATATAACTTTTTGCCTGTGCGACTTCATTTCTGGCACCATCCTTACTGGCTGCCAGACGTTCTTCCATATTCTGGATGAGTGTTTCCACAAGACTTATCACTTCCTGCACAGATTGCATTTCGTATACTTTCTGAACCGCTGTTTCCAGTTTTTTTCTATCCTGATGCTGATGCGTGAAAAATTCTTTTACCAGATTGGAAAACAAAAATCTCGTGTAAATCTGCGAATAGCTGCCCATATCTCCCATACCATTTTTCAAAAGGTGAAAATGTTCCCACAGATGAGTCATATCATCCGGCTAATCGTTTCATCCAGGAACTGCTCACTCCCGGTATCTTCCGATACATGATCCGGTAAAAATACTCTTGTTTCCTTCTGATAAAATTTATTTTCTATCAGACTTTCAAGCATCTGAAAACGATCCGGCAGTTCACTTCGATCCGTAACCGGCTGACCGACTGCCACATAAAAACGATTTCCAAACGTGTGATTCATCCATTCAGCTAAATCTGTTGCAAAAACTTTCTGCTCACATACGCCAAAAAGGACACAGAGTTCCTGATTCTGTGCCAAATTTAAAAAAGATAATTTCTGCTTGCTATATTCTGTCAGTTTTTGAATAAAAACTTCTTCTGATTCTTCAAAAAAATTATCTTCACTCTCAATTAAAAACAAACCTCTGATCTGATCCCAACGGTCAATATTGATCTTTCCACTGATTTTATTTAACAGATCGGCATTTCCCTGACAAAGGTATCTGAAAAGAAAATAATTTTCCAGAGAATCCTGATTCCACTGACTGCGCTGCGCTTCGTTTCTCCGCTCGGTAATTTTCTCCACCAGAAGATTCAGCGTGTTTTCGAACTCGGCAGGATCCACCGGCTTCAACACATAGTTTGAAACGCCGGAAGCCATTGCCTTTTTCGCATATTCAAATTCACCATATCCGGAAAAAATTACCATTTGCAGATCCGGCTGTAATTTGTGAGCCACAGAAACCAGCTCAATCCCATCCATAAACGGCATTTTTATATCTGTCAGCATAATATCCACTGTCCGATGCTGCAAAATTTCGCAGGCCGCCTTTCCGTTGGCGGCCTCCAAAATTTCCATCTCTTCACTGCGCCGGTTCAGCAGAAAACGAATCCCCTTCCGCTCCAGTTTTTCATCATCTACTACCAGAATTGTCAACATACATTAATCCCCCAATTTCCATATATCCCGATTGTATTCCCGGATGGTACGATCAGAAGAAAAGAACCCCGCATTACTGATATTCGCCAGCATTTTCTTTGCCCATGTTTTTCGGTCTGTATAATCTTCCAGTGCCCGCTCTTTTGTTCGGATATAATCTTCCAGATCCAGGAATGTCATAAACCAATCTTTCTTTTTCAATTCACTGCTTAAACGCTCTAAATTTTCTTTCTTTCCAATTTCCATCATCTGTGGACCGGTGATAAATTCCACAGCCTTTTGAATCATCGGATTTTTTGTATAATAATCGGATGGTCTGTAATCACTTTTTTCATAATGTGCAATTACTTCATCACTCTTTGCACCAAAGATATAGATATTGTCATCTCCGACAAACTGATGGATTTCTACATTTGCACCATCTTCTGTCCCAAGTGTCACTGCTCCGTTCAGCATAAATTTCATGTTTCCGGTTCCGCTTGCCTCTTTGGATGCAAGTGAAATCTGTTCTGAAATATCACATGCCGGGATTAGTTTTTCTGCTAATGTAACGTTATAATTTTCTACCATAACCACATTCAGATACGGGCTCACTTCCGGATCCTGATTGACCAGTTCCTGCAGGCAGAGGATCAGATGAATGATATCTTTGGCGATCACATAAGCCGGTGCTGCTTTTGCGCCAAAAATCACCGTAATCGGAGTCTTTGGCAATTTTCCGCTTTTTATTTCCAGATATTTATAAATCACATACAATGCGTTCATCTGCTGTCGTTTATACTCATGAAGCCGTTTGATCTGAATGTCAAACACTGAATCCTCATTCAGTTCTATTCCCTGTGTCCGTTTCAGATACTCTGACAATTGATGTTTATTTTCTTTTTTTATCTGTAAAAGATTCTGCAGTGATTGTTCATCCGATGCAAACTTCTCCAGCTTCTTTAACTCTGCTGCATCTTTTTTGTATCCATCACCAATCCACTCCGTAATCTGATCTGCAAGCAATGGATTACAATGGAACAGCCAGCGGCGAAACGTAATTCCGTTTGTCTTATTATTAAATTTCTCCGGATAAAGCTGATAAAAATGATGAAGTTCTGTCTCTTTCAGTATTTGTGTATGCAAAGCTGCAACGCCATTTACGCTGAATCCGTAATGGATATCGATGTGTGCCATATGAACCACATCGTTACGGTCAATGACAGCCACACTTTCATCCGCATATTTTCGTCGTACTTTATCATCTAAAATTTCAATAATCGGCACCAGCTGTGGTACGATTTCCTGCAGATAATGCAATGGCCATTTTTCCAATGCTTCCGCTAAAATTGTATGGTTGGTATATGCACAGGTGCGGCTTACCACATCAATCGCATCATCCACAGAAAGTCCCCGCGCAATTAATAAACGGATCAGCTCTGGGATGATCATCGTTGGATGTGTATCATTAATCTGGATGACCGCATAATCCGGCAAATCATAGAGGTTACATCCCCGCGCTTCACATTCTTTCAAAATCAGCTGTGCGCCATTACTTACCATGAAATACTGCTGATAAATACGAAGCTTGCGACCATCTTCATCACTGTCATCCGGATAGAGGAATAAGGTCAGATTTTTGGCAATTTCTTTTTTATCGAAAGAAATCCCATCCTGTACAATGCTCTCATCCACAGAATCTATATCAAAAAGTTGTAATTTATTGGTACGGTTGCCATATCCGGTTACCAGAATTTCGTACATGACAGACTGCAATGTCATATTTCCAAAAGACACCGGAAAACCGACATCCGTACGTTTTAACCAGCCACTCCGGTCCATCCACGGATTTTTTGTTTCTTTCTGCATGTGATCTGCAAATTTCTGCTGAAATAATCCAAGATGATAATTCAGTCCAATACCGGCTCCGTTATAACCAAGTGTTGCAATCGAATCCAAGAAACAGGCTGCCAGCCGGCCAAGTCCTCCGTTTCCAAGAGATGGCTCTGCCTCTATTTCCTCGATTTCACAGATATCTTTTCCATTTGCAGCAAGCATTTTGCGGACATCCTCATATATTCCGAGATTGATCATATTATTAGACAAAAGTTTTCCGATCAAAAACTCTGCAGATACATAATATACTTTCTTTTTCCCTGCATTAGATTCCTTCTGTTCTGCCATATCCTGCACAACAGCCATCAGTGCCTGGTAAATCTCCTGATTACTGCTTTCTGAAATTGCTTTTCCTAATTTTTCCGATACTAACATTTCCAGTTTCATAATAAAATTCCTTCCCGACCTTATAGTCTATTCTTTCAAAAAAATCTGATACGCAGGAACCATTTGATTCATTGTATCATATTTTTTCCTGTTCGTGCGTTTCTGCTTATATTTTATACAGCATTGTTCTTTTTTTCTTGCAGCATAATATCCTTTTATAGTACAATTCTATCAAAAACAGAATGGAGTCCAGCATGAAACAGCCAAAACCAGAACAATACCACGAAAAAAAACGTCATACGGAAGATCAATTTCCGTATAACACTTATCTGTGCACGATACCGGATGATTTTACGGAAGTACCTGTTCACTGGCATGAAGAAGCAGAACTTATCGTCATTCAGAAGGGATCTGGCACAGTTCTTGTAGACCTGACGCACTATCATGTCGCAGCCGGAGATATCATTATTGTTCTTCCGGAACACCTGCATGCCATCAGGGAAATTCCAGGTCAGAAAATGGAATATGAAAATATCATTTTTCGTCCGGAATTACTTTCCTCCGATAACCACGACGTCTGTTTTGAAAAATTTTTGTATCCATTGTTCTTAGGGCAAATTCACACAGTCGTCCACATTCATCCACGTCTGTCCTACTATCCGAAAATTCACGATCTGATCCGGACAATGGATCAATTATGCAGTAAAAAACCTGCCGGATATCAACTTGCGCTCAAAGGCTCTCTGTTTCTTTTCATGTTCCAGCTTCTTTCTCTGGACGAAAAAAAAGAATTATCCAACATACAGCAACGGTCACTGGACAAGTTGAAATTCATCATCACTTTCACGAATGAACACCTGGAAGAATCTATTTCCATTCGCCAGATTGCCTCTGCCTGCTATTTCAGTGAATCACACTTCATGAAATTTTTTAAGACACATATGGGCATCAGCTATATCCATTATCTGAATGATGTCCGACTGGCACATGCCAGAAATCTGCTGGTTTCAACAAATCTGTCTATTCTGGAAATCGCACAGAAATCCGGTTTTGAAAATGCTTCTTATTTCAATCGGAAGTTCAAAGACAAATATGGCATTACTCCACGCCAAGCAAGATAAAAAAATCGCTTAAGCCTCACGGTCTAAGCGATTTTTCTGTCAGGAAAGTTTTTTTACATCCCCGTCTTTATCTTCCAGTATTGATCTATACTCATATCGCGGAATAAAATTCCGCCTATCACATTTTTTATAATATTCCATAAAAATACGATCCATAACCATTGGAATCTGACTTTCATCCGGTTCAAACAAAACAATCAGATACTGCATAGCACTGTATCTGGTACAGATATCCACTTTTCTGATTTTCTGCTGGATGGACTGTTCCATACACGCCAGAGCTTCTTCGATGCTTTCAATATGTATAGCACCCTCCGGTAGTATGTCCATAGTTATCATTACCAGATAGCACTGATAGTTGTGCCGTTCTCCCAGGCTGTTTATATATTCGTAGAGCATAGAAAATTCACGATAATTCAATGCCCCACTATGATTACCACTTTCCCGTAGAGCTTTTGCAATCATTCCCAGATCTTTTCCTGTACCGCACTCTGCAATAAGCTCTTTTTCTATCTGATCATAGAAGAATAAATCTCCCTTTCCGTTCTGTTTTACATAATACAGTGCCTTATCAGCCTTCGTATAAGACTCCTCAAAAGGAGCACCTTTAGCAGTTTCACAAATACCTGCTGAAATAGATGCATAACGGATTTCAGGATCTTTTTCTTTGTTTTCATTGAACTGTCTCAGAATTCCACTGACAATTTCTGTCAGTTCCTCCCGGCCGCATTCCGGCATAAACATCAGGAATTCATCTCCGCCCAGGCGACAGACCACTGCCTGATGCGTATATTCTGATAACAAGGTTCCAAGTAGTTTCAATGCCCGGTCACCGGCTTTATGCCCATAGATATCATTAATTTTTTTCAGGTTATCCATATCCAGAAATACCAGAAATCCACTGTAGCGCTGCATAAACTGTGCTGCCAGCTTTTCACCCCGGTTCCGCATCGGAAGACCTGTCAGGAAATCAAATCCTTCACTGTCTTCCAGCGTACACATGGTGCTTATGACATTCGTAATAAATTTTTCAATTTCTGTTTCTGCTTCCGTCAATCCATATTCCGCATTCGTACCGGCATACTCGTCCTCAATCACCAGGCGCCCTTCGTCCAGTAACCGCAAAAACGTATCCGTTATCTCCGGATCAAACTGAACACCTCGGTTTTTCTGAAACTGCTCATAAATCGCTTCCGGTTTCAGCGTATTGCGATAAATGCGTCTTGACCGCATTGCATCATAACTGTCAGCGACAGCTATAATTCTTGCCTCTATTGGGATTTCCTCCCCTTTCCGTCCATCCGGATAGCCAGTTCCATCATAACATTCATGATGGAATCTGGCGACCTCCACCACATGTTTTACCAGCGTGATATTCTTCAAAATTTCCGCACCAATAATTGTATGCTCTTTGATTACTGCATATTCCTCATCCGTCAGTCTGGCCGGTTTGTTCAAAATTGCATCCGGAATACCTATGTTTCCAATATCATGCAAATGCGCAGCATTGCGAAGGTGGAAAATATCTTTCTGCTTCCATCCAAGCTCCTTTGCGATCAGTGCCGAATATTCCGCCACACGATGAGAATGTCCACGGGTGTATTCATCTTTCGCCTCAATGCTTGTTACCAGTGTCTGAATCATCTGCAGAGACATGGTTTCCATCTGCTTTCTGCGCTTTCTTATTTCCTGTTGCTGACGTGTGCGCTCCAAATCCCGGACCTGACTGATGGTTCTGACCAGATTTACAAAAAACAGCACCAGCATTCCAATTCCAATGAAAATTCCTGAAATGGAAAGCACAAAATACACCGCTAGCGATTCAACTACCACAGATGCGACTGCCACAAACAATCCGACCAGAATATAACGATTTTTTCTGATATAACCGTGATACAGGTCGTAACAGACAGTTCCCGTCACAAGAATCAGTATTGCTGCCAGAATTCCCTGCGACACCGGAAGTGTCTGTATAAAATCGGCCATACCGGTCAGATGCAACATACAACACACCACAAAATCCAGGATTGCCACACACTCCATCCAACGCAGCAGTTTCCAATGCCGTTTATTCTGTATACTATCAATATAGTAAATAATTGGCAGCGGTCCAAGCATGATCATAAGAAAGCACAGCTGTGACAATGCAGAAGCATTCGGAACCAAAAGCTGCCGCAGTTTGGACTCTCCTAGCATCCATGCTGCGGCCAGCAGAATACACCATCCCAAATATTCCATATCAAATTTCAAATGATACACAATTCCAAGTGCAATACTGAATATAACCGTCACTGCCCCGGCAAATAACAGAAAAAATGCAATTATCATTGTAATTCCATATTTTTCAAAAATGTATTCCCAAAGTTCTGACTTATCGCCACAGTATATTTCATTCACAACACCGGCATATTTTCCAGTATGGGTTGTCAGTTCAATTCTGACTTCTTTCCCGGCATCAGCTGCTGATGTCGGACAAAATACATACTGACTGGCAGAATTTTTTCCGACTATCCGTGTATCGGATGTGTCATATTCTATCCGGAGTTTTCCATCCACATAAAACCGGATATCCTGAAGGGAAGAACGTATCATCAGGTTCTGTTCTCTGTAAGTTTCCGGAAGTTGCAAAGTAAGCACCATTGTCTCATTTTCTGCAACATCATACTTTCCCGGAACAGTAATCGGCTCACTGCTCCCATCCGGTTTCTCCCATAAAATTTGTCCCTGATACGCATAATCCGCCTGAGACATTCCACTGCTTTGCTCGCTATTTCCCAGTAATTGCGCTGCAATAAACCAGAAAAAAACGATAAACATCAATATATAAAAAATACGCTTTCCACGTTTATCTGTTTTACCCGTCTGTTTCACCAAATCTCTTCTCCCAATCACAAATTCATTAAAGCGGACATTCGCAATCCGCTTTCGCTATTTGCTCATGTTCCCGGATTACTCCTTTGCTGCACATTTGTGCAATCTTCGCATCATTATATCAATTTTTCGTCAAAAGTACGATATTTTCCGCATGCTTAGTGAACGGGAACATATCATAAGGATAAGCTCCCATCGCTTTATACCCATGCCTGGTCAGATATTTCAAATCCCTTGCCTGTGTCTGCGGATCACAGGAAATATATACAATCTTTTTGGGTGCCAGCGTCACAACAGATTTCATAAACTGCTCGGTGCTGCCACTTCTTGGCGGATCCATAAACACTACATCCGCTTTCTCTCCCAGAGCTGCCATTTTCTCCATAAAACGTCCGGCATCCTCCTGATAAAAACGGATATTTTTCATCTGATTATGCTTTGCATTTTTCACGGCATCCCGCACTGCATCCGGATTCAGCTCCACACCGATCACTTCTTTCGCGGATTTTGCGGCCACCATACCGATAGTACCGATCCCACAATATGCATCAATCACACGTTCTGTTCCGCTCAAACCCGCCAGTTCCATTGCTTTTCCATACAATTTCTCTGTCTGAACCGGATTGATCTGATAAAAAGATTTTGATGAAATACGGAATTTTAAACCACACAGCACATCTTCAATATACCCTTTTCCGTAAATTGTAGTCTCCCGATCTCCAAGCACCATACTGGTGCGTTTATCATTCACGTTCAGTACAACCGTTGTAATCTCTGGATGCAATTTGCGCAATGCCTTCACAAAATTATTTTTGGATGGCATCACCGGAGATCCCAACACAAGAACCACCATGATCTCACCTGTGGAAAATCCCCGCCGAATCAGCACATGACGCAACAGGCCATAACCGGTATCCTCATTGTAAATTTTTATTTTGAAAGACTTTAATAAGCCACGGATATCATTGATAATGGCATCTGCCTTTTCATCTTCAATCTGACAGGCTTCCACCGGAACCACCCGGTGCGTTCCCTCTTCATAAACTCCGGAAATGATGGTACCGTCCTTTTTCCGTGCAAACACGGCATGCACTTTGTTACGATAATGATACGGATCTTTCATGCCGGTAATCTCGGTAGTTTTACAAAATGACTGCATCAGCTGCCGGACTGCTTTTTGCTTATCCTGCAGCTGCTTTTCATAGGGAATACCCTGATACTGGCATCCTCCGCATTTCTTAGCAGCCTTACAGGCTGCGATTCTATTTTTCTTTTCTTCCTTCATAATACGCTACTTAAATTCTCCCTGTTTTCTGACGCACATCATATCAGAAATGTATCTCTTCTGCAAGTTTCTGCATCTGATAATCTGCATCTGCCATGATATCTGCACACTTTTTCAACCGTGCATGCATTTCCGGTGTGATCGCCTTGTCCTTTTTATAGCGTAGCTGATGCTCGGTACTTGCCCAGAAATTCATGGCAATGGTACGCATCTGCACTTCCACCGGAACCTGGCGCATTCCATCGGAAAAAAATACATTAATTTTTACAATCAGATGCAGACTGCGATAACCATTCTCCTTCGGTTCCCGGATATAATCTTTCACCTGCACCAGTTCCACATCTGTCTGACTGAGCAGCATCCGTGCCACTTCGTATACATCTGTAATAAATGGACAAATCACACGAATTCCTGCAATATCAAAAATATTGTTTGTCAGACAGCTTAATGTCATAGGAAGACCTTTCCGCTCCATCTTCTTTGCAATACTCTCCGCGGATTTGATGCGGCTTTTAATATTCTCAATGGGATTACGATCATTGCTCTGCTCAAACTCTCTATTCAGAATCTGTAATTTTGTGGTAAGCTGACGAATTCCGGCTTCATAGATCAGCATCATCTGCTTGTATTGTTTTGCCAGATCCAGCTGATCCGCTGCCAGCGGCAGACAACTCCCGGCAGCTTTACCCGTTTGTTCGTTTTCTTTTTCATGTACTGTTTCTTCTGTATTTGTTACATTCTCATCCATTTCTGAATAATTCTCCTTACCCTCTATTCCCATACTTAGAGTAAAGCGGACATTCGCAATCCGCTTTCA
>NZ_KI271072.1:87321-102704 GCF_000469345.1 Eubacterium ramulus ATCC 29099
GCTTTGCGACCTGTCAGTGGGAGTTTTTAACTTCCACTAACATAAGCATTCCCCTTACCCACTGTTTAGTGCTCTACGCACTTGAGCGGAGGAATGCTTATTCTGCGTTCATTTATGGCTATTGTATCATATACCCTTGTCTTTTCCATGAAAAAACTATAAAAACTTTCTAAAGCCCAGCAATACAAATAACATTTTCTGTAATGTCTTTGGTCTATGGAATTCATAAATCGCATTTCCATTATTCGGCAAATAACAAAGTGTTTTTTCTACCTTAATAACTCCATTCTCAAAATCAATGCAATCCCATGTCAATCCAAGGATTTCACCCATACGCATGCCAGTTCCAAGTGCAACAATAAAAAATGCATATGTCTGACCGCCTTTGGATGTTTCAAGAAGAATATCAATTTCCTTATTACTTAAAATTCTTTTCTCTTCTTTTTCCTCATTATCAATGATTGTATTAATTCCAAATGCAATATTTTTATTAAGCAGTTCGGTTTCCACCGCACGATTCAACATATCAACCAATAATGATTTGCAATCTGCCCGCATCGTATCAGTTGCTAATTGATTAA
This sequence comes from Eubacterium ramulus ATCC 29099, assembly GCF_000469345.1. GTDB lineage: Bacteria > Bacillota > Clostridia > Lachnospirales > Lachnospiraceae > Eubacterium_I > Eubacterium_I ramulus. The sequence goes on from NZ_KI271072.1 coordinate 87,903, forward strand.
AAGCATCTTGCAGTATAACCAAATTTAACTGACTCAGTTTGCGTCATCCAAGTTCTTTTCCTTTTAAGGATTTTCCCACTATTCTCTCCTTCCAGCAGATAATAGATAGTGTTCAGTTACTGACTTAATTATATCAAATTCTGAACCTATCTGCCACCGCCTTTCTCTATTTTCATATTCTTGTTTTTTCAATCCATCGATCCTGGTTCACAAATTCCAGGATCTCTGGATTTGTTATTCCTTTACTCTGAATCTCATGTTTTAATTGCCGGTAATCAGTATTGCTCCATGCAAATACTTTATATTCACGATTGCCGATCCACTCCAGCAAGTGTATCACTGCTTCTTCCAGCATCGGAGCATATTTAATCTGATCATTGGTGATACCTGTCATCTGAGAAATGAAATGATCTAAAACACCATATTTAGGCTGCACATACTGGCATATAGTAGCATGACTTCCTCCGGCATTCCAAAACCGGCTTTTTATACGTATCAGCTATTGAAAAATATCAGCGGTGATCTGCTTTACCGTGAAAAACACTATTTTGTTGTCAAAGATGACCGCACGTCATCCACGGTTTATACCATTGTTGTTATGAATTATAATGATGAAATTGAACATCTGTACACCCGCAGCGCAGATGTGTATAAGACCAATGAAACCATCAATGCTTTCATGGATGAATTGAACGTAGATTTTACCCTGCCCCAGACACAGGTCAGTATCGAACAGGCTGATACTGAATTGAATATCAGTGCCTCTATTCACGGGGCCGGGATAAATGTGATTGTAATAAAAGAAATTCTTGTTAGGGTGGCTTGGAACAAGTTGAAACGAACTCCAACAAGAACCTGAAAATTTTACAATGATTCTTTCGTTGGAGTTCGTTTCAGCTTTGTTCCCGAAGCCCTAAATCTGTTCCACCGTCAGCGCCCCCGCAAAACAGGTCCGCACACAGGCTGGTTCTCTGCCTTCTCGCAGACGCTCTATACAGCCGTCGCACTTTTCCATTTTTCCCTGCACATCAAACCGAATCATCTGCAATGGACAGGCATTCTCGCAGACATGACAGCCAACGCAGAGTTCTTTGTCTGTCAGAATCAGTCCGGTCTTTTCATCACGGTAAATGGCATGTACCGGACAGACTTCCATACATTTTCCGCAATGGGTACAGCCCGGACAGATATTTTTCTCGAATCCTTCTTTCTGAACTTTTCGAATGGCACGGAAGCTTTTCGCATCCGCCTCATCTACCTCATGATGTGCATCCAGACAGGCTATATGGCAGGCATAACACCCCACACACTTTTCCGCATTAAATTTTATCTTAATACTCATGCCCCAGCCACCACCTTTTCTACCTTGCAAAAATAGCTTTTGTATCCCGGAAATCCGGAAATCGGATCCAGATAATCCTTTGAGATCAGGTCATTTGCTTCCCCCTTTGGATTGCCATGATAAATATGTATCACACCCGGGCGTCCATTGCTGCATAATACCGCCGTTCCACACATGCTTCCAGCCGGTGAAGTCACTTTCACCTGTTCGCCTTCCTCAACGCCTAATGCAGCAGCATCTTCTGGATGCAGTTCCACCAGCGGCGCCTGCTCCAGATTTGCCAACCATGGCATACGATACGTTCTGGAATGGAAAAACTGCGGCTTTCTCGAACCGGTATTTAAAATGTATGGATATTCTATCTGATCCACACCAGACATTTGCCGATAATCCCGATACTCCGGCAGTCCACTGTATCCATGACTATCACGGTAACGTTCCAGCACCTGCGATACAAACTCCACTTTTCCGGACGGCGTAGCAAACCCATTCTTTTCATAGGTTTTAAATTCCGGCGGAATAATCACTTTTCCCTTTACTCCTTCCGGATGCTCCCGCAGTTCCTGAATCGTCAGACCGGATGGCTGCAAAATATAATCCATGTAGTGCTCATAGCCCTGACCAAGTGCCTCATCCGTCAGATGCATCGCATTCAGCATTCCAATCATGATCTCCACATCATTTTTTGCGTCTCCCAGCGGCGGAATTGCCTGCTCCGACAGGAAAAACATACCGCCACGGCCATTTACAACCACATCCCGCTCAAAGGTGGAGGCCGCAGGCAGCACCAGATCTGCCATCTTACTGGAATCTGACAAAAACAGATCCGTATTCACATAAAAATCAAGCGTTCCAAGTGCTTTTTGCAGGTGCTCCGGCTCCGGCCACATCCGGCAGTTTAATCCAAAACCAACCACTGCTTTGATCGGATACGGCTGTGCTTCCAGAATGTTATCCGCCAGTCGGCTGCACTGCGCTTCCTCGCAAGGCAGATCAAACCAGGCCGGAAACTCTTTTTCTCCAATTGCTTCTATCGCATTCAACCGTTTCACATTTCCCATGTACTCATTACACGGAGAATCCGGTCCCGGTCGGGATGGATTTCCACCCAGAATATCATAATTTCCGGTCAATGCGATCAGACACATCACCGCACGATAATTTTGCATTCCATTGATATGATGCACCACCGGTGACGCGGAAAACATCACCGCCGCAGGGCTGTTTTTCGCGTAAATTCGTGCCGCCTGGCGAATCAGATCCGCATCCAAACCCGTAATCTCCGCCGCCTTTTCCGGTTTAAACTGTTGCACATACGCGCGATATTCCTCAAATCCATATACATATTTTTCTACAAATTCATGGTCATACAGATTCTCTTCAATGATCACCTGTCCCATGGACAATGCCAGCGCTCCGTCCGTACCAGGAATCAGTTTTAGGTGCAGATCAGCCACCTGACTGGTCACCGTCTCCCGTGGATCCACGGAAATAATATTGACACCGCGCTCCTTCAGTGACTGATACATCGGTGCCATGGAAATATTAGAATAATACAGGTTGTTACTCCATACCAGAACCGTTTTCGCATGCATCATATCCGGAAAACAGATATTGCATCATATCCGGAAAACAGATATTATTTCCATAAATTGACCGCCAGGCCATGGCAGCCGACTGAAAACAGGTGCTGGACTCCGTACAGTAATTCGGAGAACCATATGCATTTGCCAGACGCAGCAGCGCCGGACGGTACCACTTCGGATATCCCGCATAAAATACCGTCGATTGCGACCCATATTTTTCCCGGATGCGCAGTAAATTGTTTGCAATCATCGCGTACGCTTCCTCCCAGGAAATACGTTCAAACTCGCCGCTGCCTCTTTCGCCCACGCGTTTCATCGGATATAAAATCCGGTCTTTATTGTATACATACTGCCTGGATGCAGCTCCCTTGGAGCACAAACCGCCCTGCTGTCCCGGCCAGTCTCGGCTGCCTTCCACAGAAAGCAGTTTTCCGTCCTGCACGTAGGCATCGATGGGACATCCTGCGGAACAGATATTGCAGCGGACTTTTTTAATTTCAGTTTTTTTCGTCATACTATTATGTCTTCCTCCTTTAGTCCATATTTCTTATCTGTGACTTTCATTCTCTACAGAATCACTACATAGTTTTGTCTATAGCTTCTATACAATCAATCTTTTCACAGAATTAAATTCTTATCATTATATAGGCTATATTCTGCGCTCTTGAATTAATCCAAACCTTCCGCTGTCATCTCAGCCCGAATCTCATCTTCCGAAGCTGCCATTGCATGGATTGTCATTTCCAACAGTTTGTCCAGTTCCCAGCCAAGCTGCTCCGCTCCGCGGGCGATTACTTCTCGGGAACATCCAACTGCAAATCCTTTTGCTTTGTATTTTTTCTTGAGTGATTTCAGTTCCATATCTTTTGTACTTTTGGACGGACGCATTAATGCTGCTGCCCAGATCAGACCGGTAAGCTCATCTGCCGCAAAAAGTACTTTTTCCATTTCATGCTCCGGCTCCACATCGATCGTTGCACCACATTCCACCGTAATTCCATAGCCATGAGAACATACTGCATGAATGACATCCTCACCAACGCCTGCTTCCCGTAATAATTCCGGAGCTTTCAGGCAGTGCTCCGCCGGATACAGTTCAAAATCAATGTCATGCAGCAATCCTACGATGCCCCAGTACTCTGCATCTTCTCCGTAGCCAAGTTCGTTGGCGTACCATTTCATTACAGCTTCCACGGTCAGGGCATGCTGGATGTGAAAGGAATCCTTGTTGTATTTTTTTAACAGGTCGAAAGCCTGCTGATGGGTGATTGTTTGCATTACAAAATCCTCCTTTTACGTAACAATTCAAAATACGTTTTTTAGTATATTGGCATATCTTCTCTGATAATAATCCTATAAACAACATTCCACAACAGCTTTCACCTAATTTGCACATTCTTTCTGTTGACTTTTATGTGTAAATATTTTATCTTTCAAATTACATACTTAATTTATTTTCTTTTTATAATTTACTAGTAGCTTTTTTCAAAAAAATGAGTATAATATAAATGAAAGTAAATATAAATTGCTCTTTCACACTTATAAACAAGTGTTTTTGGGTCGACGAGGCCACTAATGAAAGGATAATTTAACCGACGAGGTCTCTCGGGTTTACCAGAGTAGGGTATGGTTAGCGCCATACCCTTTTTATATATCACCAACCAAGGAGAATATGTTATTGAAAGAATACTACGAAAACTAACTTGATATATTGTCATCCACTTTTCTTCCTATCATATCTCCTCTGATAATAATCTAGCACACGGTACTCCACAACATCCCTCATCTGCTCTGCAAAAGCTTCTTTCTTAACCACATCCTTTAAATCATCATTCAATGCAATCGCATAACCTTCCTTTTTACAGAAAAATCCATCTCCGGATTTAATCAGAAAATTCACCGGCATCTGTATAATTTTCTTTAAATGTGCTTTGTCTGTGATATTCCTATATTTTTCATATGTCATGTCAGAATCAAAATCTCTCCAGTTTTCATTAGCATCAAAAAATGCTTTCCAGCAATCCACGATTTCTTCATTTGTCACTTCCATCCGAATATCGCTATCATTATAGATTGCCTGCGAAACCGGCATTTTATAAACTTTCGTCATATTGGTATTTTCAATCAGTTTAATAAACTCATGGCACACAATGAAGATCTGGATTATTTCAGTTTATGCAGCACTCTGAATTCCACTCCGGAACTCATGAGCTTTAAATTATACAGTCTGACCAAGCGAGGACAGGCTTATCATATGCCTATGGAAATACAGAGTAATTTTCTTGCAAAATAAAAAACAATGCAGAGATGTATATTGCGATTAATATATACCTCTGCATTTGTATTTAAACACTGTTCTGTTGTAACTAAACTATTCTACTCATTTTCTTATTGCATCCCCATACCACAACTGATATAATCACAACATGAGTGCTGCCATAACGGTAGGCGGTTAGTCCTTCAACAGAGGGACTGCGACCCTCTGATTACATAGAAACCCGAAAGGGAATCCAATGGAAAGGAGGGCTAAGCCAGTGAGTATTATAGATTTCATTGCAGTAGTGAGCTTTGGCTTAACCTGCTTTAGTATCGGATACACATTCGGTAAGGATAATAATAAGACGCAAAAATAGCCGCCCAAGCCTAGTAAACTGAAGCGGCAATTTTTGACAATTCATATATTGGACTAACCGTCTATCGGTAGCACTCTTTTTGTATAATTATATTACCATGCATCCTCAAAAATGTCAAAAATATTCTTAACATATATTGCTATCACCTAATCCTCCAAACCGCTTCCCAGATTTGGGAAGCACTTTTGCAACTCTTAATTCAGTTTTTTATACAATCAATGTTTTCCTTTTCTTCGGTCTATTAGTTGTCGAATATAGCAGACTGTCACATCAATATACTTTATTTCCAAGACTATTTGTTTCTATTTTTTTACTATCCATTCTTCATCTCGAATGATGGTTCTCATACCTGGAGCGTAATCTACCATTTTACTCTTTCCTCTTTCAATGCCTTTAATTTCTTTTTGTATTTCATTTTTTCTATTTGATGAACTAGCTTTCTTAAATCCTAATACCACTTTTATTTCCACAGCGTCCTATTGTTCTATAGCTTTTCATTGCTTTATTCGCATTATGAGTCATACTTGTATTGATTAATTATTCGATTAATTTCCTTTTTCATCTCATCTACCACTTCATCCGGTCCAACAATCTTTATATCCTCACCCAGTGAAAACACCCAACCAAGGAACTGCCTGCTGACATGCACATCTACATTCACTGTGAAATGTTCATCATCTGTCGGAATCAACATCACATTCTTTCCGAACCGATCAATGATAACACCTGCCAGACTGTTTTTTACCAGCAGCTTTACAGTCTGTTCTTTTCCACCAAACATTCCAAAACTTTTCTTCGCATAATCAGCCATATCCAGTTTTTTAAAGTGCTCTTTTCCGTCTCGGCTTTCATTTGATAATTTGATATGCAGCATCTTATCTACCCGGTAATGTTTAATCTGCTCTGCATCTGAATCATAACCTACCAGATAATAGTTTTCATCATCCCAAGACAATCCCCACGGACTGATGTGATACCATGCCCCATTATGGCGAAGTTCCATTTCCTTCTTCACATTCCACTGATAATACTGGAATTTAATCTTCTTATTTTCCGAAATTGCTTTATGAATCGCATCCACAGTGTAATAGATGCTCTCATTCATTGTTTTAATTCTTCCAGAAACAAACACCTGCCGCTGCAATTTCTGTGCATCATATTTACTGACCAATGTTTCCAGCTTTTTAATCAGTGCATTTGATTTTTTCTCTGTAATAAATTTTGAAGACTGGATAGCATCTACCAAAAGTTTTAATTCCGGAAGTTCAAACGCGCGATTTACAACATGATAATGGTATCGATTCCCGACAGGTTCACCTTCTACATCTATTCCAAGAACACTCAAATCTCTCAGATCGTTATATACACTTTTCCGGTCTGCTGTTACGTCATATTTTGCCAAGCCGTCCATGATTTCTGGCATAGTGATATAATGCTCATCATCAGTTTGTTCCTGCATAATCTGAGCAAGCCGGTATAACTTGAACTTCTGATTACTTCCCTTCGGCACTTTTCCGGTCTCCTTTCACCAAATGATAACTCAAGTATACCATAGGTGGGAGACATATGGTGCATCTTTTCACACAAAACTTGTGTAAAGATTGTACATGTTGACGCCTTTATCTTCTTAAGTATCAGTCATCGTAATGGTTCCAGCCTCCTAATATTCTAGGATTGCTGTGACCGGTTTTATGTCCTTTGTCATCATAATGATTTGTTCCTGTCAGTGTGATAAATACTTTTGCCATTGTAAATGCTCCTTCCTTAGAAATCATATTCATCCGGATCCAGTCCAGCATCTTCCAGTGCTTCTCTTCGTTCATCTGCATCCATAAACTCCAACTCGTCCGGATCCAGTCCTGATAATTCCAACTCCGTCTGTACTTCAGAGTCGTCTTTCAACAGTTCATTTAGGAAGGTAAATTCCATTGCACTTTCTAGTGGACTGATATTTCCATCATGGTTCAGATTAAACATACTTTCGAATATTCCTTTCATCGCAGCTCCTCCTTTAATCGTTCATGTATTCATAGTAATCGGATTCGCTGGCAAACAAGATATATTTACCATCTACCAATCCCATGTAACCATCACCAGTGTTAAATCCTTTCATTGCCAGTTCCTCCATTTCTTTGAATTTTATGTTTTAATCTTCTTTGATGGTTACAGTGTATATCAATAGATGGGGTATAAAAATCCCTGTTCTTTTATACTTCTATCCTTCTATGTCAGAAGGCTCAGAATAACTTTTTCTGAGCCTTTCCATCTTGTTGTTTTTAATTATAGGTAAATCTATTATGCAAGGCTTGCAGTTAATGATCCCTGTGCATCATTGTCAATGAGTGCAACCTTTTTGCCTTCTCTGGCTAATCCAATTCCAAGATTAACCGTTACATTTGTTTTCGCACATCCGCCTTTTTGGTTCGTAATCGCAATAACCTTACACATTTTTCCATCCTCTCTGTATCTCATTTTTCATAATTTATTGGCCACATAGTTAAGAACTCTTCTTTTAAAATCATGATATCTCAATAACATATAGCTTTGAACTCTGGATAAAAACAAAAACAGATTACTTTTAACTAATGAAGGTATAAAAAAAATCCGCTAATGGGGCGGTGAATTAAGAAAACATTGAAGCAAGGGACGGTATAGCCAAACGGCTATGCCGTTCTTTGCTGTTTTTGAGTTGTATTTTGGGCTTTTTCTTTTGCCCGGTCAAAATCAAATGCACCGATGAAGTTATAGACAATCGTGATTTCCCTTGTCTTGGATTTCTTGTCGGTATGGGAAACTTCAATATGGTCTATAAACTCCCGCAAAATGGAAGCATCAAGTTCCTGCATATCGGTGTACTTCTTTACGACGCTGATAAACGCCTTAACGTTGGTTTTTTGCTTTTCCTGCTGCTTGATTTCTTCCCGCAACACTTCTGCCATTGATTTTAAGTTTTCCTGCTCCAACTCATAATCACGGGACATTTTGATAAACCGTTCATCTGATAATTTCCCGGTTACATTATCCTCGTATAAATGCTTGAACAGGTTATCCAATTCGGCAATCCGGCTTTCGGCTCTGGAAAGTGTTTCGCGCTTGCGGGAAAACTCCGCGTCGCGCTCACGCAAACGGCTGTCCGCTGCTTCTTGGATAAACTCGGCTTCGTACTGCGTTACATACTCGATTGCTTCCCGCAAGTTCCGCAAAACAATTTCATGCAGGACAACATTTTTTATGGAATGGGTCGTACACAAATCTTTGCCTTTCCGATAGGTTGAACAGATAAAATACTTCTGTTCCTCGGTAAAGTTCGTTGCTCGGCATTGATACATCTTGCCGCCACACTCTGCACAATAAAGCAGCCCGGAGAAAATACCCATATCGCCCATTTTGGTAGGGCGGCGGCGTGATCGGCGTATGTTCTGCACAATGAGGAATACGCTTTCTTCCACAATCGGCGGCTGTGTGTTTTCAAAGATTACCCATTCCGACGGGTCGTTCCACAACTTCTTCTTGCTCTTATAGGATTGCTTGCGGGTCTTGAAGTTCACCGTATGCCCTAAATACTCTATGCGTTCTAAAGTGCGGGAAACCGTTTCATTTGTCCATTTATATGGGTTAGCCGTCGGCTTGTTGGTAACAGGCCGCCCCTTTGCTTGGGAGTAAGCTGTCGGATTATAGATTTCGTGCTTTTCTAACCATTTTGCAATCTGCGTCGGACCCATGCCGGAAACGCACAACGCGAAAATCTGCTGCACAACGGCTGCGGCTTCCTCGTCTATAATCCACTTCTTTTTGTTGTCCGGGTCTTTCATGTAGCCGTAAGGCGGGATTGTGGTAAGATGTTCGCCGGATTTCCCCTTTGATTGCCAAGTAGCGCGTATCTTCTTTGAAGTGTCGCGGGCGTACATCTCATTGAACACATTACGGATTGCGGTAAACTCATTTTCGCCCCGCGTACTGTCCACTCCGTCGTTGACAGCGATAAAATGCACGCCAAAATCGGGAAACAGCATATCGGTGTAAAAACCGACTTGCAAATAATCGCGTCCAAAACGGGACATATCCTTGACGATAACGCGCTTGATTTTCCCCGCCTTAATATCGGCTAACATACGCTGAAAGCCGGGGCGGTTGAAGTTTGTACCGGAATATCCGTCGTCCTCGTCATAGTGCCGATAGGCAGTAATCCCATGCTCCCGGCAGTATCGTTCCAAAATCTTCTTTTGGTTTGCAATACTGTTGCTCTCACCCTCCAACTTGTCCTCTTGCGAAAGCCTTTCATATAAAGCCGTTATACCCTCGTCCTGCGTGTCTTGCTGCTGATCGCGCACATAGAATTGCAAGACATTGTTTGAAATGGCTTCGCGGACTTCCGCGCTTAACACTTTGGGGGCTGCAATTTGCTGAAAGGAAAAAGTGTTATTCATCTGCGCTCACCACCTTTCGCGGCAAGTGCAGCATATAGCTGTCGGCTGCAATCCAGCGCGGCATGGTCGCCGTTGATCGCTTCAATAGAAACACCCAAACCAGCGGCGCAATCTGCAAAAGCGATTACGTCTAAACAGTTACGGGAAATGCGGTCAAGGCTTGCCACAATAATTTTTTCTAACCGCCCATTTCTCATATCCTGTTGCATAAGGGAAAATGCGGGGCGGTCAAAGTTCAATCCGTTATAGCCATTATCCGCATATAGAGCAAAGGCGGCAATCCCGTTTTGACTTGCGTGGTAAAGAAGTCTTTGCATTTGATTGTCAAGGTACAAAGTATCTGTTTGAAGTGCCGCACGAAAATAGTATGCGGTCAATTTATCCGGCTGTTTCATGTTACCTCCTATTCCGACAGCCGGACAAACAGGTTCATATATATTATACCACAAAACCCGCCGCCCGTCTGCAATAGGAGAGTAATTTCGGCATTATACCGGGCTTTTTTCTTGTTTTAGGTCATTGTGGATTAGGCGGCGTACCTTTGTCGCGGCGTCCTCTCTTACACCGTCTTTTACAACGGCTTTGACGATATAGGTTATATCCCCGATCTTGTATTCGCGTACAATCGGGGATTTTGCTTCTTGCTTATTTGTTTGTTCCATAGTAGAAAATCCCCCTTTCGTGGGATAGAAAGAGAATATAAACTGAAAAGGCAAAACGGGCGGTTGTTAGCTGCAACCTCACGGGAGTTTCACCCCGGCCCATGCTTATGGGTGCGCCGCGCAATACTTTGAGGGTGTTCAACGCGGGAGTATCATTGTGCCGCCTTGTATGTCGTCGCCCACAAGCTGCTAAACTTGTTTTGCGGCTCAGTAGTTCTCGCTCGGCTTTTCCCCGTAGGGGAAAAGCGTCATGGCGTACCCGCCGCCCGGCTCGGTACAGACGGAATGTACCCGTTTGCCTGTTATGCTGCGCACCAAAGGTCGCTTTCTTTGTCAAGTTACAATAGGCTTTGTCGGCCTGCAAAAGCACATCAACAGCGGATATGCTTTTGCGGAACGACAAATAGCCCATAACGGGAATCGTGGAAAGGGGACACGCTCCCCGCATGGGCTAAAAGATTATCCTACATGAAAAGCAAGGGTGCGGGTAATAAGGCGCACTTGCAGCCTGTTACGCATTTCCTCGTCCACATAGGAATAGGTATTGCCCGCGTCGTCTTTCAGCGTGCGGGTACAAAGTTTCGCTATGTAACCCTCGTAATGCTTCAAGATCGCGCACATGGCGGTTGTGTCGCCGTTTGCCGCTGCGGAAATGACAGGGAACGGCAACAGATTTTCAGATTTCCTAACGGTATTCATCATCTGCTTTTCCCTCCAAATACTGTTTGATTTTCGCAAGCGCGGATTTCCTGTGCCGGAAAACCGTCGTGCGTACAACATTCAGCAGTTCGCCAATTTCCGCGTCGCTCATATCCAAGAAGTAGGACAAAAGGATAATGTCGCGTTTCCTTTCGGGCAAAGCGTTAAGGGCTTCGGCAAGCAGTTCATTTTTGACGAGTACATCAAAGCCGGACACTTGAAAACGGAAATAATCGCTTTCGTATTCGTCCGTTGTGAAAAGCTGCGCGAGTTCGCTTTCGCTCAAATCCGAAAAAGTAACTTCGCGTGCTGCGCGTTTCGCAAGAGTGCGGCGGTGGCTTTTCGCTTCGCCGACCAAAGTTTTCTTTGCTAATGCGTCGTACTGATGTTGTATTCTTTCCTTGTCGGAAGAAGATAGCTCCATAGAGTTCACCTCCTTCCCGCGTGGAGTAGAGGACGGGAGTTAAGGGCTTGTCCTCTCTGCCCCTTTCGCTCCGTACCCGTTCGGGAGATGGCTCTTGAGTGCGCTTTTCAGAAAAAAGTTGAAAAAAGCAAAATGCGCCCGTCCGCAAGACGCGGACGGGCGCAAAGGAAATGTAAGCAGTAGCTAAATGTATTGACAGTTCACATTCATAGCCGGAATATCCCGCTTGCGGAGCATAGCTTTTTTTGACCGCAAAGCATTAGGCGGGTTACAGTAAATAAAAATGGACACGGCGATACCTCCCCGATACCGCCGTATCCTTAAAAAAGGGCGACTTTAATACACTACCCGCAATCCATTCTATAATAGGGAACAGCGGCTTTTGCGCAATATTAAATAAAAAAGCCGATAACACATAGGTTTTTTGACCTAATGCGTTATCGGCTCTGCGTCTATGCGTCTGGCACTTTTAATCATTTTTTTTTGAATTTATTATATGTGTTAGCTAACTGTCCACAAGCCGCGTTAATCTCTCTGCCATGAGAAACTCTCATAGTAACTTCAAGTCCTGCTTGCTCTAATTGATGTTTGAATGCAACTATTTCCCGTTTCTGTGGTGCTTTAATTCTTGAATTGCTTGTTGGGTTGTATTGTAACACGTTAATCATAACTTTTTTGCCCCGAAACCATTTTGCAAGTTGTCTTACATCTGAGGGCCGGTCATTTATACCCGGTAAAAGCAAATACGCAAAGACAATTTTGCGATTATGCCTTTCAGAATAGGATAAGGCTTGCTTAACAACATCTTCAATAGCATATATGCGCATGTGAGGAATAATACGATTTCTTGCAGATTGTGTTGCTGCGTGTAAAGATATTGTCAACTGAATTTTAAGATGTTCCTCGCGCAATTTTTTTAATTGATCGACCGGACCAACTGTTGATATGGTAATGCCGTCGGTTGGAAAGTTGAGCCCATATCTATCTCGGAGAATATGGATTGCTTTTATCAAGTTGTCATAATTGAATAAAGGCTCTCCCATACCCATAAAAACGATACGGTTTACTTTTCGACGCAACAATATAATCTGTTGTACGATTTCTGACGATGTTAGATTACGAACAAAGCCATTTCGCCCGGACTCACAAAAAATACAACCAACAGGACAACCGACTTGTGTGCTCACGCAAACAGTTCCACCATCTCGCCGCTTGATAAAAACCGTTTCAATGTATTTGTTGTCTTTCAGTTCGTAAACATACTTTTCAGTATCACTGCTTTTGCAAATATTTTTTACCAACATTGATAGATTTTTTTTGCGTGGTAATTGCTTATATAATTCTTCATATAAGGCTTTTGCTTCATTCTCGCCAATAACTTCCGACATTTCTTTGTAAGTAAATCCGTATGGATCATTCCGTACTTCCGCAGGCGTATATTTAGGTAAACGTTTCATTTTTATATCCTTTCTTCTAAATAATAAAAGTTTGTTTTTCTGTATTTTTGATTACAATCTCTAATTTTTCTACATCAATGATATGCGTCAATTTGCATTTAGGGCAGAAAAGAGGAAAATCTTTTAATACAGTATTATGAAATACTTGAACTCTCGTCTTTCCGTTACAAATCGGACATTTTATCCAATATTTTTTAAGCATTATATTTCACTCGTCCTTTTTACACAAAAAAATGCAGGTCAATCCTCAACATGAGCATTGACCTGCATTTATAATGCACAGAGCAGTACAACAAAACTAAGGCATAGCTTGCACTATGTCTATACTATATCTATACGTCGTTAGTTTTTTGTATAGCATCCGCAAAATAAGCATGACAAAAAAGCCCATGTTGAAAATGGGAAAATCCTTTTTTTCAATGCTTATCTAATACGCATGCTATGCAACATAAACGCCGCCTCCTTTTACATAAATTTTATTTTATCAGAAAATCAGTCTACTGTCAATACACAACAGGAAGTATTTAACCTAATGATATGAATTGTGTGGACATATCCAAAAAGAAAGGTGAACTGTAAAATGTAACAGGGTGAATGAAAATGGCAAAAAGACCCGTACCATTGTACGACTTTAAGGCTTTCGGGGCAGCTATAAAAGCCGCGAGAAATGAATACGGCGAGAGCCGCAAAAAGGTAAGCGACGAGTTATATATTTCCCCGCGCTACCTTGCGAATATCGAGAACAAGGGACAACAGCCGAGTTTACAGGTATTCTATGACCTTGTAACCCGGTATCATATTTCGGTAGATCAATTTTTCTTCCCGAACAGCAATGCGGAGAAATCCACCGGGCGGCGGCAGCTTGACGCGCTGCTGGACGGTATGAGCGATAAAGGCATACGGATTGTAACCGCAACAGCAAGGGAGATAACGGAAGTCGAAAAAGCAGAGGATTAACCTCACAATATGAGAAATCGGGAGATTGCAGCGCATGGCGGCTGCAATCTTTTTTTGCGTCCAAAATCAAAGGAACGCGCAACAAATACCGCCTTTCGGTGGGGGTATGGAGTAGATAGCAAGCACAGCAAACGAGTACCCGTTTGCGGAAAATGCTTGTTGGGATAATCCCAAACCCTTATACCGAAAGGCGGTGCGGAAATGGAAAACCGAAAGAGAAATATACAGATGAAGTTTTACGTTACGGAAGAAGAAAAGCGGCTGATCGACGAGAAGATGAAGCAGCTTCCCATAAAGCAGTATGGGGCATACTTCCGTAAAATGGCGATAGACGGGTATATTCTTGTCGTTGACCGAAGCGACACAAAAGCATATATCCGGGAACTGCAAGCGGTGAGCCGGAACATCAACCAAATTGCAAAACGCGCCAATGCGACGGGGACGGTTTACAGGCAGGATATAGAGGACATTAAAAAGGCGGTGGACGAGATATGGCGGTTACAAAGACGCACCCTATTAAATCAACCTTAAAGGCTGCGATAGACTATATCTTAAATCCCGAAAAGACAGACGGGAAGCTGCTTGCGTCCTCTTTCGGCTGCGGGCTGGAAACCG
>NZ_KI271072.1:102804-109213 GCF_000469345.1 Eubacterium ramulus ATCC 29099
CTGCGGGCTGGAAACCGCCGATATTGAGTTTGCATGGACGCGGGAAGCTGCCGGAGATCGCGGCACACATTTAGGGCGGCACTTGATACAATCCTTTGCGGTGGGAGAAACCACACCGGAAGAAGCGCACAAAATCGGCATGGAACTTGCCGGGGCGGTATTAGGCGGCAAGTATGAGTTTGTTTTGACAACTCACGTCGATAAAGACCATCTGCATAATCACTTGATTTTCAACGCGGTTAGCTTCGTTGACTACAAAAAGTACCATTCCAACAAGCAAAGCTATCACTTTATCCGGCGCACCAGCGACAGGATATGTAAAGAGCATGGGCTATCCGTCGTCGTACCGGGACAGGACAAGGGAAAAAGCTATGCAGAATACACCGCCGAAAAGCAAGGGACAAGCTACAAAGCAAAGCTGAAAACGGCGATAGATACTCTCATTCCCCAAGTGAAAGATTTTGACGAACTGCTGCGCCGCTTGCAGGAAATGGGGTATGAAATCAAACAGGGCAAATACATTTCCTTTCGCGCTGCCGGACAGGAACGGTTTACCCGCACAAAGACGCTCGGCGCGGCCTATACGGAAGAAGCGATAAAGGAGCGTATCAAGGGCGTGTATGTTGCCAAAACAAAAACGCTGCGGGAAGATAAGAAAATCCGGCTTGTCGTCGATCTTGAAAACAGTATCAAAGCCCAACAGTCGGCGGGCTATGAACGGTGGGCGAAAATCCATAATCTGAAACAGGCTGCTAAAAGCATGAACTTCCTAACCGAAAACAAGATTGAGTATTACAGCGACCTTGAAAGCAAAATTGCGGATATTATGACCGCCCATGACGCGGCGGCAAGGGCGGTTAAAGAGGTAGAACAGCGTATGTCTGATTTGTCGCTGCTTATCAAGCACACCACCACATACCGACAGTTAAAACCGATTTACGAGGAATACAAGAAGTCGCGGGACAAGGAAAAGTATCTGCGGGGGCATGAAAGCGAAATTATCCTGTTTGAAGCTGCGGCAAAGGCACTCCGGGAAATGCAGATAAAGAAGCTGCCCGATCTCGCCGCGCTGCGCAAGGAGTATAGCAGCTTAAACGACAGGAAAAGCAAATTGTATGAGGATTACCGCCAAGCGAAAAAGCAAATGCAGGAGTACGGCATTGTCAAAAAGAACGTCGATAGTATTCTTTACCCGTCCCAAAGCAAGGCGCGGGAGCAGGAGCGATAAACCAAACATAAATAAAAAGGACAGTCGATTTACTCGGCTGTCCTTACTGGTACTGCTTGATAACTCAAGATTACTTTTCCCAAGTAAAGCGGAGATACCGGCTGGCAAGAATCTGCCCTCCATCATCAAAACAAATCACCGTACTGGGATTATCCGGAGTAATTGTCATTGTTTCTAATTCTGAACCATTAGCGTCATAACAAATGATTTCCACCGAACCAACTTCACTCCCTAATTCAAAGGTTTGATAGTCAGTAACTTCCTCTGGGGTGTAATCTGTTTTGGAGATTTCCGAATGGTTTTCATCATAATATATCATGGAAAAAGATGTTGTCGGTTGTTGAATTTCAAATGTAACTTGGCAGGAATAATCAATTCCTGTCATGGCACATTGATCAGTGATTTCCATGCGGTCAAAATAAGTTTCTGTATCAAAATATACCCCTTCTTCATCATGATACAGATAGTAAGCTGTAACAGAGTTTTCGGATTCCTCTTGCGGAAGATATGCTATCGCGCCTTCAGCACCCACGGAATCATTGTCCAAGTTTGCCCCAAACGTCATACTGGTAAAGTTCTGATCTCCAGCATAAGCAACATCTGCACTGGCAGAGAAATAATATACGCAAGCAGCGTCCAAATCAAATGAGTAGCTATTATCTGCAAAATCCGCATAGACCTTTGTATTTTCCGGCAACTCTTGCTCATTGTTTATAAAAATTGCCCCTATCGCCGATTCATAATCAGGCGTAAAATTATCCTGCGATGAATTGCAGGCCGTCATACTTACCAATAAAGCTGCCATCGAAATGGCACATAGAAGTTTCCTCATTCCTTTGCACCTCATTTATTGAATTTAGAGTTCTAAAAAGCACAATGTGCTTTTTTATTATACCATATCCAACTGTTTCATTCTACCAAGAAATATGAAAAGACATGGATTAAAGAAAATGGGTTTTACTATCACCCATGCAAATTCAAAATTGTTGCTCGGTTAATTTAGAAAAGCAAGGGTAACAAGTGGAATGTTAAGGGCTGAAAACGCCTGTATTTCTGCGGCTTCCAGCGCGGGGAAACGGCGTAGACGATACTTTATATTCAAACCCGCAAAAACGGCTTTCTAATTGTCCACGCAAGGACAAAAAAGAACAGGGGCGCGGCGCCGGAAATCGGCAACCGCGCCCCTGTTTTCTATGGACTATTCCTCGTCGGTCAAGATAAACTCCCGTTCAGAAAACTCGCTGTCCGTCATGGCTTGCAGCTTGTTTACCGTTGCGGCGGCAAGCTGACGCATATCCTCGTCCATGTAGGGCATGGCGGCAAGGATATTTTCAAGCGTTGTTTCTCGGCTGTCCTCGGCGTAGATCGCAACAATGTTTTCTTCCTCTATGGTAAAGCAGATATTCATGCTATCAAACCTCCAAATCCTTTTTATGCTCTTTCTGTTTATCTTTCGGCTGCTGCGCCGCCTGTTTCTTATACTCGTCCAGCTTTTTCAGAATAGAGGGCTTTTTCTGCGGCTGCTCCCGTTTCTCGGCTTTTACCGCTTTCGCAAGGTCGGTAACGGAAATTGCTTCGCCCGCCTTTGCCCGCTGCTCCAAATCTGCGACGGTGGGCGTTTGCGGCGTGTTATTGATAATCCCGTCAAAATTGTTGTCGTTCTGCTCTATGGTGTCCTCGACGTGCTTTAAGGGATTATCCCGCTGCGGCTGCTCGGCGGCTATGGCGTAAGCCTGTGTGCCGTTCCCCATAATGAGATACTTCCCGTCCTCCGACGCATGGTGAAAACCAAAGCCCGACGCTTCGATCTGTTCCCGGCTCATATCGGTAATATGAAAATTGCCCCTCGGCGTTCTAACGGTTTCACCCGTCAAAAGGCTTTCGGGGGTCGCTTCCGGCTGCTGCTTTTCAAGCTGCCCGTCCTTGTAGGAATATCCTTGCGCCGCGATTGCTTCAAGGGTCTTGCCTGTAACGTCGCCATAAATCCGCTTATCTGCGTCAACCAGCATTTGCAAGGTGTTTTTTACGGTGTCGGACAAGGCTTGCTGCTGTTCGGGCGGCAGCTTGTCAAATACGGGGGTTTGCTGTTCCTGCTCGGCTTGCCGTTGCTGCTGCAACTCGGTAAAATGCCCCTCAATCTCGGTAATGAGTTCCTTTGCGGTGGCCTGTATCGTTTCAAGGGACGCTTTTAACTCGGTCATTTCCTTGCCGCTGCTCCAACCCGCCACATAGCCGAAAGAATAATCGGACGTATCAAGCCCAAAGTGCTGGCAGACGGTGTAAGCGACGCTTTCCGCTTCTACCTCGCGGGTATGGCGGTCAACGCGGTTTTGTTCTTCCGGCGGGGCGTTCAAGTCCACGTCGTGCAGCTTCGCATGGGCGATTTCGTGAATGGCGGTCTTTACCGCCTGTAATTCACTCACGCCCTCTTTGATTGCAATGCGCTTGTCGGTTAGACTGAAATACCCGTTTGCGCCGTTTGTAATCTGTTCAAAAGTAATCGGGACGGGGGACGCTTTTTCAAGGGCGGCGAAAAAATCCTCGTACTGCTCCACATCGGCAAGCAGCGGTTTAACGGAAAGGTCGGGAAACTCCTTGCCCTCGGTCTGCGAAATATCAAAGACGGTTATAACCTTAAAGGCGGGGACGGTGATTTCCGTTTCTTCCTTTACCACTTTTCCCTCGCGGTCAAGCATGGGCTTTCTCGTTTCGGGGTCGATTTTATCAACCAGCTTTTTCACCTTGTAGGGTGCGGGGGCAAAGATTTTAATGCCTTTCTCGCCTTTCTTTACATGGCGGTCAAACTCCTTTTCCCATTGACGGAAGCCCATTACTAAATTGCCGCCCTGCATAGCAATTAGGATAGTGTTATTCAAACTATAATCATGGAACTTCGACATAGCGGTTAGAAACTCTTTGTAGCGGTCGCTGTCAAAAATCGCTTGTACGCCCTGTTCCAAACGGGCGGTGATCTCCTTTACCTTTTCGGCGGGCTTTTCGGAAGTAAGGATAATGGGGACGACGGGGCGGGGCTGCTGCGGCTCTGCGGCCTGTACGGCTGCTTGCTGCGTTTCGGCTGCGTCCATATAGGCTTTGTCCTGTTCGCCGCGCGACCGCTGCGGGTAACTCATAATGCGGTATTCTTTGGGTATATCGCTTTCGCGCCCGTTGTACCACTCGGAAAAGGTATTCTTGTTGTTGTAGATATACCCTTGTTCGGTAAATCTGCCCTTGTCGTTGATAACTGCGTCCCGCCCGTATTCCTCATACATGAAATACTGCTTCGCTTCTTCCGGCAATTCCAATTCGTCTAACTCGTCAATCAGATAGTGGCCGTAATCTTCTTCGCTTTGGACGGTGGGATAAATCCAATAGCAATCAAGGTTTTGCGCAAGGTTGATAAGGTCTTTGAGGTTTCCGGCGTAATCGCCCAGCGTAACCGCCGCCGCAAACTTCGCTTTATCCTCGTCGCGCTGCATTTCAAGCAGCTTTCCAAGATAATTTAATTCGTCTATGCTGCCGCTTTGGATAACGGAAAGCGGCACGTTAAAGGGGCATTGTTCAGTATTTTCAAAGCCGCCCACAAATAAATCCTGCGGGTTGTCGGCGGTAATACCGACGCTCTGCATAGCTTCGTGAAGCTGCTCTTTTGTAGCGGGCATATCCAGCCAATAACCGCTTGGGTCGCCCGCTTCAAAGCGGCTGCGGTTGCCTATCATAATAGAAAATTGTCCGTCCATGTGTTCACGCTCCTTTTCCTGCCCGGTATTTTCGGGGATAGCTACCGCCTGTTGCTGCTGCGGGGGTTCCTCACCCTCTATGGTGTAGTCCGGCATGAGCATACCGTTTACTTTGAAATAGTCGGCGTACTCTTGCGGGATAGGCGGGGATATTTCCGTAAACAAGCGGTCATACGCTTTGATACGCCCATTCAGATACTTTTCCATAGCCGCCTTATCGGTGAAAACCTTTCTGTCCTGTCCGGCAATCTTCGCTTGGGTTCTGCTTGGGCTGTTGGTTCGCACGCTCCATGTAAGCGTCCATGAATACGGGATAGATTTCTGCGCTTCTTGGTTGTAGCGGGTATTTTCGTAAATGTAGTAATTCATCTGATATACCCGGTTGCTGCGGGTATATCGGTCATATTCATTTTTCTGCCACTCATTAGCGGTGTGCTGGACGTGCGGCGTTCTCACATATTCAAGTGCTTTATCCAGCAAAAGCGTTCTTCCCGCCTGTTCTTCCCATGCGGCGGCGCGTTCTTTGAGGTCGTCAAAAATCGTCTGTTCTGCCGCCGCGCTTTCGCTGCGCATGGAAAGTAGCTGCGCAATCGGCAAGGAAGAATAAGGGGCAATATCCCCGTCCTTTGCTTCAAAATATATCCGGCGTTCTATCCGCATGGTTTCGGCGGCTTCTAATTTGTCATGGTCGTATGAAGTGTACGGCATATTGTTTCATCACGTCCTTTCTCGGTCATATAAGGGTTTGGGACTATCCCAACAAGCAAAATGCCCGCGCTTCCCATAGAGCAGCGCGGGCATTTCTCGCAAACGGGTACTCGTTTGCTGTGCTTGCTATGTAGTTGTTTTTATCCGTAAACGCCTGTTTCTCTCACTTTCCGCTTTCTGTCTGCGGCGTATCTTTGCCGCGCAATCGGGGCAGTATTTCGCCCGGTTGCTGCCCGCCGCAAACGTGCTGCCGCATACCGCGCAACGCTTCAAATCGGTTTCCCCGCTGCGGGTGATCTGCTCGCATAGCTGCCTGTCTGCGGGTAATACCGCTTCGCGGAAATAGCGGCATAGCAGCGAATAGCTGATACTCTGCACACAAACGCAAGTTTCCCCGTCGTCCAATAGCAGACAATTCCCGCAATCGTTGTTTGCACAAGCGGCGCGGGTCATTTTCTTTACAGCGCGGTACTGCTTTTCATCAAGCCTAATCATTTTCGGTTCTGCTCGACGCGGAAGTTTACATACTTGCCGCCTGTGTCGGCAAGCAGCACAACTCCGTCAAAGGTCTTTCCCGTCTTGGTCGAGTACATACCTTTGATTTTTACCTTTCCGTCTTTCAAAAGGGCGGCGGCAATCGCCTTTGTGAAAGCCTTTTTGCGCTGCTCAAAAAAGCGGTCGTTCTTCCACATCACAAAGCTGCAAGCCCTGTCGGAGCAATAAAAGTTTTTCT
>NZ_KI271073.1 GCF_000469345.1 Eubacterium ramulus ATCC 29099
TATTCTGAATCTGAAGATAAATCAGACCTAAACAAATATCCGAGTCTGTCAAATTTCTGAATCTCCACCGGATTTTCAATATTATTTTCCGCTATGAATCTGACCATTTCACCACGGGCCATCTTGGCATAGGTACCTTTTGTTACCAATTTATCTCCGGATAACTCACAAAATACAATCGTAATATATCTGTCCTGTGGTGTCAGATACTTTTCTATACATTTTGAGTATTCTTTTGATGCAAGATTAATGATAATCCTACTGTCATCGATTACTGAGCGGTATAACAATTCTCCCCAGTACTCATACAGATTTTTTGCATCTCCAATTCCAACCTTTGCCTGCATTTCAAGACGATAAGGAGTCACACCATCCATTGGTTTTAAAATGCCATAAAACGCAGACAAGATTCTTAAATGATTTTGCAAATACTCAAACTGCTGGATTTCAAACACAGATGGTGCCATATATTGAAATGCAATCCCTTCATATGCTAAAACAGCCGGTGTAAGCCTGTTATAAAGATCCATATTTTCCAATCTGTTAAAGTTCTGCTCTGCAATCTTGTCATTACATTTCCAGATAGCTTTCAGTTCTTCTTTTGATTTGCTTTTCATCCAGTTTAATACTTCTGCTGTCTTATCAATATAGACAGGCAGTTCAACCGGTGCTAAGTTATCGGTATCTACAATCATCTTTTTTGCAGGTGATAAAATAATCTTCATTATGCCAATTCCTTAAGCATATTTTCAGGATCATCTGCCGCCTTGACTTTATCATTTGCCTTTATAATGATTCCCTGCTCATCAATAAGATATGTAGTTCTTACTACACCCATAGATACTTTTCCATAATTTTTCTTTTCTTTCCAGACATCATATGCTTCAATAACTTTACGCTCCGGATCTGCTAATAGCGTAAATGCCAGTCCGTATTTTTCTTCAAATCTCTTGTGAGACGCTACAGAGTCCTTGCTTACTCCGAGAATAACAGCTCCCTTCTCAGTAAACTGTGGATAACGCTCAGAAAAGCCACATGCCTGCTTCGTACATCCTGGTGTATTATCCTTTGGATAAAAATATAAGATCACTTTTTTTCCTGCATAATCGCTTAATTTATGCATTTCTCCATTCTGATCCGGCAATTCAAAGTCTGGTGCTTTTTTTCCTAACTCTAACATTTACTATTCCTCCGCTTTTGTGTTTTCCACCTGTTTTCTTGTTCTTTTATTACCTGAAATCATTTTATGTCCCGTATACATAGACATGATCATACATATAAGAGTGCTACACGCAAAATACCTATGACCTGATTTGGATCCTTTATATCCAGTATAAAAAGTTCCAATCATAGTAATTAACGCTCCGATTGACCAATACTTATGTGCTTTCATTTTATACCTCCTAATTGATTAAGCTATTTCCAAAATAAATATCTCTGGATCATTAACAATATTATACATTCTATCCATCACTTTCGACAAGCAGAGAAAGAAAAATAATCAATCCAAATACAAAAGGATGTATCACGATAATTCTTGCATTACCTTGACGCATCCTTTCCACACAAATGATTACAGTAAAATTTATTTCCACCGAATACTGCTATTCCTAACGGCAACAGGAAATCAATCATCCCAAACCAGGCGAACAAAATATTAAAAAAACAAGAGCAAAATAAATGATCGCCCATATCCATAAATAATCATACCATTGTTTCTTTTTCTTCACACCGCTACCCTCTCTTTCATTTCAATACAGTTTTCATTTATGATATATGTCAATTATTCGATTGACGCATCTTAAAAAAGCAAGTATACTATGTTCGCAAAGGAGATAACAGTTATGAGCTTCGAAAATTATTTTCCACTATGGAATAACTTAAATACAGCACATAAAAAACTAATTTCAGACAATTTGATCACACAGCATGTGAAAAAAGGAACAATCATTCACAACGGGAACATGGATTGTACCGGATTATTACTGGTTAAATCCGGGCAGCTTCGAACTTATATATTATCAGATGAAGGACGGGAGATTACACTTTACCGTCTGTTCAATATGGATATGTGTCTTTTATCCGCCTCATGTATCATACGGTCCATTCAATTTGAAGTAACCATTGAGGCAGAAAAAGATACTGATCTTTGGATCATCCCTGCTGAAATCTATAAGGGCATCATGAAGGATTCTGCTCCTGTCGCAAACTATACCAATGAGTTAATGGCTACCCGTTTTTCTGATGTCATGTGGCTG
Organism: Eubacterium ramulus ATCC 29099; assembly: GCF_000469345.1. Lineage (GTDB taxonomy): Bacteria > Bacillota > Clostridia > Lachnospirales > Lachnospiraceae > Eubacterium_I > Eubacterium_I ramulus. The sequence goes on from NZ_KI271073.1 coordinate 2,259, forward strand.
CTTGAACAAATCATGTGGAAGAGTTTGGATAAGCGTGTTGCTTCATTTCTTTTAGAAGAGACCTCTATCGAAGAAACAAATGAATTGAAAATCACTCACGAAACTATCGCCAACCATCTTGGTTCCCACAGGGAAGTTATCACTCGAATGCTTCGATACTTTCAAGGTGAGGGGCTCGTCAAACTCTCCCGCGGCAAAATCACAATCCTTGATCCAAAAAGACTGGAAACACTCCAAAGGTCATAAAACTGTTTTTTCTGTAACATATAAAGAAGAATCCTCCATTTATCAGAATTATGAAAGTCATTCTAATAAATGGGGGATTTTTTTATGCTATAAGAAAATTATAAAAATATCGTGATTATTTTTTAATAATCCATACCACATGCATATGCCCTTTCAATCAGCGCACGGTCATTGACCACTGCATCATAGAAGCGAAATCCGCCAGAGAAATTATACGTTTCATAACCGTTTCCTTCCAGAATACAGCTCGCAATATAACTGCGCAGACCACTCTGGCATATCAGATACACAGGCTTTCCTTTCTCAATTTCACTAATTCGTTCTCTCAGTTCATCTACAGGTATGTTTTTGAATCCATCAATATGCCCCCTGCTGAATTCACCTACAGTTCTCACATCTAGCAACACCACATCTTTATCTTTAGAAATCTTGTCCATATCTTCCAAATGCCATTGCTTTAATGTCCCTTTTGCAATATTGTCTATCATAAATCCAGCCATGTTTACCGGATCCTTTGCAGAAGAATAAGGTGGTGCATATGCCAGATCCAGATCTTTCAACTGGGTTGCATTCAGCCCCGCATGAATTGCTGTTGCCAGCACATCAATACGTTTATCAACTCCTTCATATCCAATAATCTGAGCGCCAAGCAAACGATAGCTCTCTTTTTCAAAAACCACCTTTATGGTCATCACTTTTCCACCAGGATAGTAACCGGCATGACTCATAGGCGAAAGAATTACTGTATCTACCTCTAATCCTGACTTTTTGGCATTGGTTTCATTGATACCTGTAGTGGCTGCTGTCATATCAAACACTTTTATAACGGAGCTTCCCTGACTGCCCAGGTAACGACTATCACCGCCACAAATATTATCAGCGATGATTCTGCCCTGTTTATTGGCTGGTCCTGCCAAAGAAATCAGCGCATCATTACCCGTAACATAATGTTTTACCTGAACTGCATCACCTGCAGCATAAATATCCGGTACAGAGGTTTCCATTCTGTCATTCACTACAATACTTTCCTTAATGCCAAGTTCAAGACCGGCTTCTTTTGCTAATACTGTGTCTGGTGTGACTCCGATTGCCAGAACTACCATATCAGCCTGAAGGTATGGATTATCTTTCAACAGAACCTCTACTCCGTTGTCTTTTCCTTTAAATCCTTCTACTGTATAGCCCAGTACCAGTTTTATCCCATGCTTTCTCATTTCATTATGAATCATGGATGCCATATCCGGGTCAAAAGGGTTCATCAGCTGCTTAGACCGCTGGACAATCGTAACATCCATGCCAAGCTCCCTCAAATTTTCTGCCAGTTCCAGACCAATAAAACCGCCACCTGCCAATACAGCCGATTTTGGATGATTCTTATTTATATATTCCTTTATCCGAAAAGTGTCTTCTACAGTACGAAGTGTAAAAAGTTTATCAATACCTACTCCGGGAAGTCTCGGCTGTGTAGGCTTTGCACCTGGAGAGAGGATTAGCTTATCATAGTATTCTTCAAATATTTCACCGTTTTCTAAATTCTTCACTGAAACAGTTTTACATTCGGGATGTATTGAGATAACTTCATGATGAATTTTCATGTTAATACGGAAGCGTTTAAAAAAACTCTCTGGTGTCTGTAGTGTAAGTTCTTCCGGGTCTGTGATTACGTCTCCAATATAATATGGAAGCCCACAATTCGCATAGGATATGTATCCGGATCTTTCAAACACAGTAATTTCTGCATGTTCATCCAGTCTGCGTATTCTTGCTGCAGCTGTAGCTCCTCCTGCCACACCTCCTACGATTATTACCTTCATCTTATTTTTCCACCTTTCCTGAGTAAGCTGCAATGCCACCGATATTATTTACTTTAGAATATCCCATTCGTTGCAACATCCCAGTTGCCTGACGGCTCCGAGAACCGGAATAACAGTATACAAACAGAGGGATATCCTTATTCTTCGCTACAGAAACAATATTGTCTAGTTGCTGCAACGGCACATTTTTACTTTCTGGTATATGTCCTTCCTGATATTCCTGCGGAGTGCGGACATCCAGAAGAACTGCACCAGCAGTCCTTTTATATTCTTCTATGCCTTGATTAATATTCGACTGTTTAAAGAAATCAAAAAATCCCATTAGCACACCTCCCTAAAGCATTTCTAAAATCGCATTCTTAGGTCTCGCCCCTGAAACCTGCTGTACAATCTTCCCATTCTTCATAACCACTAAAGTCGGAATGCTCATAATACTGAACTTATTTGCCAGTTCAGGCTCTTCATCTACATTAATCTTTCCAACTTTAATATCCCCACGCTCACCTGCAATCTCCTCTACAATAGGTGCTACCATACGGCAAGGCGCACACCAAGATGCCCAAAAATCTAAAAGAACGGTTTTATCGGAATTCAGTACTTCGTTCTGAAAATTATTTTTATTGATATTAATAGCAGACATTTTACAGTCCTCCTTATCTTTTTCTTTTTGTAGCTTTATTTTAGTCTTTATTTCATTTGTTTTCCGTGATTACATCACCATACCACATTAAATTAACTTCTTGCCATACCATCTACACTTAATATAACAGTCATTGCTATCGTAAATGTCATTTCACACAGATATATAAGTGGCTGTGCCCAGTCAGCATAACTTCCTGTAAATGCCGGAAGTCCTGCATTGATAAATGCATTACATACCACAATCGCAAGTGCCATCGTTACTGCCTCAAACACACATGACAGGAAATATTTGCAGTAGGTAGCCATTGTATGGCTGACCATTCTGTTTCCTGCCATCGTGGAACAGGCAATCGCACCGAGCGGCACAATAATCAGAATCTTTAAGAACCTGAAATACACTGTGTAGCTGATAAAGAATCCACAGATAATAATGATGATTGCAATCAAAGCTGTAAGTATCAGCATTACTAAACTTTCACCAAATCCAATGCCTGTTGTAATGATTAAATCGAGCTTTTCCCGATGTGTTTAGCTGTTACCACCTCCTTTCAAGGCGCAAAAAAAGCACCTTAACCTTATTGGCTAAAGTGCTTGTATTAGTTTGATATTAAATTGTTGTGAGTCAGCCAAACTTGAATTTTCAAATTAGTCTTTGCAAATAACCTTTGAACCTTCACCATCAATTACAATTCCCTGACGGTTGTTAATTGGGCATAGATTCAAATCCGAAAATTCAGTCATTATTTTCTCAGTAACTTTCTTAAATGGTGCTGTAAGATAATGCGGAAGAACATAGAAATCAATCAAATCAAGCCCTGCATCATCTTCTTGTGAGTAGTCCTCCGGCTTTTCATCCATTTGTTCAATATATTGGATAGTTGGAGCGCATATAATCGCACCCGCCGATTCACCGATCATCAGTTTTCCCTTTGCCAATTCTTTCTTCAATAGCTCATCTGTTCCCGTTTTACGGAGCTGGTTCATAAGGAAGAAAGAATTTCCACCAGTAAAATATATCACATCCGCATCTTCAAAAACGGACTGTATCGTTAAATAAGCCTCCGTTGAAATATCAATTTCCGTTACGGCTGCTCCCAGTTTATTGAATAGCTTTCGAGCCGAGCCGACATAACCGGTATAGCCTTCACGCAGCGAAGCTGTGGGAATAAATGCGACTTTCTTGTTATCAATTTCTTCTTTTATCAAACTTCCTACACTTGAAAAGTGCGAACATAAAAACAGTTTCATCCATATCCTCCTTAATAAATCCCGATTTTAATGTCTCTATTATACCATAATGATACTATTATAAAAAAGGAAAAAGAGCTCCTTCGAGCTCTTTTGGGTCAGTTCTACAAACTGTTAAGGAAACAATCGGAGTTGGTG
>NZ_KI271074.1 GCF_000469345.1 Eubacterium ramulus ATCC 29099
CCAGACCTGCTCATGCCGCAGGAGGCACTCTTCGCCAGAGGGGCGCATTCCATGCAGGCTGCTATGCGCAGGGCACTCTTACGCAGAGGGCGTTCCGGCAATACTGCTTTTTCTAAAACTGAAAGCAATGTTGCCGGAAATCTATGCCGGATGTGCAGAAAGGGGGAATCCAGACATGGCGATTTTTCATTACACAATCAAAATAGTCGGACGAAGTAAAGGGAAATCTGTTATCTCCGCTTCCGCATATCTCAATGGGGATGTGATGAAAAACGAGGAAACCGGGCGAATCAGTTATTACACTTCTAAAAAAGAAGTGGTCTACACCAGTCTGATGATGTGCGAAAACGCACCTCCTGAATGGCAGATAGTACCAGAAGAAAATATAAAACGCTTTCAAAAATCTGTCCGATACAAAAGATCAGAAGATAAAGAAGCTGCTTTAGAAAAATTTAAAATCACATTTCAGAAACAAAGGTTATGGAATGAGGTATTGAAGATTGAAAAAAATGCAGATGCCCAACTTGGCAGGTCATTTGAATTTGCCCT
>NZ_KI271075.1:0-22352 GCF_000469345.1 Eubacterium ramulus ATCC 29099
TTTGCCCTTTACACAGACAAACAAGAATTTAATTATTGTATTTCCGTACCAGTTTCTGTATATCTTCATTTTTACCGATAACCAGCAGGTGTTCATTTTCTTTGAAACGATAATCCGCTGGCGGCATTGCCTGAATGCCATCTTTTGTCTGAATAGCAACGATATTGGTGTGATATTTATTGCGGATATCCATTTGGACAATTGTATTCCCAATCCATTCCGGCAATGGTGCCAATTCGTAGATAGAAAAATCTTCACTTAGTTCAAAATAATCAAACACGTTGTCGGAACTGTATTGTACGGCACATTTTTCCGCGATATCCCGATCGGGGTAGATAATCTTGTCAGCACCGTTTCGCAGCAGAAATTTTGCATGTACATCTCTGGTAGCTTTGCTGACCACGTATTTTGCACCAAGTTCTTTTAGCAGACAGGTGATTTCCAGACTGCTCTGAAAATTTGTGCCTACGCAGACAATACATTTATCAAAGTTTCCGACTCCAAGGCTTTTTAACACTTCTTCTTTGGTACAGTCCCCAATTTTTGCATCGGTGACATAAGGAAGCAGAGGTTCCAACAGTTCTTCGTTTTGATCAATGATCATAACCTCGTTTCCGAGTTTTGCAAGGTTTTGGCACAGATGGCTGCCGAAACGCCCCATACCGATAATTAAAAATGATTTCATAATAAAAATCCTTTCTGTAAAAAATAAGTTTATGCAAGTATATTCTGTTTAACCGATACTGATATGCTCTTTTGGCTGTCGTACATGTGCCAGGCGTTTTTTGTCCGTAAAGGACATTGCGAAGGAAAGGCTTCCTACGCGGCCAAGATACATGAGCAGTATCAGGATGACTTTTGCACCGGGTACAAGATGCGGTGTGATACCGGTGCTCATGCCGACTGTGCTGACAGCGGATACTACGTCAAATACGATCACCGTGAGATCCAGATCCTGCTGCATGGAGATCAGAAAAGTTGCAGCCACGGCCAGCAGCATATGGGTGGTAAATACAGCGGCAGCTTTGGAAACCGCTTCATCCTCCAGACGGCGCTTGAAAATATTGACACCATCCGTGCGGGTCAGCATAGAACGCAGGTAAAGAATCAGAACTGTGATAGTGGTCACTTTGGCTCCGCCCGCTGTGGAACCCGGACAGCCACCGATAAACATCAGTATGATGGTAAGGAGCTGGCTGCTCTGACTGAGACTGGCAATATCCGTAGTGTTAAAACCTGCGGTTCGTGGTGTGACTGCACAAAATAATGCATTTAAAATGGCCTGAGGTGTGTTCATATCTGCAAACAGTGCATGACGTTCCAGAATCAGGAACAGGATGGATGGACCGATGATCAGAATCAGTGATGTAATCAGTACGATTTTCGTATGCAGCGCATATTTTCGTATGTGCAGCTTATGCTCTTTCAGATCACCCCATACAAAAAATCCGATACCTCCAATGAAAATGAGTGCCATCAGTGTGATGCAGACAATCCAGTTTGTGTTGTATCCGATAAAGGAGGACATGCCAAAAGCCCCCATCAGATCAAAGCCGGCATTACAGAATGCTGAGATGGAATGGAAAATACCATAGTAAAGCGCCTGTGAAAATGGCATATCCCGGAGAAAACAGAGGGTGAGAATAAGGGCTCCAATGCCTTCAAAAAGTAAGGTGCCCTGTAAAATCAACCGTGCCAGACGAACAATGCCGCCGGTGTTTACGACATTGACACTTTCCTTTAAGAGTCCGCGTTGCCGCAAGGTGATCTTCTTTCGCAAGAACATGGAAAATCCGAACCCAAAGGTAATAAAACCAAGTCCGCCAATCTGGATCAGAGTAATAATGATGATCTGACCAAAAAGCGACCAGTGTAAATAAGTATTTGTAACGACCAGACCGGTGACGCAGGTAGCACTGGTAGATGTAAAAAGTGCAGTGAGAAAATCGGTCCAGGTTCCGGCTCTGCTTGCCAGCGGAGTCATAAGGAGCAATGTCCCGATAAGGATAATGCAAAAGAACCCCAGAGCGATCATTTGCATCTGTGAGATATTATTTCGTAGTTTTGTAAACATGTTGTTCCTCCTGTAATCAAGTTAGTATATCATGATTCTGAGAAATATGCTATACTGAACATAGCCTTGAAATTGGCGATGATACATATTTGTTTAAACGCAGAATGAGCATTTCCACGCTTTTGGTGTATAGAGCACTAAGTGGTGGGGAAGAAAGGGGGGAAACTATATGGCAGGATTCTGTTTTTGGCTTGTGATTTTAATTTTTATTATATTCAGTGTAAGAAAAGGGAGAAAATCATCAAACCGTTCTGAACAGCCGCCGGTACATCCGCAGAGACCGGAACGGAAATCGGCCAGTCCGCACAGGTCGTATTCCTCACAGTCACATGCAGAAAAACCACAGACATCCGCTGGAAAGAAGAACTATGGAAGTGAAAAAAGCAGTTCCGTGGCAAAAACGACCGGAAACGAAAGAAAGAATAAAGAAGCACGGAAACAGAGAGAAGCGGATCTGCAGGCTGTATTTGATGAAAATCAGATTGTGGCTGCTGCCAAAGTAAATACCAGAGAAGTGGAACTGGATAATGACCGGGATGCAGAGGAGGAACACCTTATGGATGCGGTATATGACGCCATGATAAAAGGTCCACACAACAGCATGGACTTTCAGCGGGACTTTATTGCCGAAGGCATGGATATGCTGAATTCTTTTGATCTGTAAGAATGATTGATCGTATAGGTTTCTAAAATCACTTCAACCGTTTTGCTATTCAGACATTGTATCAGTGTGTATTGTGGATAAGATAGATAAAACTGTAAATTTGGGGAGAAAAGAGGGAATCGTAAAATGGCACAGGGAAATCCGTTACCGGGAGAAAAATATTTACATTTTAAAAATAAATTGTATCAGGTGATCGCAGTGGCAAAACATTCAGAAACCATGGAACCATATGTGGTATATCAGGCATTGTATGGAGATTTCGGCGTGTATATCCGTCCATATGATATGTTTGTCAGTGAAGTGGATCACGAAAAATATCCGGAGGTAACGCAGAAATATCGATTTGCATATGTAGATCATACAAAGAATGAGACGCTACGAACGGAGCGTGCAGAACATAAGAAAATACCGGTAAATCAGAATGTGGAACAACAGGAAAACGTGCCGGATGTAACTGCCGCTGTTTCGACGGCAGAACTTCAGGAACAGGATATGGTTCAGAGAGAATCAGATGTGGAAGAACAGATCAATCCATGGCTGCTCCGGTTTCTGGATACGGATACGATGGAGGAAAAATATCAGATTGTCTGTGATATCAAGAACGATATCACAGATCGGCTGATTGATGATCTGGCAGTGGCAGTGGATGTGGTCATTCCGGAGGGAAAATTATCCGACCGCTATGAACAGCTGAAATACTGCATCCGGACCAGACAGAAATATGAGCAGACATCTCTCTGGAGAAAATAATTTTGGATTGGAGCTTTATGGGCAAAAGGTAACAATGGGATATCACCGGTTATCTTCCGGCTGATATCCGTAGCGGCTCATATAACTGTTGTGATATTTGCCGGAGTAGGTGACATCTTTTGCAAACCATTCCGGGGGCGTGAAGGCGTTAGCTTCCTCTTCGGAAGGAAATTCGACTTCTGCCAGAATAAGAGGCGCGAGATCACCTTCAAAAATATCAAGCTCAATGGTATAAGGATCTAACGGAATACAGTAGCGCTTTTTTGTGATGAGCAGCCCATCTGTTTTTTTGCGCAGGTGAACATAGCCTTCAGCGGTCAGTGCAAGATTGTATTCTTCCCGGGTCATGAGTCCGCCGGATTTGTAGGTGAGGAAGTAGGAATCATCCTGTTTGCGGATGCGCACGACAGGATTGGTGCACAGATAACCCTGCTCGATTTGGAGGCATGGGTACTGTTCCAGATGTTCCGGTAACTGCCGGATTAAAAATTTACGTTCGATTTCCATAAAGTAAAATCTCCTTCTGCAATTCGTATGGTATCTTTTGACCTCAACATCTTTATATCGAATAGAGGGAAGGATTGTGGGCGTGCAAAGCACGGAGCAATCCGTGTGATCAGGATTTGGGCGTTTTGATATCCAAATCTTATATCAACAATTATATCGTAATGGGAGCAGAAAATTCAAGGTTTGAAGAGCAAGTAGCGAAAGCGGATTGCGAATGTCCGCTTTACTTTATGTTGCGAAGGGCGTGCGTGAATTGTAACGAATATTATGTAGAAAGGATAGATGATCATGAGTAAAATAGCTGTATTATGTAATGATGGAGTAGAAGAAATTGAATGCCTTACAGTAGTGGATTTTTGCAGAAGAGCCGGAATTGAGGTGTTGACGGTATCTGTAACCGGAAAACGACAGATTATGGGAGCACACCAGATCTGTTTTCATGCGGATGAAGTGTATAATGATATGAATTTTGAGGAATTTGACGGTATCGTGTATCCGGGTGGACCGGGCACAGGGGTACTTGGTGAAAAACCGGGTGTCAAAGAACTGGCTCAGAAATTTTTAAACAGTGGCAAAATGCTGGCAGCAATCTGTGCTGCACCGGGTATGATTTCTGAGACAGGTATTTTAAAAGAAAAACACGCTACCGGTTATCCGGGCTGCAATCCGCAGGGCGGTGCAATCTGGAGTGAGGATACAGCAGTGACAGATGGCAATCTGATCACCGGTAAAGGTCCGGGAGCTGCGGCAGAATTTTCCATTGCGATCATCCGTTATCTCGAAGGAGATGCCAAAGCAGATACCATCCGTACTTCTACGATGATGCCGTAATGCACATTTCGTGCAAACGTGCACTTGTGCGAAAAGAAGTCAAAAAACGAAAGAAAAAGAATTTTTTTCCAGTTATAAAAAATACATCTTCGTTCATACTAGGAACAAGACAGAACACTTCAAATCGGATACTTTTGTTGAAGCGAAATTAAAGGTATGTAAGTTTCAATGTGAGATCGTGGTCAGTGTAAGCTGATATATTTTCTCGGAATCATCGCATACCGAACGACTTTCCGATTCAACAAAATTACCGGAAGAAGAACGCCTGTCTTTACTATAGAGAAAAAATCACGGAGGTGTAACAACATGAGTAATTCTAACAGCTCAAACAAAGTGTCAGTTCCGGAGGCAAAAGAAGCAATGAACCGTTTTAAACAGGAAGTGGCATCCGAACTTGGTGTACCTTTAAAAGAGGGCTACAACGGGGATCTGACTTCCCGTCAGGCAGGATCCATTGGTGGTGAAATGGTGAAAAAGATGATCATGAAACAGGAAGAGCAGATGTCCAACAAATAAGGACTGCATTTCTGAGAAGATCAGAGAGAAAATCATGGACTAAATAGAATCAGGCATAAAGTTTTGCAGAGGTTCATGAGCAAGTGGCGAAAGCGAATTGCGAATGTCCGATTTGTCGATAAAACGAGACAGAGTTTATCTGCATTCTGCCTGAAGATATCAGAACATGAAAAATGAAAAGGAGCAGCTGCAAAAAGGCAGCTGCTCTTTTTTTACCAAAACATATGTGCTTTCGAAACGAAAATATTTCTGTTGTTCCAATAATATACCACTGAATCAATATTCTGTCAATTCAAAAGCTGAAATCTTTGAAGTAAAAAAACAAGATGAAAATTTGTGCATTTTTACGTCAAAACAACAATTGACAATTGGACTGTCGTGGGATATTATAGTGTCAACAGCTGTTGAAATAAAAGAAAAAGACTTTCGCAACAACAATAAAAAGTAACAGTATAAAAGAAAATATTTTTATTGTTGCAAAAGTGAAAAAACGGGAATAACATGTAGAAAGGAGCTTTTATTATGAAAGCAAAAGGAGTAAGATTACACGCAGCAAATGATCTGAGACTGGAAGAGTTTGAACTTCCGGAAATCACGGATGATGAGATTCTGGTGAAGGTAGTGTCTGACAGTATCTGTATGTCGACTTACAAATGTGCGATCCTCGGAACAGAGCACAAGAGAGTACATGAGGACGTGGCAGAGCATCCGGCAATTATGGGACATGAGTTCGCCGGTGATATCGTAAAAGTAGGTAAGAATCATCAGGAACAGTTCAAACCAGGTATGAAATTTACACTTCAGCCGGCATTGAATTACAAAGGAACTATGTGGAGCCCGGGATACTCTTATGAGTTCTTCGGAGGAGACACAACTTATTGCGTAATTCCTGCAGAAGTAATGGAACTTGGATGTCTGCTTGAGTACAAAGGCCGTGCTTATTATGAAGCTTCCCTGGCTGAGCCGATGTCCTGTAGTATCGGAGCTTTCCATGCAGCATACCATACACAGATGGGTGTATACACACATGAGATGGGGATCAAAGAAAACGGAAAACTTGCGATCATGGCAGGTGCAGGCCCAATGGGGCTTGGTGCTTTGACTTACGCATTACACCGTGATGTTCGTCCTTCCATGGTTGTTGTTACAGATATTAATCAGGATCGTCTGGATCGTGCGGAGGAATTATTCCCGGTTGCTGATTATAAAAAAGAAGGAATTGATCTTCACTTTGTGAATACAGGCAGCTTTGAGGATCCGGTTGCGGAGCTGATCAAAATCTCCGGTGGTACAGGATATGATGATGTATTATGTTACGCTCCGGTATCTGCTGTTGTAACCCAGTCCAGTGCTATTCTTGGAAGAGATGGATGCCTGAACTTTTTCGCAGGTCCGACAGACAAAAAATTCAGTGCAGAGATGAATTTTTACGATGTACATTATAATTCTACTCATGTAATGGGAACTACAGGCGGAAATACCGCAGACATGATCGAGTCTCTGGAGCTGACGGCAGCAAAACGCATCAACCCGGCTGTTATGGTTACACATATCGGTGGTCTGGATGCGGCAGCAGAGACAACACTGAACCTTCCGAAGATTCCGGGTGGAAAGAAATTAATTTATACACATTTAAGTATGCCGCTGACTGCATTGGATGAACTGAGAAAAGCGGCAGCAGAGAGAAATGATGAGCGTTATAATGCTCTGGCAGACATTGTGGATGCACATCAGGGATTGTGGTGTCCGGAAGCAGAAGAATATTTACTTGCAAACTTTATCACAGAAAAATAAGAACGGTCAGAGTTTTTCGATCCCGCCAGGATCCTGAATTCTGACGGAGAGGAGAAACTATGGATACAATGGAAATGCGCAGAAATGCAATTGCGGAACTGGTGAACAAATATGGAACCGTAAGTTTTTCACAGATTAAAGAACAGTTTCCGCAGGTGTCTGAAATGACACTTCGTACCGATCTGAAAGCACTGGATGCGGCAAAAGAGATCGTAAGGATACACGGGGGCGCGAAGTCTGTACAGCTGGTGATCGGAACGGACGATTATCTGACCCGGCGTGCGGTACGCAACATACAGTCCAAGCAGGAAATTGCAAAAAAAGCAGTGCAGCTGGTTCTTCCGGATACAGTGATTTTTCTGGATTCCGGAAGCACCACCACGGAACTGGCACGGATTTTCCCGGATCAGTCCAATCTGATCTATACCACAGGACTCTCCTGTGCCACAGAACTTGCAAACCTCACAAAACCGGTCATCATGCTGCCAGGTGGACAGCTGAACCGTTACAGCATCAGTATGTACGGTATCTCAGCCATCCGGGAACTGGAGCAGGTGAACTTTCATCAGACATTTTTAGGGGTAACAGGGTATTCGATGAAAGCAGGTTTTACCTGCGGAAACAATGAGGAGGCCATGCTGAAACGGACCGCTATTGAACAGGCAGAGCAGGTGGTTGTTCTGATGGATTCTTCCAAAACAGATGTGAAGAGTACATATACGATCTGCGGGCTGGCGGATGTGGATGTGATCATATCCGACGGTCAGCTGCCGGAAGATTTTCTGGCGGAATGTGAGACTCATCATATCACAGTGTATTAACAGATAAGATTTCTGCATATTCCCATTGTTCCCTGTTTGTATGGAGACAAAAGTGGGAGGTATATTGTGAAAAACAAAGTACAGAAATTCGGTAAGTTCCTGTCTGGAATGGTAATGCCGAATATAGGAGCGTTGATCGCATTTGGTTTTCTGGCAGCATTGTTTATCGATACAGGCTGGATTCCAAATGAAAAATTAAACAGTATGGTATCACCGATGCTGACATATCTGATCCCAATCCTGATCGCATCAACCGGTGGAAAAATGGTAGGTGGCGACAGAGGTCGTGTGGTAGGTGCGATCGCGGTTATTGGTGCCATTATGAGTGATACTTCTATCACAATGCTTATGGCTGCAATGATCATGGGACCGTTGGCAGGTTTTTGTATTAAAAAATTCGATCAGCTGATGGATGGTCATATGCCGGCCGGATTTGAAATGTTGATCAACAACTTTTCGGCAGGTATCATCGGAATGTTGCTGGCAATCCTGGGGTATGTGGTTGTAGGTCCGGTGATGAGTGGCATTCTGACTATTCTGGCAGCTGGTGTCAATATTCTGGTAAGTCACAGCCTGCTTCCGCTGGTTACAATCTTTATTGAGCCGGCAAAGGTATTGTTCCTGAACAATGCGATCAATCATGGAATTTTCACTCCGCTGGCTACTGCACAGGCCGCAGCGGCTGGAAAATCCATTATGTATATGCTTGAGCCAAACCCTGGTCCTGGACTTGGTGTTCTGCTTGCATATATGTTCTTCTGTAAAGATAAAAAAACAAAACAGTCCGCACCGGGTGCTGTGATCATTCATGTACTTGGTGGTATTCATGAGATTTACTTCCCGTATATCCTGATGAATCCGCTTGTGATCATTGCTCCGATCGTCGGAAATATGGCAGCTGTTTTCTGGTTTAACCTGACAGGCTGCGGTCTGGTAGGACCAGCTTCTCCGGGCTCTATTATTGCATACTTAATGATGACTCCGGGACCGGATATCTGGAAAGTATTAGTAGGTGTGGCTATCGCAACCGGTATTTCTTTTGGTATTGCATCACCGATTGTAAAAATAGCAGGCGGAAAGAGCAGTCTGGAAGAGGCACAGGCTGAAATGGCAGCCATGAAAGCAGATGCAAAAGGACAGCCTGCTCCAGTTGCAATCAAAGATGCATCAGAGGTAAAGAAAATTATTTTTGCATGTGATGCAGGTATGGGATCTTCTGCTATGGGGGCAACCAAATTCCGTAACCGTCTGAAATCCGTATGTCCTCAGATCCAGGTAAGCAATACTTCTGTGGATAATATTCCGGCAGACTGTGATATCGCTGTCGTTCAGACTATACTGGCAGACCGGGCAAGAAAATCCGCACCGCAGGCGCAGCTTGTTACGATCGGAAACTTCCTGGCAGATCCTGCATTGGATGAGCTGTATATACAACTGACCGGCAAGGAAAAAACAACTGCGGCTTCCGCAACAAAAAAACTGTAGCAGAGACTGCTGACAGGCAGACAGAGAATACAATAACTGCAGTAAAAAATGAAGATGTAAAAGAGAACCCATCAGACAATGCTGCAGTTTTTGAAAAAAAACAGGTTTTGGTTAAAGAAGGAATCCGTCTGGGGCAGGCACCGGTATCCAAAGAAGAGGCAATTCAGGCAGCCGGGGAGCTGTTGCATGAGCTTGGTTATGTAGATGAGAGTTACGTGGATGCGATGCAGGAACGTGAAAAGTTGATTACTACTTACATGGGAATGGGTGTAGCTATCCCACATGGAACCAGTCAGGCAAAAGGTACTGTAAAGAAGACTGGTATTGTATTTCTCCAGTATCCGCAAGGAGTTGATTTCGGAGATGAAAAGGCACAGCTTGTCTTTGGTATTGCCGGAATCGGAGAGGAACATCTGAATCTCCTGGCAAAAATCTGTGAAGCACTGGAGGATGAGGAAGTGCTTGAAAAAATGAAGACTACGGATGACCTTGACTGGGTAATGGAACGGTTGTCATAGGGGCTTCTTTTGTGGCTTAAATTTAAAATTTTTAATATGTTTTTAATATGAATACGAAAACGTAGTATCTTTTCTCATTCGCTAGACGTTCGCTACCCTTGTTATGCTCCGGTTTTATCGTGCTCGTTCCCGCACCTGAAAAAGAGGGCGCTCCCACTTGCACAAAACTCGCAAAACGCGGTTGCTCACTTAATCGCTCATCGAGAAAAGATGCTACGTTTCCAGTTGTTCCTTTATTCAACAATTATACACATCAAAAAAACTACACAAGATGCCCGTTCAGCCATGTGAGAAGATCCGCATAGACTATATCGCGGTCTGTCTCATTTAAAATCTCATGGCGATCGCCGGGATAAAGTTTGATCTGTACATCCTGAATGCCGGCAGCTTTATATTGCTGGCAGACTTGCGCCACACTTTTTCCATTGTTCCCGACCGGATCGTCTCCACCGGCGACGAAAAACAGTGGGAGATTTTTAGGAATCTGCTGAATATGAGCAGGATTCTGTATGTACTGGATGCCGCGGAACATCTGGTAATAGCCGTTGACTGTGAAACGGAAGGTGGACCATGGATGATGAATGCAGGTGTTGATGATAGCCTCATCTTTGGTCAGCCAGTCACTTGGTGTGCGTGCCGGTTCAAATTGTTTGTTGTAGCCGCCAAACGCCATGTTGTCCACAAAAGCACTGCGGTATGTCCAGCCACGGAACAGTGCGATCGTGCGACAGATCAGTTTTCCTATATGCAGGATGATACCAGGCTGGGAGCCGGTTCCCATGATGATAGCGCCTGACAGACCATCAGCATGCATCTGGATGTATTGCCGGGTCAGGAAAGACCCCATGCTGTGCCCAAGGAAAAAATAGGGAAGATCCGGATATTTTTTCTGTGTCATGGTGCGAAGGGTATGGATATCTGCGATGACACATTCGTTGCCATTTGGATGTGCAAAGTATCCGTGCTGATCGTCTGTGATGACGGATGCACCGTGGCCGAGGTGATCATTGGCGACCACATAGTAGCCCTGATCAGCTGCGTACTGTGCAAAATCATCGTATCGATCTGCATAATCTACCATGCCGTGGCAGATTTGCAAAACTGCTTTCGGAGAGCCTTCCGGTTCCCAGATGATTGCATGGATCTGGGTTTTTCCGTCGGATGACGGATAAGTGATATCGTGTTTCATAATGTATGATGCCTCCGGGTTATTTTGGGTAAAGTAATATGTGTGGGATTCAAGTCAGTGTAAACTGGTACTTATTTCAGAATGATTGTGCACGTTATCCCACTGGGTGTCTATTATTTGTCTGGTGCAATAAGGATCTTCAACTGAGAAGCGCGGTCTTTGCGGCCCAGGCCCTGTTCCTGACAGTTATCCAGTGAGACAATGTCGGTTACCATGCCAGGGAAAGCGATTTTTCCGGCAGCCAGCATCTGCAGATACATTTCAACTTCTTCCTGCAGATATACAAAGGAGGACTGGAAATCAATCTCAAAGATCTGTGCTGTTCCCAGTGTAAAGGTGATCGGCTGCTGTACGGTACCGATGAGCATCACCTGTCCGCCCGGTTTTACTGCTTTCAGTACACAGGTTTCCACGGATGCCGGATGGCCGGAGCACTCGTATACGATATCTGCACCTACGTCGGAACCAAGGATCTCACGGATGGATGCGGCGATGTCCGGTTCCGTGGCGGAATTCAGAAAATAGTCTGCACCATAAGCGAGAGCAGCTTCTTTTTTTCTGTCTGTAACATCCAGGGCGATGATCTTGTTGGCACCACCGGCTTTTAAAAACTGAACGGCAGAGAGGCCCACAGGTCCCATGCCGGATACCACAACGGAGTCACCAAGTTTGAACCGGGACATTCGGATGCCGTGAAGTGCTACACAGATTACATCAAAAAGTACCGCATCTTCCATTTTTACATTTTCCGGAACAGGAATGATCATGGTGTGTGCCACATCTTCGATCAGCAGATATTCTGCGTAACCGCCATCTGGCATTCCGATACCGGCAGTTCGCGGAAATCCGTGGATACAGATGTTTGTTTTGCCTTCCTTACATGGAGAGCAGTTTTCTTTGCAGTGCGCAGGCGGTCCGCATAACACACGCTGGCCGACCTGGAAATCTGTGACACCTTCTCCGAGTTTTACAATGGTTCCGGAGTTCTCATGCCCGAGAATCTTTGGCAGTGGTGTCGGTGTCTGTCCGAGCTTGTAAAATTCAATATCTGTTCCGCAGATCCCCACATAATCAATTTTGACAAGCATCTGTCCGGGACCCGGTTCCGGAACCGGTCTGTCCTCAATACGAATGTCTTCTTTCCCATATAATACAGCTGTTCTCATGATAAAAATCTCCTTAAAAAATACTCTGATAATTATTATAATATATGGAAAAAGATAAGGTTGCAAGAGACAAATACGGTGAGTGGTTACAATTCTGTTTGTCAGGAAAAATTGACGAACGGCGGCAGATATGCTATACTTTTTGACAGAAAAAAAGCAAAAAGGAGCTTACAAAAATATGAGTCAGGCAAAAGTTGATCGATATAAAGAAGAGAAGAAAAACAGAAAACAGACCATCAAGAAAGAGAAAAGAAACCGTGTGCTGGGACGTACGTTAGGTGTAGTCATTGCAGCAGCGATCGTATGCTGGATCGGATTTTCCGGATATTCCTATTATCAGGAGAAAAAGCCGATGACAAAGACAGAACTCAGTATGACAGCTCTGAACGAATATATGAGCAATCTGTCCAGTACAGACAGTGCCACAGAGTAACCGTTCGGAAAAGTAATCAGAAGGCAGAAGGTTATTATAATAAAGACAGAACCCCCATCGGAAGCGTGATGCTTTGCCGGTGGGGTTTTTGCGTTTGCAGAAAAATGTGAGATTGGGATGGAAGACATATAATGTATACATTTGTACGCTGATTGTGCGATACCGGTTATTCTCCGGTGTCGACAGCTGCTTTTTTCAGGGCATCTTCCACCGCATTCAGCAACATGGATGCTGTGTATTGGTTTTCTTCGGAATAGGAAATATTGTCCACAGACTGTGTTTTGCAGATCTGCTCACTGATATTGTCCATGGAGGACTGCATCAGCGGATACATGGTTGTTACCGTATCATTGAGATTTACAAAAGACACCGAGTTGATATGGTTTTCGTCCACCACTACCTGAACATCCAGATTCTGTCCTTCAAACTGAATGGAAGACGTGTATACACCAGCTTTGTACCTGGGCTGCCCGGTGTCTGTTTTATTATGCCGGGATGGGCCAAACATGTAGACCAGCAGAAAGATAAGTACAATGCCAAGAATAATAAAAATGGTTGTATAGATGACTTCTTTCATATGAAGCACTACAATTCTTGTTTTTGATCGCATTTTACAGTTTCCCCCTCATACCATACTTTGTATATCATATGCAGTAAAATGGAAAATATGCGGTTATTATTCATCTAGAGAAAATACGCTTTTTGCTTCAGTGGAAATAAAAAATGTAAAAAAATAAAAAAAGTACTTGACTTTTCGGACTGGCCGCGGTATGATATCACTTGTCTTGAGGCGAACAGCAAAAGACAATATGATATGCGCGAGTGGCTCAGTTGGTGGAGCGCGACCTTGCCAAGGTCGAGGCCGCGGGTTCGAGTCCCGTCTCGCGCTTTTTTTCATGCAAAAAGGATATCCATAAGGATATCCTTTTTGCATGAAATGAGCCCTGCCGGGCTCAAACAGAATTCAGAAAATTCAGTTCGAGGTCTCAGAGGACCTAAAGTCCTCTTCGGTCGGTGCTAACCATTGGTCCCCCGGACCAATAGCACCGTCTCTCGCTTTTTTGTGCAAAGGGATATCCGTAAGGATATCCTTTTTTTGCATGAAAAAAGCACGAAACGGGATAAATGTTGTATGCAGTATTTTTTTGGTTACTACTTTATGAATCGTAGTTTTTTTGCTATACTATTACGAATACGAGAAAAATAGATGATGTTCAATGGATGTCAAATGTTTTTGCTTTATAGAACGAAGTTTGAACGCAGAATAAGCATTCCCCCGCTTCAAGTGCGTAGAGCACTAAGCGGTGGGTAAGGGGGATGCTTATGTCAGTGGGAGTTAAAAGCTCCCACTGACAGGTCGCAAAGCGACTGCGTTCATGAGCAAGTAGCGAAAGCGGATTGCGAATGTCCGCTTTACTAGAAATAGATAATCGGAGGACGCATATGAGTTACGCAGATCATATTTTTATCAATATGTGTAAAGATATTATTGAAAACGGAACCAGTACGGAAGGAGAAAAGGTACGGCCGAAATGGGAGGATGGAACCAGTGCTTATACGATCAAACAGTTTGGTGTGGTAAATCGTTATGACCTGTCTAAAGAGTTTCCGGCGTTGACACTTCGGAGAACGGCCATCAAGAGCTGTACAGACGAGATGCTCTGGATCTGGCAGCAGAAGTCTAACAATATTAATGACCTTCACAGTCATGTGTGGGATGAATGGGCGGATGAGACAGGTTCCATCGGAAAGGCATATGGTTATCAGATGGGCGTAAAGCATCAGTATAAGGAAGGAATGATGGATCAGGTGGATCGTGTGATCTACGATCTGAAGAATAATCCTTACAGTCGGCGTATAATGACTAATATTTATGTACATGCGGATCTGCATGAGATGCATCTGTATCCGTGTGCATACAGTATGACTTTTAATGTGACAAAGAAGCCGGGACAGGATAAGCTGGTGCTGAATGCAATCTTAAATCAGCGCTCCCAGGATATTCTGGCAGCAAATAACTGGAATGTGTGTCAGTATGCGGTGCTTATGCATATGCTGGCTCAGGTATGTGATATGCAGGTGGGAGAACTGGTGCATGTCATTGCGGATGCCCATATTTATGACAGACATATTCCACTGGTGAAGGAACTGATTTCCCGTGAGCCGCTTCCGGCACCGACATTCTGGCTGAATCCGGAAGTGAAAGATTTTTACCGGTTTACGAGAGATGATGTGCGTCTGGATAATTACCAGACCGGTCCGCAGATCACAAATATACCAATTGCGGTTTAACAGCTCGCTCATCACATGGATTCAGACAATGATCATGCTTGCATGAGGAATTGGCTGGATGCATAGTGATGAAGGGAGCGCCTTATTATGAGCAAAAATAGTAGCGTAGCCACGGAGAAGCCTGAAAAGGCGTTTTGCGAATGGCGCGTGTGAACTGTATGAAATATTAATTATAGAAGAAAGAGAGATGTGAGAAATGAATTTAATTGCGGCAGTAGATAAAAACTGGGCCATCGGCAGAAACAATAAGCTTCTGGTGAGTATTCCGGATGACATGAAATTTTTCCGCGAGACAACGACCGGGAAAGTAGTTGTAATGGGACGTAAGACACTGGAGAGCTTTCCAGGAAAGAAACCATTGAAAAATCGTGTGAATATTGTGCTGACAGGCGATCGCAGTTATCAGGCTGACGGTGCAGTCATTGTACATGATATGGAGGAACTGCACGAAGAGTTGAAAAAATATCCGAGCGAGGATATCTATGTCATCGGTGGCGAGAGCATTTACAAGCAGCTTCTGGATGAGTGCGACGTTGCACACATTACGAAGATCGATTTTGCTTACGAGGCAGATGCCTGGTTTCCGAATCTGGATGAGAAAGAGGCGTGGGTGGTTACCGCAGACAGTGAGGAACAGACCTATTTCGATCTGGAATATCATTTCTATAAATATGAAAAGAAGGCATAACGGATGAGCAATTTTTTGTTTAGTATTAATGTGACGATGCCGATTTTTCTCGTTATGGTAATTGGATATTTCCTGCGTCAGATTGGTATGTTGAATGAAAATTTCGTTACGGTGGCAAATAAGTTTAATTTTAAAGTGACGTTACCGTTTTTACTTTTTCGTGATCTGTCAACCGTTAATATCCAGGAAGTGTTTGATCTGAAGTATGTGCTGTTTTGTGCAATTGCTACTTCTGTCTGCTTCTGGAGTGTGTATGGTCTGACGAAGATTTTTATGAAAGATAGATCCATGACCGGTGCTTTTGTTCAGGCATCCTTTCGCAGCAGTGCGGCGGTCATGGGACTGGCATTTATCCAGAATATTTATGGGCAATCCACAATGGGCTCACTGATGATCATTGGTGCAGTTCCGTTGTATAACATATATTCCGTGCTTGTATTGACTTTTGAAGGGGATTACCCGGAGAATGAGCGTGATACAGGCAGAATCAAGCAGGCTGGTATCAATATCCTGAAGAACCCGATTATCATCGGCATAGTCCTTGGTCTGATCGTGGCATTATTACATAATCCACTGCCGGAACTGGTAAATTCGACCGTAAACAATGTGGCAAAGATGGCAACCCCACTTGCATTGATCGGACTTGGCGCGGGATTTGAAGGAAAAAAGGCACTGGCCAAAATCAAACCTACCCTCTGGGCTGCTTTTATCAAGCTGATTGCCCAGGCAGCAATTTTTATTCCGATTGCAGCTGCTCTTGGTTTCAGGGGCGAAAAAATGGTTGCTCTCGTAGTCATGCTGGCAGCACCGGCGACCCCGAGCTGTTATATCATGGCGAAAAATATGCATAACGACGGTGTGCTGACGGCAAGTATCGTGGTGGCTACGACGCTGCTGGCTTCTGTAACGCTGACGGGATGGATCTTTTTGCTGCGCACGTTAGGGTGGATTTAAAAGGAGAGAGTTGAATGGATATAACAGGAAAAAAATTATTTGTAAAAGCACTTCTTGAAGAAGGTGTAGATACTGTATTTGCCTATCCGGGCGGAACGGTAACAGATTTGTT
Organism: Eubacterium ramulus ATCC 29099; assembly: GCF_000469345.1. Lineage (GTDB taxonomy): Bacteria > Bacillota > Clostridia > Lachnospirales > Lachnospiraceae > Eubacterium_I > Eubacterium_I ramulus. The sequence goes on from NZ_KI271075.1 coordinate 16,795, forward strand.
TGATGAATTATATCTGAATGGTAAGATTGATCTTGTATTGCCGAGACATGAGCAGGCTCTGGTGCATGAAGCCGAAGGTTATGCCCGTGAGACCGGTAAAACCGGCGTATGCCTCGTAACAAGCGGACCCGGTGCGACAAATACTGTCACAGCCATTGCAGATGCTTTTTACGATAGTATCCCGCTGGTTGTGTTTACCGGGCAGGTACCGTTAAATCTCATTGGCAATGATGCGTTCCAGGAAGTGGATATCGTAGGTATGACGCGCGGTATTACAAAATATAGTGTAACGGTCCGCGACCGCAAAGATCTTGGAAGAACGATCAAGATGGCATTTCATATTGCAAAAACCGGAAAACCGGGTCCGGTCCTGATCGATCTGCCAAAGGATATCCAGACTGCAACCGGTCCGGCAGAATATCCGGATCATGTGGAAATCCGTGGTTATAAAATTAATGAAGGTGTTCATCTTGGACAGCTGAAAAAAGCAACAAAATTACTGAAGGTAGCACGCCGTCCGCTGATCCTTGCCGGCGGTGGTGTTAATATTGCAGGTGCCAGTGAACTGCTGGAACAGGTGGTAAATATTACACATGTTCCGGTTGTTACGACTGTTATGGGAAAAGGCGCAATTCCTACAGATAACCCCTATTATGTGGGAAGCAGCGGCATGCATGGCCGTTATGCGGCAAATATTGCAGTCAGCAAATGTGATGTGCTCTTTTCCATCGGAACCCGTTTCAACGACCGTATCACAGGTGATCTGAATGAATTTGCACCAAAAGCGAAGATTATTCATGTGGATATCGATGCGGCAGCCATTTCCCGTAACGTTGTGGTAGATGTGCCGATCGTAGCCGATGCAAAAGTTGCCCTGCAGCAGATGCTGGAATGGGTGGAACCGAAGGATACGGATGAATGGGTAAAACAGATTGCAGCCTGGGATCATGAAAATCCGCTGGAGATGCGCCGGGATAAAGGCATGACACCGCAGATGATCATGGAAGGTTTAAATCAGGTTTATGATGAAGTTACATATGTTACTGATGTAGGTCAGCACCAGATGTGGGCCAGCCAGTATCTGGATGTAAATAAAAATAAGAGGATGATCACTTCCGGTGGCCTTGGAACAATGGGGTTTGGTTTTCCGGCAGCACTTGGTGCAAAAATGGGACACCGGGACAGAGATGTCGTATGTATTACCGGTGACGGTGGATTTCAGATGAATATGCAGGAGATGGCAACTGCTGTGGTACAGCAGACCCCGATCACTGTATGTCTGCTCAATAACTATTACCTTGGCATGGTGCGACAGATGCAGCAGCTGTTCTATGGAAAACGTTATTCCGCAACTTGTCTGCGTCGTCGCAAAGGCTGCCCGGAGCATTGCAAGGGACCAAATGAAAACTGCCCGCCATATGTACCGGATTTTATGAAATGGGCAGAGAGTTACGGTGCACATGGCATCCGTGTTACAAAGGAAGAGGATATTATCCCGGCTTTGGAGGCCGCAAAACAGAATACGGATGCACCGACTGTTATTGAATTCATGGTCGCAACTGAGGAAATTGTACTTCCGATGGTTCCGGGTGGAAATCCAATGAACAATATGATTCTGAAAAGCAAATAGGGGAGGAGAAAATCAATGAAAGATAGATGGATTGCATTATATGTAGAAAATCAGGTTGGTGTTCTCGCAAAAATCTCCGGTTTGTTTGCAGGAAAATCTTATAACCTGAAAAGTCTGACCGTAGGTACGACAGAGGAGGAAGATACTTCCAGAATCACGATCAGTACCATGTGCGATGATATTACTTTTGAACAGATCAAAAAACAGCTGAACCGTATGGTAGAGGTCATCAAAGTCATGGATCTGACCAATGTGCCGATCCATATGAAGGAGATCATGTTTGCAAAGGTAAAAAAACTGAGCAACACTGATAAGGCAGAAGTATTCCGTATCGCGCAGGTGTTTCATGTGGAGACAGCAGATATCGGCGTGGACAGTGTATTGTTGGAGTGCAAGCTCACAGAGCGCAGAAACAATGAGCTGATCGAACTGTTAAAACAACGGTTTCAGAGTGTGGAAATCGTGCGTGGCGGTGCGGTAGCCATTGAATCAATTGCTACTTCCTGCAGATAACAGATTAGAAAACAAGCCAGGATGCAGGGATGTGAGATGAATTATCGGGTAAAAAATAATTCATCTTATTCCGAGAAAACATGAAAAAAATACAACTGTTTTGAAAAAAAGAACTGGAAATACTATACGAATTGCTGTATAACAGTACATATAGAAAAAAGAACTAAATGCAGGAACTAAATGTGGAAACTGCAAAATAGATAAGAAAGAAGGACCTCACAGTGGAAAAGAAGAATATCGATTGGGAAAATCTGGACTTTGGATATCGTCAGACAGACAAACGTTTTGTTGCAAATTATAAAGATGGCGCATGGGATGAAGGAACGCTGACTGAGGACGCTAACATCGTATTAAACGAGTGTGCAGGCGTATTACAGTATGCACAGACCGTTTTTGAAGGATTAAAAGCTTATACAACCGTAGACGGAAAAGTAGTAATCTTCCGCCCGGATCTGAATGCATCCCGTATGGCAGATTCTGCAAGAAGACTGGAAATGCCTGTTTATCCGGAAGATAAATTTATTGAGGCAGTAGAAAAAACCGTAAAAGCAAACTTTGCATATGTGCCACCATATGGCACAGGTGCAACACTTTATATCCGTCCGTATATGTTCGGAAGCAGCCCTGTTATTGGTGTGAAGCCGGCGCAGGAGTATCAGTTCCGTGTATTGACAACACCGGTAGGACCATACTTCAAAGGCGGAGTAAAACCGTTAACGATCCGTGTTACAGATTTTGACCGTGCAGCTCCTCACGGAACAGGTCATATCAAAGCCGGATTAAACTATGCCATGAGTTTACATGCAATCGTAACAGCACATGAAGAAGGCTATGCAGAGAACATGTATCTGGATGCTGCAACCCGTACAAAAGTAGAGGAGACAGGCGGAGCCAACTTCTTATTTGTTACAAAAGATAACAAGATCGTAACACCGAAGTCTGACAGTATCCTTCCTTCTATCACACGTCGTTCCCTGATGTATGTAGCAGAGCATTACCTGGGACTGGAAGTAGAGCAGAGAGAAGTATACCTGGATGAAGTTCCGAACTTTGTAGAGTGCGGTCTGTGCGGTACTGCAGCTGTTATTTCTCCGATTGGAAAGATTGTGGATCATGGTCGTGAAATCTGCTTTGCAAGCGGTATGGATGAGATGGGACCGGTTCTGTCCAAGCTGCGTGAGACATTGGTTGATATCCAGGAAGGCAGGATTGAAGCTCCGGAAGGATGGATTCATGTAATTGAGTAATCAAAAAGTGACTGCGTTCATGAGCAAATAGCGAAAGCGGATTGCGAATGTCCGATTTACATAAAATGATGTGAAAAAAGAGATTTTCCTGTGGTTTTATAAGCTACAGGAAAATCTCTTTTATACTGTATAAGATGATATCAGAATTGTGGGAGTACGAAGTACGGAACAATTCGTATGGCATCTTTTGACTCCAGATCTTGATTACACGGATTGCTCCGTAGTTTCGGATTCTGCCGAAGTTTCCGGAAGTCTTACGTAAATTTTTTCAATCCGGTGTTTGTTTTTCGTCCGAACCTGCAGAAAAATACCATCCGGTGTGGTGATGGACTCCCGGATTTTCGGCAGATGGTCTAAGAGACCGATCATGTAGCCGCCGATGGAATCGTAGTCGTCAGATTCCAGATGCAGATTCAGTTCATCGCTGAAGTCCGCCAGATTCATGGAACCTTCTACCAGATATTCATGATCCGAAATTTTCTGGATCGGATCCTCTTCATCGTAGTCATATTCATCGCGGATTTCTCCAACGATTTCTTCAATCAGGTCTTCCAGTGTCAGCAGTCCGGCAGTTGTGCCGTATTCGTCCAGAACGATGGCGATATTGATGGAAGAATTGCGCATTTCCACCAGAAGATCTGCGGTATGTTTGTGTTCATATGTGAAATATGGTTCCCGCATCAGTTCACGGACAGAAAAATGTTCCCTGTCACAGAGCAGCAGATCTTTGATATTTAAAATACCGATGACATCATCGGTGGTTTCCTCATAAACAGGAAGACGTGTAAAACGGTCTTCACGGAAAATGTCCAGAATCTCATCGTAAGTGTTGTCCACTTGAGCGAAGGTCATATCGATTCGAGGAATCATAACTTCTTTTGCCAGAGCATCACCAAAATCGAATACATTGTTGATCATTTCTTTTTCTTCTGATTCGATGACACCGGATTCATGGCTGACATCCACGATGGTCCGCAGTTCACTTTCTGTCATAGCCTGTCTGCCCTCAGATGCTTTGACACCCATAAGTCGGAGTACCAGCATGGCAAGGTGATTGATGATGAAGATGACAGGAGTCAGCACTTTCATCAGAAGCCAGATGATATTGCAGAATCGCAGGGAAATTTTCTCTGCGCGCAGGGTTGCCATGGTTTTCGGGGAAATCTCACCGAAGATAAGGATCATCACTGTCAGAATTCCGGTTGCGATTCCGGCACCGGCGTTGCCGAAGATACGGAGGGCAAGTGCTGTAGCCAGGGAAGATGCCGTCAGGTTGACAACATTATTACCAATCAGGATTGCACTCAGCATTTTCGCAGAATCATCGGTGACCTGAAGCACCCGGGCGGCACGCTTGTTCCCTTCTTCTGCCAGAGATCGCATGCGGATTCGGTTTACCGTGGTCAGTGCCGTTTCCGATGAGGAAAAGAATGCTGACAGAGCCAGCAGAATGACCAGTACGATTAATTGTATTGTGGAGCTTATGTCCAAAAATAATTCACCTCTCTAAATAAATATGTTGTCTGTAAGCACAGCATGATGGAAGATATTCCGTAAATTTTGCTGTTGGATTACAATTTTTATTCTATATATTACAGGAAAAGAATAGGATTTTCAAGCTATTGTTGCGAAAAAAAGAGGTTCTATTTTTGAAATTTTCAGAATATATAACTATATGTCCGAAGTGAAAACAACCAGAGGACTGAGAAAGCAGCGGAAGTGGATTGCGAATGTCCGCTTTATATCATAGAGGGAGGAAGAGATATGGAACATGCAGAAGGAAATAAGAAAATTGTATTGAAAGTATTAAGCACATTGCTGATCATGTACATTCTGACGGGAGTGGCATTATTTGTGCTGGCATTTTTACTTTATAAAATGGAACTGACGGAAAATATTGTCACCATTGGAATTACAGCAATCTATGTGGTGTCGGGTCTGCTTGGCGGCATTATCATAGGAAAGAGAATGAAGACCCGACGTTTTCTGTGGGGGATTATTATGGGAGCGGCGTATTTCCTGGTGTTGCTGATCGGATCGGCACTGCTGAACCGTGGGCTGACATCGGATATGCTGCATATCGGGCTGACACTGGTGATGTGCATGGGAGCCGGGATGATCGGGGGAATGGTCAGTTGAACGCAGAATAAGCAATCCCCCGCTTCAAG
>NZ_KI271075.1:22452-44470 GCF_000469345.1 Eubacterium ramulus ATCC 29099
CGAAAGCGGATTGCGAATGTCCGCTTTACAAAAAAATACTTTCTTTATAGTGGAAAATATGATATACTTCTGACATATGTAAGAAGAAAGGAGATTTCGGAAGATGAAACACGTAAAAACATTAAATACAAAAAGATTACAGAACACAGTAAAAAAAGGCGGATGTGGTGAGTGCCAGACATCCTGCCAGTCTGCTTGCAAAACTTCCTGTACAGTAGGAAACCAGAGCTGCGAGCACAAATAAGAAGAACAAAACAGCAATTACTATTACAAAAGGCCGTATGCCTAAGGCATGCGGTCATTTGCACGTTTAGAGGAAAATGAAAACAGCAGCTTTTTACGCTGATTTTTAATATAGAAATAGAAAGAGAGGAACTGCATTTGGTTCACCAGTATAAAAATAATGGTTATAACATTGTTCTTGATGTAAACAGTGGTGCGATCCATGTAGTAGATGATGTTTCCTATGATGTGATCGCTTTGTACGAAGATCATACACCGGAGGAGATTGTAGCAGAACTGTCCGGAACATACAGCGAAGCTGAGGTGAAAGAAGCCTGTGAAGAAGTAGCTTCCCTGGTAAAAGACGGAGAACTGTTTACAAAAGATGAATACGAGAATTATATTATGGACTTCAAGAAACGTCCGACTGTAGTCAAAGCTTTGTGCCTGCACATTGCACATGACTGCAACCTTGCCTGTCGCTACTGCTTTGCAGAAGAAGGCGAATATCATGGGCACAGAGAGCTGATGAGTTATGAGGTTGGAAAGAAAGCATTGGATTTTCTGATCGCAAACTCTGGAAGCCGCCGCAATCTGGAAGTGGATTTCTTTGGTGGTGAGCCTCTGATGAACTGGCAGGTTGTCAAAGATCTGGTAAAATATGGAAGAGAGCAGGAAAAGCTGCATGACAAAAACTTCCGTTTCACGCTGACAACAAACGGTGTATTACTGAATGATGAAGTAATGGAATTTGCAAACAAAGAGATGGGGAATGTTGTACTCAGTATTGATGGAAGAAAAGAAATCCACGATCATATGAGACCATTCCGCAACGGAAAAGGAAGCTATGATCTGATCGTGCCGAAATTCCAGCAGTTTGCAGAGAGCCGTAATCAGGACAAGTATTATGTCCGCGGTACATTTACGCATTACAATCTGGATTTTGCAGATGATGTTCTTCATCTGGCTGATCTGGGCTTCAAACAGATTTCTGTGGAGCCGGTAGTTGCAGAAGATTCTGAGGAGTACGCACTCCGGGAAGAAGATCTGCCAAAGCTCTTTGCAGAGTATGACAAGCTTGCCGCTGAAATGGTAGAAAGAAAAAAATCCGGAAAGGATTTCAATTTCTTTCATTTTATGATAGATTTAGAGGGTGGCCCGTGTGTTGCAAAGAGATTATCCGGCTGTGGATCAGGTACTGAGTATCTGGCTGTTACACCGTGGGGTGATTTCTATCCGTGCCATCAGTTTGTTGGAAATGAAGAGTTCCTGATGGGAAATGTCTGGGATGGCGTAAAACGTACGGATATCCGGGATGAATTCAAATGCTGTAATGTTTATGCAAAAGAAAAATGCAGAAACTGTTTTGCAAGATTCTACTGTAGCGGCGGATGTGCAGCAAACTCCTATCATTTCCATGGAAATATTAATGATGCATATGATATTGGCTGTGAATTGCAGAAAAAGCGGATTGAGTGTGCAATCATGATAAAAGCGGCGGAAGCTGAAATGGAGGTAGAAGGATGAAAAAAAAGAAAGGAGTCGTAGTCTTTCTGGTAATGATCATTGCGATGTTACTGCTTGGCTACTATTCTTATGGTATTGTAAAGGGTACCGCAGCAAAGGACAATGAGAAAGGAATCAAGCTAGGACTTGACCTTGCCGGTGGTGTCAGCATTACATATCAGGTAAAAGGTGACGAGACACCGTCTGCTGAGGATATGAAAGATACTGTATACAAACTGCAGAAACGTGTAGAGACTTACAGTACAGAGGCAGAGGTTTATCAGGTAGGTGATAACCGAATTTCCGTGGAAATTCCGGGTGTATCTGATGCAAATTCAATTTTGGAAGAACTTGGAACACCGGGTACTTTGGAATTTAAGACCACAGAGGGCGAGACATTCATGACCGGTGAGATGGTGGCTGATGCACAGGCTGCTACAGACACAAGCAAAACATCTTCCAGTAAATATGTGGTTCAGTTAAAACTGACCAGTGAAGGTGCTAAGATTTTTTCTGAAAAAACAGGCGAATATCTGAATAAGGTACTTCCGATTTACTATGATGGGGAGTGTATCAGTTATCCGACGGTACAGAACCAGATCACAAACGGCGAGGCTGTCATCAGCGGTATGAAGAGCTACGAGGATGCAGAAGCACTTGCTTCCCAGATCCGAAGTGGTGCGCTGAAACTGGAACTCGAAGAGTTACAGTCTGAAGTTGTAGGGGCAAAACTTGGTTCCCAGGCTATTAAGACAAGTATTATCGCAGCAATTATCGGTCTGCTGATCATCATTGCGTTTATGTTGATCGCATACCGTATCCCGGGACTTGCGGCATCAATCGCGCTGCTGATCTACACTGGTATCGTGCTTGCAATTTTACATCTGTATCACATTACACTGACCCTGCCGGGTATCGCTGGTATTATCCTGTCCATAGGTATGGCAGTGGATGCAAATGTTATTATCTTTGCACGTATCCGTGAGGAGATTGCAGCAGGACATTCCGTAGCACAGTCAATTGACATTGGATTTAAGAAAGCATTTTCCGCAATCTTTGACGGAAACATTACTACATTGATTGCAGCAGCTGTACTTGGTCTGCGTGGATCCGGTACTGTAAAAGGATTTGCTGCCACACTGGCAATCGGTATCGTATTCTCCATGTTTACCGCACTGGTAATCTCCAGATGGCTGGTAAAAGCACTGTATGGACTTGGCTTCCAGGATAAAAAATTCTACGGTGAGAAGAAAGAGCGCAAGAGCATCAACTTCCTTGGAAAACGAGGATTGTTCTTTGGTATTTCTCTGGCAGTGATCGTAGCCGGATTTGTAGGCATGGGTGCTCACAAAGCAGGCAACGGACAGCCACTGAATTTCAGTATGGAGTTTAAGGGCGGTACAGCAACAACTGTTGCATTTGATAAAGATTACACGATCGAGGAGATCGATGAGCAGATCGTACCTTATATAGAAGAAGTAACCGGTGATGCAAATGTTCAGACACAGAAAGTTGCAGACAGCAATTCCATCATTATCAAGACCAGAACACTGAATCTGAATGAGCGTGAAAAACTGGCAACTGCAATGGAAGACAACTTCGGTGTTCAGGAGAACGATATCACATCTACAAACATCAGCTCCACGATCAGTAGTGAGATGAGAAGTGATGCTATCGTAGCTGTGATTATTGCGACGATCTGTATGCTGATCTACATCTGGTTCCGGTTCAAAGATATCCGTTTTGCAAGCAGTGCGGTTATTGCACTGGTACATGATGTACTTGTTGTTTTAGCATTTTATGCATTATCTCAGACCTCTGTGGGCAGCACATTTATTGCCTGCATGCTGACGCTGGTTGGTTACTCTATCAATGCGACGATCGTTATCTTTGACCGTATCCGTGAGAATCTGGCACTGGAGAGCGGACGCAGAGATACTGATCTGAAAGAAGTAGTAAATAAGAGTATCACACAGACACTGTCACGAAGCATCAATACTTCCCTGACAACATTTATCATGGTATTTGTGCTGTTTATTCTCGGTGTATCTTCCATCCGTGAATTTGCAGGACCTCTGATGGTAGGTGTTATCTGCGGTGGATATTCTTCTGTATGCATCACAGGTGCACTGTGGTATGTATTTAAGACAAGATTTTCTAAAAAGAAAAAATAAGAAACGCGTTAATCGTAAGTTTTTTGTTTCTCTCTGGCAGAAATGAAATAAAAGAAGACAGTAGTTGTAGAAATGCCGCTACTGTCTTCTTTTATTTTGCGTTCATGAGTAAATAGCAAAAGCGGATTGCGAATATCAGCTTTACAACCTAGCATTTTACTAGAAAATATAGTATGATATGCAGCAGTTGGTTAATGCTATCTTGCAGGATGATTATTTTTTTGCTAAGATAGGAAAGCTTAATATAATAAGATTTACTTATTTATGAAACGGAGGGTGTGACATGCAGGCATATGTGGAATATTTTCAGACACATGGACAGGAATATGTGCATATGATCTGGCAACATCTGTATCTGAGTCTTCTGGCAGTGGGAATCGCAGCTGCGGTAGGTATTCCATGCGGCATTCTGAGCCTGCGTGCTCCGAGGATAAAGAAGATTCTGACTACAGGATTCAGTGTCTTGCGTATTATTCCGAGTCTGGCAGTGCTTGTTATTCTGATTCCGATCATGGGAGTGGGGGTGAAACCGGCACTGGCAGCATTGGTGATTCTGGCAATCCCACCAATTCTGATACAGACAACGCTGGCATTTTCACAGGTTCCAGATTTTCTGCTGGAAGTGGCAGATGCCATGGGCATGGATAAAAAGAGAAAATTCCGGCAGGTGGAAGTGCCGCTGGCGATGCCTGGTATTATCAGTGGCATCCGTATGGCGATGTCAGAGGTTATCGCAAGTGCTACATTGGCGGCTTATATTGGCGCCGGAGGGCTGGGAATTCTGATTTTCAACGGAATCAATCTGCTGAAAACCGAGTATCTGGTGATCGGTGGAGGAACAGTGGCTGTCATTACTATGCTGTGCAGCATGGCACTTGGGGCAGTTGAGAAAAAAATAAGTCGGGCACTTTAAAAAGCAAATAAAGGAAGTCTGATATTGATAGAAAGTTGAGAGCATTACAGGAGGAAAAAAGAAATGAAGAAAAAAGTATTGGCAGTAATACTTGCAGTTGTATCAGTCGCAGCACTTGCGGCATGTGGAAGTAACGGAGCAGCAGAACCGAAGGCAGATGGAAGTGCAGCTACCGAAAAAAGCAGTAGTACAAGTGCAGATACTACGATTAAAATCGGAGCAAAAAGTTTTTCAGAGAGTAAGATCCTGGGTGAGTTATATGCACTTGCCCTGGAAGATGCCGGATATAAAGTGGAACGTGAATTTGAAGTATCCGACAACCTGATCCATCAGGCAGTGTGTGACGGTCAGATTGATATGTATCCGGAGTACACCGGTACTTCATTACTGACGATTCTGGATCAGCCGATGGAGACAGATCCACAGATCACTTATGACAAAGTAAAAGAAATGTATGCAGAAAAATTCAATCTGGATGTGTTGGATATGTGTGAGGCAAGTAACGGAAATGGTCTGAGCATGCGTGCGGATGTGGCTGAGAAATATGGAATCAAGAGCATTTCGGATCTTCAGGCAAATGCAGATAAAATTCGTTTTGGCGGCACATCGGATACCTTTGAACGTGAAGATGGACTTCCGGGACTGGAACAGACTTATGGTACGTTCAAGTTTAAATCCAAAAACACCTTTGACAATTCACTGAAATATCAGGCAATGGCAAATGATGAAGTGGACTGTGTACCGGCTTACACCACAGATGCACAGTTGAGCAGCGATGAGTTTGTTCTGCTGGATGATGACAAACATTTCTGGCCTCCGTACAACATTATACCGGTTGTCCGCCAGGAACTGATCGATGCACATCCGGATGTGGCTGAGATCATTAATAAGATCAGTGCAGCAATTGATACGGAGACTATGACAAAGCTGAATGCACAGGTGGATATCGATAAAGAAGAGTATGAAGATGTGGCAGCAGATTTCTACGCGACGCTGAAGTAGAAATCGCAAAAGGAAATAATCAAGCAGAAGAATATGTCAGCTTACGCTGACCAGAATCACGCACCAAGTCTCACGTGCGTTCGACTTGAAAGAAAAATCTGTTGGGAAAGAAGTGCAGGAGGAAAAGAAGGATGAGCATTGCAGTAGAATTTCTGGATGTGGTAAAACAGTTTCCGGGTGCAGTGGAGCCGGCAGTGGATCATGTGAGTTTTCAGATTCAGGAGCAGGAAATGATCACCATACTGGGGACATCCGGCTGTGGGAAAACCACATTGATGAAGATGGTGAACCGCCTCTATGAGCCTACATCCGGAGAAATTCGAATATTCGGAGAAAATATAGGGCAGACGGATGCGGTGGCACTGCGCAGAAAGATTGGCTATGTTATTCAGCAGGTCGGTTTGTTCCCACATATGACCGTAGAAAAAAATATTGCAGTGGTACCGGAAATCCTCGGTTGGGATTCTGCACAGATACATGACCGGGTAACGGAACTGCTGGAACTGGTAAATCTGGATCCCAAGCAGTATCGCGGCCGGTATCCGTCCCAGCTTTCCGGTGGACAGCAGCAGCGTGTGGGGCTGGCCAGGGCACTGGCTGCAAAGCCGTCGCTTATGCTGTTGGATGAGCCATTTGGTGCCATTGATGCGATCAATCGAACCAAGCTGCAGGACGAATTGATGAAAATCCATAAACGTGCAGGTCTGACCTGTATGTTCGTCACTCATGATGTGACGGAGGCGTTGAAGCTTGGCACCCGGATCATGATCATGAATCAGGGGAAAATTCAGCAGTTTGACACAGCAAAAAATATTCTGGAGTATCCGGCAAATGCGTATGTGGCATCCTTGCTGCAGTCGGTACAGGAAGGATTAAATTTTTTCAGATGACACGTTTTATCACATATACAACGAGACATTATGACAAGTTAATACAGGCAGTTCTGGAGCATTTTGAAATTGTGGGTCTTACCCTTGTAATCTCTATTGCGCTGGCATTTATGATCGCCATGCTTGTAATGGAACATAAGCGGATCACGGCATGGATCACGCGGGTATTCAGTATGATCTATGCAATTCCAAGCCTTGCACTGTTTGCACTGCTGCTTCCGGTGACGGGGCTTGGCATGCAGACAGCAGTGCTGGTGCTGGTGATTTATAATCAGTTTATTCTGATCCAGAGTTTTACCGATGGGTTTACCTCTGTTGATGCAGGGGTTCTGGAGGCAGCAGCCGGTATGGGGATGACAAAAGGGCAGATTTTCCGGAAGGTGCGGCTTCCGCTGGCACTGGATACGATGATCGCAGGCGTTCACATTTCTATTATATCTACAATCGGGATTGCGACAATTGCTTCTACGGTAGGCGCAGGTGGTCTTGGTACAATCCTATTTGACGGGATGCGCACCCAGAATGTGGTAAAGATTGTCTGGGGAACGTTTTTGTCCGTAGTCATGGTTTTGGGGGTCAACGGTATTCTGAAACTGATAGAAAAACGTCTGAAGAAGAAACTGTATCAGGAATAGGTTCCGGAGAAAAAGAAAGACTGATGGACAGCAGAGGACAAACCTCTTTGTGGAAAAAGTGATGGAGTAGAAACAAAATGATAAGAGAGTATTTAAAAGAACATATTTTGATTACAGATGGTGCCATGGGTACCTATTATGACAGAAAAAAATCAGAAAATGGCCGGATTGCGGAGGAAGCGAATCTGCTGGAGCCGGAACTGATCACCCGGATCCATGAAGAATATCTGGAACAAGGAGCCAGACTGATCCGTACGAATACCTTTGCGGCAAATCATGCTATGGCACTGGGTAGAGGTGTCCGTGACCGCAGGGAACAGGATGCTTATGTAAAACATGTGATCCGCGCGGCGTGGAAACTGGCGCAGAAAGCAGCAGAAAACCGTCCGGAGGAAATTTTTGTCGCAGCAGATATCGGACCGGCGGCGGAAAATTTGTTTAGTGAATATGAGACAGATCCGGCAGCGGAATATCGTTTTCTGGCAGATTGTTTTCTGGAGTGCGGTGCACAGATTTTTAACTTTGAGACATTTTCAGATATTAAATATGTGGCAAAAACAGCCCGATATATCAAAGAAAAATGCCCGGAAGCGTTTGTGATGGTTTCTTTTGCAGCAAATCGTAACGGTTATACTACGCAGGGAATCAGCATCAGCCGACTGTTTGCCGAGGCGGCGCAGACACCGGAAATCGACAGCTACGGATGCAACTGTCTGCTGGGGGCAGCCCACATGTACAAGCTGATCAAAGCACAGAACCTTGCCGGGGACAAGTTTATCCAGGTATTACCAAACAGTGGATATCAGCAGATTGTCCGTGGACAGGCAGGCCATGCAGATGGTGTACACTATTTTGCTGATAAAATGGAACAGATGGTAGAATTGGGTGTAAATATCATTGGCGGATGCTGCGGAACCACACCAAAGCATATCCGGATGCTGTGTGAGAAACTGGCAGGAAAAGCACCATATGAAAAGCTTCCGGTAGTGGAAAAAGGCGGGGAAGATGCTGTTTCCCAGACCCGTAACAATCCATTCATGGCGAAATTGCAGCGGGGAGAAAAAGTGATTGCCGTAGAACTGGATCCTCCTTTTAACCAGGATGCTCAAAAGTTGATGGAAGGTGCATTTCAGTTGAAACAAAGCGGTGTAGATATCATTACCATCGCAGATTCACCACTGGCGAGAGCCCGCGCAGATTCTGTACTGCTGGCTGCAAAAGTCAGTGCTATGGTGGATATTCCGGTGATGCCGCATATCGCCTGCCGTGACAGAAACCGTATCAGTATGCACTCCACATTATTGGGTGCACATATCAATGGAATCCGGAATCTGATGATCGTCACCGGTGATCCCGTGCCTTCCGGTGAACGGGACAACACAAAGAGCGTGTTTGATTTTAATTCGATTCGTTTTATGGAATATGTAAAAGAACTGAATCAGGAGATTTTCCTGCAGGATGCATTTTCTTATGGTGGTGCTCTGAATCAGAATCAGGCAAATGAAGATCAGGTCATGAAGCGGATGCAGAAGAAAATCGATGCAGGACTTTCCTGGTTTATGACCCAGCCGATCTATTCTGATGAGGAAGTAGAAAAACTGGGCAGAATGAAACAGGAGTTGAACACAAAGATTTTATGTGGTATTATGCCGTTAGTCAGCTATCGCAATGCGATGTTTATCAAGAACGAAATGCCGGGCATTCAGGTGCCGGATGAGATCGTGGCACAATATCGGCCGGATATGAGCCGGGCAGAGGCAGAGGATGTTGCAGTCCGTATTTCTCTTTCCATCATGGAAAAGCTGGAAGAGGTAGCCGATGGATTTTATTTTATGACACCATTTAACCGTGTATCTCTGATCACCAGGATCATTCATGCGCGGAAACCGCAATAGGAGAGTTGGAATGAAAAAGGAAGAACTGTATAGATTATTAGAGAATGGACCTGTATATCTGGATGGAGCTACAGGAAGCAATCTGCAAAAAGCCGGTATGCCTACAGGTGTGTGCCCGGAACAGTGGATTCTGGATCATCCGGATGTGATCCTGGATCTTCAGAAACGTTATATAGAAGCAGGTACGCAGATTTTATACGCACCGACATTTTCCGGAAACCGTATCAAACTGGAAGAGTATGGACTGGCAGATAAAATTGTAGAGATCAATACAAAACTGGTGCAGCTGTGCCGGGAAGCAGCGGGTGAGAAAGGACTGGTATGTGGTGATATGACCATGACCGGTGAAAGCCTGGAGCCGATGGGCGATCTGGAACTGGAAGAACTTATTGATATTTACAAAGAACAGGCGAAAATCCTGTATGAAGCAGGCGTTGACCTCTTTGTGGTAGAGACTATGATGAGCCTTGCTGAGACCAGAGCCGCTGTTCTGGCGATCAAAGAGACCTGTGACCTGCCGATCATGGTATCCATGACCTTTGATGAAAAAGGAAAGACATTATATGGAAATACACCGGAAGGATGCATGGTTGTGCTGCAGAGCCTCGGAGCAGATGTCGTAGGTATCAACTGTTCTACCGGTCCTGAGCGGATGGCAGATATGGTACGACAGATGAAACCGTATGCAAACGTGCCGATTCTGGCAAAACCGAATGCAGGCCTGCCGCAGATGGTAGATGGTGAGACTGTTTATGATATGGGACCGGAAGAGTTCGCATCTTTTGGTCCGATGTTGATGGAAGCCGGTGCGGCAGTGCTCGGCGGATGTTGCGGAACGACACCGGAGCACATAGCCTCTCTGGTTGCGGCAACGAAGAATATGAAGCCGGTTCCGGTGATGCAGGAGCGCAAACGTGTCTTGGCTTCGGAGCGCCAGATACAGGAGATAGATATCAACGGTCCGTTTCTTGTAATCGGTGAGCGCATTAATCCGACCGGAAAGAAAGAACTGCAGGAATCACTGCGCCAGGGAAGCATGGAGATTGTCTGTGACATGGCAGAAGAACAGGAAGAGATGGGAGCACATATTCTGGATATCAATATGGGAATGAATGGTATTGATGAGAAGGAAATGATGCTGGAGGCCATCGAGGAAGTGACCATGACCACAAGCCTTCCACTCTGCTTCGACTCCAGTCATGTAGATATCATAGAGGCAGCTCTGCGCCGTTATCCGGGACGTGCCCTGATCAATTCCATTTCACTGGAAAAAGAAAAATTTGAAAAGCTGCTTCCAATTGCTAAAAAATATGGAGCGATGTTTATTTTACTTCCGCTGTCCGATGCAGGACTGCCGAAGGATATCAACGAAAAGAAAGAAATTATACATACGATCCTCGCTCGTGCATTAGAACTTGGCATGCACAAAGAGGATATTGTGGTGGACGGACTGGTAGCCACCGTAGGTGCAAACAAAAATGCAGCGCTGGAGACATTAGAAACCATTTGTTACTGTAAAAATGAGCTGGGTCTGGCAACTGTCGGTGGATTATCCAATATTTCTTTCGGATTACCGAACCGTGCCTTTGTCAATGCAGCATTTGTTACTATGGCTTTACAGAGCGGTCTGACTATGGCCATTGCAAATCCGTCCAGTGACATTATGATGAACCTGGCAGCAGCCAGTGATTTACTGTTAAACAAAGCCGGTGCGGATCTGAATTACATCAACCGCATGGCAGAGTTTGATGCAAAAAAAAAACTGAATCTGTAAAATCAGCGAAGGCATCGCTACAGAACACAGGCGGAAATACACAGACACCTGCGGCAGCAGAAAAAAACAGATGCAGTGAGAACAAGGATGCCTCCATGAATGCTGCGGCATCTCACAGCACAATCTACAAAGCGGTGCTGAACGGCTCCATGAAGAGCATTCTGGATGAAGTAAAAGCCGGTCTGGCACAGGGCATGGAACCTGGTATGATTGTCAGCGATGAGCTGATTCCTGCCATCAATGAAGTGGGGGATCTCTTTGAACAGCAGAAATACTTCCTGCCACAGCTGATTGCCAGTGCGGAAACCATGAAGAAAGCCATTGAGTATCTGGAACCAATGCTGTCTTCCGGGGATGAGACCGGTCCGAAAGTGACCATTGTGATTGCTACCGTAGAAGGAGATATTCACGATATCGGAAAAAATCTGGTGGCACTTATGCTGAAAAATTATGGATTTCGTGTAGTGGATCTGGGTAAAGATGTACCGAAGGAAGACATCGTGCAGGCAGCCATCGATGAAAAGGCAGATATTATTGCACTGTCTGCTTTGATGACAACTACAATGATGCGGATGAAAGATGTAGTGGAGCTGGTAAAAGAAAAACAGCTGAAAACCAAAGTTATCATCGGAGGTGCGGTTATCACACAGAGCTATGCAGACGAAATCGGAGCCGATGGATATTCAAAAGATGCGGCCGATGCCGTACGGCTGGTGCAGCGGTTGCTCGGACTTTCATTAAGATAAAGAATAAGCTGGAAATGAAATCCAGACAGACACGGCGGTGAGAGATGTTCACTCCGGTGACGAAAATCAGACGATCGTCTTGTCCTGGATTTTGTTTCCAGCTTTGTTTTATAAAAAATCAGATGATACGCAAGCGTTTAATAGTGCCTTAAAACAGTCCGTTGTTGTGTACCGGCACGATATCCTGTACATTATGTTCTACCACATCCCAGTGCTCAGCCAGTTTACCATCTTCGATACGGTAAATATCACATACTTTATTGATTGCACCGTTTTCCAGTGTGCATTTGAAGAATACATATACGATATCTCCATCCTCACCGATATGAATGATATCCATATGTGGTTTCAGACTGAAGAAAAATTTGGTGAATTCTACAAAGCCTTCTTTTCCGCTCGGAGCAGTCGGATTGTGCTGGATGTAATTGTCTTTCATATAATTGTCTAAATTGGAGATATCCCAGTTGTTAAATACTTCATCATAAAATTTCAATACAAGTTCTTTGTTTGTCATAGTCGTGTTTCCTTTCTGAATTGATTTTATGTTTATATGATAAACGAAAAATGTTGAATTGAAAAGCGTTGTTTGTTGAAAACTGTGAGAACCACAGAATAATTATTTTCGACAAATGTTGAATACAACAATGATTATAGAAGTGCAGAGAAAATCCAAAACACCTCTTTACTTCAAAACTTTAATATGTTAAAATTTTGCACAGAGAAAAGCAAATGCTGGAAAGCAGATGTAATAGGTATTTGGTTACAGAAGGAGTATAAAATGAGCAAAAAAATCAGAACAGAGGCCGTGGATCACCTGTTTGAAGCTATCCTGTGCCTGAAAGATAAAGAGGAGTGTTATACCTTTTTTGAAGATGTTTGTACCATCAATGAAATTTTATCACTGTCACAGCGCTTTGAAGTGGCACATATGCTGCGGGAGCAGAAGACTTATCTGGATATCGCGGAGAAGACCGGTGCATCCACAGCGACGATCAGCCGTGTCAACCGTTCCCTGAATTATGGCAATGACGGTTATGATATGGTGTTTGCCAGAATGAAAGGGCAGGAAGGTGAGCAGTAGCATAAAAGTGGAGCGTCAGCTTCACGATATGCGAATATTGGGTAGAATTGTGGAAGTACGAAGTACGGAACAATTCGTAAGGCATCTTTTGACCCCAACATCAAGATAACGGTAAAAGAAAAAAGGAAGCACAGAAGGATTCCCGTATATGGGAATCAGCTGCGTTTCCTTTTTGTGTTTTTGGGCGGCTCCGTTTTTTTCATGGAGTCGATGATTTTCTCAATCAGAAGCTTTTTTGTATAGACATCAAAATTCAGAAGGCAGATGAAAGTGAACTTCTGCAAAAAGTCTGCATCTTTTTCGCTGAGATTTTCCAGATCTGCAAAAGCAGATTCGCTGATGATATATTCTTCCTGGATGATTTCTTTTAAACGCTCTACCTGATGGGATTCCAGGCAGAAGATACCGTCATAAATCTCCTCCAGTGTCGGGGAAGATTTTTTGCCGAAATAGCGGTCGGTCAGCGGATTCAGGACATTCTGGATATCACTGATACTGAGGACACTTTTAAAATAGTAGATAAACACCAGGGTTAAAATATGCTCTTTGGAATATTTTTTCTTTTCTGGCGGCGGGAGTAGATTATTTTTTACATAATTGTTGACCATGGTTTTGGTCAGAATTGGATCTTCCTCATGCCGTTTTGTAGGATACAGTTCTTTTTCCATGAATGTTATGACCTGATCCATATATAGATTGATATCCGGAAGCGCTTCCAGTTTTGCATGGTCAATTCGTGACAGACTGTCCAGTATGCTGTTTAATAAATCGTTTGTATTGATTGTCATGCGAACTACCTCCAGTCATTCGTGATTTATGTTTTGTAATGTTTAAAGGATATTATATAGTTACTGTTCACACGCGCCATTCGCATTTACTAGATATGATGAGTGAACTGTAACATTATATAGTATTGAAAACCGAATGGCAAGCCAATGTTGTTGACGGGATCAGGCACCTTATGCTATGATAGCACAAGGTTAGAAAATATGTTCGATAAAAGACAGCAGTCAGAAAATGAAACAGATAGAAATAAATGGAGGAAGCATGGGCAGATATGATTTGCTGAATACACAGCAGCAGGAAGCGGTTTTTCAGACAGAAGGGCCGGTGCTGGTACTGGCAGGAGCCGGTTCCGGAAAGACGAGGGTTCTGACGCACAGAACCGCTTATCTGATAGAGGAAAAAGGGGTGAATCCATATCATATTATGGCAATTACCTTTACAAATAAAGCAGCAGCAGAGATGCGGGAACGTATCGACAATCTGGTGGGATTCGGTTCGGAGAGTATCTGGGTATCTACCTTTCACTCCAGCTGTGTGCGGATTCTTCGTCGGTATATTGACCGTCTGGGCTATGACAACCGGTTTACGATTTATGATGCAGATGATCAGAAGACGGTGATGAAGGACGTGTGCAAGCGGCTTCAGATTGATACGAAGCAGACGAAAGAGCGTGCGTTGCTGAATGTGATTTCTTCTGCAAAAAATGAATTGATCTCTCCGGAGGAGTTTACCATGCGGGCAGCCGGTGATTATGCAAAACAGAAGCAGGCACAGGTTTACCGGGAATATCAACAGACGTTGAAAAAAAACAATGCACTTGATTTTGACGATCTCATCATGAAATGTGTGGAATTGTTTAAAAATGATCCGGAAGTGTTGGATTCTTATCAGGAGCGTCTGCGCTATATCATGGTAGATGAGTATCAGGATACAAATACGGCGCAGTTTGAACTGGTGCGGCTACTGGCAGCCAAGTACCGTAACCTTTGTGTGGTAGGTGATGATGATCAGTCGATCTACAAATTCCGTGGAGCCAATATCCACAATATTCTCAATTTTGAGCAGTATTTCCCGGATGCAAAAGTCATTAAGCTGGAGGAAAACTACCGTTCGACACAGAATATTCTGGATGCTGCCAATGCAGTGATCAAAAATAACGTGGGCAGAAAAGCAAAGGCGCTCTGGACGCAGCAGGATGCCGGTGACAAGATTGACTGTAAGGATTTTGATACAGCATACGATGAGGCAGAGTACATTGCCCACAGCATCAATTCATTTGTGCGCAAAGGGGTATTTTTTTATGGAGACAGTGCCGTACTGTACCGGACCAATGCACAGTCACGTTTGTTAGAGGAGCGGTTTGTCCGAGAGAATATTCCGTATAAAATCGTGGGTGGTGTAAACTTCTATGCAAGAAAAGAAATTAAAGATTTACTGTGTTATCTGAAAACGATCGACAATGCACAGGATGATCTGGCAGTGAAACGGATCATCAATGTACCGAAACGGGGAATCGGCGCAACAACCATAGCCAAAGTACAGGACTATGCAGATGAGAACGGAATGAGTTTTTATGCCGCGCTGAGACAGGCGGAAGAGATATCGACGCTGAGCAAAGCTACTGCGACCAAGATTCGTCCTTTTGTGACTTTTATTCAGATGCTGCGCAGCAAGCTGCCCTATATCAGTGTGGAACAACTCATGGATGAGATTATTGAAGATACCGGTTATGTGGCAGAACTGGATGCGGAAGGTACAGATGAAGCCCGTGCCCGGATTGAAAATATCGATGAGCTGATCAGCAAGATCGTGGCCTATGAGGAATCTGTGGAACAGCCGACATTGAGCGGATTCCTTGAGGAAGTGGCATTAATTGCAGATATTGATAATCTGGAAGAGGACAGTGATTATGTGGTGCTGATGACATTGCACAGCGCAAAGGGACTGGAGTTTCCGAATGTTTATTTGGCAGGTATGGAAGACGGGTTGTTCCCAAGTTATATGACGATTACTTCTGATGACCCGACCGAAGTGGAAGAAGAGAGACGTCTGTGTTATGTGGGAATTACAAGAGCCAGAGAACATCTGACTCTGACCAGCGCACGGATGCGTATGACCAGGGGAGAGACACAGTATCACAAAGTCTCCCGTTTTGTGAAAGAAATCCCGAAGAGCCTGTTGAACGGCATGGTGCGGGAGGAACGACCAAGAAAAGAAGAACCGATCAAAGATTTGGGGAATGTAAAGCAGAATTTCAGTAGGAAACCATACGGCGGCGGTTCCTCTGCACCGGCAGGGGGTATGCCTTATTATAAATCTTTCAGCCTGGGACAGAAAAAAACACAGCAGTTTGGTGGTGGGACAAAGCTTGGCAGACTGACGTATGCGGAAGGTGACCGGGTGCGTCATGTGAAGTTTGGGGAAGGTCTGGTAAAGCAGATTGTTTCCGGTGGAAGAGACTACGAAGTTACTGTGGATTTTGATGATTTTGGCACAAAGAAAATGTTTGCATCGTTTGCAAAACTTCAGAAGTTATGATATAATCGCCTATAACAATGAACAATACGGAGCAGAAAATTCAGATTTGTAAAATAATATTGTGAACGCAGGTCGCAGAGCGACTGTGTTCATGTAGCGAAAGTGGATTGCGAATGTCCGCTTTACCAGCGTTTTGTATTGTGAAATGTGAAGTAGAAGGAATGTATTAAGAAGGAGTGAATGACATGAACAATGATTTGATCAGTGTTGCAAAATTAACAGAGTTATTTTCCAAGAAAATTGATGAGGAAAGAAAGACAAAATTACTTTGGATTCTTGCCATTGTTGGAGCAGTTGCAGCGGTAGTCGTAGCAGCACATTATATTTATAAGTTCTTTGCTCCTGATTATATGGATGACTTTGAAGATGACTTCGAAGATGAGTTTGATGATGACTTCTTTGATGACGAGGATGATGAATACGAAGAGGAAGACTAATCTGCATCAGCGGAATGTAATTTGATGCAAGGATGATCCGTATTGGAACGCCCACTCACAGAATGCGAGTGGGCGTTTTTTGCCTGACTTCAGAGTTGAGATGTTTGTGTATGAAAAATAAAGAAAGCATTGTGAGGAGAAAGATTTGAAAAAAGGACAGATGTGTGAAGGCATTGTAGAAAAAGTCAAGTTCCCGAATAAGGGAATTGTAAAAGTAGAGGACAGTGAAGTAACGGTAAAAAATACTATTCCGGGACAGAAAGTTTCTTTTGTCATCAATAAAAAACGAAAAGGAAAAGCAGAGGGACGTCTGCTGGAGATTCTGGAAAAGTCAGAACTGGAGAACGCAGAAGCTAACTGCCCGCATTACGGTGTCTGCGGCGGATGTAATTATCAGACACTGCCGTATGAAGAACAGTTAAAACTGAAGGCCGGACAGGTGCTGGAACTGATGAAAGCAGTGGTGCCAAATGCGGAGGATATTTTTGAGGGAATCCGAAAAAGTCCGCAGCAGTTTGGTTACCGAAATAAAATGGAATATACGTTTGGTGATGAAGTAAAGGATGGTCCGCTGGCACTTGGTATGCACAAGCGGGGAAGTTTCTATGACATTGTAACTGTGGATGAATGTCGGATTGTGGATGATGACTACCGCAAGATCCTGGGTGCAACGGTAGCATATTTCAGAGCGCAGGATATTCCATTTTACCATCGGATGCGCCATGAAGGATATCTGCGTCATCTGCTGGTGCGAAAAGCAGTAAAGACAGAGGAAATCTTGATCGATCTGATCACGACCACACAGGAAATTTGTGCAGGGGAGAGCTGTGTGAATGAAACAGCACTTTTAGATGGCTGGAAAGAGCAGCTTCTGGCACTGGAACTGGATGGAAGTATTGCCGGCATTTTGCATACAAAAAATGATAGCGTGGCAGACGCAGTGAAAAATGAAGGAACAGAAATTTTATATGGCAAGGATTATTTCTATGAGGAATTGCTTGGGTTAAAGTTTCGAATCTCTCCGTTTTCCTTTTTCCAGACCAACTCTCTGGGCGCAGAGGTATTATATCAGACTGCCCGTGAATATATCGGAGACAGTCTGGATGAAAAAGCGGAGAAGACGGTATATGATCTGTACAGCGGAACCGGAACGATCGCACAGATCCTGTCGCCTGCGGCAAAACATGTGATCGGAGTGGAAATCGTGGAGGAAGCCGTAGAAGCTGCGAAAGAAAATGCACAGTTAAATCAGCTGAAGAACTGTGATTTTATTGCCGGTGATGTCTTGAAAGTTCTGGATTCCATCGAAGAAAAGCCGGATTTTATTGTGTTGGATCCTCCACGGGAAGGAATTCATCCGAAAGCACTGGAGAAAATCATCCGTTATGGTGTGGATCGCATGATTTATATTTCCTGTAAACCGACCAGCCTACAGCGGGATCTGGAGGTTTTACAGGCACAGGGATATGTGGTGGAACGGATTTGCTGTGTGGATATGTTTCCGGGAACAGTGCATGTGGAGACGGTTGTTCTTTTGTCCCAACATCGAGACAAGAATACTTGTCTCGATGAACGCGGCAGTCGGCAAATCGAGATGCAAGCATCTCGGCTTGCCTCGTTGCTCGCGCAAAAGCCAGATGACACGATAGAGATCGACTTAGACTTGGATGAGCTGGATGCAACCAGTGCTGAGTTGAAAGCAACCTATCAGGAAATCAAAGATTATGTGCTGAAAGAATTTGGCTTGAAGGTTTCAAGTTTATATATTTCTCAGGTAAAACGCAAATGTGGAATCGAAGTGGGAGAAAACTATAATCTTCCAAAATCAGAAAATGCAAGAGTTCCGCAATGCCCGAAAGAGAAAGAAGATGCTATCAAGGCTGCCCTGAAATATTTTGCGATGCTCTAAGGACATCGCTGATTTCAAGGAGGAATAACACATGAAAAGCACATTTGAAAAAATGGGTGGAACCTACACACTTGGCGCAGACGGAATTTACTATCCGAATCTTGTTAGTACAGATGAAGAACCGCATTATGGGAAATATGGAATGATGCGAAAAACGTATCTGAAAGAGCATCGTCCGGCAATGTATTCACTGTATATGTTGGAAGACAGACTGACAGAACATCTGAATACTGTGGACGATGAAGCACAGGAGAGAATGGATATTCTGGTGTGTCAGATGATAGAGCGGCAGGGCATTACGGAAGAATTGAAAGCTTGTGACCAGATGGAATGGGTCAGAGCAGTAAATGGTATTCGTAATATGGCAGAAGAGATTGTGTTAAATGAATTGATTTACAGGTAAACAAAGAGCTGAACAGGTACGAAGAAAAATCCTATTTGTTCAGCTTTTGTGTTTATAAGAGTTCTAAGAAGAATCGAATTACAATTCCATATCAGGTGACTTTTTCTAAGTTCCGGAAGGCTGGTTTTTTCCGTCATAGTCATAAGTTGCCGATTTAATTATTCCATAGTATGCCTTAAAAAATATTCGAAGATAACTTTATAGAAATAATCATGATGGGGAGATTATTTGATGAATTTTGTGTTAATATTCTGCAATTCTACTGCTGGTCGATTGATTTATGCGTACTCCCATTATAATATGTGTGCAGGAGGTGGATGTATGTATCAAATTAGTAATGAAAAATTTGGTTTATTTGTAACCGAATTAAGAAAGGAAAAGAATTTAACTCAAAAGGATTTGGCTGAAAAATTATATGTATCAGATAAAACAGTTAGTAAATGGGAACGTGGTCTTAGTATGCCTAATGTCGTATTACTCATACCAATAGCTGATATATTAGATGTTACCGTTACAGAATTGTTACGTGGAGAAAAAATAGATACACAGAAAAATATTGATACAAAAGAAGTCGAGGAATTGGTAGTAGGCTCTCTCGATATGGCTGTTAGGAATTCTATTCATCAGCATAGAAAAAACTGGATATTAGCATATTTGCTATGTTTTTTAATATCTATTACAGAAATTATTATGTTAGTTGCATCTGGGAATTCAATAGCAGAGATGAAAGGTGATATATTGCTGGTTACAGGGTTAATGCTTTTATTTGGTGCATGGTTTTGTTTCTTTGCCAAAGACATGTTACCAACATATTATGATGCCAACAAGATAAATTATGTTTCACAAGGAATTTTTAGAATACATCTAGTGGGTTTATCCTTTAACAATGGAAATTGGATGTACATCTGTACAACTTTAAAAATTTGGACACTTGCAACGGTTGTTCTATATCCTCTTGCAGGTATTATAATAATCAATTGTCTCAATATAGCTTTATGGGATATTTTAAATAAAATTTTCTTAATTATGATATTAGGTGGTATGGTAGTTTCGATTTACATTATCGGGAAAAAATACGAATAATTAAATTACCTGCTATCGTTGTGGATATTACTAATTTACAACATTCTTCATGGGAAATAAGGAATGATGCAGAAGAGATTGTGTTAAGCGAATTAGCGTACATTTAAAACGTGGAAAGCTCCTTCGGGAGCTTTTTGCTGGTTATCAAGAAAGTATATAGAAAATGCATTAATCATATGGTATGATTTGAACAGAAGATAGAATCTTATGAAGTAAGAAGAATATTTTGGAGGAACGTAACTTAGAAGTTACAGAATTAAGTTAATCTTGCCATATGGCTTGATTATAAAAGCAAAGATAAAAACGCAACGTACATCTTTGATGTGCCAGAGCCGGTAGGTAGCCCGGCCGTCCTATGTAAATAGGGTAAGTAACCTGCCCCTCCGGGTTGTCCATTCTTTGTTCAATCAATTTTAGGAGGGATTCTTATGGACAAAGTAAATGGAAAGCTGACAGTATTTTTTGAAGAGCCGTTTTGGGTGGGTATATTTGAACGCATCGAAGATGGTAAACTATCTGTGGCAAAGGTAACATTTGGTGCAGAACCAAAAGATTATGAAGTACAGGAATATATTCAAAAGTGCTATTTCAGTTTGAAATTCAGTCCGGTTGTTGAAACTGTTGTAAAGGATATCAAAAGAAATCCGAAACGGATGCAGCGAGAAGCAAAAAAGCAGATGTTGGAAATAGGCATTGGCACAAAATCGCAACAGGCGTTGAAACTACAGCAGGAACAGAACAAGCAGGAACGCAAAGAGAAAAGCCGCAAGAAAAAAGAGGCTGAAGAACAGCGAATGTTTGAACTGAAACAGAGACAGAAAAGAGAAAAGCATAAGGGACATTAAAGTCCCTTGGGCTTTTACTCAAATCGAAAAGTGTTGAATAAAGCTTTCGGGAGGTGTTTCTATGAAGAAAAAAGTACTTGCAATTATGTTGGTTGCCGTATCAATAATGCTGATTTCGGCGTGCGGAAAAAAAGAAAAACTATACGAAATTCCTGACCTATCGCAGTATAAGACAGATTATATAGGAGATTCTTCAAATGTTATAAATATTGTAAGCGGTCAAGAGTATCCTGAGGGATACTCATATGACAGTATAGAGATACAGTCTGAAGCAGAGCCTTATGGATTAACAGTTTTTCTAAAAGATGAGCCGTCTGCAGTCAAACTTGAAGATGAATTGCAGGTTAATGCAGATATGACATTTGATTTGATTGGTAATTTGGGAACAATTGATTATAAAACAGCAGATAGCAAAGAAATTATTGCATCGTATGAACGGTGATATATTTTTGGTCAACTTTTAGACAATTTGAAGAGTAGAATATAAAAAGGCGTATGGAAGTTTTAAATCTATACGCTTTTTGGAAAAAACTCATTTCTGAACAAGAGATTTGTAAGAACATATTATCTATTCAAAGACGGTTATAATTCCATATCATACGACCTTTTCTTAGTCCGAGCAGGCTGATTTCGCCGCATTTCCTGTTCTCTCTGATATTTAAGTTCCCATGCACGATGGGAGAAAACATCAGGATCCTCCACATTGAGATAATCCACCTCATTGGCTGCAATATCACGACGATGATAGTCATAATATTTACCGAAAGTACCTTTGAGCTGTTCAATCAGCTTATCACGGAAATCAGGACGTATCTGGATTCTGGTGTCCAGCAATTCTGTATACTGTTTTGGTTCAGGACGAAATTTTTCTTCCCGGAAAGCGGTGGCGTCTTTTTCAAGCTGTTTTTGGAGCGAGATGTCCTGAGAATCCAGGATATCCAGATTTTTATTCATCTGGTCATATTTTTTGTATAGATTCGTCATATCTTTATCGGTAGAGCATTCTGCCTGGAAGATTAGCTGCTCTTTCCTTGATTTCAGTTCTTCAATTTCTTCGGTAACAGTGGTAAGCTGCTGATTCAATTTTATATGCTGGATGGGATTCAAAATACTGGTTTTCTCTTTTTTCACATTCAGTTCTTTCCGCTCTGTAACTTTAGCTTTGAGTTTCTTTTTAAC
>NZ_KI271076.1 GCF_000469345.1 Eubacterium ramulus ATCC 29099
CAGGGAAAACTCCAGATTCCTACCATCCATGAAGGTGCTGACGCAAGAAAGATTGAACAAAAGTTTCTTGCCGGGCAGGAAATAAAAGGTTCGTGGAAAGTAGCGGAAAATCAAATCATAAAACAACAAAACACGTTATTGCAAAAGATACTGGACACCTTTGGGAAAGTATCAGGTGCATTATCATTATGGAAGGAGCGATTAAATGACATTAGAAGAAAGCCGGGAAATTATACCCTTAATGGAGTCCATGATTGGGCAAATCGAAGAACAGCAGACCTTAATGGCAGAAATGCTTCTGGAAATGCAGAACCGGGACACCCAACTCTCTCTTATGCAGGAACAGAATCAGAAATTGCAAAAATTAAACAGCGAGTTATCCGAGCTGCTCAACATTTTGCCAAATACCGAGGAACTACTTTCCAAGATGGAAGAACAGAAAACGAAGATAGAACTTTTGGAAAACGAAAATCAGCAATGGCAGATATTGGCACAGAAGCTGAACAGCGAAAACAGTTTATTACTGAAACAGAACACCGAATTGCTGAACTGGAACAGCAGGTAGAGAAAGGACGTGATATAGATGAACGAATCCAGAGAAT
>NZ_KI271077.1:0-79381 GCF_000469345.1 Eubacterium ramulus ATCC 29099
TTTATGGTTGACTTTTCATAGCTGGTCTCCTTTATGTGTAAGTTTTACATAGAATCATTTTACAATACGACAGTTTTTTTGTAAAATAAAAGAGATAGGGTTGCGGACGATATTTTTTGAAGAATGGACCATGAAGCCTGAAATGGTATTTTGTGAATGGCGCAGGTGAAGGATAATAAGACGGGAGAGTGGTGCGAAAATGGGAATGAGAAAGTTACACTGCAAAGTGATGCCGGCGTTGCTAAGCGCCGTATTTTTAGTTGTATTTCTGGGAGGATGTACTCAGAAGAAAAGTGTAGCACAGCAGGAACCGGCAAAAGCAGAACTTGAGGTATGGACATTTTTTGACAAAAATGTTCCAGGTGCCTATTATGTATTTTTATGGGATACGTTGGCAGAAAAATACGGTTATGATATTAACGTAAAATCTTATTCCACCGAGCAGCTGAAGGATAAACTGAAGGTGGCACTTATCTGCAATGAACTTCCGGATATTTTTCTTGTATGGGGTGGCTCTTATCCGGGATATCTGTTTGATGCAGGAGCCTGTATGCCGGTGGATGATTATATCAGTCAGGCACCATTTAAGGAAGAATATATTCAGCCCTATAAGGATGGCGTGCATTATATCATTCCGTGTCTGTCCGATGGATACGAGGTACTTTATGGGAATCAGAGTCTGATGACAGAACTTGGAATTGATCAGATTCCACAGACCTGGGAAGAACTTGAGATGCTGGTGAGACAGGTGGCTGCATATAATGCGGCACATGATACTTCCTATGCTGCACTGGAACTGGGAGAAAGGGACAACTATCTGGGAGAAATGTTGTACGGAATGATTGTGAACAGGATAGATCCTTATGCATATGAAAAATGGGAGAATGGAACCATTGATTTTATGGATCCGGTTTTTCTTGAAGCAGCACAGAAGGTGGAATGGCTGGTGCAAAACCATGCGTTTCCGGAAAACTATATGGAAACGGGGGAGGCAGAAGCTGTTCGGAATTTTATCAATAAAAAAGCGGTGCTTTTTTCACATCAGTCTGCAATCATTTATCATTTGATCCATAATATGGGAGAACATGGATTTCTTGTGGGACAGTTTCCGTCCTGCACGGAAACTTATAATGAGACATACGGTCAGTATCTGATGGATATGAATCATTCCCTGACACCGGGTATCTGCATCAATGAAAAATCTGAATACAAAGAAGATGCGGCAGAAATCTGCATGGAATTTTCTCAACAGGTAAATGAAATCAATGTGACGGAATATGGCTATCAGAATCTTATGGATCTTACATATCCGCAAACAAGTGATGTGGTCAAACCGGTATCAGATTTGAATGAGATGATTGCATCCGCAAAGAAGATCACACCGGACTGGTATTCCCAGCTTCCACAGGAAACAGGGGACAGTTGGCGGAATCTGACCAAAAAACTGTTTGCCGGAGAACTGAATGCACAGAAATTTATAGAAGAAGCACAAAAATATATGCAAAAACAACAATAAAGAAGTGAAAAACTACTTTTAATTGTGCAAAAATAAAATATAACAGAAAAAAATTAATATTTTTTTTAGAAATCCGAATAAATTCAATAAAATCTGAATTTTTTCGGATTTTTTTTTGTGCAAAAATCAGATACAATGTAGGCACCGAAAGGATACTAGAGAGATCTTTTAGAGGAGGGTAAAAAATATGAAAAAGAGATTAGCAAGACTTGCAGCAGTTGTAATGTCCGTAATGATGATCGGATCATTAGCAGCATGTGGAAGCGGGGACGGGGGTTCCGGCGACGGCGGCAGCGCATCCAAAGGTTCATCAGGGGATACCATTAAAGTTGGTATCGTTATTCCGGAGACCGGAGCACTTGCAGCATTTGGTGCCGGTACACAGGAAATGACACAGTATGCACTGGATCAGATTAATGAGGCAGGCGGAATTGAAGTTGATGGAACAGCAAAGAAATTAGAACTGGTGGTTGCCGATTCCGAGTCTAATGCAACAAAAGCATCTGAAGCAGCCAACAACCTGATTTCCAGCAAAAATATTGATATTATGATTACATCTCATACAGCAGATACAACAGTTCCGGTTGCAGCCGCTTGTGAGAGAGCAGGCGTTGTATGTTTATCTGTTGATACACCGGATGAGGCATGGGCAACTTCTGATTACAAATATAGCTACCATGCAGGATTCAATACAGAGAATGAGCTTTCCTGCTTTAAGGATGCATGGGATGCAGCAGGCATCGCAGGCGGAAAAGTCGGTGTAATGCACGCAACAGATACAGAAGGTCAGACAATGATCAACGCAATTTCTGATTTTGCAAACTCCAACGGTTACGAAGCATATGATCCGGGCGCTTATACATCCGGGGCAACAGATTATACATCTATTATCAATAACCTGAAAAAAGAAGGCTGTGACGCAGTTGTCGGCGTTATGCTTACATCTGATTTTGGTACTTTCTATTCACAGCTGAAATCTTCCGGATATATGCCGAAGGTATGTACTGTTGCAAAAGCTACACTGTTCAAAGAAGATGTTGACTCCGCAGGTGCGAACGGACTGGCTGACGGACTTTGCTCTGAAGTTTGGTGGACACCGGATCATCCATATACCTCTTCTATCTCAGGACAGACATGTAAAGAAATTGGTGATAAATGGATGGAGCTGACAGGCGACAAATACGCACCGGCTACAGCAGGTTATGATTACGCAAACGTAGAGATCCTTTATAACGTACTGAAAAATGCAGGTTCTCTTGATACAAAAAAACTTTGTGCAGCAGCAGATGAACTTAATGTTGATACAATTATCGGTAATGTAAACTATAATGACAAACATTACTCCGTTCAGAGCCTTGTAACAGGTCAGTGGACATACAATGATGATGGAACATGGACACAGAACATCATTGCAAACACACAGGTTCCGGATTGCCCGGTTACATCTGAACTCAGAGTTTTAAAGTAATGCAGACTTCAGTAATGTAACGAACACGATCAGGAAAAATCCTGATTAGACAAAAGGAGGTAACCGTCGGAAAGGTAATGTGTTTTCTGACGGTTATTCTTCTCATAAGAGAATTTTGACAGGGAGGTATAAGGTTTTGAGTGCAATCTTAACGGTAAAAGACCTGAGCATCTCATTCGGAAGCAACCATGTATTAAAAAGTATCAATTTTGAACTTGGCGAGAATGAGGTACTTGGTGTGATCGGACCAAACGGTGCAGGAAAAACAGTTATGTTGAACATCCTGACCGGTATTTTGAAACCAACCGGTGGTACCATGATTTTTGATGGAAAGGATATTGCAAGTGAGGGTGTGACAGAGCGGTGCCGTGGCGGTATCGGAAGAACATTCCAGGTGCCGAGACCATTTGAACAGATGACCGTATTTGAAAATATTATGGTTGGTGGTGTATTCGGAGCTGGTATGTCCGAAGCACAGGCAAAAGAAAAGGCCCTTAAAGTAGCGAAAATCATTAAATTAGATGATAAATTGGATTTGTTTGCAGGAAAACTGGGACTGTTAGATCGTAAACGTCTCGAAATCGGACGTGCACTGGCTACTGAGCCGAAGATTTTACTGCTGGATGAGGTTGGTGGTGGTCTGACAGAGTCTGAGGTAGGACTGATTATCAATCTTGTAAAAGAAATCAAGCGGGAAGGTGTCAGCGTAATCTGGATCGAACATATCATCCGTACCATGCTGGAAGGAACCGACCGTGTTATGCTTCTGGCTGACGGTGTGGATGTCATTACAGGAAAACCACTGGATGTTATGAATTCCAAAGAAGTAAAACGAGTATATATGGGAGGAGGAGACGACGAATGAGTTTGTTAGAAGTAAATCATATTGATGTTCATTACGGAGATTTCCTTGCTCTGAAAGACGTATCAATTCATGTAGAACCTGGTACCATCGTATCCCTGATCGGAGCGAACGGTGCCGGAAAATCCACAATTATGAATACTATCTGTGGACTCAACAAACCGACAAAAGGAGATATTATTTTTGACGGACAGAATATTGCGGGCAAGAAACCAAATCAGATCGCACGCCTTGGTCTTTCCATGGCTCCGGAAGGAAGTCACTGCTTTGAGCGAATGACCGTACAGGATAACCTTCTGATGGGTGCCTACCTTGCAAAGAAAGACGAACGTATGCAGCGACTGGAAAATGTATATAAACTGTTCCCGATCCTGAAAGAGAAAGCGAATCAGATGTCAACGTTCCTTTCCGGTGGACAGAGACAGATGCTTGCTATTGGCCGTGGAATTATGACACAGCCTAAGATTCTTCTCTGTGATGAGATTTCTTTGGGACTTGCGCCGGTTGTTATCAATGATATTTATGAAAAACTGAAAGAGATCGCTGACACCGGACTGACCATGCTGATCGTTGAGCAGGATGTAAACCGTTCACTGAAATCCTCTGATTACGCATATGTGGTTCTGGAAGGAAAAATTGTAATGCAGGGTAAATCTAAAGAGTTAAGTGTAGATGAAGTAAATGATGCTTACTTCGGTATTAATACATTTTCTCACTGATCATGTTAGACAAAGGAGTTGAGAAATTATGATTCAATGTATTGTTACAGGTATCCTCCTGGGAGGATTATACTCCATGATTGGTATCGGTATGTCTCTGGTTTTCGGTATTATGGGACTGACCAACCTGGCACATGGAGATTTGATGATTCTTGGTACTTATATTTCACTTGTTATGACAAGAGCGCTTGGATGTAATCTGATCGTATCGGTTATCGTATCTGTTGTCGTTATGTGTGTACTTGGTTTCGTGATACAGCAGTTCCTTGTTAATAAGGTTATGGATAAAGGTGAGGCACCGGCACTGCTGGTAACCTTCGGACTTTCCATTTTTCTGTCCAACCTGATGCTGAAAATCTTCAGTGCGGACAACCAGTCCATTAATAACTCACTGTCA
Source organism: Eubacterium ramulus ATCC 29099 (assembly GCF_000469345.1). Classification (GTDB taxonomy): domain Bacteria; phylum Bacillota; class Clostridia; order Lachnospirales; family Lachnospiraceae; genus Eubacterium_I; species Eubacterium_I ramulus. The sequence continues at coordinate 4,963 of NZ_KI271077.1, forward strand.
TCCAAAAATGTTGTTACTACTGACGTATTATCTATTTCTGCAAGTTATCTGACAAGTTTTATCATCGCTTGTGTTATTATCATCGGTCTGTCACTGGTAATGCAGAAAACAAACTTTGGTCGTGCCATCCGTGCTACCTCTGATGATACAATGGCAGCAGAGCTTATGGGCGTAAATACAAAACTGGCTTACGCTGCTGCAATGGTAATCTGTATGGGTATTACAGCAATAGCAGGAACGTTAGTTGGTTCCACATTCGTATTTTATCCGTCATCCGGTACACAGTACCTGATCATTGCATTCGGTGTTGTAGTAATCGGAGGTATGGGAAGTTTGTTCGGAACGCTGATCGGTGGTATCGTACTTGGCGTTGCTCAGATTGTTGGTGGATATGTATTTGGATCCGGTGTACAGATGCTGATCGCTTACATTGTATTGCTTGTAATTCTGGCATTGAGACCAAATGGATTGTTCGCAGCTTCTGCGGTAAGAAAGTAAGGGGGCTGACGAATATGAAGAAAAAAATGAACCTGATCATTTTAATTGCGGTTATCGCAGTTATGTTTGTAATTATTCCGCAGGCCGGTTCAACGTATCTGCTGAATATTATTACTCTGATGTGTCTGTATATGGCTATGAGCCAGATGTGGAACCTGCTTGGCGGTTATGCCGGAATGTTGTCTCTTGGTATGCAGGCTTTTATTGGAATCGGCGGTTATTCATTGACCATTCTTTCTGTAAACTATGGTGTAAATATTTATCTGGCGATCATCATCGGTGCAGTAATCTGTGCACTGTTTGGACTTGCAGTATCTCCGGCAATCTTTAAGATGAGCGGTGTATACTTTGCAATCGGAACATGGATCATCGCAGAAGCATTAAATATTTTCTTCTCAAACTGGAAATTTGTAGGTTATGCACAGGACTGGAGTATCAGCACAGTATTTTCCCTGTCTAATAAACAGTTATATTACACAGCATTGATTGTTGCGGTACTCGCAGTTTTGGTTGTGTTTGGATTGCTGAGAACAAAAACCGGTCTGGCGCTTATGGCCATTCGTGACAGCGCATCTGCAGCTGAGACTATGGGTGTAGAACTTTATAAAACAAAATTGAAATGCTATGTGATCGCATGCTTCATGATGGGACTGATCGGTGGTGCACAGTACATGCAGACGGCTTATATTAATCCATCCACAGGTTTCTCCATCAACTGGACGATTGCTATGACATTTGCTGTTATCATTGGTGGACTGGGAACCATGGAAGGTCCGATCGTTGGATCTGTATTATATGTAATCATCGTACAGATTATGTATAACTATCCTGGTATGTCAAATATTGTACTTGGTATTATCGCAATCGTTGTTATTATGGTTGCACCGGATGGCATTATGGGAACTCTATATAAAAAGACCGGATTTCAGATTTTATCACCAAGAAGAAGTATTCCAAAACATTAACATACCCAACTTTTTAAAAAAGTCCCGCAGATTTGGTTATCTGCGGGATTTTCTATGTGTTCTGGGCAGGAGTTTATAAGTTATGGTGATTATTTCCCGGAAACGGAAGAAAACTGGTTCTTTGTTGTAACAATTTCTGAAAATATCAGTTTGTATAGATTTTTTGTATAAAATATATTATCATGAAGTCATTCGTAAAAATGAGGTAAAGACATGAAAAAAGAAGAATTATACAGATTTGTGGATCACACTGCGTTAAAGGCAGTCACAACCTGGAAAGAAATCCAGCAGTTGTGTCAGGAAGCACGTTTTTTCAGAATGGCTTCTGTGTGCATTCCAAGCAGCTATGTAAAGCGTGCACATGAATATTTTCCGGAATTAAACATTTGCACAGTAGTCGGTTTCCCGCTTGGTAATACAAGTACAGAGGCGAAACTGGCAGAGACACGTCAGGCACTGGAAGACGGTGCGAATGAGATCGATATGGTTATCAATCTTGGTATGGTAAAGAATCAGGAGTATTCGCAGGTAACAGAGGAGATTCGTCTGCTCAAGGAAGCAACCGGTGATAAGATCTTAAAAGTGATTATTGAAAACTGTTATCTGACGGAAGAAGAGAAAATCCGGATGTGCGAAGCAGTGACAGAAGCCGGAGCGGATTTTATCAAGACCTCAACCGGATTCGGAACCGGCGGTGCTACATTGGAGGATGTGATACTGATGAAGCAGCATGTGGGACCGAATGTAAAGATCAAAGCGGCAGGCGGTATCCGTTCCAAAGAAGATATGGAACTGTATATCGGTGCAGGATGCAGCCGGATCGGTACAAGCAGTGCAATTGCAATGTTGCAGGACGGAGAATAAGATGGAGTTCGCAGAACTGATTCAGAAGGCAAAGGAAGCAAAAGAACAGGCCTATGCTCCTTACTCCGGTTTTCATGTAGGAGCGGCACTACGGTGCAAAGACGGTACGATATTTACCGGGTGCAATATCGAAAATTCAGCGTATGGTCCTACAAACTGTGCAGAACGTACCGCAATATTCAAAGCGGTTTCGGAAGGATTTCGTGAATTTGAAGCAATCGCTATTATCAGTGACAGCAAACAGCCGACAGCGCCCTGCGGTGTCTGCCGCCAGGTGATGGCAGAGTTTTGTTCCCGGGATTTTCAGGTGCTCATGCTGGGATGCGAAGGAATTCAGCGCACAGCATCCTTAGGTGAACTTTTACCTTATGCCTTTTCTCTGGAAAAATAAGGAATATGGCAAAACGAACGTGAAGTCGGAATCCAGAATTTTCTAAAAAAAATTTGAATTTTTTATTGCCAGGATGCACATAGTAAAGTATAATCAGATGTAGCGGAAGTGATTCCTGGGGTGTGCGAGAACCCTGTTATTTTGAACCTACATTTTCTTTTTGGGAATCTTAAATTGTCGGCTGGATGCCAGGCCACCGAATTCGCAGTGGAAGGCAGAAGACCGATTGCGGAATCCCCCCTAGCTTTGCTAGGAGTCAAAATTGCAGGAACGGCACTCTGGGATCACAAAAGAGAAAACTGAAAAATGTTACAAAAGATAAAGGCATAGAGATATGTCTGCGTTACAAAAGATGAAAGAACTGAATCACAAAAGATAAAGCCGGACATGGTGTGAATAACATCATGTCCGGTTCTTTTTTCCCTTTTACAGCCATATGATGTTGCGTGGAGGGGACAGGTGTATGAGAACAGAAACAGATTGCAGACAGCCAGGACGAAGATATCTGGAAAAACAGAAAAAACGAAGAAAGCGTCGAAAGGTGCTTCTGTTGTGTTTCCTTAGTATGGCTGTGATTGCAGGAATCTTTTTGATAGCAGCGGAAGAAAAAGAAAAGCAGGAGCAGACAACGGAGCTTCATCAGGAGGTTTATGCGTCGGAACTGGCAGGTTATCTGCAGGCAGCATATCTGACGCCGGAGGAAACACGGAAGTTGGTGATTCCAAAAGTCCGGGATGTTCTGACTGTGGCTGATCTGCAACAAATTTGCAGTGTGCTGGGGGTAGAAGGATGTTATGAGGAAGCAGTGATGCAGCTGCAGAACCATTTTAGTACAACTGATAGTACCTCTGTGAAAAAGAATGAAACGATATTGAGCAGAGCGCAATGGTGTATGTACTATGAACTGCTTCTGGATACTCTTCAGGTGAAAGATACCGTAACTGAAGTGGAAGTACAATATCTTGGAAAAGTTCCCGGAGAACAGCGTATCATAGCAGACAATGGAAATTATGATTGTGATCTGCAAAGCTGTCGGATGGAGTATGGAAAACACTATGTGGCGTATGTGCAGGGGAAGGTACTGCTGGGAATCAAACAGGAAGTGGGACAGACGGATGCAGAAGCGGGAAAAACACCGGAAAAAACAGCTTCCGGGAACAGCGCAGGTACGAAAGTGGGACTGATTACAATTCCGGAGACGGTGCGGGTTCTACTGACGCAGGATCATGGACAGAAGCCGGAACGTGCTGGAGTGTATGTATTGGGAAGTACCACATGGAAAGCATCTGCTTCCGGTGTGGAGGCGGTTGTTGCAGCCCAAACAGCAGCAGACTGTGGTACGTGGATGGCACAGAACGGGGTCGATGAAGCTGTTGTGGAAGCGACAGATGGCGGTACATTAAGTCTGACAGATGCCGGTGGAGCAGTTCAGGGGACTTATGCCGGAAAACTGCATATATATCGAAAGGCAGATGGCAATACATATTGGATTGTGAATGAACTTGGGATGGAAGACTATCTCTGCGGTGTGGTGCCTGGGGAGATGCCTGCATCCTTTGCACCGGAAGCATTGAAAGCCCAGGCAGTCTGTGCCCGGACCTATGCGGCGTTACAGGTGTTGGGAACCGCTTATGAAATGTATCATGCGGATGTGGACGATACCACTGACTGTCAGGTATACCTTCCGGAAAATGCAAATGCGGCGGCAACGGAGGCCGTGTATGCTACCGCCGGACAAATTCTTACCTGGCAGGGGATGATAGCCTCGGTTTATTATTTTTCTACGTCCTGTGGTTATACTACCGGTCTGGAAGTATGGCAGCAGGAGGCACTTCCTTATCTGGGGGTTCACAGTCTTGTACAGAATGAAGGAATGGGATCATCTGCAGATATATTTTTGCGGGATGGCCAGGTGACAGCATACGACAGTGAAAGCCGCTTTTTTCGATGGCGGGCTGTGTTGCAGTTAGCAGGAAATGAGCAGAAACTGCGGCACGCATTACAGACGGCAGCCAGCCACCGGGATGGAAAAGTAGTGCTGACAGATGGCGCAGGTGTGCAAACGGAGAATCTGACATCTTTTGGAACGCTAGCGGATCTTGGCATTGATGCAAGATCGGAATCCGGCTGTGTCACAGATCTGCGTCTGACTTTTGAAAACGGTATTGCACATGTATACAATGAAAATGCAATCCGGAATATTTTATGGAGCATTTGTACCACTTTGAGAGATAAAAACGGAAATTCTGCACATAATTTCCACATGCTTCCCAGTGCATTTTTTTCGGTTGATACAGAAGAACACGGAATATATGTGCTCTATGGAGGCGGTTTGGGACACGGGATCGGTATGAGCCAGTATGGTGCGGATGGCATGGCAAAAAACGGCAAGGGATATGTGGAGATACTTGGAACATTTTTCCCGGGAACAGAACTGTATACAAGAGCTGGTGAATAAAAAACTTGATGAAATGTAAAAAATCTGATATTCTATCGGAATGTGAATATTCAAAAGACAATTGTTTTGGATACAAAAGGGGAGAACTTATGGATTATAAGCATTTGATAAGGTTCTTTTTACAAAAACTGAAAAAAGATAATATTGGTGCCTACGCAGCACAGGCAGCGCTGTTTATCATCATGTCAGCCATCCCGTTTTTACTGGTATTTCTGTCGCTGCTGCGGTTCACACCAGTGAGTGAGAGTACAGTACTGTCGGTGATTCAGATGGTACTTCCGGGACAAATCAAGATCACGCCGATGCTGATCAATGTGGTAAATGAAGTGTATACAAATTCGGCCAAAATGCTTCCAATCGCAGTGATCTTTGCGGTGTATTCTGCTGCAAAGTCGATTCAGAGTCTTCGTTACGGTCTGAATATTGTATACGATACCGATGAGACCCGAAACTGGTTTGTACTGCGTTTCCGGGCAATGATCGAGACATTGATCCTCGTGCTTGTCATCATTTTACTGATGGTATTTCTGGTATTTGGCCGGAAAATCCAGAATATGCTCGTACAGTATGCACCAATTCTGTCCATAGTAACGGATATCATTTTAAAACTGCGGCTGCTGATCCTGTTTTTTGTATTGATCGTATTCTTTATGTTTATTTATAAAGTATTGCCGAACCGGACTGCAACGTTTAAAAGCCAGCTTATTGGAGCGGTGGGATGTTCTGCCGCATGGTATGTATTTTCCTTTGGACTGTCTGTATATGTTGATTATTTTAACGGATTTTCCTTATATGGCAGTCTGACTACGATCTTCCTGTTGATGTTCTGGCTGTACATCAGTATGTACATTTTTCTGGTGTGTGCAGAAGTGAATAATCTGTTTGAAATTCTTCTGGTGGAGATCCAGGAAGCGCGACAGAGAAAAAAAGAACGGGAACAGGATAAAAACGCTTGATGTTTTAAAAAAGCTATGCTAGAATAAATTCTAGTTTTGATTTGGAGATATGTATATTTTCAAATCTTTCTGTTTTTGATTTATTGTCCGGATGCTGTATATAGTATACTGTACCGGAGAAATAGAATCCAGGTTACAAAAGCTGAGAAGATGTCAGTAGGCAGATGATCGGATTACAGAGAGAATGTATGTTGGCTGAGAGTACATTTAAGGAAAGACATTTGCTGAATTTCCCATCGGAGCTGCTGTTTTGAACAGGGAATGTACGGTTTGCAATGCCGTACGGGTCCAGTAGAGACAGACGGGTCATGCACGTTACGCATCAGAGTGTCCGATGTATGTCGGAAAGTCGGGTGGTACCGCGGAATTATTTCGTCCCTTTCTTTGTGAAGGGACGTTTTTTTATGGGATTGTGGAAGTGCAAAGCACGGAACAATCCGTGTAATCAATATTTCTCAAAATGATAAAACAGAACAATCTGATACATTTATGAATAAGTAAAAGGAGATAAGAGATGAAAGACAAGTTAAAGCAAATCAGAGAAAAAGCGCTTGCTTCTATCGAAAGTTCAGAAGGATTAAACGGATTAAATGATGTCCGTGTTGCATTCCTCGGGAAAAAAGGTGAGCTTACTGCAGTATTAAAAGGAATGAAAGATGTCAGCCCGGAAGAGCGTCCATTGGTTGGTCAGATGGTAAATGAGACAAGAGCAGCCATCGAACAGAAATTAGAAGAAACCAAAAAGAAAATGGAAGCGTTGGAGTTGGAACATAAACTGAAAAAAGAAGTCATTGACGTAACACTTCCGGCAAAGAAAAACCGTGTAGGTCATGGTCATCCGAACACCATCGCCCTGGAAGAAGTTGAGCGTATCTTTGTTGGTATGGGATATGAAGTCGTAGAAGGACCGGAAGTAGAGTACGATTACTACAACTTCGAGGCACTGAATATTCCGGCAAATCATCCGGCCAAAGATGAACAGGATACATTCTATATCAATGACAAAATTGTACTTCGTACACAGACATCTCCGGTACAGGTTCGAGTGATGGAACAGGGCAAACTGCCGATCCGTATGATCGCACCGGGACGTGTATTCCGTGCCGATGAAGTAGATGCAACTCATTCTCCGTCCTTCCATCAGATTGAGGGACTGGTTATCGATAAAGGTGTTACATTTGCAGATCTGAAAGGAACACTGCAGGAGTTTGCAAAAGAGCTGTTCGGACCTGAGACAAAAGTAAAATTCCGTCCACATCATTTCCCATTCACAGAGCCGAGTGCTGAGGTAGACGTGACTTGCTTCAAATGTGGTGGAAAAGGATGCCGTTTCTGTAAAGGTGAAGGATGGATTGAGATTCTTGGTTGTGGAATGGTTCACCCGCACGTACTTGAGATGAGTGGCATTGATCCAAAGGAATATTCCGGATTTGCGTTTGGTGTAGGCCTGGAGCGTATCGCACTGTTAAAATATGAAATCGACGATATGCGTCTGCTTTACGAAAATGACGACAGATTTTTGAAACAGTTTTAGCGTTAGCTTTGAGAAGTGCAGATAGGAAGTGATTCGGACATGCGTTGAAAGCTTGCTTGCAAAAGCATGTATGAAGCACTGACGGATTGTACGGCGAATGCCGGACAATGAGAAAATCGCAGATTTTCGAATCTGCACGAAAGAAGTGCATAGGAAAAATTTTGAGGGAAAGATTTTTGAATCTGCACGAAAGAGGTGCATAGGAAAAATTTTGAGGGAAAGATTTTCGAATCTGCACGAAAGAAGTGCATAAGAAAAACTTTGCAGGAATAATTTTCGAATCTGCACGAAAAATTATGAAAGAATTAATATAGGAGAAAGAAACATGACAACTTCATTATCTTGGATAAAAGCATATGTTCCGGAATTAGAAGTAGAGCCGCAGGAATACATGGATGCGATGACACTTTCCGGTTCAAAAGTAGAAGGATATAAAAAATTAGATGAGGATCTGGAAAAAATCGTCATCGGTCAGGTATTAAAAATCGAAAAACACCCGGATGCAGACAAACTGGTAATCTGCCAGGTGGATATCGGCGGAGAGACCACACAGATTGTAACCGGCGCACCAAACGTATTTGAAGGCGCAAAAGTCCCGGTTGTATTAGACGGTGGACGTGTTGCAGGCGGTCATGACGGAAAAGTCGTAGAAGGCGGCATCAAAATCAAAAAAGGTAAATTAAGAGGTATAGAGTCCAATGGTATGATGTGCTCCATTGAAGAACTTGGCTCTACTACCGATATGTATCCGGATGCAGCTGAGGACGGACTTTACATTTTACCGGAAGACGCTCCGGTTGGTGAGAGTGCAGTTGCTTATCTTGGATTAGATGACGTAGTTGTAGAGTACGAGATTACATCTAACCGTGTAGACTGCTTTTCCATTCTTGGTATTGCCCGTGAGGCAGCAGCTACTTTCGGAAAAGAATTTATTCCGCCGGTAGTAACAGAGACAGGAAATACAGAGGACGTAAACGACTACATTAAAATATCTGTAGAAGATGCGGATCTTTGCCCGCGTTATACTGCCCGTGTAGTAAAAAATATTAAGATCGCACCGTCACCGAAGTGGATGCAGCACAGACTGGCTTCCCACGGTATCCGTCCGATCAACAATATCGTAGATATCACAAACTATGTCATGGAAGAGTTTGGACAGCCAATGCATGCTTATGATATGGATACAATCTCCGGCCATGAGATTCGGGTACGCCGTGCTGCTAAAGGAGAGAAATTTGTTACGTTAGATGGCCAGGAGCGTACCTTGGATGACAGTATTTTGATGATCTGCGATGGCGAAAAAGCAATCGGACTTGCCGGTATCATGGGTGGCGAAAACTCCATGATCACAGACAATGTTCAGACAATGCTTTTTGAGGCAGCTTGCTTTGATGGAACAAACATCCGTCTGTCCAGCAAAAAAGTAGGTCTTCGTACCGACGCTTCCTCCAAATTTGAAAAAGGCCTGGATCCAAACAATGCGATTGAGGCTATGAACCGTGCCTGCCAGCTCATCGAAGAACTTGGTGCAGGTGAAGTTGTTGGCGGTGTCGTTGATGTATACCAGAAAGAAATGACAGGAAGAAGAATTGCATTTGATCCGGATTGGATCAATGGTCTGCTCGGAACTGATATTTCTGCAGAGACAATGATCGGATATTTCAAAAAAATCGACCTTGGTTTTGATGAGGAGACACAGGAAGTCATCGTTCCATCCTGGAGACAGGATCTGCTCCGTGATGCAGACATCGCAGAGGAAGTAGCACGTTTCTACGGATATGACAATATCCCGACCACACTTCCATCCGGAGAATCCACAACAGGTAAACTTTCCTTTAAACTTCGAGTAGAGGAAGTGGCAAGAGAAGTTGCCCAGTTCTGCGGATTTTCACAGGGAATGACATACTCCTTCGAGAGTCCGAAGGTATTTGATAAATTATTACTTCCGGCAGACAGTCAGTTGCGTAATACCGTAACGATTTCCAATCCGCTTGGCGAGGACTTCAGTATTATGCGTACCGTTTCCTTAAACGGAATGCTGACATCTCTTTCTACTAACTTCAATCGTAGAAACAAAGATGTGCGTCTGTATGAATTAGGAAATATTTATCTGCCAAAACAGGAGCCTGTTACAGAGCTTCCGGAAGAGCGCATGCAGTTTACATTGGGATTCTACGGTGATGGCGATTTCTATACTATGAAAGGTGTTATTGAGGAGTTCCTGTATAAAGTAGGCATGAATCTGAAACCGGAGTATGATCCGGAGTCGGAACTGTCCTTCTTACATCCTGGACGTCAGGCAAATGTTATTTATGATGGTCAGGTAATCGGTTATCTCGGTGAGATTCATCCGACGGTTGCAGCAAATTACTCCATTAAAGATCGCGTATACGTTGCTGTCATTGATATGCCGGAAATCGTTTCCCGTGCAACTTTTGACCGCAAATACGAAGGCATTGCAAAATATCCGGCAGTCAGCCGCGACCTCAGTATGGTTGTTCCGAAACATGTACTTGCAGGCGATATTGAGAAGGTATTTGACGAGAGAGGCGGCAAGATTCTTGAGTCTTATGAATTATTTGATATTTATGAGGGCGCACAGATTAAAGCAGGATTCAAATCTCTGGCTTATAAACTGACCTTCCGTGCAAAAGACCGTACGTTAGAGGAAGCAGATATCACTGCTGCCATGAAGAAGATAATGAACGGTCTGGAGCGTCTGGGCATAGAGCTGCGCCAGTAGAAAGTTGGTGTCTGTATTGAACGAAAACGAAATGAAGGTAACAGATTATTATTTTGATCTGCCACAGGAGCAGATTGCGCAGGACCCGCTGGAGGATCGGTCATCCTCCAGACTTCTGGTCCTGGATAAAGAGACTGGCGAGTATTCTCATCATGTATTCCGGGAAATCACAGAATTCCTGAAACCAGGTGACTGCCTTGTCTTAAACAATACAAAAGTAATTCCTGCCCGTCTGTTTGGTGAAAAAGAGGGGACTCAGGCAAAAATCGAGATTCTTCTGCTGAAACGCAAGGAAAACGATGTCTGGGAAACACTGGTAAAACCGGGTAAAAAGGCAAAAGTCGGCACAAAGATCATTTTTGGTGGTGGACTTTTAGTCGGTGAAGTGATTGATATCGTGGAAGAGGGCAACCGTCTGATCAAATTTACTTATGAAGGAATTTTTGAAGAAATTCTGGATCAGTTAGGTCAGATGCCGTTACCGCCATATATCACACATCAGTTAAAGGACAAGAACCGTTATCAGACTGTTTACGCAAAATATGACGGTTCTGCAGCAGCTCCGACTGCAGGGTTACATTTTACACCGGAACTGCTTCAGCAGGTAAAAGATATGGGCGTTGATATTGCAGAGGTAACACTGCATGTCGGACTTGGTACTTTCCGTCCGGTAAAAGTGGACAATATCCTGGAACACCATATGCATTCAGAGTTCTATATGGTGACACAGGAAGCCGCTGACAAGATCAACAATGCGAAGAAAAACGGTCATCGTGTAATTTGTGTTGGAACCACAAGCTGCCGTACCATTGAGTCCGCAGCGGACGAAAACGGTATGTTGAAAGAGAGCAGCGGATGGACAGAGATTTTCATCTATCCAGGTTATCAATTCAAAGTGCTGGATTGTCTGATCACAAACTTCCATCTGCCGGAGTCAACGTTGCTGATGCTGGTTTCTGCACTTGCAGGAAGAGAGCATGTGCTGGCGGCTTATGAGGAAGCAGTGAAGGAAGGATACAGATTTTTCTCCTTCGGGGATGCGATGTTTATTCAGTAGAATCGGCTTCTAAAAAATATAATGAGATAAATAGTGCCTGTGACAGTATGCGGCTGTTGCGGGTGCTATTTTTACGTTTTAATTTTCCATAAAATGAAGATATTGACATGTTAGAACCAATAACTTATTATATAATTAAAGTGTGTAGTTTCGTATGAAAAAGGACACATATTTATTTCGATTGTAAAAATACTTTGTATGTAACATGGCTTACAGATAGTTTCATATTTTTGATAAGTGTACTAATTTACATAAAATTTTTAAATTTTATGTAGGCCAAATACAAAGGAGGTGTTTACAATCGAGACTCACATTTTAATAAGGGACTTTTGTTTATTTATTCTTAGTATATACGGAATAAAGATATTTAATTATTTACACACTTTGGTGAAAAAGCATGAAGTTCAATATTTTGTGTTTTTGGTTGTATCATTTTTTGTGATACATATGCTTTTTGCCTACCTCTAGGAGAATAGACAATCCCGAAACCCCAACATTTTGTTGGGGTTTTGCTATAGTGGTAGAACAGAAACTAAATGTAACATTGTGTAACGTATAAGCGGTTATATATGTTTTTGAGGTAAATGTAAAGTGGATATTAACAATATATTATACAGAGACGGTTTATCCGTAGAAATTTTGCAAAGCTTATCGTATGAATCAAAAATAGGAATAAATTTAAAGAAAAATCTTCATTATTTTAATCAACAAGTGTTGTTTAAAGAATTAGAATCGATAGAGAGTTGGTATGATTCGATGGATTTATTGCATGAATTAGCACTTGACTATCGTATAAAAAGCATTCAGTCTGCAATTATGAAATATCATCGATATTATCCAGACCATCAAGCTAGAAAAGTTTTTGATGATTTACTTGGTTTTCGATCATTGTGTGATGAATATGATTCGATTTTGCAATTAGGAAAATTAGAAAATTTCAGAATTGCGGATATGTCAAAAGGAAAAGCAAATGATGATGGATATCGTGGAGTGCATGTATATTATCAGCATTCAGGGAAACATTACCCTATAGAAATACAGTATAATACTTATTATGACAGGCAATTTAACAATTGGTTGCATAAGTATACTTATAAGAAAAAATACTCAAATTTTTTGGGACAAATGTTGCGTAAAGATTATGAAAATGGTAAAATCACGACAGAATCTGAATTTAAGGAGGTACTTTCAAATGTGTTATCTAGTAGCGAAAGATGTAAATAAAATTGGATGTGTTGCGTTACAAACAAAACATGGAAAGCATCTTTCTGAATTTAAGCGTGAGTTGTTAAGGCGAATTGGATATGACAGAATACAGTTGGTTACAATTAGTAGACCGTCTGCATACGGAGAATATGAACCGTATAGGTTTGTGACTTCAGAAGAAGAATTTACCCAAATTGTAGAAGCAATGTAAATGAGGGCTGTTACATGAGAGATTTATCAATTATGTAGCAGCTCATTTTTTGACTTTACAGTAAAGTTATTATAAATATATTTCTTTCAGCAAAAAGGGCAAGAATTTTTATTTGTTAGGTGGATATGTTATCGCCTACATTTTTTAGGTTGTAAAATTATAAAAAGTAGTAAGTGATGTAGATAAAGAAATGATATAGTATATAGATAGTTGAAATGAAAAAGAAAAGGGAAAACAAAGTTGAAATGGAGAAGAATACGAAAAGAGTAGCAGTAATTGGGGCTGGTCCAGCAGGATTAACGGTTGCTTATGAATTGCTGAAAAGATCCAGTGAATTTGATATAACCATTTTTGAAAAGGAAAAAGTAGTAGGTGGTTTATCAAAAACGGTATCTTTTGCCGGAAATAGAGTGGACATTGGAGGACATCGGTATTTTACAAAGGACAAAAAATATTGGAGATTTGGAAATCTGTCATGTCAAAAAATAATGACTGTTTTCTTAAAGTAGTGAGAAAATCACATATTTTATATCATGATTGTGTATTTCAATATCCAATAAAAATTGATAAGCAATGTGTAAAACAATTTGGTTTAATTAAGGGAATGCATGTAATTAATAGTTTTTTGTATTCCCATTTTACCAGAAAAGATGTTGTGACCTTGGAGGATTACTATATAAAACAGTTTGGTAAAAAGTTGTATGATTTATTTTTTAAAGATTACACATATAAGGTTTGGGGAATCAATGCGAAAGAAATGTCTGCTGATTGGGGGCGCCAGAGAGTCCAAGAAATATCATTGAAGACAATTTTACATAAAAAATTATTTAGAAAAGAGAGCGCAAAAAAATATCGGTCACTGATAGATGAATTTTATTATCCGCGTATGGGAGCTGGCTTGCTATGGGAAAATATGGCTAATTGCATCAATGATATGGGTGGAAAAATAAAAGCAAATACAGTAGTACAGTCCATTTTCATAGATAATAAGAAATACGTATTGACATTAGAACAGAATGAAAATAAATGGAAAGATGTTTATGATATTGTGATTTCATCTATGCCATTAAATGAACTTATTTTTTCAATGAAAGATGTTGACGAGCCAGTAAGCAGTGTTGCAAAAGAATTGTGTTATCGTAATATGATTGTTGTTGCGTTTGAAATTACGCCGCAGCAGGCAGGAGATACATTACTAAATAATAGCGAAGATTGTTGGTTGTATATTCAGGATAATACTGTGAAAGCTGGTAGAATACAGATTTTGAATAATTGGTCCAAAGATATGGTGAAAAATGAGAAGAACTATGTAGTTGAAATAGAGTATTTTTGTGATTTAGGAGATGCATTGTGGAATTTGGAAGAGGAACAGATGAAACGATTGGCTTTCAGTGAAATGGTGCAACTGAAAATTATTAGAAAAGATACGCAAATTGTACATGGCCTTGTTCAAAAAATTGATAAAGCGTATCCAATTTATTCATCTGGATATTATGAAGTTGAAAAAATTCAGAAATGGATTAATGGACATGCTAATTTGTTTTGTATTGGTCGGAATGGACAACACCATTATAATAATATGGATCATTCAATGCAAACGGCATTAAATGTGGCTGATTATTTATTAGGAGAATCTATAGATAAGGAGCAAATCTGGAATGTCAATATGGATTCAAAATATCAAGAAGAAATTTAAATCTGGAAAAAAGATGCGAATGCAAGAAAATAGCACACAAAAAGTAGTCAAGCCTGTTTTTGAAATTACTATCTTTGTAATCATAATGATAGGTCAATTAATTTATTGGGGAGCCTTTTTTCCTGGTGGATTTAACTTAGATGCATATGGACAATGGGATCAGGTTCATGGCTTAATGAAATTGAATAACTGGCATCCAGTATTTACAACATTGTGTTATTGGGTAATAACTAGAATATGGGATAACTTTGCGTTTTGTATTTTTGTTCAATTACTTATTTTTTCTGTTTCAGTAACAGTTTTATTGTATCAGCTGTATATAGTAAACGTACCTAAAATAATAATTATTGTGATAGCATTTTGCATAGCAATCAATCCGGGGATTAGCATGAATAATGTTTGCTTGTATAAAGATGTACCATTTACAATTGTAGTGATCTGGTTGTGTATTGTGACAATAAAAATATATTTGACAAAAGGTGATTGGCTGAAGCAACAAAGAAATTGTCTGTTATTATGGATTTTATTATTGGCTATGATGCTAATAAGACATAATGGGATATTTTTTGTGATTCCATTTTTGTTGACTATATTTTTTGTATACTCTAAAGCAATGAAGCAGGGGATTATTTTAGCGGTTTGCCTGGTAGTTAGCATATTGATAATAGAGGAACCGGTATTTCAAGCAACAGGAGTTGAAAAACATGATAATGTTGTAGGAGAAATGGTTGGTATACCAATGGCTATTTTAGCAAATTCTTATGTGAATGATTATGAAAATACACCTAATGATGTAAAAGAATATTTAGAAAGCATTGCTGATCGGAGTGAGTGGCAAAGCCGTTATATTATAGGGGAATGGGATTCCTGTAAATGGGAATTTGGCGGAATTGACTTGTTGAAGGGTGAAAAATTAAACGATATATTACGTATGACAAAAGAAACGATTATTAATTCGCCGAAAACATCGTTTCAGGCATTTAAGGAAGCAACACGAGTTGTATGGCAGGTAGTAGGAAAAGCGAATTGGAATACATGGGTATATATTGAAGATAATGATTATGGGATTCAATCAAATCATTTGGGAGTATGCGAAGCTATAGTAAATTTTATATTGAAAGGGAGTAATACTTTAGTAGGGACAACTTTTTGCTGGAATATTGGAACAGTGGTAGTTACATATCTTTTAGTAGGTATCTATACAATAAAAAAGCGATTGTGGGAAGGATTGTGTTTTTTAATACCATCATTAGTATATGACTTATGTACGGCGCTTTTGTTATGTGGATCAAGTCATAGATATTTTTATTTTAATGGAGTGTTAGTGCTTCCAGTCATAGCTGTTATTTTCTGTATAGTTAAAAAGTCAACTGTTTCAAATGAAAGAAAAGTATAAATGAAATTGAGATTAAAAGTTTAGTATGATATAATCAAAAATGATGATAACTATAATAATTTGTAGAATGGATACACAACAATGAACAAGTTAAAATTTAATAAGGAATTATATTCCAAAACAGCTTTGATAAAGGCTGCCTATAATTTTACGGATAAAGCATATGTGCATTTAGATTCAGATGATAAATATTATTATGTTACACTTGATATGAAAGAAAGTGGAAAAGAAGAAATATCTGAACATGAATTTGAAAATGAGATGCTGGCACAGAGTGTTCGACATGAAATTTATAATCAGACCAAAAATATTAGAGAACTTTTACTGGCGAGAGCTATGGCGACAAGTGTTGTTATGGGTCAGGATGCATTGGAAGAAATCCCGGAAAACGATACCTTTTGTGAAGATGAAATATTGAAGGATTGGTTTGCAGATAATGATTGAGTTAGCGTTAAATACAGAAATATATTCAGAAGATAAGATCAATCAGGTTCAAACTGTTTATCGAGAATATGCAATAATAACAAAAAAGCTGGTCGATCAATATTGGATTTTGAAATTTGATAACTGTCGGTATGATGAATCACTTACGATAAAAGAATTTGAAAATTATTTGATTGGATTAGAAAATTTATAAATATGATTGTAGTAGAAATTTTATACATAGCAGTACTTGCAATATTCAGTATTATTACTGTCAGAAGTGATCTGAAAGATGGAATGGTATATAATAAAACGATTTTGAAATTTGGTATAATAGCTATTGTTTTAGACCTACTGTATTATTCTTTGTTTTGCAGAGATTTATTTATTGCGTTTGCTTTTAATTTACTGATTGTAAGCGGGATAAGCATTTTTCTGTTTTATACACATTCCTTTGCTGGTGGTGATTGCAAACTGGCGATCATTTTGGCAATGTTGTTCCCGGCCCGGTTTTATTTAAAATATGGAGACAGTTGTTATACGTTGTTGTTTGCAATTGGAATTGCCGTATTTTTAGGATACCTTTATTTGCTTGGGGCATCCATATATGAGTTGATAAGAAAAAATAATCAGTTTACAAGAGGATATATACAGGGATACTTAATATCTTTTATGAAATCTTTTGTAACAGCAATGATTTATATCAGTGCGGTTAACTTAATTGCGTTATTATTTGGATTATATAATTATAGCCTTATGATATGGGTAATTCGTATTGTGTGCATAGTTACATCCTGGATGATTGGCAAAAATAGTTTTTTCAGAAAATGGTATATGATTACTGGTATTGTTGCGGTAGATGTAGGATTAAGCATATGGCTTGGTGTAATACCGATTTCCATTAATCCGGAAAATTATATACTTGTATTTGTGTTATTGCTTTGTCAGATGACAATTCGAACAAATTTGTATAAAGACATAGAATTAGAAAATCTGAAAAAAGGAATGATTCTGACCACAGCTTCTTCTGTTTTGATGCAGGGATCCAGAGTGCGTGGATTACCTGGTGTGTCATCAGAAGATTTGCGAAACAGGTTGACAGAGACGGAGATAGACAGTATCAAAAGATGGGCATCAGGAAGAAGTGTGACAAGGATTTCTATTGTTAAGAAAATACCGTTTGCATTTTTTTTGGTGATTGGATTCTGGTTATATCTTGCTGCATGGGGGTATTTGCGATGAAATGGAAGATAGATGATTATGATGGTGAATACAGGGTTGTTTCTTTAGCACTTAACAGCATCGTAAAGTCTGATCTGGAAAAAAAAGAAGATGGAATGCTCTGGGTGGATGGAGATGAGGTTTTCTTATATCCTGAAAAGAGAAAGCAGATGGTTTCAAATGATACTCTTACTTACCTGAAACAGAGAAATAATTATGACGTTTTTGAAATATGGCAAGATGGACGGATCGTGTTACAGTTTGACGTGCAGTCAATCGACAATTATTTTTTTGTTACAGGAAAATGTAATTCGAATTGCATTATGTGTCCTTCTCCGGAGATATCCAGAAGAAAAGGGCAGAACACGGATGTGACGTCTTTGATCAAACTTGCACAGCACGTTCCGACAAATGTTTCTCATATTACGATTACTGGCGGGGAACCATTTTTGATTGGAGAATCTATTTTTGACTTTCTGGAATTTCTGAAACGAAAATTTGAGAAAACAGAATTCTTGTTTTTGACAAATGGAAGAATTTTTTCCGTCAAAAAATATGTGGATCTATTTCGTGAGACAGCACCGGTAAATTCTATTGTGGCGATTCCAATTCATGGATCAAAATCGGAAATACATGATGCGATTACCTGTGCTGAAAATAGTCTGATTCAGACGAAGCAGGGCATAAAGAATCTTCTGAAGATAGGTACAAGAGTTGAAATAAGACTTGTAGTATGTAAACTGAATGCAGAAGATATTGTAAATATTACAGACATGATAGTGAATGAGTTCCCGCAGATCGAGTATGTCAGCATACTTGCGATGGAGATGACGGGAAATGCTTATGTTAACTGGAAAAAAGTATGGATTCCATATAGGAAGGCATTTCAGCTCATTGAGAAGGCAGTGGATCATTTGATAAAATCCGGGATTACGGTGAAATTATATAATTTTCCATTATGTACGGTAGAATCAAATTACTGGACATTGTGTGAAAAGAGTATTTCACCGGAAAAAATCAGATATATCGAAACTTGTGATATGTGCAGCATGAAAAATGCATGTGGAGGTTTGTTTGCCGGAACTGTAAAATTAGAGAAAGATGATTTAAAAGCAATAAGATGAAGTTGAATTATTTTAATTTTAAAAAGATGGAAAATCAGATCATGATGACAAATGATTTTGGAAATTTTTTGTTTGTCAGTGAATCTGAGTTTAAAGATATATTACATGGGAAGATAGAACCGAATTCTGATATAGAGAAGAAACTGCTGGATCACAAAATGATTTACCGGGAATCAGATCTTGAGTTTTCATCCACTTATATGTATGATATCAGATCATTAAAGCAGCATGTAAATATGGCGACTTCATTGCATATATTCGTGGTAACGACAGCATGTAATATGAATTGTGTATATTGTCAGGCAAATAACGGTAAAAAATGTTCTGACCTATATATGACAGCAGATATTGCGAAAAAGGCAGTAGATATTGCACTGGAATCACCGACCAGATATCTGACTTTTGAATTTCAGGGTGGAGAGCCATTACTAAATTTTGATATTGTGAAATATATCGTGGAGTATACGGAAGAAAAAAATGAATCTCATGTGATTAACTTTAATATAGTGACCAATCTGACTCTTTTTACTGAAGAGATGATTGAGTTTTTTAAAGAACACAAATTTGGGATTTCTACATCTTTGGATGGACCTGAAATTTTACATAATAAGAACCGTGCATTTAGAAATGGACAGGGGACATATGCAAAAGTGGTTGAGTCTCTTCAAAAATTGCGGGCAGCAGGACTTTATGTTGGTGCGATAGAGACAACTACAAGAGAGAGTTTATTGTATCCGAAAGAATTGGCGCGAACATATGCAAAACTTGGATTTGAAAGTATTTTTGTCCGCCCTTTGACACCGCTTGGGAAAGCAACTGTTAATTGGGAAGAGATTGGTTATACACCCGAAGAATTCATAAAATTTTATAAATCAGTAATGATGGAACTGATACAGATTAATTTGGAAGGAAGTTATATTAAGGAAGACCATACAGCAATTTTGTTAAACAGAATCTGCGGAGACTTTGTGAATTATATGGAACTAAGATCTCCTTGTGGAGCAGGAATTGGTCAGTTGGCCTATTATGCGGATGGCAATATTTTTACATGTGATGAAGGACGAATGTTATATGAAATGGGGGATGCGACATTTTGTCTGGGAAATGTATTTGAAAGTAATTATCAGAATGTGATCAATAATGGTGTTTGCAGAACTGTATGTGCATCAAGCATGCTAGAAACTTTACCATCATGTTGTGACTGCGTATATCAGCCATATTGTGGAACTTGTCCAGTAGTAAATTATGCAGGAAGTGCTGATGTAATTGAAAAAAGTCCACGAGGATATCGTTGTAAAATTTATACAGGAATTTTGGATTTTATTTTTGAACAGTTCCTTAAAGATGAGAAAATCATAATGAATGTTTTTGATAAGTGGAGATGTTAGAAATGACGGATGATAATCAGACAAACGGAGTAACTGAGAAAGAAATCAGAGAATTAGAGAAAAATAATTTGAATAGGAATAAGGTTTCTGCGGAAAAGATTTATATTTCTACAAGCAAAAAACAAAAACGTCGGATTCGATTATTATTAGTCCTGTTGTTTGTGATAGAATTTTGTGCCGCGTTGTATTTTTCTGGAGAAATCGCAGTACTGGATTTTAATAACCGAATTGTAAAAGAATTGCAAATGCAGCAATTTGGAAAAATTGAGCTTTCAACAGGAACTTATACTGGCGAAACAGATTTTGGAAATTTTAATGGTCAGGGTATATTTTCTTTCATAACAGGAGCTGTTTATTCCGGTGAATGGAAAGACAATCAGATAGCTGGTCAAGGTATTCTGGAAGTTCCGGATGAAGGAACATATGAGGGAGCGTTTCAGAACGGCAAAAAAGAGGGTGAAGGAACTTTTACCTGGAAAGATGGTTCGACTTATCAGGGAGTCTGGAAAAAGGATCAGATGAATGGTAAAGGTGTGTTCAAGAATCATGATGGCACATGTTACACCGGAGAATTTGTCAAAAATGAATTCATTAATGGTAAAGTGACGTTTAAAAATGCTTCCGGAGAGTATGCATTAACTTATAAAGACGGAAGTATAGCTGAAGCAGATATTGTGTTTGCAGATAGAACCACGTATACAGGTGGGTGTAAGCAATTTGGAATTGATGGCAGCGGAACGATGATATTTCCTAATAAAGATCAGTTTACCGGAGCGTTTACGAATGGAAAAAGATCTGGGAAAGGTACATATCAATGGAATTCCGGCGATTCTTATGATGGAGAATGGGATAAAGACAAAATGTCCGGATCCGGTAAGTATACGTATGCGGATGGCAGTTATGCAGAGGGAACATTTGACGATAATGTGTTTTTGAGTGGAACCTACTATTTGAAGAATGATTTTGGAACCTATTCTTTTGAGATAAAGAATGGTTCTGCTGTAACAGTAGAGATGACGCTGGAAGATGGAACGAAGTATAGTGGAAAAATGAGTGATGGAAAGTTGAATGGAGAAGCTCAGATCACTTATAGCAACGGAGATAAGTATAGCGGAACAATCAGTGATGGAAAGAAATCAGGTCAGGGAACCTATAATTGGAAAAGTGGTGCCACATATACTGGTTCATGGGACAACGATAAAATGAATGGAGAGGGGACTTATGCATACTCAGATCAGGAGAACGGGTTGAAATTGACAGGTACATTTGCGGATGGAGCTCCTTCCGGGCAATGTACATATTATGTATCAGCAACAGAGTATTATGTTACGGACTGGTCAAATGGAAAATGTGTAAAGGTGTATGAATAAAATGGATGAATTATTTCCGAAATTTCAAAAGAATATAGAAAATTTAATAGAAGATGAAGAGGGTAATATACCGGGAAGCAAACTGTTAATGTTAGGAACGATGATCATTGTTTTGGGAAGCCTATTGTCGGTTGATGCATTTGCAGGACACAGATCGCACAGCTCTCATCGTTCCCATAGTTCGCATAGATCGAGTAGTTCGACACATGGATCGCATAGTTCACATGCGTCAAGTACGCATAGTAACAGTCACAGTAACCATGGAAGCCATGACAGTCATGTGAGTCATCAAAGCCATACTTCACATGCGAATACGGCGACACATTCAAATTCTTTATACAGTGCTGAAGGTGACGTAAGCTATGCAGCACCGCAGGCTGACAGCATACCGGGAATTCAGGCTCCGGCTTCTACAACTGATGCGGTAGTACTTCCAAATGTTAATCAGAATATTCAGCTGCCAAATGGAACACCGGTTACAAGTATATTGCCACCGTTTGCTGTTCCGGCATCCAGTGTTGAAACAAAGATTGATCCGGGAAAGATAAAAATACCGTCACCAACAGATAAAGTATGATGAGACGAGGAATCGAACGATGAGCTTTTTAAATAAAATATTTAACAGGAAAAAGAATGAGAATGTGTCTCAGGAATGCGTAATAGACAGTCAGCCATTAAACAGTTATCTGGATGAAGCGGAAAGAGTAGCAGAAATTGTTGTAACTGGTGTTGACAGTGGAAATATTTCAGATATAGCAAACCAGATTGAAAAATTGCCAAGTACTAATGCATATAAAAATCAATATGTGTTTGATGCTCCAAAGGCAGGAACTGGAATAACGGGGATGGTTATAGCTGTCTTATTTGTATTATGGTTTCTGAGTTTTGCTGTTACTGGAAGTAAAGTGATGCATATGTCAGCGGCATATGCATCATATGGGGTGACATATATTACATGGTTTCTGATTATTCTATTCATTAATGGATATGTCATTTTGAAAAAAATAAAAAAAAGAAAGTTTATCAAGCGTTATAGCCAGTATGAAACAATCTTGAAGTATCGGAATATTGAACTGTTGGATGATCTGGCTGCGTATACAAAACAATCCTCTAATAAGGTAATAGCAGATTTGGAATATGCGATAAAGAGAAAGCTGATTCCAGAGGGGCATTTTGGAACGGATCATATGATCATTTTGATGTCAGATGATACATATGTTAAATATCAGATGCACCAGACAGAGTTTGATCGTTATTACAGAAAACAATTAGAGGAACGAGTGCGAATGGAAGAACGCTCAGAGAATATTCAGAGCATTTTGAATCAGGGAAATATCTATATTCAAGCTATTCGGGACAGTAATGCTATCATTAAGGATAAAGAAATTTCGCAAAAGCTGGATAAAATGGAGCAAATTGTAACAACTATTTTTCATGAGGTTGATATTAATCCGGGACAGGCAGGAAAACTGGGTAAGTTTCTAAGTTATTATTTACCAACCATGGATAAGTTGCTCAAAGCCTATATAGAACTTGGAGAGAAGAATGTTCTTGGTTCCAATGCAAGAAAAATGCGAAAAGAGATAGAAGAAACGTTAGATACTTTGAATCATGCATTTGAAGGAATTCTGGACAAGTTTTATCAGGAACAGGAATTAGACATTATGAGCGATATTGCTGCCATGAAAATGATGTTAAAACAGGATGGTTTGGATTGATAAGCAGACTTGGAAGTGAAAATATTGGGGATTTAAGTTAAAATGCGAGGAGAAACAGTTTTGTGAAATGTGGAATGAGAAAACCGAGTGCTAAAAAATCGTTTAAGGCAAGAACAACAGGAAAAGCAAAAAGAGCGGTTAAAAAGGCTTTGATTCTAGGTTATGGAAAAAAGGGATCTGGTTGGATAAAAGATCCTAAGAAAGCAGCATATAACAAGATTTATAGAAAAACAAGTTTTAGGATTTGGGATTTGTTTAAATAGAATAGTGTGTGAATTTATGGAAAAAGTCGTTTAGAATAACGGCTTTTTCACTTTTGGTAGCTATACATTATATCAAAAATTGAAGTTGTCTGTTTTGATTGTTATTATAAAAGATGTCGTGGCGAGAGCTATGTTTGTTGGTTGAAGCAGAAATCAAACTTTGGTCGGTGGGATTTCTGCTTCTTTCATTATACAGTACTATTTTTGAGTATGCTGATTTTTTCGATATAGAAGAAAGAGCATAAATAATAGAATTACTGGAAAAATAAGTCCGCATCTCATGCCGATCCTAATATTATTTCCTGCGTTCTGGGTGATACGGCCAACAATTCCAGGCCCGATACTGCCACCTAAATCTCCTGCCATGGCAAGGAGAGAGAACATAGCTGTCCCACCCTTTGGAAACGTTTTTGAGGAAATACTGATTGTCCCCGGCCACATAATTCCAACTGAAAAACCGCATACTATACAACCGACAAGTCCAATGATCGAATTAGATGACAGGGCAGAAAGGAGATAGCAGATAACACATAATATGCCGGAACCGCCCATAAACTTCATTAAATCCAGCTGTTTTCCATATTTCCCAAAAATTATGCGACTGATGCCCATGGTGACTGCAAACATACATGGACCTGCTAAGTCTCCCAGTGCTTTTGACAATCCCAGCGCAGATTCGGCATAAGCAGATGCCCATTGAGCCATTGCAAGTTCAGAAGCCCCAGAACAGATCATCAGACATATCGCAACCCAGAAAAAAGGTTTGGCAAATAGACTTTTAATTCCCATTCCGGTGCCGGTGTCAACCAGATGCTCAATCGGACAGGTCATGAAATTATAAGTGTTAACAGCAGGAATGAGCGCCCATATTACGGCAAGCCATTTCCAGCTGTTTATGCCGAATATCAGAAAAAACAAGCTGGAAATCAAAATTGTTCCAACAGCTCCCCAACAGTAAAAGGAATGGAGCAGGCTCATCGTTGCTTCTTTGTTTTCAAATGGACAGGCTTCAATAATAGGGCTGCAAAGTACTTCGATTAAGCCACTTCCGATAGCATAAACAACGACACTGCATATAATTCCTATGAAAGGATCAGGTAAAAGATCAGGTAAAAATGCCAGTCCAACCAGACCAAGTGAAGCAAATATTTCTGATGCAACAACGCAAATACGATATCCGATATAATCTACAAATTTGGCACAGAACAGATCAACCAGAAGCTGTGTGAAAAAGAAGAAAGTGGATATCAAAGCAATATTACCGAGAGAAATATGATAGTCATTGTGAAATTTCAAAAAAAGAAGCGGTGCAAAGTTTGCCGCAATAGCCTGCGTGATAAAGCCCATATAACAGGCAATTTTTGTCTTATGATAGTCATTTTTCTTTACAGTATTCATTTCTTATTTCCCGTTCCGAATATTTTTAACAATTTTATGTTCAATAGAAAGATGTTCATAAAAATGCTGCCACAAAAAAAGTCTGTTTTTGGTGGTGCGGTTATTTCGATTCTGTCTCCTTCAATGCTGATCTCACTTTCATTCATCCATTTAAAAATCATGCGAATACCTCTTTTCTTTTTTTATTTGATTATATAGCAAACAATAAACATATGCATTGAATTAAATCACCAGAATACTGTATAATATCGTAAAAGGAAAGAATGTGATATGGAGATGGATTATAATAAAATACTTACAGACGAGGACTTTATGGAAATCAAGCAGCACGGAACCAGTGATTATCCATTCCAGTATTATTATGATGATCTGGAGTTCTTTGATTTTCATTGTATTGAATGGCACTGGCACAGAGAATTTGAGTTTTTATATGTTGAGTCTGGACAAATTATATGTGGAATAGGTGAAAAACAGATTATATTGTCAGAAGGAGACGCAATTTTTATCAATTCTAAAATATTGCATCGGTTTTATGCATCATCAGGTGGTGTCATTCCTAATTTTGTATGTATGCCTGAATTTATTGCACCAGAGAATAGTTTGGTCTATAAAAAATATATTTTACCAATCATTTCATCGAATATGTCTTTCCAGTGTTTTCAGATTGCTGAACCGTGGCAGGCAAGGATTATACAAATTATGATAAAAATAATGGAAACACAGGAGAATGAGAAAATAAGGGAGCTTTCCACTTTGGCATTGTTGCAGGATTTATGGTTGATTTTTTACGAAAATGTAAAGTTATCGGATAAAGAAAATATGCAAACAGTTGATGAGGCTGCACAGAAAAGAGTACAGTTGATGATGCAATATATACATGAAAATTATAATCATGAGCTGTCACTGGATGAAATAGCCTCACATATAGGGGTCAGCAAAAGTACTGCGCTAAATTTGTTTCAACGATTTTTACATACTACGCCGGTCAGTTATTTGATAGGATATAGACTGCAGGCAGCTTCCTGGCTATTGAAAAATACGAATAAAAAAGTAAAAACCATCGCCTATGAAAGTGGATTCCGTAATGTCGATTATTTTTGCAGATTGTTTAAAAAACGTTATCATTTAACACCATCAGACTATCGTTGCGCATGCTTAAAACAGTATATCTGTAAGTGACTGCCAGATGAGTCAACTACAATATACCAGTTTGCTATGAAAAGATGGATAAGAATAATGCATGAATTTATAGAAAAAGTCGTATGATATAACGGCTTTTTCCTTTTGAGATGACTATACATTATATACAAAAATTGCAGTTGCCATGTAATTGTAAATCGAAAGTTTGGTAGATAATTTAGTGTTAGATACAGTAAATATAATAGATGTCTGTATTTTAAGTGAAATTGGAAAGTTGCACAAACAAAAAAAACTATGAAAAACGGCGGTTGACATGCGGTAAACAATCAATCTATACTGTTTACAATATCAAGATTTGAACGCTTTACATTATGAAAGTAAACGGGGGATAATAATTGAAAAAAGAAGTATTAGAAGCTTTACAATTAAATGAAAATCATGAACGGGAATGCAAGTTGGCAGAAGGTGGTCTTCCGGAAAGTATATGGGAGACATATTCCGCTTTTTCAAATACAGATGGAGGAACGATTTTGTTGGGGGTAAAAGAACATCGAGATTCTTTTACGGTCAATGGATTAAATGACAGACAGATTGTAAAGTATCAGAAAAATTTCTGGAGTACAATCAATGATCGAAATAAAGTTTCTAAAAATATTTTATTGAACCATCATGTAAAAGTTATTGAGTATGAGGGCAAGAATATTCTTGAAATAAATGTTCCGGCGGCTGATCGGCATGATAAGCCTGTGTATATAGGAACCGATCCCATGAAGGGAACGTATCGCAGAGACTATGAGGGAGATTTTTTGTGTACGGAAGCATCTGTCAGAGCTATGTTTTCAGATCAGCGTGATATTTCGGTAGATTCGGAAATTTTGGAAGAAATGGATTTAGATGCATTGAATGCAGATACAATTAAAGGATATCGTGTATTATTTGAACAGTTGCATGAAGGACATCCATGGAATAAATTATTGAAGGATGAATTTCTGATCAAATTGAAAGCAGCAGCTAAGAATAAAAGGGGAACCGTTTCACCGACGGTTGCAGGAATTTTGATGTTTGGTGATGCTGATCGGATTACGGATGTGTTTCCAGATTATTTTTTGGATTACAGAGAAGAATGTGACGATAAGAGAGTACGTTGGCTGTATCGGACACATTCTAATGAGGGGGATTGGAGTGGGAATTTATTTGATTTTTTCTATAAAGTGACAACCAGAATCGATGATGATGTGGCAGTTCCGTTTATGAATCGGCGAAATGGCGTGCGTGTAGACCGGGTTGATGTACATGATGCATTGAGCGAGGCAGTTGCTAATGCACTTGTTCATGCCAATTACTATGGAAAACGTGGGATTGTCATTATAAAACACGGGAAGCAAATTTCTATTTCTAATCCTGGAACAATCCGAATTACAAAAGAAGAATTTTATGCGGGTGGAAACAGTGATCCAAGAAATCCAAATCTGCTGAAAATTTTTGGCTTTGTAAATGTGGGTGAACGTGCGGGCAGTGGTGTAGATAAAATTATGACTGCATGGGAAGAACAGTATTGGACAAAGCCAAGGTATGAGATATCAATAAAAGCCGAGCGAATTACTCTATATTTAGAAGTAGGACAGGTTGTATATATTCCGGGAGCTGCAGATTTAAATGTTGTCAGAGAACCAGAGTATTATTCTGGTTTGGTGTCAGACAGAGAGCAAAGACTCTTAGATTATCTGACTCAGTATGGGAAAATCAGTATGGGGAAAGCAACGGAAGTGTGTGGATATAAAACAAAGTCGGCAACCCGTAAATTAATTGATAAAATGATAAAAAATGAAATACTGGAGAGAACAGGAAGTGGACCTGCAACAGTATATATATTGAAGCGATGATATTAAAAAACTTAAAGGAGATTTAAGAGTCTTTAAAGGTCTCTAAAGAGACCCTTAGAGACGGTTAAGAATAAGAAGGAGTACACATGCAATTATTAATTGAACAACGTGTATTTTCCTGGTCAGATACATATGATATCTACGATGAACAGGGAAATCAGAAATATTTTGTAAAAAATGAACTTATCTCATTAGGACACCGCCTCCATGTATATGATGCGGCGCACAATGAAATCGGATTTATCAAACAGAAATTATTCTGTTTACTTCCAACTTTTGAAATCGAATGGAATGGACAGTTGATGGGGCACATAGAGCAGCGTTTTGCTTTGTTCCGCCCAAAATATGATGTGGATTTCATGGGATGGCGTGCAGAAGGTGATTTCATGGGCTGGGATTATGATGTGTATGAAGCATGCAGTGCAGTTGTTCACGTACATAAAAAGATTCTGAGCTGGGGTGACACCTACGCCATCGAGTTTGATGATCCGAAGCATGAAATTCCGGCATTGTTACTGGTACTGGCCATTGATGCGGCAAACTGTTCACAGAATAATTCTTAAATGTCCGTTTTACAAAGGCTGAGAGAGATAGAACAAAAAGAAGAAAGAGAATTAGCAAAAATATGGGAAAAACATTAGTCATTGCCGAAAAACCTTCCGTTGGACGGGATATCGGTAGAGTTTTAAAGTGTGGAAAGAAAATTGACGGGGCTTTGGAAGGCAGTCAGTATATCGTAACCTGGGGATTAGGCCACTTGGTTACGCTGGCAGATCCGGAGCACTACGATAAAAAATACAAAGACTGGAAGATGGAAGATCTTCCGATGCTTCCGGGGAAGATGGATATCGAGGTCATCAAGCAGACCGGGAAGCAATATCAGGCAGTAAAACGACAGATCTACCGTAAGGATGTATCGGATATCGTCATTGCAACCGATGCCGGCCGAGAGGGGGAGCTGGTTGCCCGCTGGATTCTGAAGAAAGCAGACAATCATAAGCCGTGTAAGCGTCTGTGGATTTCTTCTGTGACAGATAAAGCAATCCGTCAGGGATTTGAGCATCTGAAAAATGCAAAAGAATATGATAATCTGTATCATGCGGCTGTCTGCCGTGCAGAGGCAGACTGGCTGGTTGGATTAAATGCGACCAGAGCATTGACCTGCAAATACAATGCACAGTTGTCCTGTGGTCGCGTGCAGACACCGACACTTGCAATGATTGCAAAGCGGGAAGAAGAAATTCGGAAATTTGTTCCAAAACCATATTACGGACTGCAATTGCAGGCAGAGGGTGTGGTATTTACCTGGAAAGATGAAAAAAGTGGCAGTTATCGCAGTTTTCAGAAAGACCGGATAGCGAATATTCAGAAACAATTGTCCGGAAAGAAATTGCAGATCATAAAAGCAGATACTAAGGTGAAAAAGCAGGGTGCACCACAATTATATGACCTGACACAGCTGCAACGGGAAGCAAATCAGAAATTTGGATTTTCTGCAAAAGAAACGTTGAATATCATGCAGCGGTTGTATGAGAACCATAAAGTACTGACATATCCGAGAACAGATTCACGTTATCTGACGGCAGATGTCATGGGAACGATCAAAGAACGTCTGCAGGCCATCAATGCCGGTGTTTACCGGGAGTTTGCTGCTCCGTTGATCCGCCGCGAACTGCCGAAGAAACCTGCATTTGTCAATGATGCAAAAGTCAGCGACCATCATGCAATCATTCCAACGGAGCAGGCACCAAATTATATCCATATGAGTAATGAGGAACGAAAAATCTACGATATGGTAGTGCGCAGATTTCTGGCAGTTATGTATCCGGCGTATGAATACGAAGAATCTGTATTGACTGGAGCAGTGGAAGGAGAACATTTTTATGCCAGAGGAACCCGTCCGCTGCATATGGGATGGAAAGCGATTTATGAAAATCAGTCCGAGGATGAGGAAGAAGAGGAATTAAAACGCCAGAATCTTCCTGTAATGCAAAAAGGGCAGGAATTTTCCATTTCCGATATCCGCCTGACAGAAGGTAAGACAAAGCCACCGGCACGATTTACCGAAGGCACGCTGATCGCTGCCATGGAAAATCCGGTACGTTATATGGAAAGCAGCAACAAAGAAATGGCAAAGACACTGGGAGAAACCGGTGGACTTGGAACGGTTGCTACCAGGGCAGATATTATTGAAAAATTGTTTTCCGGCTTTTTATTAGAGAAAAAGGGTGAAGATATCTATACCACAGCGAAGGCACGTCAGCTTCTGGAACTGGTTCCGGAAGATCTGCGCAAGCCGGAACTGACGGCAGAGTGGGAAATGAAACTCTCAAAGATTGCAGAAGGAAAACTTTCAGACCGGAAGTTTATGAATGAGATTCGAACTTATTCAACGGATCTGGTAAAACAGATCAAGACAGCGGAAGGAACTTTTCGGCATGATAATATGACAAACAAACTTTGTCCGAATTGTGGGAAACGTCTGCTTGCTGTAAATGGCAAAAATAGTCGGATGCTTGTATGTCAGGATCGGGAATGCGGATACCGGCAGACTATCGCAAAGACGACAAATGCCCGCTGTCCGCAGTGTCATAAACGAATGGAACTGATCGGCAGCGGTGAAAATGCTTCTTTTGTATGTAAGTGTGGATATAAGGAGCGCCTGAGTAAATTCCAGGAGCGCCGGAAGAAAGAAGGCGCAGGAGTTTCCAAACGGGATGTACAGAATTATCTGAAGAAACAACAGAAAGAGGCAAAGCAGGAGACCGGCAGTAATGCAATGCTGGACGCATTGAAAAACATTAAATTGTAAACAAATAAAAAATATTCAACCAGAGCGGGAAAAGTTCTGATTGAATATTTTTTGTTTTTCAGAAAAATATCTGGTTAAAATCTATGAGAGAATCATTCGGTCTGGTCGTTAGAAATTTGTGTTTTTATGTACCTGAATTTCATTGTCAGATACAATACATGAATTTGTTTCATCTATAAAATGAAAAAAAATCACTTTATCTCTTTACAATCAAAAAACACACCGATATAATGTTAAATGCTGGTAAAAACCAACATTTCAGGAAAGAGTAGTCACAAAAAGAGGAGAGATAGATCATGAAAAATGGAATTGAGATCAGATGGCATGGCCGTGGCGGTCAGGGTGCCAAGACTGCAGCACTGCTTCTGGCAGATGTAGCTTTTAAAACCGGAAAGCATGTACAGGGTTTCCCGGAGTACGGTCCGGAGCGCATGGGCGCGCCAATCACTGCTTATAACAGAATCAGTTCAGATGTGATTCGTGTACATTCCAATATTTATGATCCGGATTTTGTTGCAGTTGTTGATGAGACATTATTACATACCGTTGATGTAACAGCCGGATTGAAAAAAGAAGGTGCCATCATTGTTAATACAGCAAAATCAAAAGAAGAGCTCATGCCGCAGTTAAACGGTTATGAGGGACGTGTCGTTACGATTGATGCCAGAACAATTTCTGAGGAAGCACTGGGAAAATATTTTCCAAACTCTCCAATGCTGGCAGCAGTAGTAGCAACTACCGGTGTAATGCCGAAAGAAACATTTTTGCATGAAATGCGTGCTTCTTACAAACATAAATTTGCAAAGAAACCAGAAGTGATCGATGGAAATATGAAAGCACTGGAAATGGCTTTTGCGGCTGTAGAGGAAGCATAGAGGAGATAGAAGATGAGAACAGATATCAATAAAATCAATGAACATACGCCACATACAGGGCTGACGGAAGGAATGCAGGTATTTGCTGCAGGAACTTCCAAATATTTTAAGACCGGTGAGTGGAGAAATAATACACCGGTTTATTTAGAGGATAACTGCAAACAGTGTCTGCTGTGTGCACCGGTCTGTCCGGACAGTTCCATTCCGGTCAAAGATCAGAAACGAGGAGCCTTTGACTTAGATCACTGCAAAGGGTGCGGAATCTGTGCAAAGGTATGTCCGTTTGGAGCAATCAAAATGAAGGAGGGCGTAGAATAATGGGAATCAAAGAACGTATGTCAGGTAACGAGGCCGTTGCCTATGCAATCAAACAGGTAAATCCGGATGTTATGCCGGCATTTCCGATCACGCCGTCCACAGAGATTCCGCAGATGGTATCCACATACATTGCAAACGGCGAAATCGATACAGAGTTTATTCCGGTCGAGAGTGAACATTCTGCAATGAGTGCCTGCATCGGATCTGAGGCAGCAGGTGCAAGGACACTGACCGCAACTTCTTCCGCTGGTCTGGCCCTGATGTGGGAGGAATTGCTGCTGGCAGCTTCCAACCGTATGCCGATCGCTCTGACATTGGTAAACCGTACCCTTTCCGGTCCGATCAACATCAACTGTGATCATACCGATGGTATGGGGGCCCGTGATACCGGATGGATTCAGATTTATGCAGAAAACAATCAGGAAGTATACGATAATTTTATTCAGGCATACCGCATTGCCGAGCATAAAGATGTCCGCCTGCCGATTATGATTTGTCAGGATGGTTTTATTACCAGTCATGCCGTAGAGAATATTGAATTATTAGAGGATGCACCGGTCAAAGCGTTCGTTGGTGAATATCATCCGGAGGAGTATTTGTTAAATCCGGGGAAGCCGGTTTCTGTTGGACCGTATGCAGTATCTAATTTTGTAATGGAAAGTAGAAAAAATCAGCTCATTGCGCTGGAGAATGCAAAACAGGTTATCTTAGATGTAGCGAAAGAATTTGCAGGAATTTCCGGCAGAGAGTACGGTCTTTTTGAAGAATATAAAACCGAAGATGCAGATTATGTAATGGTCATTATCGGTTCCGCAGCAGGAACCGCAAAAGAGGCTGTAGATGAACTGCGCGAGGAAGGCAAAAAAGTCGGTGTTCTGAAATTGCGTGTGTTCCGTCCGTTTCCGGCAGAAGAAATTGTTGAAGCAATGAAAAACTGCAAAGCAGTAGCTATTATGGATCGTTGCGAGAGCTATAACGGAAACGGAGGACCGCTTGGTTCTGAGATTACAGCAGGTCTGTATCGTACCAGAACTTATATGGAAGCAATCAACTACACTTACGGACTTGGCGGACGTGACTTTACGGTTGAAGATGCAAAGGATGTATTTGCAGAACTTGCAGATGTAGTAGAAAACGGTAAACCGGTAACACAGTATCAGTATATCGGTCTGAGAAAATAGGAGGCAGAGTGATGAGCGAATATAAATTTAAAGAAGTTATGAGCAAACCGGAACGTCTGGCTCCGGGACACAGAATGTGTGCAGGATGTGGCGCAACCATCGCAGTTCGTGCCGTACTGCGTGCATTGCATGAGGGAGATCAGGCAGTGATCGGTAACGCAACCGGATGTCTGGAGGTTTCTTCTTTCATGTATCCATATACAGCGTGGGAGGACAGCTATATCCATAATGCATTTGAAAATGCAGGTGCTACATTAAGTGGTGTTGAGACAGCATACAAAGCACTGAAAAAACGTGGTCGTCTGCCGGAAGATGCAACCTTCAAATTTATCACATTTGGTGGTGATGGTGGTACATATGATATCGGTTTCCAGTCTCTTTCCGGAGCAATGGAGCGTAATCACGATATGGTGTACGTCTGCTATGACAACGGTGCATACATGAACACCGGTATTCAGCGTTCTTCCGCAACACCGATGTATGCAGATACCACAACCACACCGGTTGGCACACAGTCCAATGGTAAAATGCAGAACAGAAAAGATCTGGCATCTATTATCGCAGATCATGATGTTCCGTATGTTGGTCAGACAACCATGATCGGTAATTTTTCTGATCTGCATAAAAAAGCAGAGAAAGCCATTTACACAGAGGGAGCTGCTTTCTTAAATATCATGACTCCATGTCCGCGTGGATGGCGTTATGATACTGCAGATATCATGAAAATCTGTAAACTTGCAGTTGAGACATGCTACTGGCCGATGTTTGAGGTAGAGCATGGAAAATGGCGTTTAACTTACGAGCCGAAGAAAAAACTGCCAATCGAGGACTTCTTACGCGAGCAGGGCAGATTCAAACATCTGTTCAAACCGGGCAATGAGGATCTGATCGCACAGTTCCAGGCTGAGGTTGACCGTCGTTGGGAAGAACTGCAGTACAAATGTGCACGATAATCCGGGAGGAATAAATATATGACTTTGTTATCCTATCAGGTATTTCAGACAGTGGTGGGACAGGGAAGTTTCCAGAAGGCGGCAGAGATTTTAAATCTGACGCCTTCTGCAGTCAGTCATGCAATCGCATCGATGGAGCAGGAACTGGGATTTTCCCTGTTTACGAGAAATAAGGCTGGGGTTGCTCTGACTAATTATGGAGAACATCTGCTCCCTTATGTGAATGCAGTATTAAACAGCGATGAGAGCCTGCAGCAGGCAATCGCGGGACTGAACGGACTGAAAATGGGAAATGTAAAAGTGGGCTGTTTTTCCAGTGTATGCACAAATTGGATGACAGACATCATCCATTCCTTTCATCAGCGTTATCCGGATATTAATATCGAATTGTATCAGGGAACCTATGCAGATGTGTCTTACTGGATTAAAAACGGCATTGTAGACATCGGCTTTTTGTCCCTGTCATCCGCAGGAGATCTGCCAATTGAGCCGTTATACCGTGACCCGCTGCTCTGCGTCGTTCCGAAAGGATACCGCAAACGGGAAGATACGCCATATATGACACCGGATGAGATGAAAGACGAGGTCTTTGTTTCACAAATGGAGACCACCGATGCGGATATTGCAATCTTTATGAAACAGAATGGATTGGGAAATGTGCGGATGGACTACCATGTTGTAGATGATCTGTCTACGATTGCACTGGTGGCAGCCGGACTAGGCATCTGCATCATGCCAGAACTGGTCATGAATGACATCCCATATGCAGTAGACCGTTATCCGATGATGCCGGAAGCATATCGTGTCATTGGCATATCAGCATTAAACCCGAACTTCCTTGCCCCGGCGGTTAAAATGCTTTATCAGCATGTTATAGAAAAGTATAAGATCATAGAAGAAGCATAAGAGAGTTACGATTCCATTTCATAACCTTCCGTATAGAAAAAATTGTGCTCTGGTTGAATTGCACAAAAATAGTGCCAAAAAATGCGATAATTCGCCAGATTACATAAATTCACAAAAAATTAATAAATTTTATTGACTTTTCATTTCGATGAGGGTAATATTACAGACATCAAAGGCAAAGGTGCTGAGAAGAATAAACTTCCGGTGCCTTTTTCTATTTTCCGGGATAAGAATCTTACAAGGACAGATAACAGAAATTGCGAACAACTGTTAGTTGTTTTACAGTAGGTTTCAATGCCCGGACAATAGAAAAACTCTGATAGCGACACAACGGGGTGTCATCTGCAGGCTAGCGGCAGGTGATGCTCCTTTTTTATTTCCATAAAAAGTGTCGTTTTAAGTAAAGGTTCTTCGGAACCAAAAAACCAGGAGGTAAGTTATGACGCAGGAGATTATGACTTTTATTAATGACAACATATTTGGTGTCTGGTTTCTGATAGGTGCAGCATTGGTATTCTGGATGCAGGCAGGTTTCGCAATGGTAGAGGCAGGTTTCACTAGAGCAAAAAATACCGGTAACATTTTGATGAAGAACCTGATGGATTTCTGTATTGGTACTGTAATGTTCATTCTGATTGGATTTTCGTTCTTACTTGGCGAAGATGTGTTAGGATTTATTGGAAAACCGGGATTTGATCTTTTCTCATCCTACAGTAATTTCAGTTTTTCAAGTTTCGTATTTAACTTAGTATTCTGTGCTACCACAGCAACCATCGTTTCCGGTGCTATGGCAGAGAGAACAAAATTTTTATCCTATTGTATTTATTCCGGAGTAATCTCTGCATTGATTTACCCGATTGAAGCACACTGGATCTGGGGCGGCGGCTGGTTAGCACAGCTTGGCTTCCATGATTTTGCAGGATCCTGTGCAATTCATATGGTTGGTGGTGTCAGCGCACTGATCGGTGCATGGCTTCTTGGACCACGTATCGGTAAATTTACAAAAGACGAGAATGGCAAGATCAGAAAAGTAAATGCTATTCCGGGACATAACCTTGCACTTGGCTGCCTTGGATGTTTCATTCTCTGGTTTGGCTGGTATGGTTTCAACGGCGCAGCAGCAACAAGTATTGAGCAGTTAGGTTCTATTTTCCTTACAACAACCATTTCACCGGCAGTTGCAACGGTTGTTTGTATGATATTTACATGGTTAAAATATGGTAAACCTGATGTCTCCATGTGTCTGAATGCTTCTTTAGCAGGTCTGGTAGCAATCACAGCTCCTTGTGATGTTACAGATGCAGCAGGTTCCATCGTAATCGGTGCTGTGGCAGGTTTATTAGTAGTATTTGGTGTATGGCTTCTTGATTACAAGTTACATGTAGATGATCCGGTTGGTGCCGTAGCCGTTCACTTTATGAATGGTATCTGGGGTACATTTGCAGTAGGTCTTTTTGCTACAAACACAGCTCCGGGTTATGCAATCGCAGATAAAAACGGAAATGAGCTTGTCGGTCTGTTCTATGGCGGCGGCGTAAAATTATTAGGTCTGCAGTGCCTTGGTATCATAACCGTTCTGGCATGGGCAGCAGTTACAATTACAATTACATTCCTTGTAATTCGTGCAACAATCGGTCTTCGTGTCAGCGAAGAAGAAGAAATCATTGGTCTGGATCAGACAGAACATGGTCTTGCAAGCGCTTATGCAGACTTTGCATTAACATCCAGTATCAACAACTTCTCATCTGCTACTCCGGTTAAACTTCCGAAAAATGCAGTACCAATCGATGAGGCTGTTCCGGTACAGGTTCGTACTCCGGATCCATCTATTGCAACTGGCAGCGATGTAAGTATTACAAAGATTACAATCTATGCAAAACAGAGCAGATTCGATGCCCTCAACGAGGCAATGGCTGCAATTGGTATCAATGGTATGACCGTTACAAATGTACTTGGTTGTGGTGCTCAGCACGGCAGAACAAGCAAATACCGTGGTGTTACCATGGATATGAACTTACTGCCTAAGATTCAGGTTGATATCGTAGTAAGTAAAGTTTCTCCTAGAACTGTTATTGAAGCTGCCAAGAAAGCACTGTATACCGGTCATATCGGTGATGGTAAGATCTTCGTATACAACGTAGAAAATGCAATCAAGATCAGTACCGGTGCAGAAGGTTACGATGCACTTCAGGACTAACTGTAAAAGGCAATAGTAGTAATAATAAGCTGATACAATTTCAGTAATTTAGTAATTCTTCAAAATCCTTATATAAAACCTTAACGAAAAAGCAGATGCTTCGGATTTTTGTCTGGAACATCTGTTTTTTATCGTAGATCTAAATTTTATCATGAATCAAAAGTTCAAGCAGACGATGTGCAGCCATGCTCATGGGATGAGTCTGATCATACACAATGCTGACCTGGCGGGTAGGAAGTGCCTCTCTCAATTTCAAAGAAACTACAGAATTGTTCTGTAATGCATCCGTAACCATTGGCTCAGGAAGAAAAGCAAGTCCAAGCTCATTTTTGACCAGGGGAAGAATCTGATCTGTCGTGGCCGTTTCAATATCCGGGACCAGACGCAGACCATGAGAGAAAAAAAGCTCATCATAAAAATGCCGGGTAGCAGTATTCACCCCCAGACAGATAAATGGATAGTTTTTCAATTCAGAAATCGATAAAATTTTTTGCTGAAGAGGACGGAAGGTAGTTCCTCCGACAAGGATATCCTGAAAAGGCTGCAAATTTACCTGAATCAGCGGTGAAGTAACGGTCAATGGAGTTGTCACAACTGCGAAATCAATTTCACCGCTTTTGAGAGATTGAATAGCCTGCGGTGTAGAATGATTTGCAATTTTTAGCCGTACTTTTGGATAATCTATATGAAACTGACGTAATCGATGCAGAAGATAGATATTCAAAGCGATTTCACTGGCACCGATTGAAATGCTGCCATATTCCAGACTTGCACTTTTCGTCAGTTCATCTTCCGCAGCCTGCAATTGTGTCATGGCAGCCGATACACGTACATAAAGCTGCTGGCCTTCCGGTGTCAACTGTACGCCTCGGTTGGTGCGCACAAATAATGTGCACTGGATTTCCTGCTCCAGAGCATTCATGGCCCGCGTAATATTTGGCTGACTGTTGTGGAGTGCATGTGCTGCTTTCGTAAAATTACAGTATCTGGCTACATAATAAAAAATTTTGTAATATTCAAAATTTACATTCATAATGAAATCTCCTGTAAAAATGATAGTTGATGACGGAAACAGATATATCAAAATATTATAATAAGCATGTCAATAATATCTTTTACTGATTGCTGATTTCCTATTATAATCGACTTGAATAGAAAAAACAACTGTCATAAAAAATGAATAGGAGATGATTGTATGTCACTTGTTTTACCAAGAGAAGAGGAAGTTGAGAAAATGTTTTCACGCATTCTGGCATCCAGGGATGCATGTGAACGTCTCAGTGAGACATTTTATAACCATCTGTGTGATGATAATCGTTTTATAGATTCTGATCCGGGACATTTTGCAGAAGTTATGTTAAAAGCATATGAAAATGGTGATGTCAGTGCGGTTCTGCTGGAATTGTGTAATCGCAGCATGTTTGATCTGCTGAAGGAAGCTTATCTGATTCCAAAGAGATTTCATGGAAAAACAGGGGAAAATCCGGTTCTGTTGACAGATATCAATGGAAAAGTATTGAATACAAAGCAATCCGTTGTTTCCAGACATGAATATAAGAAATTTCTGGAAATCTATCAGGCGCATGTGGCAGCTCCACGTTCGAAACTATATCTGGCAGACGGATATGATATGGTCAGGTACTATACGGAACATATGAATATCGAGGAAAAAAAGGAAAAAAGGGAACGGGGTATCCTGATTTTATATGCTATGCCAGATACGAAAAAATTACATCTTTCCGAGGCTCAGGCTTATGATGTGGTCTGGAATACTTTTCAGGAGATTCAGAAAGCAGCGTATTCTGCAATTGTTTATTATGGACAGGAAACCGGAAGTAAGGCGGGAAAATCTTTTGATGAACTTGGGGTACTGTTACCTATCCATCAGTTTGAAAACAGAATGCTTCAGCATTTAAGTATGATCGACGGACTTGTGCTGTCTTGCAGAGAACAGATGATACGGGTAGCTGGTGCGGACAGTCTGGATTTGTAATCAGATAACAGTGTTTTACTTCTATAAGTGGTGAGTAATAACAAATTTATCTCAGTGGGAGTGCATTGTATGTGGACATTCAATGATCAGAGTATTGTAAAAAAGAATCATATGGATATTTTATGGCACAAATATGCGGATAAATCCGAAGAAAAAACGATTGTCGACGCTGACCTTCCGGCTAAGGCATCTGTCGTTGGGAGAGTTGGACTTATGATGTTGTCATGTGGGACAGGTGCCTGGCGTGTGCGCAGTTCCATGAATGAGCTGTCGGCTTTGCTGGATATGACATGTACCGTGGATATCGGACTGATGTCAATCAATTATACCTGTTTTGATGGAAATGATGCATTCAGTCAGTCGTTATGCCTGACGAATACGGGGGTAAATACATCGAAACTGAACCGCTTGGAAAAGTTTGTGATGCATTTTAAAGAACGGGAAATTACAAAAAGCTGTGAAGAAATACATACGATACTTGATAAGATAGAAGAAATACATGGATTGTATTCACCTGTTACACTGGCAGTCGCAGCAGCATTGGCCTGTGCCTGTTTTACATTTCTGCTTGGCGGTGGCCCCATTGAGATGCTGTGTGCTTTTGCCGGTGCAGGAATTGGCAATTATATCCGGTGTAAGCTTTCGAAACATCATTATACGCTGTTTTTGTGCATTATTGTGTCAATATCAGCAGCATGTCTTTCTTATTCTGTTATGCTGAAATTACTGGAGATCTGCTTTGCTGTAAAAGTGGAGCACGAGGCAGGATATATCTGTGCCATGCTTTTTATCATACCGGGATTCCCTTTTATTACCAGTGGGATTGATCTGGCAAAACTGGATTTGCGATCCGGAATGGAACGGATGATGTATTCCGTTATTATTATATCGGTTGCGACTATGACAGCCTGGGTTCTGGCGATGGTACTGGGGTTAAAACCGCTGTCATTTACTACGATGAGCCTTGGACTCTGGCAGTGGATTGTGTTGCGTATCTGCGCAAGCTTTGGCGGTGTATTCGGATTTTCTGTTATGTTCAACAGTCCATGGAAACTTGCTGTTGCGGCTGGAATAATAGGAGCTGTATCTAATACGCTGCGACTGGAAATGCTGGATATCACTTCTGTCCCGGCGCCGGTGGCTGCATTTGCCGGGGCAGTTGCTGCAGGAGTTCTGGCGTCTGTGTTGAAAAGAATGGTTGGATATCCAAGAATTTCCATTACGGTTCCATCGATTGTAATCATGGTTCCGGGACTGTATCTGTATAAAGCAGTTTATAATCTGGGAAACATGGATCTGTCAGCAGCCTCTTCCTGGTTTGCATCAGCTCTTCTGATTATTTTTGCGTTACCGTTAGGGTTGATATTTGCCAGAATTCTTACAGATAAAACATTTCGTTATTGTACCTGATGATTTTGGTTGGGGAAACATTTCGTTATGGTACCTGATGATTTGGATTAGGAGGAAACATGAAAAAATTACGGATGCATTATTGTTCGAAAAAGCAAATGTCGGAATCGTTTCTGACAGCAGCTTTTCTTTCCGTGTCCGGTGGTTTGCAGGATATGTATACTTATATTTCAAGAGGACATGTATTTGCAAATGCACAAACCGGTAATATTGTGCTGCTCAGCCAGCATATTTTTGCGGGAAACTGGGCAGATGTTATGCGATATCTGATGCCGGTACTGTCTTTTATGTTTGGTGTTGCGGCGGCAACTGAAATTCGTCAGCATTTTCAGAATATAGGCCGAATTCACTGGAGGCAGATTGTCATACTGATAGAAATGAGCATGTTATTTCTGGTTGGATTTTTACCGGGGAAAATGGATCTGGTGGCAAATGCTTTCGTCTCATTTTCCTGTGCCATGCAGGTACAGACGTTTCGTAAAGTTGATAGTTATGCATTTGCAAGCACCATGTGTATTGGAAATATCCGCAGCGGAATGGAAGCACTCTGTGCCTATCGTCAGTCACATAATCGCCAGATTCTGTACAAAGCTTTTCATTATTTTGGAATCATTATTTTATTTGCATTTGGAGCAGGTATTGGCAGTATTCTGATTCCAGTTTTTAACCTGCAAACAATCTGGTTTTCCAGTTTTTTACTGATGGTTGGATTTTTCCTGATGTTTATTCAGGAAAAATAGCCAAAAACGTAGAATATAGTGACGAAATATGTGAAAAAATCATAAAGTGATGGAAATGTGCTGCAAAATATCGTATACTTGGAAAAGTATGAATCAGAATAAGATTTGGCTGAAAAAATACAGGCAGATCCTTTTCAATCTGGAGAATGAGGATCTGGGCAAAGCCAAAAACTGATCAGAAAAAACGTACATTCAAAGTCAAAAATGATTTTGAAAAATGAAAATACTTTTGGAGGAAGCGATGAGCGAGAAAAAAATTCAGGTTACTCTTGGAAATTATAAAGGAGTAGAGGTAAAAAAAGCAGAGATTATCATTACGGAGGAAGAAGTAAAAGCAGAACTGGAGCGTGCAAGACAGTATGCGGTAACGACTCAGGACAAAGACGGTGCAGCAGAACTTGGTGACGAGGCAGTCATCGATTTTGTCGGATATATTGACGGAGAGGCATTTGCAGGCGGAGACGGAACAGATTTCCCATTAAAACTTGGTTCCAATACGTTCATTCCGGGATTTGAAGATCAGTTAGTTGGAGCAAAAAAAGATGATAACGTAGATGTGGTTGTTACATTCCCGGAAGATTATCATGCAGCAGAGTTTGCAGGAAAAGAAGCTACATTCAAAGTTACGGTAAAAGGTGTCCGCAGCAGTTTCCTTCCGGAACTTTCCGATGAAGTAGTTCAGAAAATCTCCCAGTGCAAGACCGTTGCAGAGTTTGAGGAGTTTGTAAGAAAATCCATCCATGATTTCAAACAGAATCAGGCAGATATGGAGAAAGAAAACAAAGTTCTGGAGCAGATCGTAGAGGCTTCTGAAATCGAAGTTCCACAGGAATTCATCGATGAGCGCAAAGAGCAGCTCAAAAATAACCTTCTTGCACAGCTTCGCAATGCAGGAAACACATTTGAGCAGTATCTGCAGTACAACGGATTAACAGAAGAACTGTTTGAGGAGTACGCAGCAAAAGATGCACTTTCTATGTTAAAAGGTCAGGCAGTGTTACAGGAAATCGCAAAAGCAGAGGGATTTTCCTATACAGATGAAGATGTCGATCAGACAATCGCTGCAATGGCAATGTCTTATCAGATGCCGGCAGAGCAGCTGCGTGAGATGATGGGCGAGCGTGGAGTAGCTATGGTTGCTGAGGATATCCTTTCTAAACAGGCACTTGAGTTTATCGTAAAAGAGGCTGTTGAGGCATAATAATACGGATAAATCAAGAATTGTGAGAACAGAATCGATAGCAGCAAATATACGATATTTGCAAAATAAAGAGATATATCATGAAAATGGTGTATCTCTTTATTTCATATCTGCCGATTTTGTGATAAGATAGAAAG
The DNA here is from genome assembly GCF_000469345.1 of Eubacterium ramulus ATCC 29099. GTDB lineage: Bacteria > Bacillota > Clostridia > Lachnospirales > Lachnospiraceae > Eubacterium_I > Eubacterium_I ramulus. The sequence goes on from NZ_KI271077.1 coordinate 47,589, forward strand.
GATGAAAATCAGAGGGAAGAAATGCGAGGTTAATATGAAAGATCTGATTATCGTTCGTGGCGGTGGGGATATTGCAACCGGAACGATTTATAAATTGAAAAAATGTGGTTTTTCGGTATTGATACTGGAAATCGCACATCCATCTGCAATCCGCAGAAATGTGGCATTCAGTGAGGCAGTATATGAAGACCATTCCAAAGTAGAGGATATGGAGTGTTTTCTGGCGAAGGATGAAGATGAAGCGGAGCGTTTTCTGAAAGACGATAAGCTGACAATGCTCATTGATCCGAAAGGAAATTGTCTGAAACGCTTCAAGCCGATGGCAGTGGTAGATGCGATTCTTGCCAAAAAGAATCTTGGAACCACACGCGATATGGCACCGATCACGATTGCGCTTGGACCGGGATTTACAGCAGGTCAGGATTGTGATGCTGTTGTTGAAACCATGCGTGGTCATAAACTTGGCAGAGTCATTTATGAAGGGAAAGCCATTGCAAACACTGGTGTTCCGGGAATAATTGGCGGCTATGCGGCAGAACGCGTCATTCATGCTCCGGTGGATGGAATTTTGCACAACATTGCAAAAATTACGGATATTGTTGAGGAAGGACAGCCGATCGCATGGATTGAAGGCGCGGACGGAATGCGGGCAGAAGTTCCGGCAAGTCTGTCCGGTTTACTCCGTGGACTGATCCGGGAAGGATATCCGGTTACCAAAGGCTTTAAGATGGCAGATATTGATCCACGACTGAACGAATACGAGAATTGTTTTACGATTTCGGATAAAGCAAGATGTATTGCAGGTGGTGTCGTGGAAGCATATTTTGTATTAAAGCAGCAATTAGAAAAAGGTGATGCACAATGTATGTAATTGCAATTGTGGGCGCCGGCGGCAAGACAAGCCGGATCAAAAATCTTACAAGAGAATATGTGCAGCAGGGAAAAAGCGTTCTGGTCACAACGACGACTCATATGGGGCTGGAACCGGACATGGTTTTATTCGAAAATCTGGAAGATATCAGACAGCAGTTGGAAAAACAGCATGTTTGTATCTGTGGAAGTCCGGTGAAAGAAAGGAAAATTGCATCACTGCCAGAAGAAATTTATAAGCAGGCCTGTGAGCTTGCAGATATTGTATTGGTAGAGGCAGACGGATCAAAGCATATGCCGGTTAAATTTCCGGCCGCACATGAACCGGTGATCCCGGAAAACGTAAATGAGATCCAGGTGGTCATGGGCTTGCATGCCATCGGACATCCCTTTTGTGAGGTGAGCCATCGACTGGAACTGGTAAAACAGTGTCTGGATGTTTCAGATACGGATCTTGTGACAAAAGCACACCTTGAAAAATTGTATCTGGAAGGCTATCAGAAGCCATTACAGGAAAAATACCCAAATGCAAAAATCGGATTTTTCCCGGCAGACCACAGTCATTTCTTTGATTTGGAACCGTTGAAATTTTACTAAATGACGTTTCTGACGTGAGAGGATTGCGAATATCCATTTGACGTCAAAAGTATCAACATTCTAATAGCGCTAATATCTCATAAAAATCTGTTCAACCAGATCGCTATGAGTATAAGATAAAAATTATAAGTAACATGGAGGATAGATGATATGACAATTCAGGAAAAACTTGCAATTTTGCGAGAAAAAATGAAAGAAAACAACATGGATATCTACATGATTCCAACCGCAGATTTTCACCAGTCAGAGTATGTTGGTGAATACTTCAAAGCACGTTCTTATATGAGCGGCTTTACAGGATCTGCCGGAACATTAGTAGTGACATTGACAGAGGCAGGTCTGTGGACTGACGGACGTTATTTCATTCAGGCGGAGCAGCAGCTTGCAGGCAGCACCATTACATTATACCGTATGTCTGAGGAAGGTGTACCGACAGTAAAAGAGTTTGTAGAGGATAAACTTCCACAGGGCGGCGTGATCGGTTTTGATGGAAGAGTACTTTCCAGTGCCGATGGAGCAGCATATGCGAAAATCGCCGAAAAAAAACAGGGCAGCCTGTCCGTTGCAAAAGATCTGGTAAATGAGATCTGGACAGACAGACCACAGCTTCCGACAGAGAAAGTATGGATTTTAACCGATGAATACAGCGGAGAGACCACAGCCTCCAAATTAGGAAGAATCCGTGAAGTAATGAAAGAGAAAGGTGCACAGGTACATCTGATCAGCTCTCTGTATGATATTGCATGGATTTTAAACCTGCGTGGAAACGACATTTCCCATGTGCCGGTATTTTTATCTTTTCTGATGATCGAGGAAGATGCCTGCACACTGTTTATCCATGCAGAGACATTGACGGATGAAGTACGAGCTTATCTGGCAGACAATGACATTACTGTTTGTGCTTATGATGAGATATACGATGCAGCAGCAAAACTTGCAGCAGACAAAGTAATGCTGATGGACGAACATACCATCAATTATCGTATCCGTATGGCATTCCCGGAAGGATTAAAAGTTGTAGATGACCTGAATCCATCCGAGCGTATGAAAGCCATCAAAAATGCAACAGAGTTAAAAAATACAAGAATCGCACACTTAAAAGATGGTGTGGCTGTAACCAAATTTATGTACTGGTTAAAGACACATGTCGGAAAAGAATATATCACAGAGTATACTGCAGGAAAATATCTGGACAGCTTGCGTGCCGAGCAGGAGAATTTCCTGGACCTGAGTTTTGACAATATCAGTGCTTATGGCGCAAATGCAGCTATGATGCACTATTCTGCAAAAGAAGAGACAGCAGCAGAGTTAAAACCGGAAGGATTTTTACTGGTAGATTCCGGCGGACATTACTACGAGGGAACGACAGATATTACAAGAACCTTTGTGCTTGGACCTCTGACTGACAAACAGAAGCTGCATTTTACAACGGTTTGCAGATCTAATCTAAACCTTGCAAATGCAAAATTCCTGTATGGATGCAGCGGATTAAATTTAGACATTTTAAGTCGTGGACCATTATGGGAGATGGGGATTGATTATAAATGCGGAACCGGACATGGTGTCGGACATATCCTGAATGTACATGAGGGACCGAACGGCTTCCGTTGGAGAGTCGTTGCAGAGCGTAATGACAGCGGCAGACTGGAAGAAGGTATGATCACTACGGACGAACCGGGTGTATATCTGGAAGGTGAGTACGGCATCCGTACCGAGAATGAGCTGATCTGTGTGAAAGCAGAGAAAAACGAATATGGTCAGTTCATGCAGTTTGAAAATATTACTTACGCTCCGATTGATCTGGACGGAATCGATCCGGATGAGATGACCTGCCGTGAGAAAAAAATGCTGAATGCATATCATAAAATGGTATGGGAAAAAATATCTCCGTATCTGAATGATGATGAGCGTGAATGGCTCAAAGAGTACACAAGGGAGATTTAGTATGAGTAAAAAAATCGTACTGATTGATGGACATAGTATTTTAAACCGTGCCTTTTTCGGAGTTCCGCCGTTGACGAATTCGGAAGGACTGCATACGAATGCAGTATATGGATTTTTAAATATTATGTTCAAGATTCTGGATGAGGAGAAACCGGATTATCTGACAGTGGCTTTTGACCGAAGCGAGCCGACGTTCCGCCATCAGATGTTTGACGCCTATAAAGGAACGAGAAAACCGATGGCTCAGGAATTGCGGGAGCAGGTGCCTGTCATGAAGGAAGTTTTGCAGGCCATGGGCATCAAAATCGTGGAAATGCCGGGGTATGAGGCAGATGATCTGCTTGGAACGATTGCAGGTATGGCAGAAGTACAGGGCATGGATGTCAGTATTATTTCCGGTGACCGTGATCTGTTGCAGCTTGCTACGGAAAAAGTAAAAATCCGGATTCCTAAGACAAAACGAACCGGTACGGAGATTGAAGATTATTATGCAGCTGATGTAGTGGAACGTTATCAGGTTACACCAAAGGAATTTATCGATGTGAAGGCTCTGATGGGTGACAGTTCCGACAATATTCCGGGTGTTCCGGGTATCGGAGAGAAGACTGCTACGAATCTGATCGTTGCTTACAAGAGTATTGAAAATGCCTATGCACATCTGGAAGAAATCACACCAAAACGTGCGAAAACTAATCTGGAAGAGCACTATGATATGGCGCAGATGAGCAAGACACTGGCTACCATCGAAGTACATGTACCGATTGAATTTGACATGGAAGCGGCAAAACTGACAGATTTGTATACACCGGAAGCGTATGTATATATGAAACGCTTGGAGTTCAAAAACATGCTGACCCGTTTTTCAGATGATATGTCACAGAACGATCTGGAAAAATATTTCCATGTGTATCATGAACTTGATGAAATTCAGAACTTTTTTGATGGATTTTCCGCAAAAGAGGCGGCAGTGTCTTTCTTTGAAGAGGCAGGAATTGTGTATGGTCTTGCAGTGGCAAAAAGCAATCAGAACGTTGTTTATCTGACCTGCGGCGGATTTGTGACAGAAGGATATCTGGAAGAACAGGTCCAGAAACTTTGTGACGGACTGGATACACTTATAACGCCTGATTTGAAAGGATTATTGAAGCATGTCCGTGTACCGGAGACAAAGAATTGCATTGACACTACCATCGCCGCATACTTATTGAATCCGTTGAAAAATGAGTATACTTACGATGACCTTGCAAGAGATATTTTGGGACTGATGGTGCCGTCTAAGCTGGATCTGCTTGGAAAGTTAAAGATTAAGAAAGCGGCAGAGGAGAAGCCGGAGGCACTGGAATTGATGGTCTGCTATGAGGCTTATACCTGCATTGCGGCAAAAAATCAGTTGTTGGAACAGTTAGAAGATCACGATATGAAAAAACTGTATGATGAGATCGAGATGCCGCTGGTATATGTGCTGGCAGATATGGAAAAAGAAGGTGTCCGCGCAGAAAAGGCAGAACTGGAAGCGTATGGTGCACAGCTTACTGGCAGAATCTCGGAACTGGAGACTTCCATTTATGAAAAGGCAGGAGAGACGTTTAATATCAATTCTCCGAAACAGCTGGGTGTTATTCTGTTTGAAAAACTGCAGATGCCAAACGGTAAGAAAACAAAAACCGGATACTCTACCGCTGCGGATGTCCTGGAACGTCTGGCTCCGGATTATCCGATCGTATCAGAAATTCTGGAGTATCGTCAGCTTACCAAATTAAAATCCACTTATGCGGATGGACTGGCACTGTGCATTGCTCCGGATGGAAGAATCCACAGTACCTTTAATCAGACGATTACAGCAACAGGGCGTATCAGCAGCACAGAGCCGAATCTGCAGAATATCCCGATTCGTATGGAACTTGGTCGTCTGATCCGAAAAGTTTTTGTGCCAAAAGAAGGGTATGTATTTATCGATGCGGACTATTCTCAGATTGAGCTGCGTGTGCTGGCACATATGTCCGGGGATCAGAACCTGATCGCAGCTTATCAGCATGCAGAAGATATTCACCGGATCACTGCTTCCCAGGTGTTCCATACACCGCTGGAAGCAGTGACAGATCTTCAGAGACGAAATGCAAAAGCGGTAAACTTTGGTATCGTGTATGGTATCAGTTCTTTTGGCCTGAGTCAGGATCTGAGTATTACACGAAAAGAAGCAGAAGGTTATATCGCAAGCTACTTTGAAACCTATCCGGGCATCAAGATATTTCTCGACCGACTGGTAACTGACGCAAAAGAAAAAGGCTATGCAGAGACGATGTTTGGCAGACGCAGACCTGTCCCGGAACTGGCATCAAGCAATTTTATGCAGCGTTCTTTTGGTGAGCGAATTGCTATGAACTCTCCAATCCAGGGAACGGCAGCGGATATTATCAAGATTGCGATGATCCGGGTAAAACAGCGCCTGGAGCGGGAACAGTTAAAATCAAAACTGATCCTGCAGGTGCACGATGAACTTCTGATTGAGGCAGCAGCTGACGAAGAAGAGTATGTAAAAACACTACTGGCAGAGGAAATGCGTCATGCCGCAGATCTGGCTGTAACGCTGGAAGTTGATGTGAAGTCTGGCAGAAACTGGTTTGAAGCACACTGATCTGCGAGGGCGCACATTGTCTGGGAGACAATGGTTTTGCGCCGACCGAAACGAAGTGTAGAGTGCAGTGATTCTGAGGAGATATGTCAGATTATGTTGCGCAGAATCACGCACCAGGTTTCACGTGCATTTGTCATAAATGTCAAGAAATCATTTTTTCAGAAAGGAAATATTCAGAGTTGCTGTATCAAAACAGATATGACAACTCTGAATTAACATACAATGATATGCATTTTATAGGAATTACAGGCGGTGTCGGCGCCGGAAAAACAGCAATTCTGAGCTACCTTGAAAGCAATTATCCATGCCGTGTCATGCTGGCAGATGAAATCGCCCATGATGTGATGGAGCCGGGCAGAGACTGTTATCGGAAGTTACAGGAATTGTTTGCAAAGGATCAGGTATTTGAAGCAGATGGACAGATTGACCGAAAAAGGATGGCACAGGTCTTGTTTTCCGATGAGGAGAAACGGCTTGCACTAAATAATATCGTACATCCGGCGGTAAAGCAGTATGTTATTGATGAAATGAACCGGGAGCGTGCGGAACAGAAGAATAAAGTGCTGATTTTGGAAGCTGCTCTTCTGATCGAAGAACATTATGATGAAATTTGTGACGAACTGTGGTATATTTATACTTCTGAGAAAAATCGGAGAGAACGATTGAAGTTAAATCGTGGGTATTCCGATGAAAAAATTGACAATATTTTTGCCAGCCAGCTTTCAGAGAGTACTTATCGGGAAGTATGCAGAGAAGAAATCGATAACAATCATCTGCCGGAAGATGCATTCAGCCAGATTGATGCATTAATGAAAGCACGCCAGGTAGAAAAAGTACAGAAGCGTCAGACAACGGAGGAATAAATGGAATTATGTAGTATAGCAAGCGGCAGCAGTGGAAACTGTATTTATGCAGGTACGGATCACTGTCATGTCCTTGTGGATGCCGGAATCAGCGGCAAACGGATTGAAGCCGGACTCAATGAGATCGGACTGAAAACGGCAGAGATGGACGGGATTCTTGTAACGCATGAGCATTCTGATCACATCAAAAGTCTTGGAGTCCTGGCAAGGAAATATGGACTTCCCATGTATGCCACACAGGGAACTATTGATGCCATAAAAGAAAAATCAGCCATCGGAAAAGTGGATGAATCCCTGTTTCGTGTGATTCATCCGGAGGAGGATTTTACCATCGGGGATATGAGGATTTCCCCGGTACCGACGTCCCATGATGCGGCAGAACCGGTGGCATATATGATGTATCAGGGCGATAAATCCATGGGAATTATCACAGATCTAGGAAAATATGATAATTATATTGTAGACAAATTGCAGGGATTGGATGTATTATTGTTAGAAGCCAATCATGATGTACATATGTTGCAGGCAGGAACGTATCCGTATCAGTTAAAACGGAGAATCCTTGGAGACCGGGGACATTTGTCCAATGACCTGTCCGGGCAGCTGCTTGGCAAAGTATTGCATGACGGGTTTAAAAAAGTGATTTTAGGTCATTTGAGCAAAGAGAATAATTATCCGCAGCTTGCATGGGAGACCGTCCGTATGGAAGTGACTATGGGAGAAAATCCCTACAAGGGAAGTGATTTTCCGATGGTAGTTGCCAAGCGGGATGAGGTTTCTGAATTAGTCAGGATATAATGAGCGCAAGAGAGTCAGAGGGAGCTTGCTCACACTTGACGAACGGCGAAATTATTGAGTGATGAAATCACGAGATAATAATCTTTTTGTGACCGTAATTTTGAGAGAGGAGAGCGCATATGCGCGAGAACACAATGGAAAAGACAACAGACAAAACAATTATCACAGTAGTAGGAAAAGACACCGTAGGTATTATTGCAAAAGTATGCACCTACCTTGCAAGTAACAGTATCAACGTACTGGATATTTCCCAGACAATTGTACAGGATTTCTTTAATATGATGATGATCGTGGATATGAGCAGCTCAGCAAAACCATTTGCAGACTGCGTAAAAGAATTAGAGCAGCTTGGCGAAGAAATTGGCGTAAAGATCAGATGCCAGAGAGAAGAAATTTTTGATATGATGCACCGCATCTAAGAAAATACTGGAAAAGGAGATTACGACCAATGATAAATATGTTTGAAGTAAATGAGACGAACAAGATGATCGAGCAGGAAAACCTGGATGTTCGTACCATTACACTGGGAATCAGTTTATTAGACTGTATTGATTCTGATCTGGATAAAGTAAATCAGAATATTTATAATAAAATCACTACGCTGGCGAAAGATCTTGTAAAAACAGGAAAAACAATCGAAAACCGTTACAGTATTCCGATTGTAAACAAACGAATTTCTGTAACTCCGATCGCTATGATCGGTGCAGCTGCCTGCAAAAAGCCGGAAGATTATGTGACGATCGCACAGACCTTAGACCGTGTGGCAGCAGAAGTAGGTGTCAACTTCATTGGCGGATATTCCGCATTGGTAAGCAAAGGTATGACAACTGCGGATGAACTGCTGATCCGTTCCATTCCACAGGCACTTGCCTGCACGGAGCGCGTCTGCAGCTCTGTAAACCTTGGTTCTACCAAGACAGGTATCAATATGGATGCTGTACGTCTTATGGGTGAAATCGTCAAAGAGACAGCAGAATATACAAAAGATGCAGATTCTCTTGGCTGTGCAAAACTGGTAGTATTCTGTAATGCACCGGATGACAATCCATTTATGGCAGGTGCGTTCCACGGTGTGACAGAAGCAGATGCCATCATCAATGTGGGTGTCAGCGGACCTGGTGTTGTAAAGACTGCACTGGAAAAAGTAAGAGGCGAGAGCTTCGAGGTACTGTGTGAGACAATCAAAAAGACCGCATTCAAGATTACCCGTGTCGGTCAGCTGGTAGCAAAAGAAGCTTCCAAAATGCTTGGTATTCCGTTTGGAATCATTGATCTGTCTCTGGCTCCGACACCGGCAGTTGGTGACAGTGTAGCGGAAATCCTTGAGGAGATCGGTCTGGAGTACGCCGGAGCACCGGGTACAACGGCAGCATTAGCTATGCTGAACGATCAGGTGAAAAAAGGTGGTATCATGGCATCTTCCTATGTTGGTGGATTAAGTGGTGCTTTTATCCCAGTCAGTGAAGATCAGGGAATGATCGATGCCGTAAAAGCAAATGCACTGACTTTAGAAAAATTAGAGGCGATGACTTGTGTATGCTCCGTAGGTCTGGATATGATCGCTATTCCTGGAGATACACCGGCTACAACAATTTCCGGTATTATTGCCGATGAGATGGCAATCGGTATGGTAAATCAGAAAACCACAGCGGTTCGTCTGATTCCGGTTATCGGAAAAGGTGTTGGCGAGATGGTAGAGTTTGGTGGCCTGTTAGGCTATGCACCGATCATGCCGGTAAACCAGTATTCCTGCGCAAACTTTGTAAATCGTCAGGGACGTATTCCGGCTCCAATCCACAGCTTCAAAAATTAACCGTACAGTTCACTTGTCACATGTATCTATTATCCCCACAGTATAACCGGCTGTGGGGATTTTTGAAAAAAGATATATTAATAAATCTAATAAAAATAAGTAAATAAATTAATGGTATTAATAAGAATCGGTGGTTGTAAAAATATATTTGGCATGTTACACTTTGAATAGATGAGAAAAATTCACAGCAGGATTCATTTTTATCAAAAAAGAAATCAAAAAAGAACGGTGAATGATTCTATAATAATTAACCATGACAAGGGGTACCACACGAAGGAGGACATGATATGGAAATGCGTTCTATTGCAAAGCAGTTACAGGAGAATTCTTACCCGGGAAGAGGCATTATCATCGGCAGAACATCCGATGGAAGTAAAGCCGTTACCGCGTACTTTATCATGGGAAGAAGTGAAAACAGCAGAAACCGTGTATTTGTAGAGGATGGTGAAGGCATCCGCACACAGGCATACGATCCGTCTAAATTGGAAGATCCGAGTCTTATTATCTACGCACCGGTTCGTGTATTGGGAAATAAAACAATTGTAACAAACGGAGATCAGACAGATACCATTTATGATCAGATGGATCGCCAGATGACATTTGAGCAGTCTTTACGCTGCCGTGAGTTTGAGCCGGACGGTCCGAACTACACACCGCGTATTTCCGGTATCATGCATGTGGAAAACGGAAAATTCAGTTATGCAATGTCTATTTTAAAGAGCAACAATGGCAATCCGGATGGATGTAACCGTTATACATTCGCTTATGAGACACCGGCTGCAGGTGAGGCACGTTTCATCCATACTTATATGAACGATGGCAATCCGCTTCCAAGCTTTGAAGGAGAGCCGGAGCTGATAGATGTTGTGGATAATATTGATGAGTATACAAAGCTTTTATGGGAGAGTTTAAATGTAGATAATAAAGTTTCCCTGTTTGTACGTTATATCAACATTGCAGACGGTACTTATGAGACACGTATCGTAAACAAACATCAGGATTAATTTTTATCGACATTATTTTTTGTTGAAATAAAAACACGGCAAGTCATGCAGATATTTGATAAAAACGTTTGTGTGAACACATAGTTATCGGAGGAATCAGAATGAACGAATTAGAGTTAAAATATGGCTGTAACCCAAATCAGAAACCATCCCGTATTTATATGGAGAACGGTGCAGATCTGCCAATCAAAGTATTAAACGGAAAACCGGGATACATCAACTTCCTGGATGCGTTCAACGGCTGGCAGTTAGTACGTGAGTTGAAAGCAGCAACCGGACTTCCGGCAGCAACATCTTTCAAACACGTATCTCCGGCTGGCGCAGCAGTAGGACTTCCTTTGACAGAGACAGAGAGCAAAATCTACTGGGTAGATGATCTTGGTGAACTTTCTCCGCTGGCAAGTGCTTATGCAAGAGCCAGAGGTGCAGACCGTATGTCTTCTTTCGGTGATTTTATTTCTCTGTCTGATGTTTGCGATGCAAGTACAGCAAAAATCATCAAACGTGAAGTTTCCGATGGTGTGATCGCTCCGGGTTACGAGCCGGAAGCACTGGAAATCCTGAAAGCAAAAAAAGGTGGTAAATATAACGTTATCGAAATCGATCCAAACTATGTTCCGGACCCGATTGAGCACAAACAGGTATTTGGTGTGACTTTTGAGCAGGGAAGAAATGAGCTGAAAATCGACCGCGATTTCCTTGGAAATATTGTGACAGAGAATAAAGAAATTCCGGATTCTGCTAAAATCGACCTGATCATTTCGCTGATCACACTGAAATATACACAGTCCAACTCTGTATGTTATGCAAAAGGTGGTCAGGCCATCGGAATCGGTGCAGGACAGCAGTCCAGAATCCATTGTACACGTCTGGCAGGACAGAAAGCAGATAACTGGTTCCTTCGTCAGGCTCCACAGGTATTAAATCTTCAGTTTGTAGATGGCATCAAACGTGCAGACCGTGACAATGCGATCGATCTTTACATCGGAGATGAGTACATGGATGTGCTTGCAGATGGCGCATGGGAGAATATCTTTAAAGTAAAACCACCTGTATTTACAGCAGAGGAGAAACGCGCATGGCTGGATAAAAATACAGACGTTGCACTGGGATCTGACGCATTCTTCCCATTTGGTGACAATATTGAGCGTGCACACAAGAGCGGCGTAAAATATGTGGCTGAGCCGGGCGGATCCATTCGTGATGATCATGTCATTGATACCTGCAACAAATACAATATGGCAATGTGCTTTACAGGTATCCGTCTGTTCCATCACTAAATCTCACGTGCGTTCGACTTGAATGATAGAGCAAAAATAGAATAAAAATGAAATATCCGGCAGAGGTCAGATACATCAAAGGTGCATCTGGAAATCTGTCGGATGTTTTTATTAAAAGTACTTTCTTGCGTTATAAGTCATTCCTGTTCAATTGTAAAATGAATACGCAAGTGTTTCTGTCTGGTTTCATCAATGAGATTCTGATTTCGGTAGATACTCAGCAAAATACCAACAAATATATAGGAAATGATCGTAACGCTTCCACCATAGGAAAATAGTGGGAGAAATCCGTATGTCATTGGAATGAAACCAAGGTTCATAAGAAAATATTTGAAAACTTCTACGGTCAAAACCAGACTGCATCCAAGTCCAACAATCATACCAAGTTGATTTTTCTGGTTTAAAGCCAGATAAAACAGACGAATACAGAATACAATAAATAAAACAGCAAGAATACAAGCTGGAATGATACCATATCGTGATGTTACATTTACGACCATGTAATCACTGATCAGGGAATTCAGATCCATGATTAAAGTCGTACTGTGCCCAAACAAAGCACTTCTTGTCATTGCTTCATGTACCATAGACTGATTTGCATTTTCAACGGAAAACGGATAGATCCAGTTGGAAATGCGGGCAGAAACATACGGTGGGAACAGATTTTGAAATTTGTACGGTACCAGTAAGGAAAGTGTCGGAATGCCAACTACGCAACTCCAGAGTATTGGTAAAACGATTCTTTTGTGAACCGGATACCAATTGTTACAAATTACCACAGTAACAAGTACGGCACTTATAAATGCAAGAACCAGTTTATAAGATGCAAAGAACCATTGGTAACGCATTAGCAGGATAGATGCAAGCATAAATCCAACAGGAATCAGCAGATGATACCAGCTTCGTTTTCGAAATTTGTACAGTAATCCGCAAAAAATGGGGATACTGAGCAGATAAGGAATTGTTACCGCATTGGAAAAGAGGCGTACAAATTGCATATCCTGCAAGATAAGAAATACAAGATAAAGGATGGCCAGTACACCAGAGTGTTGAAAAATCCGACTGTAATCTGTTTTACAGATAAAAAGCATGATTCCAAATCCGATCATCAGATAAATAATCTGTTTTCTTAACAGTGAAATAGTTGTAAAATCCGAAGTTCCCTTGCATATCATTCCAATCGTAAACACTCCAAGCAGGGAGATCATGGCTGTCAGAATGACCATACTCCAGGACATTTTCGGTTTGTGAACGGCGTCAAGTGACACTCCTGTTTCTACTGGATCACCCATATCCAGCACAGCTCTGCGTTCCGCATCATAAGCCGTCAGTCCCTGAGCGCGGTAGGCCTCTTCCTGATCTTCGATGTGAGAGGTGATTTCATGCGCTACCAGTTCTTTTGCACGTTTGTTTCGAATCTGCTCCAGCAGCAGTTCCATATATCGTTTTTTGCTCATACCTAGCCCTCCATCTGTGGTTTCAATACTGGAAAGATGGTATTTCGATCAGCTGTCAGGATATTAGCAACAGCCGAAGAATATTCTTTCCATTCTTCTTTTTTCTGAGAGAGAAAATTTTTTCCATTTTTTGTCAACGAATAATATTTTCGTGTTTTTTGGCCGATGGAATCTTCGTAAGAAGAAACATAGCCTTTTTCTTCCAGAGAGTGAAGCAGCGGGTAAAGAGTGCCTGCCTTCAACTGAAATACATTCTGGGATTTTTCCTGTAATGTTTCAATCATTTCGTAACCGTACATGTCTTTTTCTTCCAAAAGCCGTAAAATCAGCATTGTAGTGCTTCCGGAAATCAGACTTTTGTCTACTGCCATAAGTGAATCCTCCTTTGAAATAGATGGGTATCGGTATTTAGTTAAAAGTATCTCCATTTGTAATTGCTTATGGAACTTTATCTAAATGAACCAGAACTCATATTTTACTATATAGATTATCTATATATAATATATATCGAACATCTATATATGTCAAGATAAGAATGGAATGAAAAAAGATAATATGTTACAATGGGTTACAGTTCACGCATCACATGTATTCAGGTAATGATCATGCTTGCATGAGGAATTACCTGGATACATAGTGATGAAGGGAGCTCCTTTTTATGAGCAAAAACAGTAGCGATAGCTACGGAGAAGCCCAAAAGGGCGTTTTGCGAATGGCGCGTGTGAACTGTAACTATAATAGGGGAAACACTAGTCTGAAAAAAAAGAGGGATAGTATGGGGAACGATATTTATGAAAGTGGCAAACTATGCAGATATGGCAAAATACCAGGACTGGAAAAACCAGTTTCACGCATGATCTTTGGCACAGCCATCGGTCCGATGATAGAAGGAAAAAATGCAGATGAGCTATTAGATGCAGCGTTTGCAAAAGGAATGAATACATTTGATACAGCAAGAGGCTATGGACGGGCAGAAGAATCACTTGGCGGCTGGATGAAGCGACGCAACAATCGTGAACAGGTAGTGGTGATCAGTAAATGTGGAAATTGTGATTCAGACGGTTCGGTGTGCGTAAATCGAAAGGTGATCGAGACAGAACTGGTTGAGAGCTTACAGGCATTACAGACAGACTACATCGACATCTATCTTTTACATCGTGATGATCCAAAGACACCAGTCAGTGAGATGATTGATACATTAAATAAACTGCAAAAAACTGGAAAAATCAAGGTGTTTGGAGTATCAAACTGGACACATGAGAGAATTGAAGAAGCAAATCGTTATGCAAAAGAGCATCAGCTTCAGGGATTTTCTATTTCAAGTCCTCATTTTGGACTGGCAGAGCAGGTAGCTGACCCATGGGGCGGTAGCTGTGTAACCATAACCGGAAAACAGAACCAAGCGGCCCGAAACTGGTATCAGGAGAATCAGATGCCAATCATCGCGTATTCCAGTCTGGCGCGTGGGTTAATGGCAGGCAGGATCAAAAGCAGTCAGGAAGTACAGGCGGCAGAAATATTAGATTCATTTTGCGTGAAAGGCTATGTCTGCCATGATAATTTTGAACGTCTGGCACGTTGTGAAGAACTGGCAGAGAAAAAAGGCTGCACCGTGTCACAGATTGCACTTGCCTGGATGTTCCGACAGGATTTGAATATATATGTGCTTGTGAGTACAACAAGGGCATTCCGACTGGAAGAAAATCTGCGTGCATTTACAGTGAACTTATCTGAGGAAGAAAATCGTTATCTGAACGCAGGTCGCAAAGCAGCTGGGTTCATGAGCAAGTAGTGAAAGCGGATTGCGAATGTCCGCCTTAGGAAATAGGAGAGAGAAACTATGACACAGTGCAAGGAGATAGCAAAACAGTTAAAGAAAATGTTGTCTATATATTCAATAGAGGAAAAAGAATCTGAATTGCTTCCAGAATTTACAGAGCCGTTTCGATTTCAGGAAACATTGTTTCAACAATGTCGGAATGCTGCGGATGAATTGAGTTATCTTGGAAGTTGTTTGTCCTGTGAAAGCGGAGATTTTCCCGATATGTTCTATGGAATTTATCAGGGAAACCGCCTGCATTTTGCATCGAGTGCAACTTTAGATGGAGGATGTAATCATGTGAGGTTCTTTGGCGTATCTGTAACTGCATTAGCCTGTAATGACAGGGAATTTGTGGAAAAAGCGATGCCACATAGTCTTGGCCTTTGTGGCACGGCAGTCCCATATGATACGATTCCGAATCTGTTTATGGGAATATTTTACAAAGATGAAACGATGATGAATGAAGCACTTGTATTGGCAGAAAAGTTTCTGGCACGAAAACAGCGTAAGTATGATATTTTAATTGTTCAGTATCTTATGGATTTGTGGGAAAAACGTACAGAAAATCTGACGGAACTTATAGAACAAATTTGTATAGAAGAACAGCGTGTAACAGAAAATACTACATATATCGGCTATGGAAATGAAAAATATAATAAAGTGATTAATATTTTTGCACACGGTCTGTTCGCTTTGGCAGAGCATTATCTTGGAGCAGAATTGTTTGAAACAATAGCACTTCCAAATGTAAAATCATTCTGCAAAGAATATGAGTTATATCGTTGTGGACATAAACAGAATGGCGAACTACTGGTAAATTATCCTGAAAACTATGGGTATCTGAATCAGATTTCGGATTTAATTCCTCAAATTACATTAAAAGAAAACGGAAAGAAGAAAAGTATTGTTGATACAGAGTTATTTGCTGATAAGCTTTTTCAAAAGGTTTATTCCTCAGGCAAGTTACAACACATAGTAAAACGTGATATTGCGTGGATTGCAGCGTGGGGAACAACAGAAGAATTTTTACAGAAATTTCGAGAAGATGATGAAATGCAGTATTTTTATGACAGAGGCCTGATATACTATGCACTGTCTAATCCGGATATGGGAAGCTGCTATGAAATATCTTCGTTTTTATTGTCAAGATGTAATAAGGAAAAGAAAAATTGTATTTTAGAAAAGAAAACCAGAGATTTTGATGGGCCATATCATATGTTATTCCGAAGAAAAAATTACGATGTTTTGCAGACAGCAGAACTTTGTGAACAACTGTTTGAAGCAGGTGCGGATCCTAATCAGGCAGGGGAGAAAAATGTACTTCCGATTGAACTGATGATGGCGTTGCCGTTTACAGAAGAAGAATTGCATCCACTATATGATATTTGGATGAAGCTGCCGGCAGTAGATTTAAAATTACATACATTTGATGGGAAGCAGCCAATTGATTTTGCTAAAAAATATAAGCGAAAAAAATTAGCGACATGGATAAAGGCACAGTTATAAAAAAGAAAATGTAGAGGGTGAGTATCTATATGAATATTAGAGATTTAATTGGAGAGGCAACAGAATATGATAAAAAGTTAGAACTTGATGTCACTCAAGATGTCACTCAAGATGTTAATTCAAATGATTTGGATACACAGATTATATATTTAATAAAGAAAGATGATAAGATAAGTACAGAACAAATGTCAAAAATATTAGAGGTAAGTACAAGGACGATAAAGCGACATATAAAGGAGATGAATAATATTAAGTATATTGGCAGTGGATATAGTGGGCATTGGGAGATACTATGATAATAAACGATAATTCTATTATTTTTCACATTGATGTAAATTCTGCCTATTTAAGCTGGAGTGCATTGCGGGAATTACAAAATGGAAGCAAACTGGATCTGCGCACGATTCCGTCCATTGTAGGCGGAGATCAGGAAACTCGCCACGGAATCGTTGTTGCAAAATCCATTCCGGCAAAAGCCTTTGGAATTCAGACGGCGGAAACCGTTGCCAGTGCATTTCAAAAGTGTCCGACACTTGTGATGGTTCCACCGGATCACACCTATTACCGGGAAATGAGCCAGAAACTGATGCATCATCTGCGTAGTATCTGTGATGAAATTGAGCAGGTCAGCATCGATGAGTGTTATATGTCTTTTGAACCAATTCGAAGTCAGTTTCCGACTCCGGAGGCAGCAGCAGCTTATATTAAAGACAGCGTATATGACACCTTTGGATTTACAGTAAACGTGGGAATCTCGGACCGAAAAGTATTGGCAAAAATGGCATCCGATTTCAAAAAGCCAAATCTGGTTCACACTTTATATGTAAGTGAAATCCAGAAAAAACTCTGGCCATTGCCAATTGGTTCCTTACATATGTGTGGAAAAAGCAGTGCAAAATTGTTGCAGAAAATGGGAATCCGTACCATTGGAGATTTGGCGCATACGGATAAGGCAGTAGTAGAAAGCTGGCTGAAAAGCCATGGTGGAATGCTCTGGAATTATGCAAACGGCATCGATGAAGGGCAGGTTGTAAAAGAAAGACCAAAAGCAAAAGGAGTAGGAAATTCCACCACACTGGCAAACAATGCAGAAACAGAAGAAGAAGCATATGCCGTATTAAAAGAACTTGCAACCAGTGTCTCAGTGCGCCTGAAAAAACATCATTTTCTGGCAGCACAGATCAGCACGGAGATCAAATATGCATCTTTTCGTTCCGTATCACACCAGACAACGATATTGACACCGACAGCAGAGGAAGCGGAAATCTATCAGTGTGCCTGTCAGCTGTTTGATGAACTCTGGGATGGCGAACCAATCCGTCTGCTTGGAATCCGAACCACAAAATTGCAGGATGAAGAAGAACCGACACAGATCAGTCTGTTCGATCTGGCAAGGTATCAGGAGCAGGAAAAAAAGGAAGAACTGAGGCGTGAAAAAGAAGCACAGAAACAGAAAAAACTGGCAAGTTTAGACGATGCGATCGCAAAAATAAAAAAGCGTTATGGAGCTGATGCCATTCATAAGGGCGTGTAAGCAGAATCTGTTGCGCTAGCGGCTCCATAACGTAGAAAACGAAAAAATGTAAAAAAGAAAACAGCATAGCAAGACGATAGAAAAGCGCTCGTGTCTGCTATGTTGTTTTCTTTATACTAATTTCGTTTTCGGACGTTACACCTTATTTCGCAATATGGAAGGATATCAACAGATCATCCTGTGATACGGTATCTCCCTGCTGAACATAAATCTTGTCGACGGTACCGGTAATCTTGGATACAACAGTTGTCTCCATTTTCATGGCCTCTACAGTGAGAAGTGGCATGTTTTCTGTTACGGCATCGCCTTCTTTTACAAGAACTTTTCCAACTGTACCTGGGATAGAAGAACCAAGATGCTGCGGGTTTGTCTTGTCAGCTTTCAGCTTGCGGTCAGCTTTGATCTCAAGATTCTTATCCTGGATCTTGACAGTACGAAGCATACCATTTACCTGGAACGTAAGAGTGCGAACACCATTTTCATCCGGTTCACCTTCCTCCAGATATTTGATCAGAAGCTGTTTTCCTTCACCGATATTCAGGTAAGTCTCTTCGCCTTTGCGTAATCCGTAGAAGTAAACATGACTTTCCAGACGGGTTACATCATTGTACATCTGGAAATGCTCGCAGTAATCTTCATAAACCTTCGGATACAGGGCATAGCTGATCGCTTTCTGGTTCATGACTTCTTCCGATTTATCACCATAATTATATTTCTCAACCAGATGCTTTTTGATAGATTCAAAATCAACCGGTGGGAGAGATTTACCCGGGCGGTCTGTCAGCGGTTCGATGTCTTTCAGAACGATTTTCTGAAGCTCCTTCGGGAATCCGCCGTAAGGCTGTCCCATCATACCCTGGAAGTAGGAGACGACAGAATCCGGATAAGAAAGTCCTGCACCTGCAGTTAGGATGTTTTCTTTTGTCAGGCCATTTTTAAACATAAAGATGGCCAGATCACCAACAGCTTTCGAAGTCGGAGTAACTTTTACGATATTTCCAAGCAGATCATTGGCATCTTTGTATAATGCTTTGATGGATTCAAATTCATCTGCAGAACCCATGCTTGTAACCTGAGCCAAAAGGTTGGAATACTGTCCACCAGGAATTTCATATTTGTAAATTTCGGCATTCGGAGCTTTCATATCACTTTCAAACTGCTCGTAAACTTTACGGATGCGGCCGTAGTAGCGGCTGAGCTCATCCAGTTCCTCAAAATCGAGACCCGTATCACGTTTGCTTCCCCGCAGAGCTTCTACAACCGCATTCATGGAAGGCTGACTTGTCATGGAAGACATGGATTCAATGGCCAGATCCACGATATCTACACCTGCCTCGGCGGCCATCAGAACAGTGCTCACACCATTTCCGGTAGAATCGTGTGTATGCAGATGGAGCGGCACATGAAGTTCTTTCTTCAGAGCAGTTACGAGCTCTTTTGCAGCACGCGGTTTTAACAGTGCTGCCATGTCTTTGATGGCAATGGAATGACATCCTAAGGATTCCAGTTCAAGGGCCATATTTACATAATAATCCAGCGTGTATTTTGTCTCTTTCGGGCTTGTGATATCGCCGGTATAACAAATGGTTCCTTCAACGATCTTACCTGTTTTTAATGCCTCATCAATCGGCATTTTCATATTTTCAACCCAGTTCAGACTATCAAAAATACGGAACACATCAATACCATGGGAAGCGGAGATTTTAATAAATTCCTGAACAACATTGTCCGGATAGTTGCTGTATCCAACGGCATTAGAAGCACGCAGCAGCATCTGGATCAGAGTGTTTGGCATACGGTTTCTGAGAAGTTCCAGACGTTTCCACGGAGATTCTTTTAAGAAACGGTATGCTGTATCATAAGTAGCACCGCCCCATGCTTCGACAGAAAAAGCATTCTGCATGTATGCGTTTGTAGCATAGGCAGCACCGCACAGGTCTTTGCTTCTCATTCGTGTCGCCATCAGAGACTGCTGTGCATCACGCATAGTAGTATCTGTTACATATAATTTATCTTCTTTCAGAATTTTTTGCATAAAACCTTCGGCACCAAGCTTCAGAAATTCGTCACGGGCACCGTATATTGGTTTAGACTGATCCAACTTTGGAAGCACACGGTTTTCATAGTGCGGTTTCTGACCTTTCTGGGAGTTGACAATACGGTCACCGATGAATTCAATGATTTTGGTTGCGCGGTCTTGACTCTGTGTGAGCTGGAACAGCTCCGGTGTTTCCTCAATGAAAGTTGTATAACATTTTCCGGCAACAAAGGTCGGATGATGCAGTACATTGATCAGGAACGGAATATTTGTTTTTACGCCACGGATACGCATTTCCTGTAAGGTACGGATCGATTTGCGAACAGCACCGGCAAACGTGCGGTCGTGGGAGATTGCTTTTACCAGAAGGCTATCGTAGTAAGGTGAGATGACAGCTCCTGTGTAGGCATTACCACCATCAAGACGGATACCTTTTCCGGAACCGGAACGGTAAACAGTGATCTCACCGGTATCCGGCATAAAGTTATTTGCAGGATCCTCGGTGGTGACACGGGTCTGGATGGAGTAACCATCGCAGTGAACATCGTCCTGAGATTTGATATTGATCTCATCTGAATCAAGCGGATAACCTTCCGCCACCAGAATCTGAGACTGCACCAGATCAATATTTGTGATTTCCTCGCTGACAGTATGCTCCACCTGGATACGAGGATTCATTTCGATAAAGTATGGGTTGTTGTCTGCATCAACCAGGAACTCCAGAGTACCTGCATTGCGGTAGCCAACTGCTTGGGAAAGGCGGATCGCAGAGTCAAAAATAATCTGACGGGTCTCATCCGGGATAGAAAATGCAGGTGCATATTCTACCACTTTCTGATGACGGCGTTGTACGGAACAGTCACGGTCATACAGATGAACGACATTTCCGTAATTATCACCTAAAATCTGTACTTCGATATGCTTTGGTGCACGCAGGTATTTCTCAATGAAAATCTTGTCGTCGCCGAATGCTTTCTTGGATTCATTTTTTGCTTCATTAAACTCTTTTTCCAGATCTTCCATCGTGTTTACGATACGCATACCGCGTCCGCCACCACCGTTGGAAGCTTTCAGCATAATCGGAAAACCGACTTCTGCTGCAATTTTTGTTGCTGTGTCAATATCTTTGATCGCGTAATCAACACCGGGAATAATCGGTACCTGCGCATCAATGGCCATTTTTTTGGAAGAAATCTTATCGCCCATTGCATTCATGATCTGGCTGGAAGGTCCGATAAATACAATGCCGTTTCGCTCACAGGCATCTACAAAATCCGGATTCTCTGATAAAAATCCATAGCCTGGATGGATAGCATCGACATTAGCTGCCAGCGCGATCTTGATGATCGTATCAATATCGAGATAGGCATCGATCGGACCTTTTTCCGGATTCAGCGGATAAGATTCATCTGCTTTGGAACGGAAGAGTGCATAACGGTCTTCCTTGGAATAAATGCTGACGGTTGTGATTCCCAGCTCATTTAAGGCTCGGAATACACGGATGGCGATCTCGCCACGATTTGCTACCAGAACTTTTTTAAATTTTCTGATCTGTACCTGATTGTTCATGTGTCATACTCCTTTGATTTAACTCTTTCTTAATTATTGAAAATTTTCCCCTCAGTGCCGAATGTTTGACACCATGTTTAAAAGTATATGGAAATTGAAAGAAAAATGCAAGAGAAAAAATAAAATAATTCAAAAAAATATAAAATAATGATAATGTTAAATAAATAACGAGTAAAAAATGAAGGAAATGATTCTGGATAATGCAAAAATGGAGGGGGAATTGTACATTGTGCAAGATTTGCTGCAAGATGGCAAACCAATGGCGTCGTGGAATATGCGCGGAACAGTGCTGAAAATGCAAAAGATATGTTGGATTGCAGTGATTCTGTGTATCTCTGCAATCCAACCGGCTTACGCTGACCGGAATCACGCACCAAGTCTCTCGTGCGTTCCGCTTGAAAAGTAGATTATAAGATGATCAGAGGCTGACGATATTCATTTTTTCGTTGGATACCGGTTTTTGAAAAAAGAATACGATTATACAGATCGGTGGCATAAACATCCAGATCCAGAAGGTTTTGTTGTTCCGGTGTCAGTGACTGACGTTCCTTTGCAATTTTGCGCAGCAACGGAATCTGACTGTGCTCCTGCAATTCCTTTAATAAAGGCGAAGCATCCTTTCGAAAACCTAGAATGCGGGCATATGGTGCATAATGACAGTTCTTTGCAGCAGCCAGGAGTTCTGCATCAATGCCGAGGAAGGCATGTAGCAGATGACGGCTGATGGCTGTATAGGTCTGGTTTTTCGTTTTTAAATCTGATACAAAATCAGACCAGCAGGTGAAAGTTTCCAAGTTATTTGCAATACGCTTTTCCAAATCGCTGCATTCGGTATCTGGATCAGAAGAAGCTGAACGCAGGAAGTTGCGGCGAAGCTCATAATATAACAGGTCAGAAAAATCATCTTCCTGCAAAAAAGCATGGGTTTTATATGCGTTCAGCAGCAGTTCACGAACGGAATCAGGAACCGTGCGCGTCAACATTTGATTCAGCACTTTGGAATCAGCTTTCTGGCAGGAATTATCCTGAAAAATAAACTTACGCAGGGCAGAAGCACTGGCAAGTTCAGTATCAGTATCAGTATCATGATAACCTGCACCATTTCGTGTAACAACAGACGGTGTCAATTTAAGGTTTTGACGACGAATGGCTTTCATATATTCGATGGCAAGAATATTATTCGGAGAAGCAAGCAATCGTTCAAGCTGAGCAACTGTGTCTGTATTCATCGAATCGAAAGCCATCTGCTGCAAACAAAGAACAGCTGCTTTTGCCCGGGCAGCTGGAAAACTGCATCCGGATTTTAATTCCAGATCCAGATATTTCTGAAATGCGGGTGGCTCAAATGCAAAAAAATCAGCCAGTTTGTCCAGCATATCGATATCTGAAGTTGTATTTGCTTCGGCACCAAAACTGATATGAGATACTACGCCGAGGCTATCCAACAGGCAGACACCTCCCTGAGCAAACGTTTCCGCACTGGAAGTGGCAGCAATTACAGGCAGTTCAATGACAAGATCAATGCCATGTTCAAGTGCCATTTTTGTTCGGTCATATTTATTTACCAGAGCCGGGGCTCCACGTTGGACAAAGCTGCCGCTTATAACAGCAATACAGTAATCGGCGTCCGTATTTTTTCTTGTTTCTTCTATATGAAATGCATGTCCGTTGTGAAACGGATTATATTCTGCGATAATTCCTGTGACATTCATTGTATCTGATACTCCTGAATCTTTCTGATTGTTTGTCATGCGGATAAAGTGACCGTTGTAACAATGCAGACGTACAGCCTACATTTTATTATAACAAAAAGCATAGCATGAAATATGCAGAAAAACAAACATATTTGCGAGGGAACAGAGGAGGGTTGTCTTTTTGACTAAAAACCAGTGTACGAAAACAGATGCAAGAGGAAAAACTTACAAAAAACCATTTGGTAACCTCTTGCGAAACAAAAAAATTGAGATATAATGGATAGGACAGGTATTTTGACGAAAAGTCAAAGGAAAAATGAAGGGAGAACATAAATAATGAACGTATTAGTAATCAACTGTGGTAGTTCATCACTGAAATATCAGCTGATCAACTCTGACACAGAGGCAGTACTTGCAAAAGGACTTTGCGAGAGAATCGGTATTGACGGAAGACTTACATATCAGAAAGCAGGTCTTGACAAAGAGATTACAGAGGCACCGATGCCTACACATAAAGAAGCTATCCAGCTTGTACTTGACGCTCTTGTAAATGAGAAAACAGGTGCAATCGCAAGCCTTGCAGAAGTAAATGCTGTTGGACACCGTATCGTACACGGTGGCGAGAAATTTGCTTCTTCTGCAGTGATCACACCGGAGATGCTTGCAGCCGTAGAAGAGTGTAATGACCTTGCACCACTTCACAATCCGGCAAACTTAATCGGTATCCATGCATGCCAGGAACTGATGCCAGGTGTACCGATGGTTGGTGTATTTGATACCGCTTTCCATCAGACAATGCCGGAGAAAGCATACCTCTACGGACTTCCATATGAGTACTATGAGAAATATAAAGTAAGAAGATACGGTTTCCACGGAACAAGTCACAGTTTCGTATCCAAACATGTTGCTGAGTTCCTTGGCAAAGATCTTAACGATTCCAAGATCATCGTTGCTCACCTTGGAAACGGTGCTTCCATCAGTGCTGTATTAAACGGCAAATGTGTAGATACATCTATGGGTCTTACACCGTTGGAAGGTCTTGTAATGGGAACACGCTCCGGTGATATCGATCCGGCGATCATGGAGTTTATCGCTAAAAAAGAGAATCTTGATATCGCAGGCGTTATGAACGTATTAAACAAAAAATCCGGTGTACAGGGTATTTCCGGCCTTTCCAGTGATTTCCGTGACCTTGAGGAAGGTATGGAAGCCGGCAACGAGCGCGCAACAGCAGCTATCGAAGTATTCAGCTACCGTGTAGCAAAATACATCGGTTCTTATGTAGCAGCAATGAATGGTGTAGATGTGATCGCATTTACAGCAGGAATCGGTGAGAATGCGCCGATCGTTCGTTCTAAAGTATTAGCATACCTTGGATACCTCGGAATTACAGTAGATGAGGAAGCAAACAGCAAGAGAGGCGATGATATCGTAATCTCCACTCCGGATTCCAAAGTAACAGTTTGTGTAATCCCGACAAACGAAGAACTTGCAATTGCAAGAGAGACAGTAGCATTAGTAAAGTAATTGTTTCAATTCACTCATCACATGTATTCAGGTAATGATCATGCTTGCATGAGGAATTACCTGAATACATAGTGATGAATGGAACGCCTTTTTATGAGCAAAAATAGGAGCGTAGCTACGGAGAAGCCCGAAGGGCGTTTTGCGAATGGCGCGTGTGAACTGAAACTTTATTACACAAAATACAAAAAATCTGTTGACAGGAAGTGCTGTTCTGTGTATAATCTACTGAGTGTGATTCAGAACAATTCACTTAGATTCAGATAAATTGGAGGTGTAACGAAATGTCTATTTGTCCAAAAAATAAATCTTCCAAAGGTAGAAGAGATAGAAGAAGAGCAAACTGGAAAATGTCTGCTCCGACTTTAGTAAAATGCAGCAAATGTGGCGAACTCATGGTTCCGCACAGAGTATGCAAAGCTTGCGGTTCTTACAATAAAAAAGAGATCATCGCAGTTGACTAATTAGCAGAATATGTAATGAAATGAAGGAGTTGAGAGAAATCTCAGCTCCTTTTTTTGCCTTTTTTGTAAAGTATAAAAATACAATTGTATATGCGGGAAGAATAGTGTAAAATCAAATTATATTATTCATTTAAAAGAACAGACAATATAAAACGATGGTGGGGGAAATAAAAAAGACCTCGTATGACGAAGTCTTTTGGATGCCGCACAATGCGGGCAATCGATGTCGGAATAATTCCTTATTTGCACTCACCTTGTAAGTTTGTACGATTAGAATAGCACAGGAGGGGGTTGTCTGTCAAGAATGGAAGGGGGTAAAAATGGAAACAAAATTTACATACTATCTGGGATTGGATATGGGAACTGATTCTCTGGGTTGGGCAGTGACTGATTCTTCATATCATATATTAAGAGCAAAAGGAAAAGATTTGTGGGGAGTGCGCCTGTTTCCGTCAGCAGAGACTTCGGTGGAACGAAGAACATATCGGGTCAACAGACGTCGCAGACAGCGCGAAGTGGCAAGAATAGGCGCTTTAAAGGAATTGTTTGCGGATGAAATTGAAAAAGTGGATCCTGGTTTTTTTGTTCGATTGGATGAAAGTAAATTTCATATGGAAGATCGCAGTGAAAACAATAAGCAGAAGTACGGCTTATTTGCAGATAAACTGTTTTCTGATGCGGGATATTATAAAAAATATCCGACAATATTTCATTTGAGAAAAGAATTGTTGGAATCAGAAGAACCACATGACGTGCGTCTGGTATATCTGGCACTGTTAAATATGTTTAAACATAGAGGTCATTTCCTGAATAGCTCCCTTCAAATTGAAGGAGAGAACAGTAATATAGCTGAATCCTATCAGATGTTTGTAGATACCTTAACAGATGAAGACCTTGATTTCCCGGAACAGGTGTCCGGGGAGCGATTGCAGGAAATCTTTAGAAGCAGCGATTCCAGAAAGAAAAAAGTGGAAAATTTGCTTGCGGAAATGAACCTCAGTAAAAAACAGAAAAGAGAAATCCAGTTTGTTAATCTGATCTGTGGTCTGAAAGGAAAATTGTCAGAGCTGTTCCCGGATAAGGAATATGATGAAGAACAGAAAAAAATAGCATTTTCTTTTCAGGATTCTGATTATGAGGATAAGGAAAATACGATTCAGGAGTTACTGGATGAATCTGAGATGAATATGATCTATGCTGTAAAAGCAGTGCATGATAGCGGTGTTTTGTCTGGAATTATGAATGGCGAACGATATCTGTCAGTTGCACGTGTCGCATCTTATGAAAAACATAAGAAAGATTTGCAAATTTTGAAAGACATATTGAAAAAATATGATACAAAAGAATATTTCGAAATGTTTCGAAATGAAAGTGCAAAGTCAGAAAGTTACAGTGCATACGTTGGCAGTGTTAAATATCATGGAACATTTCGACGTGGATTAAGCGGCGGAAAACAGGAAGATCTGTATAAACATATTAAAAAAGTGTTGGGAAAATTTCCGCAGGATGATGAAGGTGTTACATATATTTTGGAGGAAATAGAAACGGAGAGTTTTCTGCCGAAACAACTGACTGCTTCCAACGGTGTTATCCCAAATCAGGTACATGCCAGAGAAATGCTGGCAATTTTAAAGCATGCAGAGCTTTATTTGCCATTTTTGCAGGAAAAAGATGATACGGGGCTGAGTGTATCTGAAAAAATATTGAAGTTATTCATGTTTCAAATTCCGTATTACGTGGGACCGTTGGGACAGGAATATAAAGATAAAAAAGGATATAATGTCTGGGCGGAAAGAAAAGCATCGGGAAAAATATATCCATGGAATTTTGAGGATAAAATAGATGTGAAAAAGAGTGCGGAAAAATTTATCGGACGAATGGTCAGACGCTGCACTTATTTGTCAGGGGAACAGGCATTGCCAAAGCAATCGCTGCTATATGAAAAATTTCAGGTTTTAAATGAACTGAATAATCTTCGTATCAGGGGAGAAAAAATTCCGGTCTCTTTAAAACAGGAGATTTATCATGACCTGTTTGGAGATGGCAAGAAAGTGTCAATGACACGATTGACAAATTATCTGCTTCAAAATGGTGTTATTTCCGGCGAGGAAAAGGATAGCTGTATTTCCGGTATCGATGGTGGTTTCCATAACTCATTATCTTCCGTTGGGAAATTTAAAGGAGTGTTTGGTGATACAGTACACACTGATGAGCATCGAAAAATGATAGAAGATATTATATTCTGGGGAACTGTATTTGGTGATGGTAAAAAACTTCTGAAAGAAAAAGTGGAAGAAGTATATGGAAATCAACTGACAGAAGCACAAAAGAAGAGAATTTTCGGATTCAAATTTTCCAGCTGGGGAAGATTATCAAAAGCGTTCCTGACTATGGAAGGTGCTTCAAAAGACGATGGAGAAATTAAAGGTCTTATTCAGGCAATGTGGGATACAAACTGTAATCTGATGGAACTTTTGAGTGATCGCTTTACATACAAAGACAAATTGAATGAGATGGTGACTACCGCAGAAAAGCCGCTGTGTGAGTGGAAAATCGAAGATTTGGATGAAATGTATCTGTCAGCACCGGTGAAACGTATGGTTTGGCAGACCATCCGGGTTGTGGATGAAGTTCAGCAGATCATTGGCTGCCCGCCGAAACGTATATTTGTAGAAATGACACGTTCCGATGGCGAGAAAGGAAAACGTACCGTATCCAGACAGAAGAAACTTGTAGATTTGTATAAGGCACTTGGTAAAGAAGGAAAAACCTGGAGTGAAGAACTAAGTGACACTCCCGAGAGCCAGTTCAGAATCAAAAAGTTATATCTGTATTATTTGCAGATGGGAAAATGTATGTATACGGGTGAAGCGATCGAACTGGAACAGTTGATGAATGATAATTTGTATGATATTGATCATATTTACCCAAGGCATTTTATAAAAGATGATAATATCAGCAACAATCTGGTATTGGTGAAAAAAGAGAAGAATGCACATAAGAGTGACAGTTTCCCAATCGAACCGGAGATCCGCAACAAAATGATGCCATTCTGGAAGAGTCTGCGTAAAAAAGGATTCTTAACGGAGGAAAAATATAATCGCTTAACCAGAATGTCTGCGTTTACAGATGAGGAAAAAGCTGCTTTTATCGGTCGTCAGCTTGTAGAAACCAGCCAGGGTACAAAAGCAATTACACAGATTTTTGAACAGGCATTTGCAAATTCAGAGATTGTATTTTCAAAAGCAAGTGTAGTATCTGCGTTCCGGCAGAAATTTGATTGTTATAAAGTGCGTTGTGTAAATAATTATCATCATGCACATGATGCTTATTTGAATATCGTAGCTGGAAATACATACCGTGTAAAATTTACAAGCAATCCGTTGAATTTTATTAAGGAAGCAAAGAAAAATCCGAACAGCAGAGAAAATCGCTATAATATGGATAAAATTTTCGAGTGGGATGTGACACGAAATGGTGAAACCGCGTGGGTTGCACAGACAAAGGAGCATCCGGGAACAATTCAGCTTGTAAAAAAATATTTAAATAAGAATTCACCATTGATCACAAAAATGGTATATGAAAAACACGGTGGTATCACACAAAAGGCTACGATATGGAGTGCAAAAAAAGCAGAAAGTGGTAATACAGATGCGTATATTCCGGTTAAAATGAATGATCCAAGGCTGGCAGATGTAACGAAGTATGGTGGAGTAACCACAATTGCAGTTGCAGGATATACTTTACTAGAATATAAAGCTGGCGGGAAAACGGTTCGAAGTCTGGAAGCTTTGCCAATTTATCTGGGTGGATCAAAAAAACTGACGGAAGAGCAGATGGTGGAATATTTTTCCAATGTATTGCAGCAGGAAAATAAGGAAAAAGTAGTATCAGATGTGATAATAAGGAAAAAAATGATTCCTAGTGGTTCACTGATAAAATATAATGGATTCTATTATTATCTGGCTGGAAAAACTGGTGATCGGATTATTTTAATAAGTGCTGTGCAATTATGTCTGCCGATGGATACAATGTTATATATTAAAAAAATAGAAAAGGCATGCTCTACTGGCAATTTTGAAGAAAAAGATAAGAATGGGAAACAGGTTCTTTCAAAGCAGCAGAACGAATTTGTGTATGAACTTATTATACAAAAATATCAGCAGTCTATTTTTAAGAAAAAAGTTGGTGCCATAGGCGATACAATTATAGAAAAAAGAGAAAAATTTGCTGAAATATCATTGGAAGAACAATGCAAAGTATTGATGCAGATATTTTTGAATTTCCAAAGCGGTATAGGAGTGGAACTTAAAATTATTGAAGGTGGCAAAAAGTCGGGAGTCACATATCTAAACAAGAAAGTAATGAATGTTCAGGAATTAAAACTGATAGATCAATCTGTTACAGGTGTATTCAGCAGAGAAATTGATCTGCTGACAATATAATATGAGCTGGAGAACGGTTGTGGTATCTTCGAGTGCAAAATTAGATTATCAAATGGGATATCTGGTGGTGCGAAAAGATACTACAACAAAAATCCATCTGGGAGAAATCCGCACGTTACTGATTGAATCAACAGCTGTATCATTGACGGCGGCGTTACTGTCGGAATTGGTGAAGAAAAAAGTGAAAGTGATATTTTGCGATGAAAAGAGAAATCCATCTGCCGAAATGATGCCCTATTATGGTTCACATGATTGTAGTTTGAAAATCAAACGGCAGACTGCATGGTCTGATGATATCAAAGGAGCAGTGTGGACAGAAATTGTCTTTGAAAAGATACGCCAACAAAAATGTCTGCTTCAGGAACTTGGAAAAAATGAAGCAATGCTGTTACAGGAATATTTGAGCGAAATTGAATATGGTGATGCAACAAATAGAGAGGGACATGCTGCAAAAGTATATTTTAATGCACTCTTCGGAAAATCATTTACCAGGACGGATGATTTACTTATTAATGCAGCATTGAACTATGGGTATAGCATTTTGCTTTCTGCTTTTAATCGTGAAATTGTTTTAAATGGATATCTGACACAGTTAGGCTTGTTTCATGATAATATGTTTAATCAGTTTAATCTTGCATCTGATTTGATGGAGCCGTTCCGACCACTTGTAGATCGTCTGGTATCGCATATGACACTTGTGGAGTTTGAACACACGCAAAAAATGGAACTGGTCAATTTGATGAATCAGGAAGTGATAATCAATGAGCGATGTGAACTTATCAGTAACGCGATAAAAATATATTGTAAAAGTGTGTTTGATGCATTGGAAGATGCGGATGTGTCATTGATCAGGTTTTATAGAAAATGAGTTATCGATATATGAGAATACTTGTGATGTTTGATTTGCCTGTTGGCACGGAGTCAGAAAGAAAAAATTACCGCTTATTTCGGAAGTATTTGATAAAAAGCGGTTTCCTAATGTTGCAGGAATCTGTTTACTGTAAAATTGCACAGAATACAACAGTGGCAGATGCTATTATTGCGAATGTGCGAAAAAACGGGCCGGATGATGGTCTGGTACAGGTACTAAAGATTACAGAAAAGCAATATTCCAGAATGGAATATATTGTGGGTGAATCAAAATCGGATGTGCTGGACAGTGATGAAAGGCTGGTAGTGTTATGAAATTTATCTATGGAGAACGGGAATTGACCCTGGAGTTTCGTGAAAATGAAGTTCAGGTGATAACAATAGAAAACAGAGAGTATTTTTCTGCTTTTTTGCAAAATTT
Source organism: Eubacterium ramulus ATCC 29099 (assembly GCF_000469345.1). Classification (GTDB taxonomy): domain Bacteria; phylum Bacillota; class Clostridia; order Lachnospirales; family Lachnospiraceae; genus Eubacterium_I; species Eubacterium_I ramulus. Next base: position 78,737 of record NZ_KI271077.1, read on the forward strand.
GTATAATCAAAGTCAGGGATCAGAAGGAGATATTATCTTATCAGAAGGTGAAAAAATATTATCTCTGAATAAAGTAGCAGAAATTGTTTGGAATCCGTTCTCTGTAGATATTAACAATAAGAAAATACTGGGTAAGTTGTTTCAGAAATTGAAAACTGTTTCGATGGAAGAGCAGTATGCAGAAATATGTGAATTGAATGCTAAAGTTGTTCATTATTTGGATGATTTAAATTTAAAAATGCCATATCCGATTCAATTTCGACTGGAGTTAGATGTACTTGATCTTTATAAAATATATGGGGTTCAGTTGGATACAGAAGAAATTGATATGTTTGAACGGCTCTTGGAGTATGTCAAAGTACTGAAATCATTGTGTGGAGTTCGCTTGCTGGTATTTATAAATGTGAAAAATTATTTGTCAGAAATGCAGATAAAAGAATTGTACAAAGCAACATTTTATTATAAAATAAATTTATTATTAGTTGAGGCACATCAAGGGAAAAATTTAGAATGTGAAAAAAATCAATTAATAGATGAAGACATGTGTTTTATACATTACTAGGTGGCTTACGCATATTGACCGATATGTTCGGTTCGGTGATGATCTCATTTGAGGTTTGAGAACCTTGTAAGTTTGTAATGGTG
>NZ_KI271077.1:79481-79771 GCF_000469345.1 Eubacterium ramulus ATCC 29099
AGAACCTTGTAAGTTTGTAATGGTGTAAAACGTTTTTCTTCCGGAGTTTGACCCATGGTTGGTTTGAGAACCTTGTAAGTTTGTAATGGTGTAAAACTAACCATGTAGTAAGTCGTGTCACAGATTCGTTTGAGAACCTTGTAAGTTTGTAATGGTGTAAAACTACATCACGCTTGGTAAAGCGGTTGTGTTCGTTTGAGAACCTTGTAAGTTTGTAATGGTGTAAAACAGCCTTGTAAGTCGTAGGTCTGACTTATCCGTTTGAGAACCTTGTAAGTTTGTAATGGTGT
>NZ_KI271077.1:79871-80091 GCF_000469345.1 Eubacterium ramulus ATCC 29099
GAACCTTGTAAGTTTGTAATGGTGTAAAACTGTAATAAGCTGTCATGTATGAGCTTACAGTTTGAGAACCTTGTAAGTTTGTAATGGTGTAAAACTTCGACAGCCCAGCGATCAATATTACGCCTGTTTGAGAACCTTGTAAGTTTGTAATGGTGTAAAACGATAATAAAGTGCTTGATACGTTAGTTCCGGTTTGAGAACCTTGTAAGTTTGTAATGGT
>NZ_KI271077.1:80191-89239 GCF_000469345.1 Eubacterium ramulus ATCC 29099
GAACCTTGTAAGTTTGTAATGGTGTAAAACAACAACCTTCCCTTCTGCGTCCATTCAGTCGTTTGAGAACCTTGTAAGTTTGTAATGGTGTAAAACAAACTACAAATTATCTCAGCAGATAAAAAAGTTTGAGAACCTTGTAAGTTTGTAATGGTGTAAAACGGCATATTCGTCAGATCCCAAAGTAAGCCAGTTTGAGAATACCAACAAGTAAGAAGCATTTACCAAAAAAAGTTTATTAATTACACAAAAGAAGGAGTTGAGAAATTTGTCTAAATCAGAAACGGTTTTAGAGCTTCAAGAATTATTAAAGGATATGAGATCCATTACAGTGGATCTTAATAGAAGCATTTCTAGTCTAAAAGAGATTTTAGATGTTGAAGAATTTATTCCTACTAGCTTGGGAGAGAAAATAAGGACATATTTAGAGAAGATAAATGAAAAACAGACGGAGTTTGTTTCAAAATATGAAGCTCTTAATAGTCGTGAGCCCAATACAAAATATGTGGTTCTCGAAAATGAATTGGAAGAAGCTAAGAAGGTTTTCGAAGAAAATGATAGGTATGTAAATGGAATTAAATTCTTTTTGTCTTTGCACTCTGATGATGAAAAAACAGAGAATATTTTGCAGAATAGAAAAAATACTTTAAATAACTTAAACATTGATGCAATGGAACGTGATGATTTACAGTCGTTAGGAAAACCATATATTTGGTTACAAGAGGCATTCTGGGAAATAGATGCTAAGAAAAAGTTTTCTTTAATGTATAGATTGGCATCATGCTTTGAAGAAGAAATTGCTATGGGTATTCAGTTTGGCACATTGTCCATAAAAGAGCCAAATGATGAAGTGTTAAATGTAGAAATTACCAACAATAGTTCCGAGAAGGGGGCGGTTGAGCTTGATACTTCAGAATCACCAGTAGACGAAACAGAAAAGGATGAGAACAATTATGTGGTAAAAAATGAATCGAAAGAATCTGAAATGGAAGAACCTGAACTGGTTGATAACGTTGCTGGCAAAGAGTATGAAGGAATCTTGGTTAAGGAAAAGCCTTTTATTTTGCATGTCCAAATGAGTTCAAAGGCAGAAACTAAATTTGGCGTAAAAGAGTTCAGAAATGATATCATAAAACAGTATCCAAAAGAAAAACTTGAGTGTATGGTTGAAGCTTTAAAGGGCTGTGGGTATTCAATAAAAAGTATTACAGAAAAGAAGAATGGTAAAGCAGAAAGCTATAAACTTTCTACTGAAAAATTGTACCAGTTTGGTTATTTGAAAAGATATGTAGTTGATAAAATGGGTGAGTTTTTCACTTTGTCTCCACGTGGAGAACGTGCTTTTGTAGCAAAAGATTCTCTTTCTTTTATTAATCAGAATATAAAAGAAAAAGTATCTTCACAAGATGATGGTGAACCAATTGAAGATACTGCAAATTCGTCAATTGTGCGTCTTCTTTCTTTTGACAGTAGCATTAAACAACGTAAGTTGGTTCCTGATTATGAATTTGTGATTAGGATGAATGTAATGGCAACAGATTATTTTGTTGAAGGATATCCTGGCAAGGATAGTGATATTACTAACTGGTTCGCTGGAATAGTGACGGAAAATGTTGAACAATTACAAGAATTTAAAGAAACTGTAAATGATAAAGTTAATCCAGGAGATGTATTAATTGTTACGGGAAATACGTTGGAACAGGCAGAGACTGTAGCTAATTGGTTATTAAGCGAGTTTACGCTCGAATTGAGAAATATTGGTTATACTACATTATTTGAGAATTCTGTGTATGATATCGCAACAAAAGAGCCAATTTTGTTTGAAACGAAGGAATCTATTGAAAATGATGAGAATTTAACGGCAGAGCCACCTATTTTGAAAGAAAAAAAGGAGAAACAGCAATCGGAAGATGAAACAGTTTCACTTGAAGAATCTGAAAATACTGGCGAAAACAAAACGATAGGAAAAAATGGTGTTGCTGAAAATGAGTCTAGTAGTGAAGAAACTAGATTACTTAAAGAGATTGTAATTGAGGCTGAAGAAACAGGAGGGAACAGAAGCTATAAGGCAACCACGAAGACTGTTAATTCTGCGGTACCATCAATCTTGGAAGAAGAGAAAAAAAAGTATATTTCTACATATCAGAAAATGATTGTTTCTGGGAAAACATATGCTGCTTCGGCATATTTAAAAGCGTTAGCTAAGCAACACCCATATTTTGAACCATTTTATCGTCAGCTGGCATATGCTGTAAATGATCCTATGGAAAGGTGTACATATAGCTCGGATACAATTTTTAATGTCTTTTATGGAGATACGGTACCTATTTCGGATTATTATATTGTTGCAGCTGCATTACGAAACTATTTCTTTGACCAGTATAGTTATGACTATTCAATTCAGCAGTTGTATTCTATGTTGAGTGAAACCCCTTTATTCAAAGAAAATCCAAATCTTGAGAAGGTTGTTTATGATTTGATGACATTCAAAAATGAACAGCACAAGGGTGTGGATTGTTATGCTGAATATAGAGAAAAAGAAAGGGGCTCTTGGGAAAAACGATTGGCTGAAATCCGTCGCGAAGCAAAAGGATACTATGAAAACTATGGGAACGGAAATTTAAAGGAAAATGCATCGCATAAACGATTCATTGAAACCACAAAGCTTCTTTTAGGTACTGGTAGTGATTTGTGTGAATATCTGAAAGTGGTTTCTGACGATGATAGAGATATGTTGGATATGCTGAAAGATTTTCTTGCCATCACATATGTGAAAGATCAAGCTTCCATTTGCGAAGAAAATATTGATCCTGCAAAGATAAATTCTGCATTGGATTTTTATTGGGATTTGGCCTCACAAAATATGCGTGTTGCTAAGAAAACATCTGATTTGATGAGTAGCTTAAGAACGAATCTTTATAAAAAAGTTTATAAAGTTGTAGTTGCGCTTTGTAATTATGTATCTGTTATGAATTCTTCATTTACTAGCACGGAGGATACTTCTTTATATGCTTATAAAAAAATTCGTACACCATTATTAAATAGTATAAATAAGTCGATCGAAGATTTGACTAAAACAAACTCAATGGAGTTAAGCAAAGAATCAGGGAAAATTGTTTTAGTACAGACATTACGAGAACTTGAACAGCGTTTGTCTGGAGGGTATAAGGAGGGCACATACAAATACTATTATATCGATTTCTTAAAAAGCGATAAGGTATTATTGGATGAAGACTTTTTACCAATATTAGATGAAGTGCTTGAACTTCCAGATTTTTCTATTATGTCAAGAATCCAGTCACATTGTGATGAAAATGAAACAGATCTTTCGGATAGATTACAAAAAATATTTGCAGGTGATGATGATTACGGCAGTGCATCATTAATTCTTAAATATTTCGATTGTCAAGGTAAAAACCTATCTAGTGAAGAGTATGAGAAATATAATATTGAAAAAGCGATCGTATATCCATTGCGAGATCTAGAAAACAAAAGAAAAGAGTTTATTGAAGATATTGAGTTAGCACAAAGTTATGGACAGATAGATAATACCGTTGAAAATAGCAAAGAGGCGATTCTTCAGATTATGGAAGTCTGGTATTTATGGGCTATTGATACTCAGAATTATGGCTTTTTTGTGAAAATTCTTGAAGAGTTCAGAAAGAAGATCAAAAATGATGCTCAGGTTAGAGCGCATGATTTACAAATGAGCTTAGATGTTTATCTTAAGGAAAATGGTTCTTGGGAGGAAGATGAACTCATAAGTAAAGCGGTTGCCCAGATAAGAGAACGTATTGAGCAACAGAATTATGCGGCAGCTGAAGATTTGTTGAACCGAGTTATAACACATGATTTGGATTTGGATGTGACTGTTCAACAGGAAGACTATTTGGAAAAATTCTTTGATGAATATGATATCAACTATAGAAAGACTGCAGATTCTGGTGCAACACTCAAATCGTTAGTTAATACAACTAAGGCCAACAAGGATATTAAAGGCGGTAATCGATTGTTAGAGACGTGGCCAAGAGGTGCTGGTGTAGGTGAGTCAGCCCTGAAAAACTTACTGAACGCACTTGGATTTAATCTGGAGATAGTGCATAAAGAAGAGTCAATTCTTGGAAAGATCGAAAACTATTCAGTTGTACTTAAACGTCCTCAAAATGGCAGAAAGAGTAATTACAAGCATCCAATTTCTGTTTTTGGATCAGAAGCAGAGGAGAAGGGCTTTAGAGTAGTTTGCATTTTCGGAAAGACAGATGCATCTAGATTAATTGACATTTTTAAAGAGGTTGGAAATGCAAAGAATACTATTGTATTGCTTGATTATGCTTTGACATCATCAGACAGAAGAATCTTAGCAAGAAAAACCAAAACGGATATGAGTGGTAAGGTTTTTGCTGTTATTGACAGAGTCATTCTTGTATTTTTGGCAAAACACTATTCAGAAACAGCAATTAACAGAATGCTTATGTCAATTATAATGCCTTTCGCATCATATCAGCCATATATTGATAAATCTGCGGATGTTATGCCTCCAGAAATTTTTATTGGACGGAAATATGAACTTGAAAAAATTGAATCGCCCACAGGTGTAAACATTGTATATGGTGGACGTCAGCTTGGTAAATCAGCCTTGCTTAGAATGGCGAGAAAAGATATCGATCATGACGAAAATGGTGATCGTGCCATTTTAGTGGATATTAAAGGAAATGATTACAAAGCAGCTGCCAAGAAAATTTCTGCTGCATTATTTGATGAAGGCATTCTGAAGGAAGAGCATATTACCGATGATTGGAGCGAACTTGCTCGGGACATAAAGAAGTGTCTGCGTAGTAGTACGGATTACATACCGTATCTTTTATTATTAATGGATGAAGCGGATGTATTTATTGAAAGCTGTGAAAGCGTAGGATATCGACCATTTGATGCACTTAAAGACATTCAAAGTATCGGCTCAGGTAGATTTAAATTTGTGGTAGCTGGATTACGTAATATTGTTCGGTTCAAACGGGAAGTTGCATTAGGTAATAATAGTGTTCTTACACATTTGGAGTCATTGACTGTAAAACCGTTTAAATCCATGGAGGCAAGAGAGCTGTTGGAGGTAGCGTTATCTTATCTTGGTTTTAGATTTCCTAAAGATAACGACACAGAAGTATTGATTTCAACGATTTTCGGAACAACAAACTATTTCCCTGGTTTGTTACAGCTGTATTGTGCAAAACTTATTGAGGCAATGCGTCGTGATTATGCGGGTTATTCTGAAAGTGAAACACCGCCATATATTGTAAAGAAAGATCATATTAAAAAAGTATTGGCGGAGCAATCATTACAGCAGGATATTCGTGAGAAATTTTTTATTACCTTAAAAGTTGGAGAAGACGATTATTATTACATTATTGCATTGTTGGTTGCCTATTATTATCACGGAAATAAGTCACAGAACGGTTGTAGTGCGAGTGATTTGATTGAGTTGGCAGATACATATTCAATTGGCAAAATTTCTGCCATAAATAGTGAAAGCTTAGCAGCATTAATGGAAGAAATGTGTGAATTAAATGTTTTGCAGCATACAGGTGATGGTCGTTATCGATTTACAAGACATAGTTTTGTCAGATGATGGGAACTGTTCAGCAAATTGAAGATGAGCTTATGAACTATATGGAGGATTAATGATGGAACAGATATGGTGGAATTACATTATCAAGGTTCATTCATTTTTAGAAAGCATTGTCACAGAAACGGTTAAGGGGAGCAGTATGCTGCTCTCCTTGCCAAATTCCATTCCGTGGAGAAATACACTTATAGACATTGTTAGTGATCGGCTTCGGATAGAGAATTCAAAAAATAAATTTGAAGAAATTAAATGCCCAGAGGAAGAGCCAGGAGCATATTTGTTGGAACGATTTTGTAAAAAAGAAATAAGGGCGACATATCGTTATGGAATGAGTTATGCTCAATTTCTTGGAAAATGTCAGGAAACGGTGTTGAATGATCGCTATATTTGGGTTTCAGATATTCCAGCTGATAAAATTAATAAATGGCTTGATTTTGTTGCTGAATATAATGTAAATGTTAAGGATAAAACTCCTGGTATTTTTATAATGGAAGTTCATGATGATTCCATAGCAAGAAAAAGTAAAAAGGGCATTAAGAACCTTATTTTTAATCAAAAGATTGGAGATTATGACAAATATGCATTTTGCGCCTTGGCATCATCAGAAACAAGGTGTAAAGAATATTTGCGTCCTTATTTAGCAGAAGTAGTATCTTCGGTTTGCGGCGATGATGTTGAATTATGTGCAGCATGCGTTTTGAGAGGAATGGAATTTTTGAGTTTACCGGATCAGACTATCAACGATATTATAGAAAGTTGCCATAGAAGTGATGGTGAACGTTATTTTTTTAATAAAAGTAAGGAAGAAATTACGGTCTCTATTTGGGAATCTCAATTGAAATACATTTTTCCATTGATTGAAAGCTATAGAAAGTATTTTGTTAAGCGATATATTAGGGCAATAAAAAATATTCTTCCAATTAGTAATAGTTATGGAGAAAAAGTGACTATTCCAGAGGATGTTGAAATAGGTACTTTATTTTATTTAGTTGGACGAGGCGATATTGTCATTTCTTCGACAGAATATAACGAGCTTGAACGATATAGAAATGCCAGAAATAGATTAGCGCATATGAATGTTTTAGAAAACGAGGAAGTAGAGGCTATACTAAAGGCTGGGAAACATAATATTTCACTAAGTTAGATTTCTGGTTACTGTTTACACGTCACTATTCCGCGAGGTGTTTTCGGGCTGTAAGCACGAAAATGCCGAGACATACGGCGAGAAATGGTGCATTCTGCATCATTTCTGTGCATTGCGAAGAGTGTTGCTGGTCACTGTGCAAATTACGCTTAAACGGAACGCCAGTTCCGCTACTGCGGAACGGCTATTCCATTTTTAACGGTACGAAGTACCGCTAGATTACATCATTCTGTTTCACACATATTTATACCGTTCATCTCCAGACGATACGTATGGTGCTTATCCGTGATTCGTGTAAGACATGCATCGGCGTAGGTGTTATCGGCAAACATATCGAACCATGTGCTGACTGGAAATTGTGAGATGACTACAGTTGATTTTCTTCCATCTCTGGTTGTTGTTGACTCCTTAAATTAGCATAATACTGATCTACTTGCCTGTCTCTGGAATGATCTGTATACTGTCATTAGTTTACAGAAAGAAAAAGGTCCCAGAGCACCCACCGTGACAAGTCGTGTACTCTGAGACCATGGTCAAAAACCATGATTATTATATCAGATTACACACTGGTCCTCAAAGAGGATATCGGTGTTTTTTGTTGAGAGCAGTGAGAACTCCCATATATGCCCTATCTGTCAGGGAATGCTCCGTTACAGGGATTCCCGTCCTCGCATCTGCAAAAAGGAGGGCGGAACGAGGGAACGTCTGATGATCCGCAGGTTCCGATGCCAGAACTGTCATAGTTATTACAATGAACTTCCTAACTGTCTTGTTCCCTATAAACATTACGAAGCAGAGGTGATTGCTGATGTTCTGGATGAAGTTATCCTTCCGGAAGACCTGGACTCTGAGGATTATCTGTCCTTCAACACCATGCTCCGCTGGCTTCAATGGTTTCGTGAAAACCTGCAACGTATAGAAGGATATTTACGAACCGCTGGATATCAGATATTAAATCTGGGAGAGGAACTCCTGTTTACTCCAGACTTACTGCTCAACAAGATTATTGAGGGGGTTAGTAAATAAGCCTTCTCGCTGGCTATCTATTGAGGGGCAAATTGAAAACTGCATATTGCGAAGCTAAACGGCCGGATTTGCGGAGCAAAACGGTCGCATTCCGTTTCTGAACAGCCGAATTGCTACCAACCTGTGTAATCTAATCCTTATAATGATAGTAGCCATCTCAGGGATGAGGATAATGTATGCAGTTGGATTACAAGGACATCATTATCAAACACTACGTGCTATCAATGTCCGGTAGCGAAATAGCTCGTCAGATTGGTTTCAGCAAGTCTGGCGTTAATGACTTCTTGAGAGCATTCAAGAAGTGCGAAGATCTGAACTATCCATTACCAGCAGGCATCACTAACTATGGTATTGCCCTGAAGGCGTATGGATCTGTAGCTGGATCAGGAGGTCGAAATGAGAACAAAGTCAAAATGAGAATCCCTAATTACAAATTTTATGGTACTATGTAGTTACCGCACTGAAGGAGGATCTCATTATGGCAAACCTCATTTTAACTTGTACTAAATCTTGACATAGGACCACTTCACGATTGGCATTGTTTGAGAACCTTGTAAGTTTGTAATGGTGTAAAACTCTTTCCCGGAAAGGCAACAGAGAAAAAATGATAGAATTTGGAAAATTGGAATATTATTTGTTGGTGGTAAATGCAATAGGTGCATTGGCCTATCTGATAAATCTGCTTTTGTATAGACATACCGCAAACGGGCGGATAGATGTGATCGTGACGATGGTATCTTTACTTGGCGGTTCGGCGGGTATGCTGCTTATGATTTTACTTTTTGACAGGAAAGCGGAAAAAGAAAATATGATGTCTCGGGTGTTTATTATATGCATTTTCATTATTCAGGTGATTATGCTGTTGATTTTCAAAGGACATCATGCAGAGCATTTTACATTTGCATTCTGGAAGTTCTTTGCAGAACACCGGATATTGCTGATATATCTTGGGATCATGAATCTTGTGACATTTATCGTATTTGCGATTGATAAGGTCAATGCCAGAGCAAATCGTTCCAGAATCAAAATCGTGACACTGCTTGGATTATCATTTGCCGGCGGATCTGTGGGCGGACTCATTTCTATGTATCTGTTCCGACACAAGACACAAAAGGACTACTTTACGGTTGGAATGCCGCTGATAATTGTGATGCAGGTTGTTGTTTTGTTTTATGTAATGAATGCGGGGTGGTAGAGTAGGGGGGGATAGGATATTTTCATCGGCGTGTTTTATCTCAGTCGAGAAGACTCCCACTTC
>NZ_KI271078.1 GCF_000469345.1 Eubacterium ramulus ATCC 29099
CCTCGTATTATATAGTAGTAGTTTTTATAGACCCTCTCCAAGGTCTTTACAACTATTAGGTCATAGTCCATTCTTTACCTCTTCTGTAGGTTCGGCTATGATATATAAGATGCTGTGGATTGGTTTATTTCTCCTACCACTTGATGGTTTTAGGAAGGCTCCAACCACAGTCTCTTTGTTCATTTGTTAATCAGTTAGATACCGCATGACGGTTTATTTAGAACGAGGTTACAATCGCAAGGAGCACCCTGTGGTTTTAAAACAGCATTCATACATTTCAAAGGAGATTTATTATGATTTACATAGGAATTGATGTTGCAAAGGATAAGCATGATTGCTTTATCACCAACTCTGATAGCGAAGTGTTGTTTAAAGCATTTACCATCGCCAACAACTTAGATGGTTTTAATGATCTCTATCAAAAGATTGAATCCGTTATGGATGATGTGACAAAAGTAAAAGTAGGACTGGAAGCCACTGGACACTATAGTTACAATCTCCTTGGATATCTCATTGATAAAGGTCTGCCCACCTATGTTATCAATCCGTTACATACAAATCTGTACAGAAAAAGTCTAAGCCTTAGACAGACGAAAACGGATAAAGTAGATGCCCGCACGATTGCTTCCATGCTCATGTCTGATGTGAACTTAAAGTCCTACTCAGACACATTTTACCACAACGAAGAGTTAAAGTCATTAACTCGTTATCGTTTTGATAAAGTAAAAGAACGTGCCAAGCTGAAAACTTCCGTTTCAAGACTGGTCTGTATCTTATTCCCTGAATTAGAAAAACTTGTACCAACACTTCATATAGCATCTGTTTATGCATTGCTTTCTGAATTTCCCAGTGCTAAACATGTAGCCACTGCACACCTTACCAGACTTACAAATCTTCTTTCCGAATCTTCCAAAGGTCGATATGGTAAAGATACTGCTATTACTTTCAGAGATGCTGCAAGAGCTTCTATCGGCTCAAATATGCCAGCCAAATCTCTTGAATTGAAGCACACCATCAAACTTATTCAGGAACTTGATTCAGAGATTGATGAAATCGAAAATGAGATTAAAATCATCATGGATGAAATCAACTCTCCAATTCTTAGCATTCCCGGAATCAACTATCGCATGGGAGCTATGATTATTGCCGAGATCGGTGATTTCAATCGTTTTGATTCTCCTGATAAGATCTTAGCTTATGCCGGCTTTTCACCATCAACATATCAATCCGGACAACTGGATGGTGCCTACGCACATATGGAAAAACGTGGCTCCAGATACCTGCGATACGCTTTGTATAATGCCACCAAATATGTCTGCCACTGGGATCCAACATTTGCAGCCTATCTTGCTAAAAAACGAGCGGAAGGTAAGCATTACAATGTTGCCATATCACACGCTGTAAAAAAATTGGTTCGAGTGATTTATCATCTTGAAAAAACAAAGCAGCAATACATAAAAGTAGCTTAAATCTTTCTAATTCAATACTCTTTTTTTGAGCACCTATCACGATGCTCTTTTTGTCATGCAGTTTTCAAGGTTCAAGGAACTCTAACTGAGTTCCAAATATATCTAAAATACATTTCTGTACTTTATTCAAAAAATATCATTTTAAGGCTTGACTTTTAATAGTTAGTCTTC
>NZ_KI271079.1:0-303 GCF_000469345.1 Eubacterium ramulus ATCC 29099
AGACCGAAGCCATGATATACCTACACGCAAGAAGATTATACCATGTGCTTCTTCTGATACGCAACCAAGAACTTATGTTTGTGAAGGAAAGGAGAATGTAAGAATGGCAAAATCAACAAAAAGTTATGAAGCACGAATGCTTGAAATGGAAAAGAAAGAGCAAGAAAGCCTTGAAAAGGCGAAACGATATGCGGCACAGAAGAAAGAACTTCTGAAGCGAAAGAAAGCCGAAGAAAGTAAAAAACGAACCCATAGGCTCTGTCAGATTGGCGGTGCGGTGGAATCCGTTCTCGGTGCGCCTAT
>NZ_KI271079.1:403-624 GCF_000469345.1 Eubacterium ramulus ATCC 29099
GGTGCGGTGGAATCCGTTCTCGGTGCGCCTATTGAGGAAGAAGACATCCCAAAGCTGATTGGTTTTCTGAAAAGGCAGGAAGCCAACGGGAAATTTTTCTCAAAGGCAATGCAGAAAGAAGTCAATACCGATATGGAGGAAGTGTAATGGCGGAGGGGATGAGTTTTTCATTCCCTTCATTGCTTTTTCATGAAGGGCGCACTTATGGACAACCAGAGGTC
>NZ_KI271080.1:0-42748 GCF_000469345.1 Eubacterium ramulus ATCC 29099
TTAGAGTTTACACAGAATTAATTACAGTCTCTCAATATTTTTTCTGAATCCGTTGCTATTTGTAGAGAATCACTCTTGTCTCGTATGGCTGCAAAGCTCCTGCTACATGGTTTTTGTAGTTTGTGATCAACTCTTCGCCTTCGTTTTCTTCGAACAGTTCGCATGAGACTTCCTTATTTGTAAAGTTGCATGCTACCACCAGTTTTTCGTTTCCAAGCGTTCTCTCATATGCATAGATATCATCATTATCTTCCAGCAGTCCGTGGAATACTCCTTCCACGATCACTTCATACTGGTGACGCAGCCGGATCAGTTTCTGATAGTAGTAGAATACACTATCCTTGTCTTCCAGTGCTGCTTTTGCATTAATCTGTGTATAATTTTTGTTTACACTGATCCAGGGGGTTCCCGTAGTAAATCCTGCATTTGCGCTGTCATCCCACTGCATTGGTGTTCTGGCATTGTCACGGCTGATCATCTTCAGGCAGTTCAACATTTCTTCTTCTGTCATCAGCCCGCTTTCTGTATACTCTTTGTACGCATTGATCGCTTCGATGTCTCTGTAATCACTGATCGATTTGAAATATGCATTTGTCATACCTATTTCTTCTCCCTGATAAATATATGGAGATCCTTTTAACATATGCAGACAAGTTGCGATCATCTTTGCAGATATTTCCCGGTACATCGGACTGTCATCACCAAATCGGGATACCGCACGGGGCTGATCGTGATTATCCCAATACAAACTGTTCCATGCTTTTCCTTCCAGTTCAGTCTGCCATTTGTTCATGACAGCACGCACTTTTTTCATCTCCGGTTTTCTGGTTGTCCATTTACCATATTTGCCGTCTGTGGTTCCCATATGTTCAAACTGAAACACCATGTTCAGTTCGCTTCCATCCAGATTCGCATATTTCTTTGCTTCTTCCGTTGTAACACCCGGCGTTTCACCAACAGTGATCAGATCAAATCTGGAAAGTACACGTTTGTTCATTTCCTGCAGATATTCATGTACATGGGGACCGTTACATACATATGGAGACATATCACCATGCAGACCATCCTTGATTTCTCCGTCCGGATATGCAGGGTCTTTGGAAATCATACTGATAACATCCATGCGGAATCCGTCTACTCCTTTTTCACACCACCAGGTCATCATGCGAAATACTTCGTCACGTACTGCCGGGTTCTCCCAGTTAAGATCCGGCTGCTTTTTGGAGAAACAATGCAGATAGTACATGCCGGTTGTCTCATCAAACTGCCATGCGGAACCACCAAAACATGCTCCCCAGTTTGTCGGCTCTTTGCCGTCTTTCGGATCTTTCCAGATATAATAATCGCGGTATGGATTATCTTTCGATTTTTTACTTTCCAGAAACCATCTGTGCTCATCGGAGCTGTGATTTACTACCAGATCCATCACCAGTTTGATACCGCGTTTATGCATCTCTGTGATCATCCGGTCAAAATCTTCCATTGTTCCGAAATCAGTCATGATATCCTGATAATCAGAAATATCATATCCATTATCATCGTTCGGTGATTTATAAATCGGGGACAGCCAGATTACATCCACACCCAGTTTCTTCAGATAATCCAGATGTTCCGTAATACCGTTCAGATCACCGATGCCGTCTCCGTTACTATCCGCAAAACTTCTTGGATAGATCTGATAAATCACACTGCTTTTCCACCATGCTTTACTCATCTTAGTTCCTTCCTCTCTTATGCTCAATTTTCTTGTTGCCTTATCATTTCTGCTAATATCGACAGCAGCTTATCAACCTGGATCGGCTTTGCGATATGCCCATTCATTCCGGCTGCAATAGCAGCCCGCTTATCTTCTTCGAACGCATTTGCTGTCATTGCAATGATCGGTATGCATGCTTTCTCCTGATCTGACAGGTTCCTGATTGTCTGTGTAGCTTTGTAACCGTCCATTTTTGGCATCTGGATATCCATGAGGATGATATCATAGGTTCCCGCCGGCATTTCCGTTATCCTGCTTATACACTGAAGACCATCCTCCACACGTTCAACCTTAAGACCGGCACGCTCAAGTATTACCGCTGCAATCTCGGCATTCAGATCATTGTCCTCTGCCAAAAGAATACTCCTGTCTTTAAGGAGCGCTCTGCTTATCCCAGACTCTTCAAGATGTGTTTTCACATAATAGCTTTCATCCGCTATCCTGTGTTTTAGTGTTACAGTAAAGGTACTGCCTTTTCCAAGCTCACTCTCTACCTCTATTGTTCCACCGAGCAGATCCACATATTTCTTTACGATCGACATTCCTAGTCCGGTTCCCGCGATTTTGCTCTTTGTCGTATTCTGCTCACGCGTGAACGCTTCGAAAATCTCTGTCAGATATTCTTCGCTCATGCCGATTCCGGTATCGCTTATCCGGGTCCTTACCATCATGTACCCATGCTCATCGCATGGCAGTTCATCTAGGTTCACCATAACAGAACCACCGGGGGGCGTATATTTTATGGCATTGCCAAGAATATTGACAAATATTTCTTTTACTTTGGTCGTATCTGTCAATATATGCTCATGTTCTACATTTATCGTGTAATGAAGTGCAAGATTCTTTCTCTTTGCTTCATCTTCAAATATTTCAAACAAAGACTGCTGAATCGCACTAATCTGACCATAGTTCTCATTGAACTCCATCTTTCCGCTCTCAATCTTGGCCATATCAAGTACATTATTTATAATTGACAGGAGAAGATTGCCAGACTGCTTCAGCTTTTCCAGGTGTTCTGAAGTTTCAGACATATCCTTTCCTTTTAGTTCATCCTCCATAAGCTGTGCATAACCCAGGATCACATTCATAGGAGTGCGGATGTCATGTGACATATTGTTAAGGAAACGGGTCTTTGCGAGACTGGCATCCTCTGCTTTTTTCAGGGCGATCTCCAGTTTGTCATTCAGTTTTTGTGTATCATTTGCCGCAAGTTTTGCGGCAGCTTCTGCCTTTCTTGCCTTCCGTAAAAATACGAGGATCACAGCAATGATGCTTAGTACAAAAAATCCAGCCGTGGCAAAAAAAGCAAGCATGTTGTCTTTTACAAAATCACAAAAAGTCACCTTATCTACCGTACTGTCATAGATCGCAAGTGTACTTGTAAGCATATCAGAAGGCATCGTCTTCAAAGTTTTATTCAGTATCGACAAAAGGGTTCCCTCTCCACCTCTTACTGCAAAGCATGCTTCCATTGTTTTTGTAAGTGGAATACTCTTAAAATCTCGATTGTTATCATATTTCAGTGCCTGACTGGTTCCCATAAGAAAACAGTCTGCTTTTTGATGAAGAACCATATCTGTCGCATCAGCAAGCGAATCGCAATCTATCAGCTTCCAGTGGGGATAACTGAACGCAATATGCTGTTTTAAAGCTTCGTGTTCCTTTGCCACAGCTACCGTATACGCCTCGTTCTCATTGAAATATTTTTCATCCGTTACCGCCATCAGGCTGTAGGTCCAGGCTGTGTTTGTAAGTGTATATCCATTTTTTTCTGCAAGATCAGGATTTCTGCCGACATAAAAAATCATGTCAATTTCATGATCCTGCAGTTCCCGAAGCATCTCGTTGTAATCATCATATTCCTGTATATCAAAATCCAGTCTCTGATTACCCAGACAGTCTTTTGCATACGAAATATATTCTGCCAGCATACCGGTAAGTTTTCCAGTCTCTTCATCCATGGAAAAGATTGCCGGATCATTATTCACAAAACCGATCCGAATACTGCCATGTTCTTCCAGCCATGATTTTTCTTCACCGGTAAGACTCTGATTATAATCAAGTGTAAAATACTTCTTATACAGATCTGCCTTAAAAAAAGGACTATCTTGTTCCAGCTGGCGCATCGCATAATCCAGTTCCGTCTTGATATCGCTGCGCTCTTTATTTATTGCAAAATAGATGCCTGACTTGCCAATCGTAGTAACAGATGATATTCCCTGTTCAGACCAAAGGGATTCCTCCAGAGATACAAAACAATCGATCTCATGATTCGCTAATTTTTTTTCGACATCATCATCATTATTCACATTTACATGTTCTGTATGTATGCCATTCTTATTTTCCCATTCTGTCAGCATGATTTCAGGTTCTGTATCTCTAAGTACACCGACACGTTTCCCGTCCATAAACTTGAAATCAGACGTTCCAATATCCAGATTCGATAAATCAGCATAAAGGATATACTTTTCCTCAGCCATCGGTTCATCCGAAAAAAACATTTTTTGTGCACGTTCATCAGTGTAAGAGATATCCCCCATGATATCAATCTCACCGTTTTCAAGCTTATCAAAGCAATTGGACCAGTCACATTTCACATACTCAAATTTCCATCCTGTATAGCCTGCCAGAGCCTGCATGAGTTCGTACCCATATCCTTGTCTTACACCGTTTTCATCGACATAATTAAAAGTATCCTCAAATGAGCCGACACGAATGGTCTGTGGCTGTTTTTCATCCTTATGCGTTTCAGCAGCCTGGCAGTATACGGATAACATCATCCACATTCCCAGGATCACAAATATACATGCAAATAGTACAGCTGGTGTTTTTCTACTTTTATTCATTCTTCTTTCCTGATTCTTTTGTATTTTTCCTGACAGACTGACCTATTCCACCAATTCGCAAATTACTTTTACCAGTAATCTCACATCAACAGGCTTGGAGATATGTTCATCCATTCCTGCTTTTTTCGCGCTCAGTCTGTCCTCCGTGAACGCATTTGCTGTCATTGCAATAATTGGTATTGCCTTAGCATCCTCTCTGTCCAGAGACCGAATCATCTTCGTTGCTTCATAACCATTCATGACCGGCATCATAATGTCCATAAGAATGACATCAAATTCACCAGGTTCACTATTTCTGAACAGTTCAACAGCCTCCTGACCATTCCAGGCTTTTGTCACATCGGCACCTTCATTCTGAAGCATAAATTCTGCAATTTCCATATTCAGCTCATTGTCCTCTGCCAGAAGAATATGCAGTCCCTTTATAGCTTTTTCGGATACATCCTTCTGTTCTTCCCGTTTATCCGCATACAGATTTATTTTGAATGGAACCCGGATCACAAATGTCGTCCCGACGCCTTCTTTACTTTCAAAAGTAATCGTTCCTCCCATTTTTTCGACCAGATTCTTTGCAATCGGCATTCCCAGACCTGTTCCTGCAAATTTTGTGCGGCTTCCTGTGTGTTCCTGTGCAAATGGTTCAAACACACATTTCTGGAACTCCGCAGTCATTCCGATTCCTGTATCCCTGCAGACAAATTCCATTGTCGTCATTTCCGGCTGTTCGGATGGGATTTCCATGCAGCTGATATAAATCTGTCCGTTTTCTCTGTTATATTTCACTGCATTCGACAGAATATTCATCATCACACGTTTCACATACCCCGGGCTTCCAATAAAATCCCGATGTGTGATTTCTTTTTTCTCCCACATGATCCGGATATTCTGTTCTGCAGCCATCTGTTCGATCACAATAAATACTTCCCTGGAAATACTGCTCAGATTAAATGGAATCTCTTCCAGAACGATTTCACCTGATTCAAGCTTACTCATATCCAGAACATCATTTACCAGTTCCAGCAACAGAGTGGATGCCTCTTTTACCTTTGTCCTGTATTCCGTCTGTTTCTCCACATTATCGGCATAATGGTCTGCCATATTGACCAGGCCGCAGATTCCATTGATCGGCGTCCGGATATCATGGCTCATCCGCTGGAGAAACTCTGTTTTTGCCTCATTGGCAGCCTCTGCCTTTTTTGCAGCAATCAGAAGTTCTGCTTTATATTTTTCGTCTTTTTCCTGTTCCATTTTCTGATGCGTCAGATTTGTTCTGTATGCCCAGAACCAAAATATACTGAATATCAGGAAATAAAGAAATATAACACTTGCTACACTTAATGGAAGGTTATGGAACACTTCCGTATCCGGAAGATATGCATAGATATAATAATCCCGCTGCTTCAGCATGATTCCGTAACATCCGGTTCCTTCATTCTTCAAATGAAAAATGTGCTGACTGTCTGTATGCTTTTTCATTGCCTGAACAACTTCGTTGTCGGTTGTACTCTGCCCCAGCAGTTTTTCATCATTACTGGCTACAACTACTCCATTATCTGCAACAATAATCGTTCCATCTTTCTGCGTACTATAGCCATTTAAAAGACTTTGTATCGTCAAAGTATAATTTCTCGTAAATTCAGGAGATGTATAATAGTAGATTGCAACGATACCCGGCGCATCTTTTCTGGCACAGGCTGCAATGTCAATATGTGATCCGTCTTTCCTGGTAAACCGTTCCGAATAGCTTCTTTCTTCATATCCGGCAAAATCCATGATAATTTCTTTTTGCAGGTACTCCGTAAGCTCATTCGTCAGAGATTCATCCGTGCTGTATTCACAGTCCGTCTTTCCCTCTGCATCCAGTACAATGATACCATCCACCCAGAGAGTCTGCAGATTTCCTCGCAGAAATTCCCGGCTCAGCTGACCGCCGTTATCTATTTCCATGTGAATATTTGTACTCATCTGTCTGGCACTTTCAATGGCACGGAGGAGACTTTTGGATTCCGAAGATTCATTATAATGGGTGTAGGTGGAGCACTGCACTTTGACATAATTTACAATCTCTACCATTCTTTTCTCGACTTCCACTTTTTCTGCGTGGAAGAAATAAAACAGAGAACCTACCGCCACACAGATTCCAAGCAGGCCACCGAGCAGCTGGATCCGTTTTTCTTTTTTCTTTCTCTTAATATCCAAGAGCATCCACCTCCAGATACTTCTCCGGATCATCCAGATATTTTTCAATGATTTTCAGGGATGTGCCATCCTGACGCATTTCTTCCAGCGTCTGGTCCATCTGCTCACAGATTCCCCGATCGTCATCTTTTGCAAAAGCAACACCTATTCCGGTGATCATCAGAGGCTCTTCCAGGATACGGAAGCTTGCGTCATAATCCTTCCTATACTGAACAATCGATTCCTCATGTGCGGCGACTGCATCTACATAACCTTTTCCCAGAAATGTATAGATCAGTTCCCTGTGTCCAAGACTGATCAGATTGCCCAGCTTTGGGATTCTCGCATCCGTCCGGTTCAGAAAAATGCCTTCCGGTTTGGTTGTGGACTGAACAGCCAGGTTTTTACCCTCCAGGTCACTCAGTTTATAAATATCACTGTTCTCATTTACAGCGACCACCTGACGACTTGCTATGTACGGTCCTGCCCAACGGTAATCATCAAGACGCCCTTCCATAGAAAAACAGCCCATGATACAGTCAATCTCTCCGCTCTCCACCAGTTCTTTTTTCTTCTCCCAGTTGATCTGCACAACCTCCACCTGATATCCCATTCTTTTGAACGCTTCCGTAGCCAGTTCTACATCGATACCCGTCGGTATACCATCCTCATTTAGATAATTGTATGGTGGATAGTTGTCGCTTCCGAGGGTAATAACAGGCTTTTCTGTTTCTTCTTTCGTGTTATCTGTGTTTTTACACCCTACCATGGTGACTGCTAAAATTCCCGCAAGCAGAATGCCTGCAATCACTCTTTTTCCTTTCATTTATCTTCCATCCCCGCTAATAAAATCATTATAATTACGTCTATGAAATAACGCCGTAAAAACACTGTCAAACAGACAGTACACCTTATTTTATACAACTGGCTGCCATTTACCGGATTATGGCACTGCCAGGAACTTCTAATCCTGCAAATTGTTTTGCAAGGTAGTAATCAATTCCTCTATCACGATAGGCTTGGATAAAAATCCATCCATACCGCATTCCAGTGCCTTCTTTCTGTCTTCGTCAAAAGCATTGGCAGTCATTGCAAGGATGGTAATTCCTGCCAGTGCCGGATGATCCAGGGCACGAATCTGCTTCGTGGCCTCATATCCGTTCATTACCGGCATCTGCACATCCATAAGCACCAGATCATAGTCTCCCGGCGATGAATTTTTCATTTTCTCCACTGCTACGGCTCCATTTTCTGCGGTATCCACCAGAAAGCCATATTCATTCAGTATTTCCACTGCAATTTCCCTGTTCAGTTCATTATCTTCCACAAGCAATATACACCGATCTTTGAAATTTGAACCTGCTGCCGGAAGAATCGAATCCTCTGTCTCGGCCTGCTTCTGACCAATCGCAGCCAGCAGCGTCTCTCTGATATCTGACATAAACAAAGGTTTTGCACAGAATGCAGTTACCCCTGCTGCCCTGGCTTCCACTTCAATATCTGACCAGTCATAAGCAGTCAGGATAATGATCGGCGTATCATCACCAAGACTGCGGATCTGCCGGGTGACTTCAATACCATTCATATCCGGCAGACGCCAGTCGATGATATACGCATGGAATGCATCACCTAATTCCATAGACTGCCGTGCACGGAGAACCGCTTCCTTACCGGAAAGGGTCCATTCCGAACGCATGCCAACCTTTACGAGCATTTTTGTTACACTGTCACAGGTATTAAAATCGTCGTCTACAACCAATGCCTTAAGACCTTCCAGCTCTGCGATCTTCTCGGTACGATGATGCTCAGGCTGGATCCGGAATGGCAGGCGGACAATAAATTCCGTTCCTTTTCCCTGTTCTGTCTGAACCTCAATGGTTCCGCCCATCATATCCACAATGTTCTTGGTGATGGCCATGCCAAGCCCTGTACCCTGGGTTCTGCTGACTGTGGAAGTCCGCTCCCGTTCAAAAGGAGAAAAAATCTTCTGTACAAATTCCGGACTCATACCGATTCCATTATCCTTTACCCGGATTTCGTATAGTTCACTTCCTTTTGCTATCCCCGGGAACTGTTTCAGCCGGACAGAAACGGTTCCACCTGCAGGCGTAAACTTAACCGCATTAGACAAAAGATTCAGCAGCACCTGGTTCAGCCGCGTTTTATCACAATAGACATCTTCATTTGTCACATCCATGGCATCCATATAAAGCTCCAGCTGCTTTGCATGGATCTGTCCACTGATGATCGTCTTCAGATCATGAAGCACATCCGACAGACTGACCTCTGTTTCTTCCAGCTGGATCTTTCCACTCTCAATCCGGCTCATATCCAGTATATCATTGATCAGCGAGAGCAGATGATTACTGGATGAAAGGATCTTGCCCAGATAATCCCTGACCTTTTTTCTGTCCTCAATGCTGCTTGCAGCCAGCGTCGCAAAACCGATAATCGCATTCATTGGTGTCCGGATATCATGAGACATGTTGGAAAGGAATGTACTCTTTGCCCGGTTTGCATTTTCCGCAGCACGGACAGCCTCGGAAAGTGCCTGGTTCATTTTTTTATCAGAAGTACGATCCGACATAACAAGGATATATTTCTTTTTTCCATTTACCACACTGCCTATGGCGACAATATGAAACCAGCGGTGTTCCCCTGTTTTCTGATGCAGAGATTCAAAATCCCATTCTTTCTGTTCCTGATCCCGGATTTCTTCCAGATAATTCTTCTTTGAAGCTTCTGTCTCTTTCGGATAAAGTTTTCCCAGAACACAAATATCTTCACGGATCTGTTCTACGGTAATTCCCAATAGTTTTTCCGCATTAGGGCTGACATAATCTACCTGATATGTCTGTGCATCCAACATCAGAAAAACATCATCTACATTCATTGACAGCTTTTGAAACAACTCATCCCTGTACAGGATCTCCGTATCCTTTTTCTTAAGCCTGCTCCTGTTTTTTTGAATCATAAGGCCGATAAAAAAGGAGGCAATACAGAGCACGACCACAACCACAAGAATCAGCGTACTAAGCTGCAAACTGTTCATGCCGGCATTGACGATATCCTCATTTACAAGTCCCAGAAATATCCAGTCCTGAACATCCGATTTTTCATAAACCAGATAATAGTTCTTTCCATCCAGATTCACCAGCATCGCATCTGCCTGTCCCGCTTTAAAGTTCTCCGAAAGCGCAAGGGCCTCTTTTTCAGTCATATCCGAATGCTCGCTCAGAACACCAAAGAAATTGTACACATTTCCCCACGACCCGGAAGAATGATCGACCACAACACGGCCATCCGGATGAACAACAAAACTCTGGGCATTTCCGTTGAACGCAGAAATGTCCAGTACCTTTACGATATCAGCGTTTTCATAAGCAATGGCAATCGCATCATATTCAAATCCCTGATAACTTCCATGAGCATTTGGAGTGGCAAAAACAAGCAGCTGGGATTTTCCGGGAACTGCTGCATTCGTTATGACATCATTTCCCTTCCGGATCTCCTCTTCCATATTTTCCTGTAATCCAAGGTACCCTGTTTCACCGGTTACTGTCTTATAGTCCCCGTCAGCTGACAAAAAATAGAACTCCAAAAAGCCGGCATCTTCCTGCGCTTTCTCTATATAATCACGGATTTCATTTTCACCGGCAGTATGCTGAAGATTCTCGCCCCACATATGAAGATACGTCAGATTCTTATTTGTCAGTTCCCGCAACATATTATCCGACTGGTGAAAAACCTCTGTCAGATGAGAAACACTTTCCTCATAGACCGTTTCTGAAACAAACTTAAAATATTGGGAAACCGTCACGGCGATTCCGATAAAGAGAACCGCAAAAACAGCTATCCTTAACGGCTTTTTCCTGACACGTTTTTTTCTTTTTATATTATAATTTTTACTGTTCATTTTTCTCATCTCACATTAATGTAATCTTCCGGCTCTGCCAGAATGGCATTGCCATCTGAAACATATGCTGTCCAGGTGTCTTTCACAGAGGTTTCCCCTCCAGCAAATACCATATTTTGATCCGCCGGATACGCTTCCATGTGTTGCGGAGTTGCAAGGCAGGTTACCGTGAATGTATCATTGTCCTGCACTTTTTTCCCATCCTTTGTTACTTTGCGCACTGTATAACCATCCTCCGTTTCCATGAGTTCCACAGAAATCCCACTGAACACAGGCAGAGAACCCCGGTTAAACGGAAGAAAGCCGCCCGGATAGCCTTCTACAAAATTTCTGACTGTTTCTTTCAGTTCAGCCCCACTCATCTTGCAGCTGTAAGCAGAAAGACCATTTGGCATGATCATGTCGCCTGCCATTTTTTCTGTATAGCCGGCTTTCAGCACATTTCCCGTAAAACTGTTTCCGGTTGCGATCAGCACATCCGTCCCGTAAATGCCACGCAACGTGTTTGCCATAACCGAATATGCCTCATTTCCTCCGCTGCTATGAAAGCGGTTGGAATAAGACTTCTCTGAATTCAATACTACTTTCTCAGAAGTTGCTTTTTCATCCAGAAGCTGCGTGTCAAATGACTGGTAGGCCTGCCCTGCATCGTATTCTCCGGAAATCATCTTAGATACTACATCCTTGGAAACAGAGAAAAAATCATTTGATGCAATCCGGATATACATATGGTTCTCTTCAATCACAGGTTTCACATCTTTCAGATATTCCGTAAGATGGATATCGACATCCTGACTGTAGCTTAACAGATCCTGTCCATCACTGATGATCCGGTTCTGTGCATCCTCAGAAAGCATGGTACTCAGTACCTTCATTGCTTTCTTCCGGCGTGTTTCATCCTGTGTCAGGTCACGATTTAAAGCCACCTGGAAATACGGTGTCGTCATCAGCCATTTTTCGCCATTCTCCTGAAAAAATGGAAGAAATGTAGTTTTAATGCCCTGATCCTGAAACATTTTTACACCGGCAGAGGTGCCAAAGTACATGGCAAGCTTACCACTTTGATACAATTCAACAATATCATCGTAATTCATCTCCAGATCATCCCGGCTCAATCCTGTATCCCGGATAAACCGCTCCATACGTTCAAAAGCCTCCGGCCAGACAGTACTGTCCAGACCTTCACGCGTTGTATTACCCGGATCACTGTAGGAAGTACGCCACTTGCGTCCGTCTACGGAAGACAGCTCAGATGCGGATAAGCCCTGCAAAGTCTCCATACAGGTATAATCATAAAAATAGTCTGCCGTAAACCCACGGATTCCTGCTTTGTCAAATGCCTGGCAGGCAGAAACGAAGCTTTCATAATCGGTCGGAAGCGGAATATCATACGCTTCAAACAGATCCTTGTTCACGACAAATCCATGAGCATCCGCGCACACCGGAAGCCAGTTTACGCTTCCATCTTCATTCATAAAATTGTTCAGGTATGTACTATAGACCGCACCGGCCACATTGGTTGTGGAAAGATCCATCAGACTGTCTTTGAGCGGACTTGCATCATGCAGTGAAAAACGACAGCAGGTTATAATATCCGGCAATCCACCATTTTCCTCAAGAAACCTGTAAAAATCCAGATCATTATTGCCTACTACAAATTCAATATTGATATCTGGAAGCTGTTCCTGGATGTATGGTGCATATGCTTCATACAGGTTTGTGCTCCATAAATACACGGTAATTGTTTCCGCGTCTTCTTTTTCTGCACGCTTTCCGCCACAGCCTGCCAGAAGTGACAGAACTGTCGCCATCACTAGAAATACCGCAAGCAACTTATTCCATTTTTTCTTTTTCATTACAACTCTCCCTACTTGTTTTCCACTCTTTGTTATCACGGACTTTATATCGTATCAAAATATCCGATAATCCCTATATATTCGTCTTTCTTTAACGGAGACCACAATGTGTGCAGTTTCAGCTTATACATCTGCCTCTTATTTTCCACCTTCGCTTTTATCTGCACCGAAAGTTCTTTATTTTGTACAGATGTCTGATGTAGCAGAACCTGAATCTGCTGACTATCTTCTTCACTTACTCCGAATTCTCTGAACAGATCAAACTTTGAAGCATTTCTCTGACATAAGATCTGCTGTTTTTCATTCAGTATCATTAATTGACCTGACAATGCATTGTAATCAATCGAATTCATTCCACTGTTTGTTTTAAAGAAATCAATCTTTTCCTGCAGAATTTTAATAACACTCTGTGAATAGTTTCGATTCGGTAAGGATTTATCACTGAGTATTTCATTCGAAAGACTCTGTACTTCATGATAATATTTATTATCATTCATCTCGGTACTAAGCATTTTTGAAAATGGAAGGCTCAGTTCTCTCAAACATTTCAGCAGAATCGGATTAAACTGTCCGCATTGTCCATCCAGGATCATGTTCATTGCCGTATCATGATCAAATGCTTTCTTATAACATCTTTCACTGGTAAGCGCATCATATACATCGACAATCGATACCACCTGTGCAGAGATTGGTATTTCTTCGCCTTTCAGTCCATCCGGATAACCGCCTCCATCCCATCTTTCATGATGCCATCTGCAGATTTCCCACGCAGTATGTACCAGCGGATGATTTTGAGGGAAGCGCATATCCCGAATGATAGATGCTCCCAGTTCACTATGCGTTTTCATGATCTTAAATTCTTCATCAGACAGTTTTCCCGGTTTGTTCAATATTTCTTCCGGAATACGGATCTTACCGATGTCATGAAGAGAAGATGCCGTTGTGATCAAAGCAATGTCTGCCTCTGTCAGATGATAGGTATCCGATATTTTTATCAGTTTTCTCAGCATCAATTCTGTTGCTGTCCGGATATGCAGAATATGTTCGCTGCTCTCACTGTTACGGGATCCCAGTACATTACTCAGAATCCGGATCATAATATTATTATTTTCTGCTTTTTCGTAAACCTGATCAACAACTACATTGATCAGACGTTTTTGGTTTACATAAAGATCCAATGTATTTTGCACTCTTTTTTTTACAATAACAGTGTCAAACGGCCGTGTAATATAATCTGTAATTCCCATTTCATATGCTTTGCGCATCATAGTAACAGATTCTTCCGAAGAGATCATAATTACAGGTGTTTCATTGATACATTGACTTTTGTTCATCATTTCCAGAACTTCAAAACCATCCATCTGTGGCATATGGATATCCAAAAGCATCAGATCGATTCCCAGATTATCTCCTACCAGCTGAATGGCCTGATTTCCGTTTTCCGCTTCCAGATAATGATACGTTTCTCCGAGAATCTCCTTTAATATATCCCTGTTAAATTTCGAATCATCTACAATAAGTATTGTCTGCTTTTCATTCATATTCTTCTTATCTCAAGTTCCTTTTCTTCTTTTCAGTAAAACGCGTGGTATAACGCAAAAGAAGTCCCATGTAAATAAAAATTTACAGGAACTTTTTCCATAATACCAACTTAACACTTACCTTTTATCTTTATCGAGGTATGATGCAACCGGCTAGCATGATCAGATTTCTATCTGACTTTAGCTCCTTCTGGCTTTGCGTCCCGGTTTTTCAACCGGTTTGCTATTCAAGTCGAACGTTTGTGAGACTTGGTGCGTGATTCCGGTCAGAGTAAGCTGACTAACTCTTCTCAGAATCACGGCACATCGTACACTCTCGCATATAAATCATCTACATTACATATTTCCTATTGAACAATGCTTTTTTTAAGTATATCACGCAGGCTTCCTCATGTCCACAAGAAAGTGCTTTTGTTTGACAGGAACTTCTCGTAATTCATCGTACTTTCCTGTCAAACGAAAAAGCAGTCAATCAACTGAAAGACTGCTTTAAATCGTTTCTTTTGCTATTCTGTTTTTCTCATCATCGGTTATATGGAACACGCCAGAAGCATTACTGTCTGCGTCTGTTTGCGCATACGATCGTTGTCCATGCACCTCCTGCAAGTGCGATCATTACAAACCAGAGAATCATTCCATTGCTGTCTGCTGTCTTCGGTACCGCAGATGCAGCAGCTGTGTTGGTGGCTGCATCGGATGTTTGGGTTCCATTTACGGTCTGATCTGCATTTGTTGTACCAGAAGTAATCATTCCAGCATTGCTTCCGTTGTTCGAAACGTTATTACCGGAACTACCTGTTCCATGATTACCGGAACCGGCGTTTGCTCCATTGCTGTTTGCATTATTGCCGAAGCTGTTATTTAACCCACTATCTGTTCCGTTATTGTCCAAAGTATTGTCATTGGAACCATTGTTGTTTCCATTGTCACTGCCGTTATTCTTATCAGATCCGTTGTTATTGGAATCATCCTGTTTCGGCTCAATGGTAAATGTCTTTGCCACGGTTCCATAGTAGTCCCCGATTCCGGTTACTGTTACGTTATAAGTACCAGCCGCTGAAAAACCATTTCCTGCTGCTCTCTCTGCCGGAGCTTCATAACGGATAAAGTAATCTTTACCTTCTTCCAGTACTTTTGTCTCATCGCCTTTATCGGTTACTTTGACTACCGGTGTCAGTTCTTTTCCGGTATAAGTCTGATTCTCAATATCAGCCACCGAAATTCCTTTTGTCACTTTCTCCGTCACAAACTGATCCAGTGGTGCTTCTGCATCAATCCCCGCCTTCCAGTAAAGACTCGCCAGCGGGTCATCCCCATTGTCAATGACGGTACCGTTTGCCATGTGGCGGTTTGGTCCTGTCACATATACCGTTCCGTCAATGGCCTGTCCCGGTGCTGCATGCCTGGATGAACTTGCAGTTGCCCCCTGTAAAAATGCAGCGTTTGCAGTGATCACACCGTTTCCTGATACTGCATTTCCACCATTTCCCCAGAGAACATCTCCTCCGATAGCGGTAACCTGACCGTTTCCTTCGATTACTGCGTCATCCAGTTCAATTGCTGTACCACCATCCGTATACAGTAAGGTCTTGCCGCTTCCGCCGTAAGCAACCAGCTGTGCATCATCTTCCAGATGCAATGTTCCATTTGACACACGCAAAGCCGTCTGTCCGATCTCACTTCCGGCATCGTCACCCGCAATATATACGTTGCCTTTGATGGTTACATTTCCGGTTGCAGTTACTACCGGCTCAGAAGTTGTACGATCTGTCAGATTTCCGTTTGCCAGATAGTTTGCATGGGAATAAATGGCTGCGTTTTCCAATACAGCACCATCCTCCAGCCGAAGCTGTCCGCAGATGGAAGCACCTGTTGTAAACTCCTCATGAAATGCGTCATAATTCATGGAAAATGTTCCACCGTCTTTTACATCAATGATTCCCTGTACCACAGAGTCATTCAGTGTCAGTTTACCGCCTTTTTCTACTACAATGCGGACACTGCTGAGCACTTTCATGTTTGTGAGTGTCAGATCGCATCCGTCCGGAATGTACAATGTCTGTGGAATAGTTCCTTTTTCCACTTCTTTCCATGCCAGATCATAACCGAGATATCCGTAAAGTCCGCTGCTCCTGGAGCCAAACCATGCTGCCAGCTCCTTCGGTACACGAACGCTCTCTTTTTCCCCTTCGACATTGCTGCCAAAGTTTTTGATTGCCCATGGCTCCATAATATTCCATGCATATTTTCCGCCGGCATAGTGTTTCAGATTTTCTGTAACCAGTTCTTCTGCCAGTGTCTCTTCCCCGGTGTATACATGAAATGGAAGCGTGTTGCTGACTGCCTTACGGCCCTGCATATCTTCGATCGATACGGAAACAACATAATTTCCTGCATCTTTCGGTATTCCACTCAGGGTCACTCCACTGCTGATGGTCATATAGACCCCTTGCATACCGCTGTCACAATCTGCTGATGTGCCATTTTCTGTATCCGGAATGATGCTGACACTGCATTTTTTACCATTCAGATTGATTTTTGACAGGTTATCCAGTTCTTCCCAGTCACTGGATTTCGGTTCTTCTCCTTTTTTCACCAATGCGCCGTATACGGTAACATCACTGTTTTTGTTGGAATTCGCTCCGCCGGTACTTGCACCGGATACAGTATCATAGTTTTTCTGTCCTGTGATCGCACTGTCAAAAGTTCCTTTGATTTTTACAAACAGCTGGTAGGGATCACCCTGACCGTCATCTTCTGTCAGAGATGCTTTTCCGTCGGTATCAATGACAAGTTTCATGGTCAGATCTTCATATCCCTTTGCACTTACAGTGATCACGTCGCCGCTTTTCAACACTGGAATAACCGGTGTGCTACTGTAATCTTTTGCTGCAAATACCAGTTTGTTGTCAGATGTATTCACATAGTATTTTCCGCCTGCAGACGGGCTGTAAGCAGTTTGCTCCCAATCCGTTCCGTTTACTTTCACACCTGTGACAGCTGCTGCATAACCGCCAGCATTTTTAAATGAGACTTCCCACGCATTTCCAAAATAATCAGTGACAATCTTTACCCCACTGAGTTCGATTTTCTTCGGTGCAGCCTCTTTAAATGTAGCTTTTACACTCACATTTTCTGCCGGCATGGTAAACGTATATACCGTTTCAGACTCTTTTTCCAGCGCAACGGCTGTGCCATTCTCACCTGTCACCCGGATCATGTCCAGTTCATAACCATCATCCGGTGTCAATGTTACCGTCACAATTGTGCCTTCTTTCAGATCTTTGACAGCACTTAACGCTACGACTCCATGTGCACTTGCTTCTGCCTCTGCTGTATAAGTTTTCTCAGCAGGCTGTTTATTTGCTATGACCGAAGCAGTGTAATCATATCCGTTTTTTTCTACTTTTACGGTCAGATCTTTGTAGCCGTCTGCTGTAATCGCAATCGTCAGCGGATATGTGATACCTGATGGACTGGCAATCTGAAGTGCTTTGAATGAATCATAAGCTCCGGTTGCCGTTCCGATACCCCATACATTGGTATCACTGCTAAAGGAATTAATCGTTCCTTTTGTATATGCAGTACCATTGACAGTCACGCTGTTTACTGCATTCAGCCAGGCTGTATCTTCGAATCGGAGATTGATATTGTCTGTCCAGAAACCATTATGTACACATTCTTTTACCTCCGATGGTGCGTCTTTCGCTGCATCCTTTGCCTCTGCTGCCATAACCGGTGTCACCACCATAGACAGCATGAGCAATAATGACAAGAACAGCGATGTTATTTTTTTCCAGGTCTTTTTCATATGCTCCTCCTTTTTGTTATTGCTAACACTTGTTCTTTTTGCATAATGTGTGTTTCTTATGCGTAATTTTTGTTTGTATTAACTAACATTTTGCAATTTTAGCAGACCGAAGAATCGCTGTCAATTTGAAATCCTGATTTTTCCGCCAGTTGAATATTTTTCTCAAAAAAATGCGTTTCCGCACAAAAAAAGAAAGAAGCATTTCCTCAGAAAACACTTCTTTCTTTTTTCAACATTTTTTATTAGCAGGCTTTCGCAAACTCTCTCAGTTTTTCCTTCGCTGTCTCATTCAGATTCTTCGGTACCTGAATCTGGACAACTGCATATTCATCCCCATGGATATTCTTATCTTTCATCGATACAATGCCTTTGCCCCTCAGACGGATCTTACTTCCGGACTGTGTACCCGGACGGATACTGCAGACCACGTTTCCAGTTAATGTCGGCACAACGGCCTCACCACCAAGAACTGCTGTGGTAAACGGAATTGTAATGTTGGTATACACATCCATACCTTTCCGTTCAAATCCGGCTCTGTCGCCAACCGTCACTTTCAGCAGCAGATCACCGGCTTCGCCACCGTTAAATCCCGGATTTCCCTTGCCTTTCAGACGTACGGTTTTACCGGTATCGATACCTGCCGGGATATTGACTTTCAGGGACTGTATCTGACCGTTTCCATCCTGCAGATGAATCATTTTCTCACATCCAAACGCAGCATCATCAAAACTTACGGTGACATCTGCATGAATGTCGCTTCCTTTCTGCCGGAACTGACCTCTGCCAAAACCGCCGCTGCTGCCAAAGTCTCCAAAATGGCCATCCTGTCCGAATCCGCCGGCACCCGATCCGTTGCTGTAATACTGATGAAATCCACCATTTCCATCACTGTGGAAACTATAACTTCTTCCACCACCGTTGGATCTTCCATGGAACATATCCCCGAAGATATCACCGAACATGTCACCCATATCTGCACCGTTAAAATGAAATTCCTGATAACCGCCATTCTGACCGGCACCGGCTCCACTGTATTGATAAGCACCGCCCTCCGGCATACTGCCGTCAAAGGCTGCATGGCCAAACTGATCGTACAGTTTCCGTTTCTCCGGATCACTCAGGATCGTATAGGCCTCTGTCACATCCTTGAACTTCTGCTCCGCAGCCGGATCTCCGGCGTTGGTATCCGGATGATACTTCTTTGCAAGTTTTCGATATGCTTTTTTTATCGCCGTGGCGTCTGCATTTTTTGCAACGCCGAGTAATTCATAATAATCCTGTTTTGCTGCCATACAAATCACCATCCATTTCTTACTGTATATACGATATGTAACATGCAATGTTTTGCCTCTTTCCTCATAAAGCAGATATGCGCCATTGCCTTCACTGTTAAAACACTGCATTTTTCGATAGTATAAATCCCCGGGAAATTCCCGGGGATTCTTTTTCTTGTTACACTTGTAATATAACACATAGTTTTTTGGATGTCAACAGACAGATTTTAATTATATCGCATACATTGTTACCGTTCACACGCTGAGTGAACTGTACTCATAAATCCGCTCCGGATGAGAATAGATATTAAAGGTTTCATCTCTTGCAAAACCGATCAATGTGATCCCAAGCTGCTGCGCCAGCCGGCAGGAATAATTTGTCGGTGCCGACTTTGCAATCAACACAGAACAGCCCATGGCTCCCACTTTTTGCAGGATTTCCACCGGAACACGTCCGGAAAAGACCAGAATTCCATCCTTCATCGGAATTTTTCGAAGCAGGCAGTCACCAACCACCTTGTCTACAGCCACATGCCGGCTGATATCTTCTTTGTAAGATAAAAAAGTTCCATGATGGACTAATGCTGCACAATGTACACCACCGGTACGATGAAACAGTACCGAACGCTCCTCCAATTCTCTGGAATAAGTAAGCACTTCACTGACGGAAAGCCTTACATCATCCCATTTTGGAATGACTCCCTGTTCGTTCAGCAGCACTTCATCTTCCGGCAGAAGGTTTTCCATATCAGTGACGTTGGTCAGATATTCACGGATCGTGATATTTGCCATTCCATGTTCCTCATCCACATCGATGGTGCGTACATCTCCTGCGCCGGAAATATAACCACGCAGGTAAAGATACCCCAGAAATGCTTCCTTTTTGTCCCATGGGGAACAGGTTATCTCACCTGCCCCCCTGCCATTTACAACTAACTGATAACATTCTTCCACTACCAGATCTTTTTCCCCTGAAACCAGTGCACTTCCATTGTAAGTGACCACCTCGCGGGTTACGAAATATTCATCACTGATATGTTCTGTCATAAGCTTCTTCCTTATCTATTACTTCGTATTTTCTATCTTAACCGCACAAACTTTGTACTCCGGTGTACTGGAGATAGAATCCAGCGCATCGGATGTCAGCCAGTTTGCACCACCATCCAGGAAGTGGAACGGCATCCAGCACTCACCCGGATTCGTCTTTCCGGATACATTTGCTGTCGTCTCGATACTTCCTCGACGGGAAGATACTTTTACTCTGTCGCCGTCTTTGATACCGATACGCTCTGCATCCTCGGTATTTATCTCAATGAAGGAATGTCCGGAAATCTCGTTCAGTCCCTCGGTCTTGTCCGTCATGGCGCATGCATTGTAATGATACAGGACACGGCCTGTCATCATCTTCATCGGATACTCTTCATCCGGAAGTTCCATGGACGGAATGTACTCGATCGGGTTGCAGAGACCAAGTCCCCGGGAGAACTTTCCGACATGCATGATCGGTGTGCCTGGATGATCCTTAGCGGTACAAGGCCACTGCAGACCTCTTCCTGCTACTTCCTCGCTGTCCAGACGTGCATGGCTGATACCTGCGAAGGAAGGTGTCACTGAAGCGACCTCGTCCATAACCTGTGCAGAGGTCAGATGCGGCTGCGGATAACCCATACGGTTCATGATCTCGGTAAAGATCCAGATATCTTCTCTGGTCTCGCCTTCGATTTCAACTGCTTTGCGGATACGCTGTACACGACGCTCTGTATTGGAGAACGTTCCTTCTTTCTCCGCATAGGAACGGCCCGGAAGGACAACATCTGCCATTTTTGCAGTCTCTGTCAGAAATAATTCATCCATAACAAGGAAATCCAGGTTCTTTAATGCTTTGATCACATGTGCGGTATCCGGATCCGTGCGGACCGGATCCTCACCGAAGATAAACAGACCGCGGATCTCTTTGGTCAGCATCTTTCCGAAGCACTCCGTTGCCTTTGTTCCTTCTTTCGGGTTCAGTTTTGTGCCCCATGCTTTTTCAAATTTCTCCAGGACACCCGGTGCACTCAGTTTCTGATAACCCGGGAACTGATCCGGAGAAGCACCCATATCGCAGGCACCCTGTACGTTGTTCTGACCACGGATCGGGTTGACCCCACATCCCGGGCGTCCGAAGTTTCCGGTGATCATTGCCAGATTGGAGAGAGACATAACGCCCTCTGTACCGGTATGATGCTCTGTAACACCCAGACAGTAGATAATGGCTGCATTTTTTGCGCTTGCATACATCTTGGCAGCCTCGATCAGTTTGTCCACATCAACGTGACAGATCTCTGCTACTTTCTCTGCCGGATATTTGTCGATGACTTTCTTCATCTCCTCAAAGTTCTCCGTACGCTCATCGATAAACTTACGATCCTCGAGTCCTTCTGAAAGAATAA
The DNA here is from genome assembly GCF_000469345.1 of Eubacterium ramulus ATCC 29099. Classification (GTDB taxonomy): domain Bacteria; phylum Bacillota; class Clostridia; order Lachnospirales; family Lachnospiraceae; genus Eubacterium_I; species Eubacterium_I ramulus. The sequence continues at coordinate 21,611 of NZ_KI271080.1, forward strand.
TATTCATCATACCGTTTGCAAATGCTACGTTTGTACCCGGTGTCAGTTTCAGATGTACATCGGCGGCATGTGCCAGATCGATATCACGCGGATCTACAACAATCAGTTTGGTTCCTTTATGTACGGCACGCCGGATCTGCATACCAAGTACCGGATGTGCATGCTCCGGATTGGAACCAACCAAAAGGATCAGGTCGGATTTCTGTGTGATATCCTCAATCGTATTTGTCATGGCTCCGGAACCAAGTGTGGTTGCCAGTCCGGCTACGGTCGGTGCATGGCAGACACGTGCACAGTTATCGGTATTGTTGGTATGGAACGCGGTTCTTACCATCTTCTGAAGCATGTAGATATCTTCGTTTGCAGAACGTGCACAGGCAAATCCTGCCAGAGAATCCCCACCGTAAGTATCTCTTAACTCAGTAAATTTCTTTGCCACATAATCCAGTGCTTCCTCCCAGGTCGCCTGCTCGAATTCACCGGTCTCTTTATTTTTAATCAGCGGATGACGTACTCTGTCCGGATGATCTACGAAATCAAAAGAACCACTGCGGCCTTTGACACAGACCATGTTGTGGTTGGACGGGCCATCTGCACCCTCTACGTCTACGATCTTGTTGTCTTTGACGATCAGGTCATACTGACATCCGGTTGCACAGTGCGGGCAGGTAGTACGCACACGTTTTACTTCCCACGCACGGTAATTTTTTCTTCTCTTGATGGTCAGGGCACCAGTCGGGCAGGCCTGTGCACAGTTACCGCAGGACTCACAGCGTGTCTCTTCCCAGTCCTCACCAAACGGTGCGTCAATGATTGTATATTTACCGGTTCTGCGCAGTTTGATCGCTCTTCTTCCGGTTGCAACCCGGCAAGTCTGTACGCAGCGCTGGCAGTAAATACATTTGGACGGATCATAGGACAGGAACGGATGTGAATCTTTTTTCGGAACATCACATTCCAGCAGGCTTCTGGATCCAATGTAAGGAGTTGTATCGATATCATATTCATTACAATATTTCTGAAGCTGGCAGTCACCGTTTTTCTCGCAGTTAAAGCAGTCAATATTATGATTGGAAAGAAGCAGTTTTAAAACCGTCTTTCTCGCATCGATTACTTTCCGGCTGGCGGTCTGCACAACCATACCTTCTTTTACTTTTGTGTTGCAGGCTGTGGCAAGTTCGTTTTTCCCCTCTACTTCTACTACACACAGGCGACAGGCTCCGATGTCACTGATGCCCTCTAAGTAGCAGAGTGTAGGGATTTCAATACCGGCAGTTTTTGCTGCTGCAAGAATTGTCATGCCCTCTGCTGCTTCCACGTTTCTTCCATCTATGGTTAAACGCATCTGTTATTACCTCCATATATAAACTTGAACATTTTCCGTATTATTTGTCGATGGCATCCTGAAGCTTACCGCATCCGAACACATCACATCTTAAGCATCTGCCGGACTCCTGCATCGCCTCTTCGTGCGTCATCGGGCATTCTACATGCTCAAAATCGTGTTTTCTCTCATAAGCCGGACGCTCGCCAATGTTGACACGGCCGGTAGGAACACGGTTGTTTTCTCTTGCTTCCGGTGCTTCCACACCACAGTTTAACGTATGGTGGTAACCAAGATATTCATCGATATTGTGTGCTGCTACTTTTCCGGCTGCGATCGCTTTGATTGCAGTTGCCGGTCCGGTCGCGCAGTCACCGCCGACAAATACACCCGGCATACCCTCTACCGCAGTATCAAGTCCTGCCTGGAATACATGCCATTCTGCCGGCATACCAAACGCTTCGAACGGTTCACTGATAATATCCTGTCCAACGGCGATCAGTACGACATCACACGGAACACGCAATGGTTCTTTGGATGCGGAATCGACCGGTGACGGTCTTCCTCCGCGGTATGCACCGATCATCTGCGGCTGTACCCAGAGTGCACAGCAGTCGCCGTTTTCGTCCTTCTCAATGCTCTTTGGTGCCTGAAGGAGCATCAGCTCAATTCCTTCCATAACCGCGGATTCAATCTCTGTATCCAGAGCGGTCATATCTTCCTGACGTCTTCTGTATATGATACGGACATCTTTTGCTCCACAGCGCAGGGCACTTCTTGCCGCATCCATGGCTACGTTTCCGCCGCCGATTACGGCTACGGTCTTGCCGGTATAATCCGGACGGTGGCCATGTCCGATCTCATCCAGCATCTCTACGGCTGAGAACACGTTGTTTGCATCAATATTTTCCAGACGGAGTTTTTTACCCTTCTGTGCACCGATTGCAACAAACATGGCATCATGACTGTTTCTTACTTCCTCAACGGAAATATCCACACCTACATTTGTATTATATTTTACTTCAATATTTCCTGTGGAAAGGATGGCGTTCATATCCTCATCCATGCGGTCTTTCGGGAACCGGTAATTTGGGATTCCGTACATCAGCATACCACCGAGATGCTCTTTTGCTTCATAAACGGTTACTTTATGTCCCATCAGAGACAGAAAATATGCCGCAGTCATTCCGGCAGGGCCGCCACCGATGACGGCAACTTTTTTGCCGGTGGATACATTTGCTTTCGGAACTGCTACCTGATCCGCTGCGATCTGATCTACCGCATATTTTTTGATACCGCGGATGTTGATGGAATCATCAATCAGATTTCTGCGGCAGCGCTCCTCACACGGATGCTCACAGATCATGGCACAGGCAGTCGGTAATGGATTGTCCCGGCGGATCAGATTGATCGCATCTGCGTAGTTTCCTTCGTGTACATGTGCAATGTAGCCCGGAATATCGACATGGGCCGGACAGAGCGTTACACACGGCACTTTCTGTCCCACATTCTGCGGACATTCATGTGCCCTGATATGGCTTTCATACTCTGAGGCAAACGTTTCGAGTCCTTCCAGAACTTCAATGGCAGACTGGTAACCAATGGCACAGTCCGCACTGTCACGGATCATGATAGCGATTTCTTTCATTTTATCCAGCATTTCCATGCTTCCAACGCCATTTAATATTTTTTCCAGTAATTTTGCAAGCTGTGGAAGACCATCACGACATGGTACACATTTTCCACAGGTCTGATTCATGGAAGCGTGCAGCAGTGATAACTGTACGGTCAACGGACATGTTCCAGGCGGGTAGACTTCTACTTTTCTGGAGAATTTCTCTAACAGATCCCCGATGATCACATCACGGCTGTGCTTTCCGGCAAGATAAATCTTACTCATTTTTCTAATATCCCTCCTATCCAGTATCACAACAGGATACTGTAATGCATCTATTATAACGAAAAAATTGTGCTCTCAGCATATGGCAAAAGCACAATTTTGTATCTGAATTTGTGCAATCCATACATTTTTGTCGTTCTGTTCTTAAGCATCTGCCTTATTTTTTCTGAGATAAATAAACCAGTACACACATCCGATACAGACTGCACCGCCTATGATATTTCCCAGGGAAACCGGCAGCAGATTTTTACCAAAGAAATTGCCCCAGGTCAGATTTGTCAGATCCACTCCTGCATCTGTGGCAGCCTGTACATAAGCTGCATTTGTTTTTGCAAAAAGGCCTGCACTGATGTAATACATATTTGCGATACTATGCTCAAATCCACAGAGCACAAACATCATAATCGGAAAAAACAGCCCCACGATCTTGCTGACTACTTCTTTTGCCGCAAAGGAAATCCATACAGCGGTACATACCAGAAAGTTACAGAGAATGCCTTTGATAAATGCATCACTAAATGGCATGGAACATTTACTTACTGCCGTAGATAATACCGATACGGCCATTCCATTTCCAAACAGAGACGGCTGATGACTAAACGCAACGCCTGCACCTACCAGGATTCCGCCGATCAGGTTACCGATGTACACGATCACCCAGTTTTTCAGCATCTGGCTTACAGTGATCTCCTTCTCCAGAAGCGGGATCGTCAACAGACAGTTTCCGGTGAATAGTTCACTTCCAGCAATCAGAACCATCGTCAGTCCACCCGGGAATACACAGGCTCCGATGAATTTACCCAGAGACGGTTCTGTGATGGACACTGCCACGGTAGTTGCTCCGACACCTCCGAATCCGATAAATGCACCTGCCAGGATTGCAAGAATGATCATTTTCGGAATCGGTGTATTGACCTTACTTTTTCCGGTTGCAATGTAATTTTGGGCCACTTCGGCCGGTGTAAAAAAGTTCATGATTATACCTCCCATTTATATTCCTTATACTTTTGTATCTATATTAATACAATGCATCCCCTCTTTGTATGTCAGAAAAAACAAAAATGCACTTTGAAATTATGCTGTTCACACATTTGCATATCGTGATATAATGAGCGCATATGTTTTTTACAAAGGAGAACCACGATGCGGATACCATTAAACGTACTTTTATATCAGCTTTCTGCCAACAGCATATATGAAAACCAGAATATTGATCTGACCTGCAGCTTTGACGGTGTACAGCTTTTTGACCAGACGCAGCTTGCCGGAACTTATGAAAATGAACTCTATCTGGTTGCGGATCAGGTGCTTTTAACTGCTTTAAACAGAACTTCAGACCAGGATTTCCAGTCAAACTGTACGTTCCTGTGTATCTGTCAGGATGAAAAACTCCATGTATCAGATTTTCCATCCGGCCTTTCCATGGTTCTTTTATATACCGATGAGTCTTTTCCGCTTGTGTTCAATCGGATTCTGAAGATCTTTCATGATTTTGATGTCTGGGACAAAAACTTTCATCTGATGCTGATCCAGCAGAAATCCCTGCAGGATCTTTTGAATCTGTCCAGAGATTTTCTTGTTCACCCGATGGTGGTACTGGATCGCAATTACTCCATTCTTGGTTACCTCAAAAATCCGGAAGTCAGTGATCCGATCATGGAATCCATTCTGTCTGCCGGTTATGTGACACCACAGATCATGGAGCGCCTGCGTCAGAACGGACTCATCTCCACCTCAGAACAGACGGAAAATCCGCTGATCAGCTGGTACAGCCTGACCACCCATGACTGCTACTACAGCATGATGTACCGCTTCAAAGCAAATAATCATACCGTTGGCTATGCACTGATTTTTCATTGTGCCGTTCATCCGAGAACAAATTACCTCTATCTGATGAATATCGTGACCGAAAACCTGCAGCTGTTTTTCCAGCAGAAACGTTTTACCAACCGGTCTTCTTCTGAGATTTATGAGCCGGTCTTCCATGATATTTTAGAGCACCCGGAGATCCCGCAGCAGCAGATTGAAGATCAGCTTGGTTATATTCCCGATCTGACCATGAATGGGCGCTTTATGCTCGCGGTCATCCGCTACAACGGAGAACAGGAGCTTCCATTTTCCTTTGTCAGCTGGAATCTGCGTACTTCGATCCCGCAGTTAAAACCGTTTGTCTATCAGAATACTTTATACATACTGAAAAATAACAGTGAGAATGAATCCTATGCCACTTTTCTTGCTCCGGAAGAACAGACGATTTTCCGCAAAAACTTCCGCAACCGGCAGTTTGAATGTGGCATCAGCAACACCTTTTTCTCTCTGATGGATCTGCCTACGGCTGCTGCACAGGCCCGGGAAGCCCTTGCGCTTGGCACCTCCGGAGAGGAAGCTCCTGCCCCGTCCTTCTATTCGTTCTCAGATTATTATGCCAAGTATCTGCTGCAGGAGCTGAAAAAGACCGGTGTGGTAAAAATGGCTGCTTCCCCCTGTTACGAAGTACTCCGCCAGTATGATGAGACCCACAACGGCGATCTGTGTTATATTTTTATGCAATTTCTGAAAAACGGGCGAAATATCAACCAGACAGCCACCGCTATTTTCCAGCACCGCAATACGGTACTGAATAAAGTAAAAAAAGCGGTTTCCATTATGCAGAACGAATGTGAAGATTACCAGGCGCACATTGCTTTTATTCTTTCTTATATAAATGATCATGAAAATGACTTTTAAAAATGCACCTGTGGTTTTTAACGATTGGGACAAAGAAATCCCCGCTGTTGCTTATATCTTTAAGTAACAACGGGGATTTTTTTCAAAAATTCATTTTGCGTAAATTTACATCCACTTGGAGCATTACATAAGTTTTGTCTCTTCCAGTTTTTCTGTAAAAGCATCATTTGCCTTGATGATCGGTTTGCGAAGCACCAGACCGACGATCAGGGAAATACCTAAGAATATTGCAAGTTTTCCAAGATCGATCCAGTAATTCATGCCATACATGCCTCCCACCGTCTCCCGCAGCGCAGCCATACTGTGTGTAAACGGAAGCAGCGGATAAACCGCACGGAAGAAGGACGGTGCTACCTCTATCGGAAAGGTTCCACCGGTTCCGGCTACCTGCACAACCAGCAGAATGACGCTGACCGCTTTTCCAATGTCTCCCAGAGACACCGTCAGCGTATAAATAATATTTACAAATACCAGGCTTGAGAACCAGCAGCCCAGCAGAAACAAAAATGGATGCTCACACTGAATCCCAAGATAGAGCAGATCACCTAATGCGATCAATGTACTCTGGAATAACCCAACGATCATAAATGTAATAAAACGCCCAAAATAAATCTGATGCAGCTTGACATTTTTTAATCCTTTCGTGCAATTCTCAGATACATTGACTTTCAGCATTGCCACCAGAACGATACCACCGATCCAGATCGACAATACGGAATAAAACGGAGCCATAGAAGAACCGTAATTAGCAATTTCATATATTTTGTGCGTATCCAGTGAGACAGGAGCTGCCAAAAATGTACTGATCGCAGATTTATCTCCGGAAATCAAAGCTTCCAGCTCGGAAAAATCTCCGCTCGTTTCCATCTCATCCAGCTTAGCTGTCGTATCTGCAATCCTGTCAGAAGCTTCCGTCAGCAGTTCACCGGAATCTCCCAGCACTTTCTGGATTTCTGACAGATCAGAATCTGCCGTATCCGTCAGTTTATAAATGCCGTTGGCACTCTGATCCAGCTGCGACAACAGACTGGAAATCTCCTGTTTGGAAGATGTCAGGGACGCTGACAGTTGATTTAATGATTTCTGTACCGAAGATTTATAACTTGCAGACATACCGGACATATTTTCCCGGTTCTTTGCTACCAGATCCTTTAACTCATTCCGTGCGGTGCCAAGATCGGTGGTGGCATCCCGCAGGCCTTTTGCACTGTCCTGTAATTTGCTTTGCAGATTTTTCTGCTGCTGAATGGAAGTATCCATCCGAACCACAATTGCATCAACAAGTGGGGATGTCTCCGGATATTTATCTGCGACTGCTGCTACAGAGTCCCGGACGGAAGTATAGGCAGTCACCACATTTCCAACCTGACCAGCCAGAGTATCCAGCGTGGATGCAATCTGCTGTGCATCCGCACTTTCATCAGAAAAGGCGCCTGAAATGACCTGATCCATCTGATCATACACATTTTCTGCAGATTTCAGTGCTGTTCCGACACTGTCTGCGGCCGCATCCATGGAATCATCCAGACCGGAAAATGTTTTTGATGTCTCCTGAAATGTCTGCCTGCTCTCCTTCGTCTGCTGTTGTACGGTTTGCAGAAATTCCGTAGTAGAATTCAACAGTTTCTGCGCGGAACCTGTCATATCCGAGAAAGATTCCAGCAAACCGGCAGAAGCTGTCAGATCTCCGGCAATCTGATTCAGATTTGTATTCAGATTATCCACGATCGTCTCCGCACCACTGGCCTGTGTCATATTGGAAACTGCCTGCAGTACCGTCAGTGTTGTATCCGAAACCGTCTCGATAAATACCTCATTTACCTGACGCTGCACTGCACCGGCTCCTTTATCTGTTACCTTCGGTGCAATCGCATTTTCCTTGGCATTAGAATAATAGGTAATCTCCGGTTTTTCTACCTTTTCAGAAAAAACACTCATCATCTTGTTACTGAAATCCTTCGGAATCACGATCGCTGCATAATATTTTCCGGATTTCACTCCGCTGGTAGCTTTTTCCTCTGTGGTAAACACCCACTCCATCTGGGTATTTTCCCGCAAAGCAGACAACACTTTATCACCGATATTGATTTCAATCGGGATCAGACTTCCCTCATATCCTTCATCCACGCTGGCCACAGCCACCTTAAGATTTCCGGTGTTGGAATACGGATCCCAGCTGGCTGCAATGTTGAACCACGCATACAGGCAGGGAACGACACTGATACCAATAATGACAACCAGCGCAATGACATTATTACGGACACGCATCATATCCCGCTGAAAGATTTTCCATACATTTTTCATCAGATGTCTCCCTCCTTAATCTTTTTTACCAGTTCTTCCGGTTCCAGTCCACTCATCTCCAGCTGACGTACAATACGGTCATGCACATACTCCACACAGATCAGATAAACCACCAGTGCGATCAGGGAAATGATCCAGAGCACCAGAAATACAAATTTTGCCGGTAATACAAAGGATAAAATCAGAAATACAAGTGGAATCACGAGGATTCCTGCGAATCCAATGCGCACCATTTTCGGATATTTCAATTCAAACTTTCCGGATTTTTCCAAAAAACGACGTTTTGTCAAATCATCCCGCATCAAGATTTCAAGCATCAGCTGCATCTGCGGAAGCTGTCTTTCACTGCCGGCGGTCTCACCGACCATCATTTCTGTCTCTTCCAGACGACGGTCAAACAGGTGGTTCAAATTCATCAACAGCGGCCGAAGCACAAGACCAATAAAGAGCGCCAGTGCTAAAAATACAAACATCACTGCCATATTTTTCACATAAGTATTCTCGTAAAATCCTGCGATGCACTCACGCATGCCACGGATGGAATACGTGAACGGCAGGAACGGATTCAGTTTTTTGAAAAAGCCCGGCATCATCTCAATCGGATACGTACCGGAGGAGCCCGGGATCTGCAAGATGATCAGGAATACACCCAATGCTTTTCCAATATGCTTGAAGGTAAGTGCCATTGCAAAAATAATATTTACATAGATAAAAGAACAGAACATGCCACTTGCCACAAACAGTACCGGGTGTACACACTGCACTTTCAACAATACAATATCACCGATGCAGACGATAAATCCCTGGATCACTGCAAGTACAACAAACAACATCCATCTGCCGAAATATGCACTGGTATTGGAAAAATCAGATACTTCTGCATCCTTATCCACTTCCTGTTTCAGAATTGATACCAGAATAAGACCGCCTACCCAAAGTGCAAGGTTTGTATAAAACGGCGTCATACCGGTTCCATAATTTTTCACATCATACAACACTTCAGAATTAATAGACACCGGAGATGCCATAAACTCGGAAATAGCCTCGGCATCAATGCCTTCCAGTTCTAAAATTTCCTGATAAGCCTCAGAACTTTGCATTGCCTTAATATCCGTCTGTACCGTTTCCAGCTGCGCATCGACCTTCTCCAGTGCAGAACCGGTTTTGGTCAGCGCATTCACGCTGTCATCCAGACTGGTCTGCAGTTGCTGCAGCATCGTGCTCAGCTGATCCACCATCGGTGTGATTCCTGATAATGTTGCAGACATTTCTCCACTGACCGCTGCCAGTCCATCCAGAGACTGACTGATCTGCGGAACGGTAGACTGCGTCAGAGTACTGCGGTATTTTTTCAGATCATCCCGGCTGTTTCCCATAATCTGTTCCAGATTCTGTCTGGTATTTTGCGAAGTAGTTACCATATCTGCGATGGCTGAATTGCTTTTATCCATGGAATCAAGCACCTGGCCAATCTCCTGATTCTGCTTTTGCAGATTTGCGATCTGCTCTGTGATTGCTGCAGAAATCTGTGAATCGTTTGCGATACTTCCCTGCAATCTTGCAAGTTCATCCAGAATCTGCTGATTTTTCTGATTTAAATCTGTCACTGAATCGAGGCCACCACCCACAGACGTATTCACCTGTGTCACTTTCGATTCCAGATTTCCCAGTTTGATCGATGCAGTAATATATGCATCATTCAAAAACAGATCCCCACTCGTCAGACTGTCAGAAAATACCGACGAAAAATCAGAAACTGCCTTACGGCTCTCACCCAGCAGATCTGTGCTCTGATCCAGCGTATCAGATACAGATGCTGCTGATTTCTTCAGCTTTTCCAACGAAGACAGGGTATCCCGGATCAATACATCTGAACTTCCTACTGTTTCCCGGAAATGATCCAACACATTCTGATAACCGGTCAGATTCTCCCGCACAGCAGAAATAGAACTGAGCAATTCCGAATTGGTATTGTCCACATCCACTGTCAGGTTTCCGGCAGATGTACTGACCATCTCTGAAATTGCTTCAGAAGCCACGGACGAAAAAGTATCGTTGATCTGCTGCTGCAATGTCGTGGCACCCGTATCTGTGATTTTCGGTGCAATGGCATTTTTCTTTTCATTAATATAGTAATCCAGCTGCGGCTTCTTAACGTCTCCGGATAAAATACTCAGCAGTGAATCACTGAAATTCTCCGGAATGACAATGGCTGCATAGTAAGCACCTGATTTTACTCCCTCAATGGCTTCCTCCTCATCCACAAAAGTCCAGCCAAGTTTCTTGTTTTCTTTCAGGTTATCCATGATGCTGGCTCCCGCATTCAACGACATCTGCGCGGTGTCGGCACCTTCATCACAATTTGCCACAGCAACCTTAATGCCTTGTGTATTTCCATAGGGATCCATATTTGCTGCAATATTAAACCATGCATACAACGACGGTAACAGACATACGCCGCCCAGTACCATCACTGCCGCACGATTTCGGAGCAGCCGCTTCAAATCTCTTCGAAATATCTTCAGTACGTTTTTCATATTTGTTCTGCACACTCCTGTTTTATGCTCCATGCTTTTTTGATAAATTTATTGGTATCGAATAAATATTATACGAAAATCAAATTTTACAGTCAACCACACATCTTCCAGCTTTCGTCTAAAAAGCAACGCTTTTGGGAAATCGTGGGTTTTTGAAAGAAACTTTTCTCTTACAGCAAAAAACAGTCTGCCTTGACGAAATCACTTCTATCAAAACAAACTGTTTTTCCTGTTTACTATATAAGACACTTTTATCATTTATCCGGTTTTTAAAACGCACTCTCCCAGCCACGCTCAAGATCTGGCGCATCTACATTTTGTTCACGCATCATTTCACCGATGGTTCTCCAGTAATGGCCTTTGATGGCTTTACAGATTGCCTCACAATCTCCTGCCACACATGCATCATAAATGATCTTATGCGATGCATACTGCCGTTTTGCGATAGCTTCTTTGTCCTGCACCAGATCATATCCGGCGAAAAGATTACCGTAGTACTGCTCTTTCCACGCTTTCTGAACCCGTGGCATACCACACATTTTTACCAGTTCTTCATGAAATTCATTATCACATTCAAATACCTGGTCAAATTCCTCTGCCGTCAGATTTTTCATACGTTTCAGAATCTCTTCCAGATGCTGCATGGACTTCTCCGGGATCTTTCCCTGTAAAAATCTGACACTGACTACCTCATAATTGGTTCTCAGCAGATATACTTCGTAGGAGTCCTGAAAAGAAAGTTCTTTCACAGAACATCCTACATTTCTCGCATACACAATGATGCCTTCATTTTCCAGCTGTCGGAGTGCCTCACGGATCGGCCCCCGGCTTGTATGAAATTCTTTCGCCAGTTCCAGCTCCACAATACGCTGTCCGGGCTTGATCTCATGGTTAAAGATCTTACTGCGGATGGCATCCACAATACTTTCTCTTAACGTCTGATACAATAATGCACCCATAAAATGTTCCTACTCTTTCCCACTGCTACATTTGGTGTGCGAACTGTGATATAATATTTTTTATAATTGCTGCAGACTTATCCATGCCTTCTGCAGTAATGTGCTCATACGCACCATGGAAGCCATAACCACCTGTTCCAAGGTTCGGACACGGAAGTCCGACAAAACTGAGACGTGCACCGTCTGTACCGCCGCGGATCGGTGCGATATCCGGCTCCACATCAGCATCTTTGCATGCCTGAACTGCAAAATCGATCAGCTGCATACAAGGCTCGATCATCTCACGCATGTTGCGGTAAGAATCTTCCAGTTTCAGTTCTACGGTTCCCTCTCCATATTTTGCATTTATTTTTGCAGTAATCTCCTGCATCAAAGCTTTACGTGCTTCGTATTTTTCTGCATCAAACTCACGGATCAGATAGCTCATGGTCGTCTCTTCCACACTTCCGTTCATTTCCATCAGGTGGAAAAATCCTTCATAACCTTCCGTGTGCTCCGGTGCTTCCTGCTCCGGCAGCATACCCTGTAACTCCATGGCAATTTTCATGGAATTAACCATAATATCCTTTGCCTCGCCCGGATGTACATTGACACCATGAATGGCAAACTCCGCAGAAGCTGCATTAAAGTTTTCAAACTGGATTTCTCCTTCCGGACCACCGTCTACCGTATAGGCATACGGTGCACCAAATCGTTCCAGATCCATGTGGCAGGCGCCACTTCCTACTTCCTCATCGGTTGTAAAAGCAAGGCACACGTTTCCATGCGGAATATCACCTTTTAATAACTCCTCGGCAACCGTCATGATCTCAGCAATACCTGCTTTGTCGTCTGCGCCAAGTAATGTGGTTCCGTCTGTGGTGATCAATGTTTTCCCTGTCATATTTTTTAATGAAGGAAAATCTTTTACCGTCAATGTTCTGCCGGAAGTGCCCAGAACCACATCTTTTCCGTCATAATTTTCAATAATCTGCGGATTCACATTCTCTCCACTGTAATCCGGTGCGGTATCCATATGTGCAAGGAAGCCGATGGCAGTACAATTCTCATAACCCGGAGTCGCCGGAATATGACCGTATACATATCCGTACTCGTCCATCATGGCATCTTCAATACCCATGCCTTTCATTTCTTCCACCAGCTGCTTTGCCAGATCAAACTGACGTGCCGTAGTCGGAGAAGTGGTACTCTCCTCATCGCTCGTCGTCCAGACTTTTACATAATTTAATAATCTTTCATAAGCTCGCATACTGAATCCTCCTAAAGCAAATGCTCCTATGTATTTATATGTTTTTATAAAATTCCATTGAAAAAAACATGATCCCGTTGCTCATATGCTTTTCACTAAAATTTTACCATTCCATTTATTTCAAAAAAAGGAATCCTGCAAGCAGGATTCCTTTTCATGTCATTTACTACTTAGACTGTGTACAATATCCAAAGAAGAAGTATCCCAGTGGTGTGTAGTACATGCCTTCGATTCCATCACGCAGCATATATTTCTGTGTATAGAAGTACAGCGGATCAACTACGTAATCCTGACCTACTAAGATGTCCTCTGCCTGATGTAACAGTTTCATACGTGCAGCAGGATCAGATTCAGCTTTTGCCTGCTCGATCAGTTTATCGTAATCCGGGTTAGAGTACTGAGCGTCGTTATTTCCGCCGCCTGTTACCCACATATCAAGGAAGGAAACCGGATCATTGTAATCAGAAATCCATCCGTTACGTGCGATAGAGTAATCACCGTTTTTACGTGTCTGAAGGAAAGATGCCCACTCCTGGTTGTTCAGTGTAACAGTTACGCCAAGTTCCTGCTCCCACATATTCTGAAGTGCTTCAGCAACTGCTTTATGAGCATCACTTGTGTTGTACAGATATTCTACAACCGGGAATCCCTCGCCGTTCGGGTAACCAGCCTCTGCAAGGAGCTGTCTGGCTTTCTCACAGTTTGCTTCGTAAGCATCCTTAGTCGGATCATAGTAATCGCCACCTTCTTTACGGAAGTCAGATCCTTCCTCAGCATCAGAGATACCGCTTGGTACATATGCACCAGCCTCAACCTGTCCGGACTGAGTTACTTTATCAACAATGTAGTTACGGTCAACAGCCAGTGTGAATGCCTCACGTACTTTCGGATTGTCAAACGGAGCTTTCTGTGTCTGGAAACATACATAATATGTTCCAAGGTAGTCTACGATCTTCATATCGCCGGAAGCGATCAGGTTCGGAAGTTCTGCCTGCGGAGCTTCCTGGATGTAATCAAGCTCGCCGGATTTGAAACCGGAAAGCATAGCGTTTGTATCATCCATCAGTTTGAAAGTCAGAGTATCAGGTCCAAGGTTCTCATAATCGTAATAGTTCTCATCTTTTGCCATTACGATCTGTGAGTTATGTGTCCACTCTGTCAGTTTGTATGGACCATTGGAGATGTATGTAGAAGGATCAAATGTCCACTGATCTCCATTTGCCTCGATGATGTCCTGACGTACAGGCATCATAGCCGGGAATGCACACAGCTCTTCAAAATATGGAAGATCTGTTGTTAAAGTTACTTCAAATGTCTTGTCATCAACTGCTTTTACAGCTAACTCAGAAGGATCTTTCTCACCAGCCATAATCTCATTTGCATTTACAACACAATCAAGCATGTAGTTGTAATCTGCTGCTGTAGCCGGATTAACCAGACGTTTCCATGCATACTCGAAATCTTTTGCTGTAACGTCTTTTCCGTCAGACCATTTGATGCCATCACGAAGGTGGAAAGTGTATGTTACAGTTCCATCATCATTTGCTGTTTTGTCATAGCTCTCAGCCTGACCGTAAGTAAGTTTTGCACTATCGCATGTTCCGTCAGAACCTTCAACTTCCTCACCTGTGCTCTCCCATTTCATCAGACCTTCGAATAAATGGTTTGCCATGACAGCTCCATCCACGGAGGAGTTCAGGGCCGGATCCATTGTCATCGGCTCAGATGCGAAGTTTACAGTGAGGTTGAAATCACCGTCTTTGGAAGCTGTCTTCTCTGCTTCTGCAGATGTGTTGTTTTTGTTGTCTTTAGATGCGCTGTTGTCGCTTCCACAGCCCGCAAGCATGGAAAAAGCGAAAGCTGCAACTAATACAACTGATACCAATCTCTTTTTCATAGTACTCTCCTTTATAAATTTATTGATAAAACAGGACTACCCTGCATTACCCAATTTCAATTGCTCCCACCAAAAAGTGAGAACAGTCTCAAACAAGACAACGGCAGTATTCTACTGCTCTAACAGATGGCAGGCCACCCAGTGTCCTTTCTCATATTCCTTGAATTTCGGAACGCATTCTTTACATTTATCCATTGCATATGGACAACGTGTATGGAAACGGCATCCGCTTGGCGGATTCATCGGAGACGGAATATCTCCCTCCAGAACGATACGCTGTCTGCTTCTGCTCACCTCCGGATCCGGAACAGGTACTGCAGAAAGCAGTGTCTGTGTATACGGATGCAGTGGATGGCGGTTCAGCTCATAGCTCTCAGCCAGCTCTACCATAGTTCCAAGATACATTACGCCGATACGGTGTGAAATATGACGAACAACGGAAAGATCATGTGCGATGAACAGATAGGTCAGTCCCATCTCTTCCTGCATATCTTCCAGCATATTTACTACCTGTGACTGAATGGAAACATCCAGTGCGGAAATCGGCTCATCACATACGATAAACTCAGGATTTACAGCCAGTGCACGGGCAATACCGACACGCTGCTGCTGTCCACCGGAAAACTCGTGCGGATAACGGTTTGCATGCTCTGTATTCAATCCTACTCTGCCAAGCAGCTCTTTGATACGATCCGTACGGTCCTGCTTATTCGGAAAAAGCTTATGAATATCAAGTGCCTCTCCGATAATCTCTCCGACTGTCATACGCGGATCCAGACTTGCGGAAGGATCCTGGAAAATAATCTGCATTTTCCGTCTGTATGGAAGCATATTCGCCTGTTTTGCCTTCGGGACTTTTACATGATGTAACTGTCCTTCTGCATCTCTCTGCCACGGATCCTGTCCCTCGAAAATTGTCTCACCATCGTAAACAATTTTTCCGGAAGTCGGCTCGTGCAGCTGAAGGATCGTACGGCCCAGAGTGGTTTTACCACATCCGGACTCTCCTACGAGGCCAAGTGTCTCACCGCGGTTGATAAAGATAGAAATATCTTCTACCGCCTGTACACCAGGTCCTTTTAATCCCTTAACCGGGAAATATTTTTTCAGGTGATCAACCTGAACGAGTACATCATTCTTCTCACTCATGGCTGTCTACCTCCGTTTTTTCAATATTCGCTGTCTCAGTATTACCTTTTTTTGCTTCTGCCAGACAATCCTGTACACGCAGCCAACATGCTGCATGATGGTTTTCTCCCATCTCTACATATGGCGGCATCTTCTGCAGGCAGATCTTCATCGCATGTTCACAACGCGGTGCAAACGGACATCCTTCCGGCGGATTCAGCATATCGACCGGTGAACCCTCGATCGGGATCAGACGCTCATAGCTTTCTGCATCTACACGCGGCATAGAACGAAGCAGACCTTTTGTATAAGGATGACCCGGATTATAGAAAATATCATCCACCGGTCCCTGCTCTACCATTTTACCTGCATACATAACGGATACTTTGTCACAGACCTCAGCAACAACACCAAGGTTATGTGTGATAAAAATAATACCCATGTGATTCTGCTTCTGAAGTTTTTTCATCAGTTCGAGAATCTGTGCCTGGATGGTTACATCCAGAGCGGTTGTCGGCTCATCGGCGATCAGAAGCTTCGGATGGCAGATCAGACCCATTGCGATCATAACCCTCTGACGCATACCACCGGAAAGTTCATGCGGGTACTGTTTCATACGTTTTTCAACGTTGTTGATACCTACTTCTTCCAGCATTTTCATTGCGTGCTTCTCAGCATCCTCTTTGCTGACACTTTTATCATGTGCTTTCAGAGCCTCTACCAGCTGATTTCCGATCGTATATACCGGATTCAGACAAGTCATCGGGTTCTGAAAGATCATTGCTACTTCTTTTCCACGAAATGCGATCATTTCGTCTTTTGTCTTGGAGAGCATATCCTGTCCTTCAAATGTAATAGATCCGCCTACTACTTTACCAGGATTCTGAAGTAATCCGATGATAGAATATGCTTCCACACTTTTACCGGAACCGGACTCACCTACGATACCCATAACTTCGTCGTAGTTTACGTCATATGAAATTCCGTTTACTGCTTTGACTTCTCCTGCCGGAGTAAAGAAAGAGACCTGGAGATCTCTGACCTCTAACAGTTTATCTGTTTTATTTTCCTGTTCCATATCGTCTCCTCCTCTCCTTATTTCTTTAACTTCGGATCTAATGCGTCGCGAAGTCCGTCACCGAACAGGTTCAGAGCCAGAATCATAAGACTCAGGATGAATGCCGGGATAAATAATCTGTATGGATATGTGCTCAGACCACTCAGAGCCTCAGAACACATAGATCCCAAACTTGTCAGCGGAGCAGATACACCTACACCGATGAAAGAAAGGAAGGATTCCAGGAAGATTGCGGATGGAATCTGCAGGAATGTGGTTGTAATAATCTGTCCAATACAGTTCGGAAGCAGATGCTTGCTAATGATACGTCCGCCTTTTGCGCCAAGGACACGGGCAGCTGTTACATATTCCTGCTGTTTTAACTGAAGGATCTGTCCACGGATGATTCGGCTCATGGTTACCCAGTATAATAAACCGAATGCGATAAACATGGAGATCAGGTTTGGTCCGAGAATCGTTACCAGATTCTGCATCGGGCCGTCACCGGAGTTCTGGAACTGCTCCAACGCCGGTTTTAAAGTTGCGGAAAGCAACAGGATGATCAGCATCTCCGGAATGGAGTAGATGATCTCAACAATACGCTGCATTACGGTATCTACCGCGCCACCGCAGTAACCGGAAACGGATCCGTATAACGCACCGATGATCAGTACGATAATTGCCGCACATACACCAACGATGATAGAAATTCTTGTTCCGACCATGACACGGACCATGATATCACGTCCCTGGTCATCGGTACCAAATACATGTGGGAATACTTTCTCCCCGTCTGCTTTTTTCTGAAGCTCCTGTGTGGAATAACCAAATGCTTTATGCTTGATGCCCAGGGCTTTTGCAGCCTCGGCTTCCGTCACGTGCTCCTCACTCTCTTTTGACTGAGAAACATTTGCTTTCGCACGAATCTTGGATTCCTCAATACGGGATAACTCTTTGCCTTTTGCGGCCGCTTCTGCTTTGGCTTTCTCGACAGCCTCATCCGGTGTCAGGTTTGCAGTCTGATTTTTCTCTTCCATGTAATCATTGATTTTCTGCTGGTCTTCCAGTGTATAATGCCACGGATGCAATGCCTCGGAACCACGCACCTGCTGTTTGTAAGTATATGGAACCAGGCTCGGTCCCACAAATCCGAAAATAACCATGGCAATGATGATTGCCAGTGCAACCATTGCCACTTTATTCTTACGAAGACGACGCCATGCATCTGCCCAGTAGGAAACACTCTTACGATCTTTGATAAAATCTGCTTTTTCCTGTGAGCTTGCCGCATCAAATGCATCCTCCGGTAATTTGCTCCACTCTAAAATATCATCAATATTCGGTTGAAGAGAGCCTGGCTTTTGAAATCTTTTCTTTCCAGACATACTTAGTTTCCTCCCTTCGACAGATTGATACGCGGGTCTACCAGTTTGTAACACAGGTCTACGATCAGGTTCATGATGATGATGAAGGAAGCCAGGAAAATAGTGGTTCCCATAATCAACGGATAATCACGGGTCTGGATAGCCTGGATAAAGTAACGGCCCAGTCCCGGAATAGAGAATACCTGCTCAACAACCATACCGCCGCACAGTGTAAATGCAATCTGCGGTCCCAGATAAGTAATAACCGGGATCAGTGCATTTCTCAGTGCATGTTTGAAAATAATCTTGCTGTTTTTCAGACCTTTTGCACGCGCAGTCTTGATATACTCCTGATTGATAGAATCAAGCATCGCTGTTCTGGTCTGTCTTGACAGATAACACATTGGGTAAAATCCCAGTGCCAGACATGGCAGGACATAACTCTTTGGTGTTCCGTCAAATAATGCCGGGAAAACTTTTACTCCCGGAATACCCCCACATAATGTATGCAACAGCATTGTTGCGACTACGAATCCAGGCATGGAGATACCGATTGTACAAACAACTCTAAGGAAGCTGTCTACCCATGTACCTCTTTTGTAAGCTGCCAGACATCCAAGCGGAAGTCCGACTGCAATTGCCCATAAAAGCGCAAATACGCCGATTTTTGCAGAAACTGGGAACATATCTTTGATGATGTCTAAAACTGCACGGTTTTTCTGCATTTTGATTGATGTACCGAAATCTCCGTGAAGAAGATTTCCGAGATATTTGCCCAACTGAACAATCAGGGGCTGGTCAAGTCCATATTTAGCATTTAAAGCGTCGATAGTGGCCTGTGTCGGAGTTTTCTCAGATAACCACGGATTTCCCGGGATTGCGTTCATCAAGAAAAACGTAACACATGCAACTACCAGCACCGTGACAATCGCCATTAAGACTCTTCGTGCTGTGTACTTTGCCATTTTTTACACCTTTCCTCTCTCATTCTCATACGTCACTTTGTCGCCAATTCTGTACAATTCTGTAACACTTTACTATTGTAAATTGTCGACAATATTGTTTATTATACCTGTTTTTTACATAATGGTCAACCAAAACAGCTAATTTTTGTATTTATTTTTCGGACAGCTGTTTTCGATGTGCGTACACTTCTCCTCTTTTTGTCCTTATCTTACAGAATTATATTCAGAATAAGGTAAAAACACGCAAAAGTCCGTAGTGAAAAATACGGTTTTTTGTATAATTTTACTTTTCTGAAATGGAGGGCTGGCGGAGGACATGCACACGGACACGGACATTTTTCTGCATCCGCATTTCATTTACTCCAAACGGTGCCACAGCTGACGCTGCCCTATTTTTGTACTGGAATATTTTTCTGTTTCGTTATAGAATAACAGAGTAAAATGATGTTGGGGGCAAAAGATGCCGTACGAATTGTTCCGTACTTCGTACTCCCACAATTCTACCCAATATTCGCATATCGTGAAGCTGACGCTCCACTTTTATGCTCATATCAGGGCGGGTCATTAAGCCATAAAACCACTCCTGTGCAAGCACATCGTGGTTTCAGGCTTTTGACCCTGGCATCATAAAATTAAAAGTATATAATTAAGGAGTTCGATTATGGAAAATTCAACGATTACTTTTATTACGGATCAGATGAAAGCTCTGACCTCTATTCCAAGTCCGTCCGGCTTCACAAAAGAAGTGGCACAGTATCTGGTTTCCACCTTAGAAGAAATGGGATTTACACCGGAACGTTCCCGCAAGGGCAATGTCTGTGTAACAATCGGTGGGGAAGGAAGTCCGCTGATCCTGGCCGCTCATGTAGATACGTTAGGTGCCATGGTGCGTTCCATCAAGAGCAACGGCCGCCTGCGTCCGACGACACTGGGCGGACATCAGTGGTGCACGGCTGACGGTGAAAACTGCACCGTACATACAAGAGATGGAAAAGTATACACAGGTGTCGTATTAAACAAGGAACCGTCCGCACACGTAGCGGATCAGAAAGTAGAAGCGACAGAGGAAAATATGGAAATCCTGCTGGATGAGAATGTAAGTACAGAGAAAGATGTAAAAGTACTGGGCATACAGGTGGGTGATATCATTGCAATGGATCCCCGCACGGTTGTAACTCCAAGCGGTTACATAAAAAGTCGTTTTCTGGATGATAAACTTTCTGCTGCTATCCTGCTTGGTATTGCAAAAGAAGTGGCTGAGAAAACAATTACTTTGAATCGCAAAGTTTCCTTATTATTTACTGTTTATGAGGAAGTCGGACACGGCGGAAGTTCCATCCCGGCAGATACCGAAGAAATGATCTGCGTGGATATGGGCTGTGTCGGTGATGATCTGGGTTGTACCGAGCGCATGGTATCCATCTGTGCAAAGGATTCCGGTGGACCTTACAACTATGATCTGGTAACAGAGCTGTCCGAACTTGCAAAAGCAAACGGTCTTGACTATGCGATCGACGTATATCCGCATTATGGCTCTGACGTAGAAGCCAGCCTGCGCGGCGGCTTTGATATCCGCCACGGACTTATCGGACCGGGTGTGTATGCATCCCACAACTATGAGCGCTCTCATATAGACGGAGTCAGAAATACGCTTGCACTGTTAAAGGCATATTTAGGTAAATAACCAGCTGACAGAAAATTCAAGTCGAACGCACGTGAGACTTGGT
>NZ_KI271080.1:42848-62700 GCF_000469345.1 Eubacterium ramulus ATCC 29099
GAAGTGGGAGTCTTCTCGACTGAGATAAAAAAATCGCAGGGTGATGAATTTCTCAGCATCCTGCGGTTTTCTTTAATCCTGAAGTACACTTAAATCAAGTGTGTAGATATAATCCTCCGGAACCGTTCTCTTTTCCAAAAATCCTGCCATATAAATCGGACAGTAAAAAATCTGATCTTTCACTTCTATATTTTCATTACAAAATACAATGGCATTCTGAATATGATAATTGGGACTTTCCAACACATGATTTAATGCACGGTGTTTTGTATAATCCTTTCCGGATTTTACTTCAAGTGGCAATGCCTCCCCCTCAAACTCAATAACAAAATCCAGTTCCCCCTGTTTTTTGTTATTAAAGTAATATACCTCAAATCCATGTGCACACAGTTCCTGTGCAACTGCATTTTCATAAACCGATCCAAAATTAATATTGTTTTCTTTATTTAATATCCTGATCTGCAAACCATCTGCGTACATTGCTGCAAGCAGTCCCACATCAGAAAGGAATAATTTGAACAAATTTGTTGCTTTTGACAGAAGCAACGGAACCTGTGGCTCCTGAACACAATAAACCGGCAGTGCCACCCCGGCTTCTTTCAGCCAGATGAAGCTATGCTCATATCTTGAAAATTTGAAGTTCTCATTTAAGTTTTTTAAAATAAAGCGTTTGTTTTTACTGTTCAGTTCACTTGGAATCAGCTGGAAAATCTCCTCCAGATAGAGTTTATGCTCCGGATCATACCTGGCAATATCTTTTTTGTACAGCTGGATGATCCCTTTCTGAACCTGCATCACTTCATTCAGATTATTTGTATCCAGATATCGCTGTACAGCCGCCGGCATACCGCCAACGATCAGATACAATCGAAACAGATCCATCATTCTGTCATGAATCAGATCATCCACAGGGATCTTTTCTTCAAAACAGTTTTTTAATTTGTCCAGAACCTTTTCCGATACACGGTTTGCCTTGCAAAATTCAAAAAAATCCATGGGGAACATCTCATAAATCGACATGTAACCAACCGGAACCGATCGTATATCCTTTAATTCCACTCCAAGCAGCGACCCACTGAGAATATAGCGATAACTGCCTTCTTCGACTAAAAATTTAATAGCAGTCACGATTTCCCTGCATTCCTGGACTTCATCAAAAAATATCATTGTCCGGTCTTTTTCCATGGGAATGTCTGTCAATGCGGAGATTCTCATTAATATATCATCACTTCCGGTAGCATTTTCAAACAAAGCAACCGCCTGTGGCATCTCAAGAAAATTAATCTCGATCACATATTTGAAATGCTGCTTTGCGTACTCCCGGATACAGTACGTTTTTCCTACCTGCCGGGCCCCTGTAACCATCAGAGCCGCTTTCTTTTCTTTTTCAAAAAATTGTTCGATTCGCTCTGTTATGCTTCGATACAGCATGTTACACCTCCTGCTTTTTACAGTTTTCCCTGTTATATCCTTAGTATGCCATGTTTTTTCTTATCCCGCAAGTATGTTTGTCCGTTTTTCCAACATTTTTTTGACTGTTTTTGTCCGTTTTTCCAACTTTTTTTGACTGTTTTTGTCCGTTTTTCCAATACTTTTTTACCTACTTTTGTCCGTTTTTCCCGAAAAGCGAAAAAAAATGTACCGAAACAGCGTATTGTATTGCTCTTTCGGTACACAGATGTCTGATCCTTGATTATAATCCGCTATTCTTCATCTGCCATGCTGACCCGCTCGATGTGCATAGCCAGATAGCCGATCTCCAATTCCTCGAGCGGCTTATGTAATGCATGGCTGAGATGATCACATACGGTGGTTGCCAGTTCAAAAGCATCCGGAAAATTGTGCTGTACATAGTCATTCATATTGACTTTCAGAGATTCCCCTTTCAGTACACGGGCAACCATATATTTCACATGGTTCATCAGCCGGTTATAACTCAATGACATGACATTGATGCGGATGCCCCGCTGCTCTTCGATCACGGAAACGCAGTCCCGCACAGCCCGCGCCATCTGCATCGAGACAGATACGGATTCTTTTTCCAGTGCAGAATGAATATGCAGCGCCACATATCCGATCTCATCCTCGTCAATGTCGATCTGCTTTTCCTCTTTCAGAATCGTCTGTATCATAGAGGCCACCTTAAATTCTGAATGGAACAGCGTCTTGATATCTTCAGTCAGCGGATTGGAGATCTTCTCTCCCTTCTGCAGACGCTGGACGGCAAATGCGATATGATCTGCCATCGGAAACAAGATACTCCGGTCGATTTTTCCAAAATGCCGCTCCGCTTCATTCAAAATCCGATTCGCCATCTGAAAATATTCCGGCTGGATGGATTTGATCAGTTCCGCCGCGTCTCCTCTTGAAGAGGTCTCCTGTAAAGAATACACCGTACAGTCTGCAGGCTGTTCAAAACGCTCCCCAGGCTTTTTTCCAAATCCGACGCCTTTTCCCAGCAGGACATATTCTTTGCTGTCATTCATATCAAGGGCAATCACCCCGTTATGGTTTAGTACTTTACATATACGATACACGATTCGCTTCCTTCTCCCACAATAAATAGTTTGTAATACAACTGTAATACTATTATTTTAACACAGAAATTTTCATTTTCATACCCACAAAAATCAATTCTGCGAAAAACAAAACTCAACTCTGCCAGGGAGCACACAACGGTGTATGTACACAACTATGTATAGAACTATATATGTATAGAAAAACAGACAGCCGCACATTCTTTTCGAATATACGGCTGCCCGTTTTCTATATTTCTGTCCGAAATTACTGTTCCATTCACTAATTTGCAGTATATTCCCGGATGTTTTTGCGAACTTTCAGCACCATAGATGGAGCTACAGAAAGTTCATCTACTCCCATCTCCATAAATGCATCCGTCAGTTCCAGATCTGCGCCAAGTTCTCCGCAGATACCGGCCCATTTTCCACATTTGTGTGCATTTTCCACAACCATACGGATCATGCGCAAAATCGCTTTGTGATGCGCGTTGTAAAAATCATCCAGTTTAGCATTCTGACGGTCAATCGCCAGTGTATACTGTGTCAGGTCGTTGGTTCCGATACTGAAGAAATCCACCATCTCTGCCAGTTCATCGCTGATCATCACAGCTGCCGGTGTCTCGATCATGACACCCTGCTCCGGCATTTTATACGGGATTCCCGCTGCATCCAGCTCAGCCCGTACTTCTTCTACAATGGCAAAAATCTGCTCCACTTCCTCTGTGGAAGTGATCATCGGATACATCACAGACAGATTTCCATATACCGCTGCACGAAGTAACGCACGCAGCTGTGTCTTGAAAATCTCCGGCTGCTTCAGACAGATACGGATGGCACGATAGCCCATGGCCGGATTATCCTCCTGACCGAGGTTAAAATAATCCACCTGTTTGTCTGCGCCGATGTCCAGTGTCCGGATGATCACTTTTTTGCCTGCCATCAGCTGCAGCGCCTGTTTGTATGCATTGAACTGCTCTTCCTCTGTCGGAAAATCCGTTTTTCCAAGATACAGGAATTCACTTCGGAACAGGCCAATACCTTCCGCATCATTATCCAGTACACTTGCGATGTCAGACACGCTGCCGATATTTGCATACAGATGCACCTGTCTGCCGTCCTTCGTCACCGTTTCCTGCCCTTTCATCTGCTGCAGCAGCTGCTGTTTCTCAGCCTCTTCTGCCATGCGGGCTTTTGTCTGTTCACACACTTCTTTGGAAGGCTCTACGACAAAAGTACCTGCAAATCCATCTACAACTGCCTGCATCCCATTCTGCAGGGCATCCAGTTCCACCGGCACGCCGATCAGAGCTGGAATGTTCATCATACGCGCAAGGATCGCCGTATGAGAATTGGTAGATCCGTGTACTGTGACAAAACCGAGGATCTTGTCCTTGTCCATCTGAACAGTCTCACTCGGAGACAGATCATCCGCTACAATGATCGATGGCTCCATATCATTCATATCCACCGGTGCATGACCGGACAGATTCTGAACGAGACGGTTGGAAATATCACGGATATCTGCGGATCTAGCCTGCATATAATCATCATCCATGCTGGCAAACATCTCGGCAAAATTATCACCGGTCACTGCAACCGCATACTCTGCATTCACCATTTCATTGCGGATCATATTGCAGATGGCATCCTGATAATCCTCATCTTCCAACATCATCTGATGCACCTCAAAAATCGCTGCGCTGGCTTCACCAACTTCTTTCACTGCCTTATCATACAGTTTCTGCAGCTGTTCCTGCGATGCACGGACCGCATCCTGCATACGGGCGATCTCACCTTCTGCATCTGTGATTTTTTCCCGTTTTACCTGGACATCATTCTTTTGGAACACGACGACCGGTCCCAGTGCAATTCCCTTATAAACAGATTTTCCTTTGTATTCCTGTGTCATATTATGCTTCCTCTTCATATACATCTACTGCAAACAGCGGATCTCCGGCTTTTACCTCACCCTCTGCCAGCAGTCTGACCTTCTGGTTATCCTCCAATTCGGTGCACAGAATCGGAGAACACAGTGACGGTGCATTGGCTGTCAGATAAGCAATGTCGATCTCCAGCAATTTGTCACCCTTCTTCACGCTCTGTCCGTTTTCCACAAAACAGGTAAAGCCTTTGCCTTCCAGATTAACTGTGTCGATACCGATGTGCAGCAGCATGGATAAACCGCTGTCTGTCAGAAATCCGATCGCATGTTTTGTATCAAATACGAAGATGACCTGCCCATCTTCCGGTGCTACGATGGTTGCTGCTGTCGGAGTCACGACTGCTCCGTCACCCATCATTCTGCCTGCAAACGCATCATCCGGTGCAGTTGCCAGATCTGCTGCGATACCTGTGATCGGGCTTGATACGATAATGGTCTCTTTTACCACTTCTTTTGCTTCCTGTGTTTCTGCGGCAGTCTCTGTCGGTACGGTATCTGCAGCATCAGAAGCTGTTTCGTCTGTATGAAGCTCCTCGTTCGGGGCTTTCTCCAGATAATCCTCAAAATTTGATTTAATAACGGTTACTTTCGGTCCGTAGATGATCTGAACACCGTTTCCTTTGTGAACCACACCAGAAGCGCCGGTTGCTTTCAGGAGCGCATCGTTGACCAGTTCCGGTTTGAATACCGTACAACGCAGTCTTGTGGCACAACAGTCCACATCAGAAATATTCTTCTTGCCGCCAAGTCCCTGTAAAATTCCCTCGGAAACCGGATTCTCACTTGCGGCACCATTTTCGCCTTCTTTTCTCGCATTGACATCTGCTCTTGTATACAGTTTTACTTCTTCTGTGTCATCACGGCCCGGTGTCTTCAGGTTCAGTTTTTTGATCAGGAAGCTGAACAGGAAGTAATATACGATGAAGTAGATCACACCGATGATCACTACCCATACCCAGCTTGTTTTCTTGTTGCCCTGCATGATACCGAACAGGAACAGATCGATAAATCCGCCGGAGAATGTCATTCCGACACCTACATTACAGATATGCATCAGCATATAAGCCAGACCTGCAAATACGCAGTGGATACCGTACAGCAGCGGTGCCACAAACAGGAAGGTAAACTCCAGAGGCTCTGTGATACCTGTCAGCATGGAAGTCAGTGCTGCGGAAAGGAGCAGACCGCCGACCGCTTTTCTTTTTTCCGGTTTCGCTGTGCGGTACATTGCCAGTGCGGCTCCCGGAAGACCAAAGATCATCAGCGGGAATTTACCGGACATAAATCTGGTTGCAGATACTGCAAAATGTTTTACTGTCGGATCAGACAGCTGTGCAAAGAAAATATTCTGTGCGCCTTCAATGAGTTTTCCACCGACTTCCAGTGTTCCGCCCACACCGGTCTGCCAGAACGGCAGATAAAATACGTGATGCAGACCAAACGGAAGCAGTAAACGCTCCAGAAATCCGTATACCCAGGTTCCTGCATAACCGGATTTCAGAACCAGATCACCAAGTGCATAAATACCGGACTGGATCACCGGCCATACAAAGAACATCAGGATTCCGACACCCACAAACACGATACCGGAAATGATCGGTACAAAACGGGTTCCTCCGAAGAAGGATAATACCTGCGGAAGCTCAATCTTGTAAAAACGGTTGTGCAGTGCCGCAACACCCAGACCAACGATGATACCGCCAAATACACCCATCTGAAGGGATGTGATACCACATACATCTGTAACAGAACCGGACAGCATTGTGTCCGCACCGCCCTTGATGTTGATCAGTGCCCCGATGGAAGCATGCATGATGAAAAATGCAATAACAGCTGCCAGCGCTGCTACTTCTTTTTCCTTTTTCGCCATACCGATTGCTACACCCATTGCAAATATAATCGGCAGATTCGTAAAAATAATGTTACCGGCAGCGTTCATAACCTGCAGGATCTGATTCAGTACGGTTCCCGGTCCCATAACGCCCAGCAGACCGTAAGTTTCCAGCATTGTTTCGTTCGTAAAAGATCCGCCGATTCCCAGCAGCAGACCTGCGACCGGCAGAATAGCGATCGGCAGCATAAAGGAACGGCCAACCCTCTGCAAAATTCCAAAAATTTTGTCTTTCATAGTTCTCCTCACTCTCTCTCGTAGACAGTATTTGTTATAGTGTACCCATTTTTTGAATTCACATAGCAGGAAGTAACTTTTTTCATGTCGGCCGAACCACAAAAAAAGGCACTAACCCTACATAAATATCAAAAAAATATCTATGCACGGTTAATGCCTGCGTAATCAGTAACACACCATGTATGTATTATTTATATCACATTGATACTTTTCTGTCAATGTGATCACACATCTGCTCTTGTTTCTTTTCCGATACAAAAAATTCAATCCGTATCCTCTGCTTCTCCATCCTCGTACTTCCGGTTCAGTACTGCTGCAAGAACCTGAAGCACGATTGCCAGCCCGATGACACATTTCAGCACCGTCTTTCCTGAGCCGACAGTGATCGTCTGGACAATGCCCCCCACTTTCGGTATGGAACGTACCATCTTTCCCACATACTGCTCATAAGTCACCGGATTCATATCATTTTCCGCGTTGGCATCGCCTTTTGTAATAAACTCTCCCATCGCATTACTGTTAGATACCACGCGATGTGTGATGATGGATCCCTGGGCATCCGAGCCGTAAAAAGCGATAATATCGCCCGTCTCAATGTCTCCCGGTTCCACATATTTGATATACACCAGGCTTCCTGTGGGAACCGCCGGTTCCATACTGCCGCTGACGACAGTGTAAAGCTGATATCCCATAGTCTTCGGTACGATCAGCGGGACACATATCGCAATGATGGCAATCAATAAAATGATGCCGACCGCCCGAAACACCGCCGCCAGTGGATTTTTTCTCCTTCTGTGTGATTGATCTGCTCTGCTCATTTGTTTTTCTCCTCTGTATCGCAATCTGTAACTTCCCAGTAACCGTTTTTAGGAGAACCATGTCGTATAAGAAAACCAAGCGTTTTCAACTTTTTAATATTTTTTTCTATACTTCGACTTCCTAATCCCAATTTTTCAGCTATTTTTTTTGCTGATAACTGTTTATCATAACAAAGAAGCTCCACAATTTTCTTTTGGGTATCCGTCAACTCATTCATCTGAGTCTTCTCCGAACTTTCTCCGAACCTTTTCCGAACTTTCTCCGAATCTTCTCCGTCCTTTTTCTCCGCCATTGTCATTGAATTGTTTCTGAACAATTCTACTCGAAACATATTGTCAAACTCCTGAAATCTTGGCTTCGGAAGTCCATATTGTTCTGCAGTACTAACGATTCTTTTTATTCCACTTCCCCATGCTTCAACAAGCCCCATCTGGCTGAATATATTAGCAATACCCTTATTCCGAATCTTAGAATGACCATTCATGACTTCTTCATAGGTCAATCCATTATACAGTCCCCCTGGTGAAGTCACCTCCAATCTGTCATCATAAATCGCAACCTGAATACATGATTCATCCAACAGATTCCGATGACAATGGGCATTGATAATCATTTCTCTGATTGCTTCTGTAGGAAGTTCATATTTTTCTTTTCTTATCAAACCATCAATTGCTGCTCCTAATCTTATATTTCGCAATACAAAATCTACTGCTTCTTCAATTTGTTCATAAATCGGTCCTGTAAACTCTCGCTTATCCAGAAATACAGTCCGATCCGTCCCTTTGAAAACCGCACATTGAGTTTTAGAAAATGGGAAATAATCCGATGTCAACAGTACATAAGCATTTGTCGCTAAAAGATGTCCTTCACTCTGTTTCAAAATTTTCCAGTTTATCAACTGCTCTTTCTTTACAGAATATTCCGTCATCCCAGCTTTTTTTCGAAACTTCTCGATATCCTGGCAAAGTTTTTCTGTAGCATTTTCCGAAACAGGATAACCTACACAGGTAAGTTCATCCCATGAGATTCTGGCACCTTCCATTTCCAGTTCTTTTATTTTCTCTGGAAAGGCCTGTCTGGATGTACCTGCCACACGGATATAAGTACCATTATCTTTTCCTTTTGACTTCAGATAATATGGACGATGTTTGCCTGCTTCTACTGATACAACAATAACATCTTTTCCTTCTATAGTCTGTGGTTCAATATCGGGAATAATCTGTGGCATACAGGAATCTGAAACTGCATTGGCAATTCCATCCATTAATTGAAATAATATATCACTTTCCACACCAATAACCTGATGTGTTTTATCATCCACACCTATAATCAACTTTCCCCCTTGTGTATTGGCAAAAGCGATTACAGTTTTCATGTATTTTTCACTTTTATCGGGGAGTGTTACTTTATACTCTATATTTTTTGATTCACCAGAAAATATTGTATTGTCCATGTTTCTCACTTTTCTATCTTTTAGATTACTCTGATTTCATTAATTATAGAATCAGTATATGTCAAATCGCTTAATTTTAACAGCCCCTTTCTGTATTTTCCACTTTTCATTTATCTTTTTCTTTCTTTGGGAAATACTCGATCATGAGCTTCCGAAATTCAGAAACCTGTCCGGTTTATTTAGAAACTTGTGCAACCACTTAGAAATGTGCTTGCGTATTTTTACTATAGCATAGAGCTTTCTTTTGTGCAAGAAGAAGCTGTACAGAAGAACGCTCTCAAATCTATGCGTAAAAAAAGGTACAGCGGCTTTTGCCGCTGTACCTGCAACTTTTCACATTAACCTATGAATTTATTTTGTCTCTTTTTTCCGACGTTTCATTGCCACAAACAGAGCGATCAGTGCCACAACAGCAGCAACGATAATTGCGATACTTACACCCAGAGTCTTATTCTTGTCCTGAGTTTCCTTTCCGGCATCGATATTACCGGTCGGTGTATCCTCATCATCCAGATTGATCTGATCCTGCGGTGTCTGCTCATCCGGATTCTCTACTGTACCATTCTGGTCTGCATCCTGTCCGCCGTTGGCATCTGTTCCACCCGGAGTTGTCGTACCGTCTGCATTTGTTC
This sequence comes from Eubacterium ramulus ATCC 29099, assembly GCF_000469345.1. GTDB lineage: Bacteria > Bacillota > Clostridia > Lachnospirales > Lachnospiraceae > Eubacterium_I > Eubacterium_I ramulus. The sequence goes on from NZ_KI271080.1 coordinate 52,342, forward strand.
CGGTTCCATTTGTTCCGGTTCCGTTTGTTCCGGTAGTTCCATTCGCACCCGTACCGTTTGTTCTATTGGCTCCGGTTCCGTTTCCACCGGTGGTACCAGTGGTTCCTGCCGGAATGGTCACGGTGTTTGTGATGGTATTGCCCGGAATAACGACTGTGACGTGGTTGACTGTCTCCACAACACGATTGGTGGCTCCCGGTGCATATTTGAATGTGAAGACATTCTCTGCCTCGTTGTCACTCAATGTCTTGGTCAGCGCCAGCGCCTGCGGCACATAATTCTCGATATAGCGGTAAGCTACCACCGGTTTATCACCGACGTTTCCATAAAACGTCTGGCTTTCTGCCAGTTTATTGCCCTGCTCATCCTCATAGTTCACGGTATAAGCTACCATGTCACCCTTGATTCCGTAAGCAACCACATAATCTGCATCGCCGTTTACCCGGAATGCAGGTGCTGCCAGTGCTTCGGAATTATCACGTCCGCTGAGACGGATTCCCTTGACATAATATTTTTCATCTGACACTTTGATGTCATTTATATCAAAAGAAACCGTAGATCCGGCTGCCAGATCAACTTCTTCGACCTTCTGCTGTCCGTTGATGGTTCCCTTATTTCCTGCTGATAACGTCACTTTGTATGTGTAAGGTGTCACAGTCTGTGCTGCCTTTACCGGTGCAGCTCCAAGCCCTGCGATCACGGATACACTCAGAAGAGATACGAATAATTTTTTCCATTTCAACATATTATTTCTCTCCTTTCCTCTGTGCCGTTTCCGCTTCTTTCTTTCTGCGATTCATAGTCACTACCGCCAGGATCAGGCATACAACGCCGCTGGCCAGTGCGATCACACTGTATCTGAGCATCAGATTCGTATCGCCGGTTTTTACACGTTTGGTAGTGGTGATGACTTTGTCCTCCCCGCGGACTTCTGTCTTCTCTGTCTTCTCGATAGTCGTAACCGTATCCTGTGCTACCTTCTCTGTTGCAAAATTCATACGAAGCTTTGCCAGTGTCAGCTGATAACCGTTACCCTGTGTCTCACCTTCGACACCTACCGTCAGATGAACCGTTCCGCTCTCCTGAGATGCCAGACGTCCCAGGTAAAAATATTCCTGTGTGGAGTTATCTACCTGCTTCAATCCTTCGCCGGCTTTGGAAGATCCCTCACCGCCGACAGTTGTGCTGTCATACAGCACGGTTTCTTTCTTGTCGCTGCCTACATAAGTCAGACGGTAGCTGTATCCGCCGCCCTCCGCAGACTGCTGTGCATCCTCCAGTGTCTGGATGACTTCGTTGGTCATATACCAGTCGGTACTTCCACTGTCGGAATTCATTACGTTTACTTTCAGTTCGATGCTGTCACCCGGCTGGATATTTGCCATCTCGTCTGTCACATCATTATCCTGAAAATTACTGCTCATCTTGCTGCCGTCGAATGTCACCTGCCATCCGTCAGCTCCCTGATAATCTCTTGCAAATGCTGTTGTCGCTGCCCCGGCCGTCATTACGAGGGTCATTACGAGGCACAAAATCTTCTTCTTCATAGCTCTGTACCTCCTTACTGCAGACTCATAACAGTCTCATCGTCGTTCACGCTGACATCCACACCCCAGGCACTCTTGATCGCTTCCTGTGCGTTATGCGTCTGGACTGCATCTACTTCCGCATCTACATGAAAACTGTAACCGTCATATTTATAAGTGTATCGAATGGTATTTCCATCTACCTGCTTTGTCACATCCTGTGCAATGGATTCATTGACACGGATCGTATCGGACAGTGCCGGTGTGGTCTCTCCCACTGGCAATGCCTTTGTATAATACAGAACCGTACGCTCCGGTGTGGACTGATCCTCTGCGATCACCCAGCCGTTATCAGTCAGATAATTCAATTCGATCAGATCCGGAGACAGCGATGTATTCTTCTTTCCCTCGGCATCCTGCCAGCTTCTGGTCAGAATGACACGAACGAATGTATCAATGTTTCCGCTGTTCTTCACGCTGATGGCTTCATTATAGCGTTTGCCCGGTGTAAACTTCTCATCCTCACCCAGCATATTTGCAAGCAGTGTACCCTCTGTGCTACCTGACCACTCATTATCTGATACATAATCCCTGCTGCTGACTACCGCATCATTTTCTACCAGAGATACACCGATACTCTGCATATTCATCTGTGCGGAATAATTCTCACTGTAATACGTCAGTGCCGCTCTCGCACTTCCCACACCACTTCCTACCAGAAGCACTGCGGAGGCAGCCAGAAGCAGGACTGTGATCTTCGGAAATGATTTCTTTCTCTTCTTCATGTCAACCTACCTCCTACTCCTGTGTATCGCCACTGTCTGCTGTCACTGCATGATTCCAGTCAGCATAGGCATTTCCATTTTCATCGAACAGAACCGGTGTACATTCCTGAATGACTACGACATTGAATTCAGAAGCTTTCTCGTCACCTGACGGGAACTGATAAGAGATATTCAGCTCCTGCTTCGTCGTTTCACCTGCCGGAAGGACACTTTCATAATACCAGTATCCGTCATCACCAGCCTGCCATCCACCATCCGGCGCCAGATACGTCAGTGCCACCGGTGCAAATGCTTTGACTCTGACAAAACAATCATAATCACCTTTATTGATGATGGTGACATGTTTGCCTTTTTCATCGATCTTCTCATCCGGAACAGTGGTCGTGAATCCCATATTCATCTTGACACCACCGCCCGCTGTGGCATATGTCGTAAAATATGCCATGGCACTTCCCACGGTCAGGGAGCCGGTCAGAGCAATCGCTGCAGCCGCCAGAACCAGTGGTTTCTTATGTAGCTTTCTCATTTGGCATCCCTCCTTTTATCTCACTTCAGCAATATCATATAAGCCCTTATCATTTAATTCAAAATGGTTGATCACGCCGTAGCCGCCATTGGTACTGTCATTGACGTCATTGACAAAGGAAACCTCTGCCACCGGTGCATCCGCCTGGCTGTATTCATCATTTGCTTTGATCTCTGTCTCAACTCCGTTGTCAGATTTCAGGTCATAAGATGCCCCGCTGTATACCTCAGTCACTTTCACGACAGCCCCTGCCGGAAGTCCTGTGAGATGTACGGACTGATCACCAACCTCATCAAAGGTCAGTGCCTCGACTTTGCTTTCTTTCTTATCACCATTTGTAATATCGATCTGGAAAACGAAGGTTGCCTTATCGCCAAAAGTAGTATTCTGATTTTTCAATGTCTTGTTGATGATCAGATCTCCGGTTCTCTGCTGCTGCTCCGGTTTCAGGCCGATGGCATTGTCACCGGTGAGATTATATACCCAGGCATCGCTGGTTCCCTCGCCGCTGTAATAGTTATTCGGCAGAGAAATCAGATACGGTGTAAATGTATAGACATAATTCGGTGTTACCAGCTGTTCTACCGATACGAGATAAAGTCCGGTCTCCAGATTTTTCACCGCAGCTTTTCCGTTTTTGATGGTAGGATCTGCTGCAACAGCGGTATTGGCTGTCACCATATCCTCTGCAGCCTGTGCACGTTCCAACCATTTAGCTGCGGAATCCTTATTCTCCCGGCTCAGTGCACTCAGATCCAGTCCGGAAAAGTCACCCACCGGTGTATAAGCTCCGGCTTTATCTACAGAAGCGACCCGATACAGCTTTACCGACAGGTCATTCGTGTTCAGTTCCTCATACTCACCGCCCACGGAAAACTCCACCGAGCAGTCTTTTCTATCCACATCTATCGCACTCGCCGCCCATACACCAGGCAGAACGAATACCGACAATGCCACGGCCAATGCCAGTAAGATGGCACTTCCTTGTTTTACTCTTTTTTTCATCATCGCCTCGTCTCCTCCTTTAATGTCTTTCCTCTATGTATTGCGTTGTTTTCTTCCTGATGCGACTTTCATGATCACAATGATCAGAACCGTGATCGCAATTCCGAGAAGCAGATATAACATATAGTAGTTCTGGATCGCATGCAGCATCGTGTCTGCTACGGAACCTGTTACTTCCTCTTCTCCATTATATGGTACTCTCGTACCTCTGACAAGAAGTCTGTGGGAATTGACACCATACGGTGTACAGGTAAATAAGGTCACCTGATCCTTTCCATCCTCAATCTTCAATGCATCCTGCAGCGTCTCATGATCATCCTTGTCCACCATCGGCAGAATCTGATCTACCTGATAGGCAAGTACCTCATCCAACACATGGATGTAAAATTTGTCCCCGGCTTCCAGCTGATCGATATCGGTGAAAAGTCTTGCACTCGGCAGTCCTCTGTGTGCCGCCAGCACTGCATGATTACTTTCTCCTCCAATCGGAAGCTTCGTACCGTTCAGATGTCCGACTCCGGTCTGGAGTACATCATCGCCGGTTCCATGATAAATTGCAAGTTTGATATTGATCTTCGGAATGGACAGATATCCCATTACTCCGTTGTCTTCTACATTCAGGACCTTCCAGTAATCTGTATTCTTCAGATCACCGTCATCTTCGCCAAACACATCTCCGTAGAGATCATTGTCGGTAATGGTCTGATTAAAGGCTTCCGCTTTCTGCCACTCATCGGTAAAATCAGTCGCATCCAGGGACTGTAAGTTATCTTCATAATTACTGATCAGCTGATTCTGTCGGTATGTATTCCACTGATTAGAGATCGTCGGATAAGCCAGGATGCCGAATCCAACGAGAAACAGTAAGCCGAAAAGAACCGGAGCCAATCTCCTCTTTTTCTTTGCAGGTTTCTCCTGCGGTTCTACTTCTTTCATTCTTCTGTTTCCTTCTCCCGTGCTGCTTTCTTTCTGAATCGTTTCTCTCTGATAAACAGAATCAGGACAAACACTCCGGTAATCGAAATTCCTACGATTACCCAGAGCAGATAATTTGTATGAAGGCTGATGCCGCTGAGCGGTGTCTGCTCTGCTGCCACTTCATCTGCCACATAATCCACACGGTGTCCACGCACCAGAAGTCTCTGTGTATTCACACCATATGGAGTACAGGTCAGCAATGTCACCAGATCTTCTCCCTCTTCGACGGCCAGTGCATCGGTATCTTCCGGTTCAACCACCAGAATCTGATCCACTTCGTAACATAATGTGTTGTCCAGCACATGAATCAGGAAATGATCGCCGATCTTCATCTGATCCAGATCGGTAAAAAGAGAAGCACTCGGCAAACCGCGGTGTGCGGAAATAACTGCATGTGTGCTCTCACCGCCAATCGGAAGGGAACTTCCTTCCAGATGTCCTGCTGCCTGCTGCAGCACCTCATCACTTGTTCCGTGATAAATCGGAAGCTTGATGGCGATCTTTGGAATCTCTACGATTCCCATCATGCCGTCCCCGGTCAGGTTCAGGCAATTCATATAGGTACTGTCTTCTTCCTCTCTGGCATCTGCCACAGCAAAGGAATCCGGCAGGATACTCGGTACCAGTGCGTCGTTGTATGCCTGTGCTTTCTTCAGTTCCTTCGCATAATCAATATCTCCGGCTTCGGTCATCTGTGTGAGGTTATCTTCATAACTGCTGATGAGCTGTTTCTGTCGGTGATTATTCCACTGGTTTGCTACGAAAGGATACAGCAATAAGGACAATCCGGCTAAAAATATAATGACTATAAAAAATTTGCTTACTTTCTTTTTCATCCGGCCTCTCCTTGTTGTTGTATGTATCTCATTAATTTATGGTGGCATATCTATTATACCACATTTTTTATTAATCCGGGGCGGCTATCGCCCCGGATTACCTTTTTTATTCAGTAAAACTTACTGATTCGTTATTTATTTGTTTACTCTTTTGCGGCTAGCGAAGAAGAATCCTGCTGCTGCAACCATGATAGCACAACCTGCGATTGTGAAGAGTGTAGTACCCATACCACCGGTGGATGGAAGAGCTGAAAGTTTGAAGTCGTACATTTTGATAAGCTCTGGCTGTGTTGGAGCAACGCCTGTAACTACTCCAGTAGTTTTATCTGTTGTTTCTGCCATTGTAAATGCAATATCATTATTGTTAATGCTGTATCCATCCGGAGCAACTACCTCTTTGAAATAGTAATCACCAGCTTTAAGACCTTTTACAGTAACAGTTCCGTCATCAGCGGTAGTAAGTGTTGATCCTAATCCAGCCGGAACTTCACCTTTTGTAGTTTCTGCAATCCACTGACCTGTAATCCAACCCTCAGCATCAATTACAGCATACTCTTTTGTTTCACCGTTCATTCTGTATACAACGAACTCTGCACCTTTTAATACATGTGTTGTATTAACTTCTAATTTTGTAATTGTTGCATTACCTGAATATGTTTTTGTAGTTGTACCTTTCGGATCCTGTGTAGAAGTAGCTTTGTTTTCAACAAGATTTGCTTTATCTACCAGAGCAGTATAAGTAATAACTACTTCCTGACCTGCATATGTGTTATCATCTTTTACAAGGCCCATTAAATCAAGTTCAAATGCACGCTGTCCATGCAAAGTTTCAGACAGTTTTTCGAATCCAGTAACTGTTGCTCCATTTACCGTAATTGTATTAACTGCTGCTGTTTCTTTTACAGCATCTCCTTTAAGGTAGAATGTAGCACCTGTTAAATTATCAGATACCTTGAATTCAGTTACAAGTTTGTCACCATTCGGTTTTACTTCCTGATAAGGAACTGTTGTTTTTACTTTATATGTAACTAAATCTCCAACTTCAACATTTGTTTTATCTGCCTCTTTGCCTGTATGATATTTATCTGCTTTTGCAACTACGGATGCATTTAATGGTGCAATCAGATTGTTTTTTTCATCATACTTATATGTTTTTGCTACCATTGTGCTGTATTCTGTTTTATTAGTAGGATCTGTAACAATTACTAAATAAGCACCTGCCTGTAAGCCAGTAAAATTAACGTTGCTAGCAAATTTTCCTGTTGAAAGCTCTTTTGATTCTTCTGTTGCAGTAGCCTTTGTCTTCAGAGCTGCCGTTCTTAATGCACTAATCACATTAGAATCAGCTAAATTATCCGGTGTTACACCCGTATCTTTTGTCCAGTCTGCTGCTACCCAAGCATTATCATTGTCATCTAATCTGTAAATTTCATAGATATCTACTTTCTGTTTTGCATATGTTGCAAGACCTTTTACTTCAAGCGTTGCGCCTGCTTTTGCTGCGAAAGCTGTCATACTCATTCCGAGTACCATTGCCAGTGATAAGATCACTGCTAAGATTTTTTTCATCTTTTTCATCTCGTTTTCTCCTTTTCTTTTTGGGGTTTACCCATTTATCTTGTCCCGTTTCGGGAAGATAGTTAAATTGATTCGTTGTTGCCAGCGGCGGCAGGCCGCTGAAAAGTCAAGTTACGATATCTTATCTTTTCAGCACCTCCCTGCGTTTGTTTTTATATAAGATCCATGCTGCGCCTCCCATAAGAAGCATTCCGCCGATCATATACAAGAAGATTCCAGGTCCGCCGGTATGAGGCAGTTCATAAAGCAAATTATTTGCTACCGTAATGATGTAGGTATTATTTTGTTTTTCAATCTTTACATTTGTATTTTCTGAAACTGTAATACCATCATCATTTACTGTTACAGTAATTGGATCTGCCAGTTTGGTATAACCTGATGGTGCTTTCACCTCGGTCAATATATATGTTCCACAAGTTATATCACCCTCTAATACTAGACCGCTTTCATCAGAAATATATGTTCCATTTGTATTTGTACCAATAGTCACTTTGTTTCCATTATTGTCTAGTAGCGTAAATTCTGCACCTTTCAGATAAATATCAGATGTACCTTCCGCATGTCTAGTCTTCAGGATTTTAATTTTCTGAGTGCTCTTGGTATTTGTAATGATATATCTATTACCAGATGTACTATACGTTACTGTGTATGTTGTTCCGCTGATGGTTGTTGTTCCATCTGGTGCTATCATACTGTATCTATGACCATTATAATTAATTGTTCCAGTGTCATCCAGCTTCAACTCACGAATACCGCCATAGTTATCTGATTCTTCTACAGTGAAAGAACCACTGTAATTTTTTCCAGGTAACAATTCAAGTATGCGTCCCGAAACTGGGTTTCCAATTTTATCAATTAACTGTACTAAAACGGTATCCTTTGGATCACTGATTCCCACCCAATTTTTGTTAACATTAATCTGTTCAACTTGAACAACTGGTTTTCTATAATTTTCTGTAACGTTGCTATCTTTCCACTTATAGGAAATCGTTGCTTGGCTGTTTGAATAGAAACCTGCCTGTTTTGATGATGTTCCATTTCCAACTGCAGAATAACCATTTAAAGATGCATCTGTGTAATCATCACCTTGGTTTGTATAACCATCGTTTTGATACTTATCAAATGCAGTCTGGTTTGGCACAACATTTGTAATGGACAGATAATAATAGTAATCTTTTTTGAAAGTATAATCATTTTCAAATTTTAGTGTTGCAGTTTTACTATCTTTATCATAACTTACCGTAGCAATTTTATCACTACCTTCGTAAACCTCACCACCAGTTAAAGAACCATCCGTTAATGTAAATTCACGTCCATTGCCTGACACATCTGTGTAATTATTTGCGTTTTTCTGTGCGATATTTACTTTAATTTTTGTATTAGCTGTTGTATCAACATACTGGCTTAATGTATCAGTAATTGTAACCTCTGAGCATGCCAGAGTTAAGATGTCACCTGCAATACTAGTGAATTCTTCTGTAAGATCGGAAGGATCTGAATAATTAATAGCTCTTTTGGTACTTGCACTAACTGCTCCAGATAGCCTATTTAAAATATCTAAACCACTGATTTGCTCATAAATATCGTATCCATTAGAATAAGTTCCACCATCTGGACAAGTTCTCCAAGAATGCTTCCATTTTTTATATTCATCATGTGTATAAATATTAATAGAGGTTGGAAGTCCAATTCCAACTGCATAAAACCTCTCGCAGCTAATCATACCAGCAGAGCTTACTGCTGCCTCAAGCGTTTTTTTGCTTGTCTCATTTCCATATCCATATGGTTTTGTTCCATAGTAAGTCGGTTTTCCATCTGTCAGGAAAATGACAATTTTCTTTGCATTTTCTCTACTACTGCTATTTATTGCGGTGGCAGCTTTTGTTAATCCCTGGTCGTAATTGGTTCCGCCATCTGCGGACAATTTTCCTGCTTCTTTCTTCAGGTTTGTTCCATTAACCCAATCATCTGTTTTTGTTTTAGCTGATGAACTAAAGGTGACTAATTTGTATTTTGTATCTACTGTTTCCTTTTTTGCATCGAAGGCATCTACCAAGGCGTTAATTGCATTTTTTGTACTTGTTAAATTATCTCCTTCCATACTACCAGAAGTATCAACCACCAACACAATATCAACAAAAGCTTTCTTTACATCGGAGCCAATTGTTCCGGAAGCATTCAGTGTAATATCATATGTACCATCAGTATTACGTTTGATGTACTTCTCATGTAACATTTTGCTTTCAACAGTTTCACCGGAACCGCCATTCTGAGAATAGTTATTTTTAAATTCTACACTCTTGGAATTTCCAACTGCAATGTTCATATCTGTAGAAGTAATTCCACTTCCGGCTACCGTACTGTCTACAAATATAGATGTATTTCTAGTATATCCCGATACATCTAATGTACCTATTTCTTCGACCTTGATGTTACCACATTTATCCTGTGGAATATTTACAATCGTGCTTCCTCTGTAAACACCATTTTCAAATGTCCAGGTCATATCACTATATCTTAATGTTCTAACATCGCCCACTTTAAATGAAAGTTTCTTAGCCAATGTATCTGCATCTGCAACACTCAAACCAGTAATGGTTTTTGTTACAGTAACATTTGCTGTGCCTGCTGCAGGTGTCAATCTGTCTCGTGTAAACCTTACATTATCAATAAAGTTTCCAACTGTAAGCTTGTTAGATGCTGTGTTACCTGCAACAAAGAAGAAACGCGTAGAATACTGATTACTTGCTACAGTATAAGTTCCCTGATGAGTTGTCCAAGAACGATCTCCATCTGTATACGTAGCAACCATTGCTCCTGGATAGTTTTCTTTATTATTGACAACATCTAACACCTGTGCTTGGGTTGTAATATTTTGAGCCATTTCACTGGACATAGCCACAACATACATAGTATCTTTTTCTTCCGCTGAAGTGTCATCTCCATTTGCTCCACGTGCTCTATGTGCCACCTGATAGTTTAAAACCTCACCTGGTGTAGTAAGGACATCCTGATATAACGCTCCTGCTGTTTCGCAGTTAAGTTCTGCAAACTGATTTCCATCTGCTGCTATCTCATCTCCATGCCAGCTATATCCCAATGTCATTTAGATAAGGATTATACAA
>NZ_KI271081.1 GCF_000469345.1 Eubacterium ramulus ATCC 29099
TTGGCAGGCCATCGCGCAGCGATTTTGTTCAATTTGAAGTTATGGAGGAATGATAGTGAGTTATATTACAATGGAAATATGGACTGGAATATGGATATTAGTGAGATTATTTCCAATGGCACTTATTATTTTTGCAGGTGTTATGATTATCGAAGTGGGTATTGAATTTATCCAGAAGAAGAAAATTGAAGTTAAGATTTTAAATTGGTTATGTCAATTCTTATGGATTCTAATAGTTGTATCAATATTAAAAATTACAGGAATTATTGGTGGTAGTTTTGGAATATCCTCACCACTTGATAGTTATATTAGTTTTAAATTATTTGAGGATGGATTTAATGCGGCAACTATTTTGAATATATGTCTATTCATTCCATATGGATTTTTGCCAGTATTTATTTTTAAGAATATCCACAAGCATTGGTGGAATGGCGTTATACTTGGAGCAGTATTTTCGATTGGTATAGAATTTTTGCAAACATTTATTGGAAGGTTTGCACAGTTAGATGATGTGATTATGAATACTTGTGGGACTCTCGTTGGATTTTTGATAGGATGCTTGTTACTTCGTATAACCACAAGGAAAAAATAAATTTCAGTCTGTAGGGATGAAAATTTGAATTCGTAGGAGGTATCGAAAAATGAATAGGAAAACTTTATTCTGTTTTCTGACAGCTTTGATAATGATTTTTGTTCTTGCCGGCTGTAGTGGAAAGAATAGTGGTGGGAATATTGACAATGTTCAAATTCCTGATTGGAAACCATCGGAAATATATTCAGACAGTGATATTGAGGCGGCTTTCCAAACAGTAAAAGACTATTTCGGCAACGAATTTGACGGCTGCACACTGACAAAACTGTCCTATCCCGGAGATACATACGCCGATGAATTTGATGAATGGACTGAACAATATGACGCGGATGAAGCAATCGTAATATTATCATCTTTCGATGTAGACTCATCAGGCGGGGATGGTTCGCTTAATCCGGATTCAACATATGATGATTGGAAATGGATTCTAATTAGGAATGACAGTGGGAATTGGGAACATGTTGACCACGGGTATTAAAGCGACAAATTTCAGTTTGGAGAATTGAAAAAAACGGAATTTACCTATTAAGACATATAAACTCTTGACAATAAAGCTCCTATATAGTATGTTTTTGATAAACTACTATATAGGAGCTTTTGTATGGAAATGAATGGAGGATTTCTTGTCACCAAAATAAAACAGCTTGGAGACCGGATTTTCGAGAAGATTCTCAGTGAAAAGAATATTGATGCGTTTAATGGAGCCCAGGGACGTATTCTTTATGTGCTGTGGCAGGAGGATGGTATCTCAATCAGGTCACTCTCGACTAAATGCGGATTAGCGATAACATCTCTTACTACGATGCTGGAAAGAATGGAAAATCAAGGGCTGATAAGCCGTGTTCAGTCTAAAACGGACAAAAGGAAAACACTCCTGTTTCTGACTGAGAAAGCACATGCCTTAAAGGGCGAGTACGATTCTGTATCTGATGAGATGGGCAGTATTTACTACAAAGGTTTTTCAGAGGAAGAAATTACCCGGTTTGAGGAATGCCTCGACCGCATCAGAAAGAATCTTGAGGAGTGGCAGAAGTCATGAGTATTTGTATCAAAGATCAGATTCAGAACATGAATATCGTCATTGGCTGCACAGTGGGGTGTGCATATTGCTATGCCCACAACAACGTGAAACGCTGGCATATGATTGATGACTTCGCTGACCCTGAATTCTTTCCGGGTAAGCTCAAGATGATGGAAAAGAAACGTCCGCAGAACTTTCTTCTTACTGGGATGAGCGATCTCTCCGGATGGAAGCCGGAATGGAGAGATGAGGTATTTGCAAAGATCCGTGAAAATCCACAGCATCAGTTCCTGTTCCTTACCAAGCGACCTGATTTGCTGGATTTTGATACCGATCTGGAAAACGCATGGTTTGGCATTACGGTGACGAGGAAAGCAGAACTGTGGCGTATCGACGCCCTTCGGAAAAACGTTAGAGCAAAACATTACCATGTTACCTTTGAGCCGTTATTCGACGATCCCGGCACAGTTGACCTTTCCGGAATCAATTGGATCGTTGTGGGCACCATGACCGGAGCTCAGAGCAGGAAGATTCATACGGAGCCGGAATGGGCATGGTCTCTGACGAACCAGGCACATAAGCTCGGCATTCCGGTGTTTATGAAGGAAGACCTTGTCCCTATCATAGGGGATGAAAATATGATTCAGGAAATGCCGGAAGAATTTAATAAAGTGTTAGAGGTACAGAAATCATGGAAGAAGTAATAAATGGAATCCTCATTCGTGAGGTGGAAACAAAGAACATCATGACTAAGTCTAGTCTGCCGGTAGGCGGTTACTCGGTCAATCCCTATGTGGGCTGTACACATGCCTGCAAGTATTGCTATGCTTCTTTTATGAAGCGCTTTACCGGGCACAAGGAGGAATGGGGCACTTTCCTTGATGTGAAGCATTGGCCGGAAATTAAAAATCCGAAGAAATATGCCGGACAGCGGGTGGTCATCGGTTCTGTGACAGATGGCTACAATCCACAGGAGAAGCAATTCGGGAATACCAGAAAACTTCTGGAGCAGCTGATCGGCAGTGACGCAGATATTCTGATCTGCACAAAGTCAGATCTTGTGGTACGGGATATTGATCTGCTGAAGAAGCTTGGACGTGTAACCGTTTCATGGTCGATCAACACACTAGATGAAAATTTCAAGAACGATATGGACTCTGCTTCGAGCATTGAGCGCCGTATCTCTGCTATGAAGCTGGTATATGAAGCAGGTATCCGTACAGTCTGTTTCGTATCCCCGGTATTCCCCGGTATCACGGATTTTGAAGCAATCTTTGAGCGGGTAAAGGATCAGTGCGATCTGTTCTGGCTCGAAAATCTCAATCTTCGAGGCGGTTTCAAAAAGACAATTATGGATTATATCGCCGGAAAATATCCTGATCTTGTACCACTTTACGACGAGATCTATAACAAGCATAACCGCAGCTACTTTGAAGCACTTGAAGTAAAAGCTGAGAAAATGGCTAAGAAGTATGATTGTGCCTTTGTGGATAATGAAATGCCTTATGGCAGAGTCCCGCAGGGACATCCGGTGATCGTAGATTATTTCTATCATGAGGAAATCCGTGGGACAGAGAATACCGGAAAAAGAAATCGCTAACTTCAAGTTTGTCAACTTGCCCTTTGAGAGAGGAGAAATCCTTTTCTCAAAGGGTTTTTTCTATTTATACGGATATTCGCAAACTACAAGATAAAGCCAAAACTTCATATACTCTAAGCACAAGGAGGTTGAGGTTTGGCTATGAACAACAGTTTAGCAGAAGTACACAAAGCACTTTATGGATATCATGAATGGAAGCTATGCCCAAACACATTTCCCTTGCAAGTTATGGGATGCAGGAGAAAAGGGACTTACATTATCTGCTTTTGAATGGGAGAAGGATAGAAAAACGCTGATATATGGGCAGGTAGACTATATGTATGGAGAAGCACTTTATAAGCCTGAAATGAAAGAAGGAAATCCTATAAGGTTATATAGTTTGGATGAAATCACGGAGATATTCTGTAAATTAGGACTTCGTATTTGTAACAGCTTTGCTGATTTCAGTGGAAAGCCGAGTTCTGATAATGATATTCAATTGATGGTTTATTCCATACGGGAATAAATCTTCATCAAATCTTTATTTTTTTCTGTTAGGTTATATTTCAGTAAGAAATGAAATATAGAAGGAAGGATAGTAAAGATGGAAATGATGTTACAGACACAAAATCTATGTAAATATTTTAGAAAACAGAAAGCGGTAAATAATGTTTCACTTAATATCGAAAAGGGACAGATTTATGGACTGCTTGGACCGAATGGCGCTGGTAAATCTACCACATTGAAAATGCTGACCGGTATGATGAAACCAACTGCAGGAAAGATTTACTTTGATGGAAAACTTTTGGATAGGAAAGATTTATCAAAAATAGGAGCGTTAATTGAAAATCCGCCTATTTATGAAAATCTTTCCGCCAGAGAGAATTTGAAGGTAAGACAATTATTGCTTGGTACAGATGAAAACAGAATTGATGAGGTCTTGCAGATTGTATCACTTACAAACACCGGAAAGAAGAAAGCAGGACAGTTTTCTTTGGGGATGAAGCAAAGACTAGGCATTGCAATGGCATTGCTTGGAGAACCGGAACTTTTGATATTGGATGAACCTACGAATGGATTAGATCCAATAGGCATCGAGGAATTACGAGAGCTGATCCGGTCTTTTCCGGAACAGGGAATCACTGTAATTCTCTCCAGTCATATTCTCTCAGAGGTACAGTTACTTGCAGATAAAGTCGGGATTATTTCAGGTGGAATCTTAGGATACGAAGGAGCATTAAAGCAGGGAGATAATCTTGAAGATTTGTTTATGAATGTGGTAAGAAAAAACCAGAAAGCAGGTGAAATCCATGGTTAATATTATAAAAGCAGAACATCAAAAAGCCAAAAGAACCATGCGAAAAAAGTTTATCTGGGGATTTCCTCTTCTTACATTTGTCATGGCATTTATATTTACTCTTGGGATGACAAATGCTTATGCAGAAAGTGTTTGGAACTGGTGGTATACACTTTTGCTGCCGGGGATGATTGCTCTATTTTGTTATCTTTCTGTGGCACAGGAGAAAAAGATAAAATACTATCATTTAATGACTATTCCCACAGACAGAAGAAAATTGTTGCTGGGGAAAATTATTTATATTGGGTACATGATTTTGTTTTCTAATGTGATTGTGTTTGCAGGAGCAACGCTTGGAGGCTTTCTTCTAACGACACATGTTCCAGTTGGAGGAGCGTTGATTGCAGTATTGTTTCTGACGGTTTCTGAGTTATGGGAGATTCCGGTAGCTTTATTTTTAAGTGAACGATTTGGAATGATTGTAAACCTGTTCGTCTGCCTATTTATTACCGTCAGCGGTGTGGTAATATCACAAACCAGAATCTGGTATGTACTTGTTTCTGCAATCCCTATGCGAATGATGTGCCCGTTGCTTCATGTTTTACCAAATGGACTTGCCGCAGAAGCAGGGAATCCTCTTTTGGATACGGGAGTCATTGTTCCGGGAATGTGTCTCTCAATCATCTGGTTTGTTTTTGTAACGGTTCTGTTTTTGAAATGGTTTGAGAGAAGAGAGGTGAAATAAGATGATTGGAAGATCTCTTAATGCAGACTTGCGAAAGATGAAAGGAACATCTGTGATTCTGGCACACTTACTGATTCCGATTATAACCAGCGTTATATTTTTAATATATTACTTTTTTTCACCATGGAATGAAAATATGAAAGTGATTGCATTTTATCAGGCAATAGGAGCAGGACTTCCGGTACTTATTGGAATTTTTACAGCAAGTGTGATGGAACAGGAACAAAATGCAGGTAATTTTCAAAACCTGTTGTCTTTACCAGATAAACTTACAGCATTTTTATCGAAACTGTTGATGCTACTGGTTTTGTGTCTGTGCTCTATCCTATTGACAGCAATCATATTCGGAATTGGATTTGGAAGAATCGCATCAAGCGATATCGAAATCATGAAAGGATGTATATTTGCAGCATTGCTGCTGTGGGGAAGCAGTGTTCCACTTTATCTGTGGCAGCTGATTCTGGCTTTTCAGTTTGGAAAAGGGGTATCCATTGGAGCAGGGATTATATCAGGACTAATTAGTGCATTGATGCTTACCGGACTTGGAGATTATGTGTGGAAATATGTATTTGTCTGCTGGACGGGTAGAGTACCATATACTTATCTGCAATCTGTATTGGGAGAAACTAGTGTAGGTGAATGGTTGTCATTCATACCAGGTTGCTTAATATTTACAGGGATTAGTATGGTATACTATTTTTGGTGGGTAAACCACTGGGAAGGAAACAGAATATCGGAATAGAATCGAGGGAAACTATGGCAAAAATACTGGCAGTTGATGATGAACCGGCAATTTTGGAAATGATAGAAAGCATTTTGAATAAGGATGGACATCTGGTTACCAAAGTAAGTAATCCACTAAAAATTAATATGGAAGAATTACATCGTTATGACCTGATTTTACTGGACATTATGATGCCTGGAATTGATGGCTTCGAATTATGCAAAAGAATTAGGATACTTGTGGATTGTCCGATTTTGTTTCTTACGGCAAAAACGGAGGAAAACAGTCTGGTAAACGGACTTTCTCTAGGTGCAGATGATTATATTTCAAAGCCATTTGGAGTGATGGAACTTCGGGCAAGGATCAATGCACATCTTAGAAGAGAGCACAGGGAACATTCTGTCCGGATGGTTTTGGGAAGGGTCTGTATTCAAATATCTCAAAAGAAACTATTGGTTGATGATAAGGAACTTCCTCTTACGAAAGCGGAGTACGAAATCTGTGAATTTCTGGCTAAAAACAGAGGACAGGTTTTCTCGAAGGAACAGATATTGGAAGCGGTCTTTGGCTTTGACAATGAGAGTAATGACAGTACTATAATCACGCATATCAAAAATATAAGAGCAAAATTTGCGGATTATGATTATACACCGATAAAAACAGTCTGGGGGATTGGATATAAATGGGAAGAGTAAAGAGAAGCAATGCACTCAGCTGGATTTTTATGAGATATGTACTGGTCATGCTTGGATCATTAGTAGGTTTGGTGATTGTTGCTTGGCTGCTGCTGTCCCTTTTGATTAGTGTGGGCTGTATCTATCCGGCGAATTATGCAGAGCAAAAGATTAATGAAGCATATGATACGATTTTACGTGCGGATAAAGTAACTGCTGAGATGATTCCTGCACTTTGTGATTATGTAATCTTTTCAGAGAATGGAGAGAAAATAGGTGGAGATCTGTCAGAACAATACGAACAGATAGCATGGAATGTTGCAAAGTACGGAAACGCATCCGGGAAATATTTTTATAAAGTAATTGTAAGGGAAAATGAATATGTTGTATTGCAATATCGCCTGACACCTCAATATCATTCAGCTTTTTTGAGGGAGCATTTTATAGAACCACAGAATGTGATGAGTATTATGTCAGTGATTGGAGCGGTAGCGATTATCATCATTCCGTCCATACGTTTTGGAAAAAGAATCAAAAAGCAGATGCAGCCTGTATTAGACGCAATCAGACAAATAAAGGATCAAAATCTGGAATATGAGACATCCTGTTCCGGTATCAAAGAGTTTGATGACTGTTTATCGGCAATCGATGATATGCGAGATGCATTGCGAGAATCTTTAGAAAAGCAGTGGAAAACAGAGCAGGAAAAGAAACAACAGATGTCTGCTTTGGCGCATGATATTAAAACACCTCTTACGATTGTACGGGGAAATGCAGAACTACTTTCAGAGACTGAACTGACCACAGAACAGAAGAATAATATCACTTATGTTTTGAACGGCACAACACAGATACAAAGTTATGTAAAACAGTTGATAGATGTCACAAAGTCATGGAATTGCAGTGATGTTACCTATACAACGGTGAGGTTAGAAGATTTTTTCGCAGATATAAAGGAACAGGCACTCGGACTGGTAGAAATCTATCACCAGAAAATAGATTGGAAGGCGGGACAAAGTGATAAAAAGGTAACGATTGCTTATGATCCAATGTTCCGGGCCGTAATGAATATGATTCAGAATGCAGTGGAGCATACAAAAGAAAATGGAATCATTTATATTGACGCAAAGGAGCAGGATGGCCGGCTGACATTCATTGTGGAGGATAGCGGATCAGGATTTACAAAAGAAGCATTATTGCATGGCACAGAGCAGTTTTTTATGGATGACACAAGTAGAAATGGCGAAGCCCATTATGGGATGGGACTATTTTTTGCAAAAACTGTGGCTGAAAAATATGGTGGAGGTATTAAACTTTCAAATTCTGAAAATACAGGTGGGGCGAGGGTAGAAATATTTTTCCTGAGTAGTCAGGAAACAAGCTAAATAGACCGCAATTAAGCTATGTAAAAGAAATTTTGCCCATTTTTAAAACAAACAGAAATACAAATTCCAGTTGATATTTCACATATTTTAGGAAATTTAATAACTGTTATATTTAATTATCAAATTCTTCGCAAACCCTTGAAAATACTAAGTTTGTAGCAAGTGAGCTTTCCCTTACTCTTTCCCTTGTGTTATATTCTCACATTGGTTTTCATGAACCTTAATATGGGAAAAAATAAGGGAAAGAAAATTTCATAACACAGTATAACA
>NZ_KI271082.1 GCF_000469345.1 Eubacterium ramulus ATCC 29099
TCGTGTTTCTTACTTAATCCGAAATCCATTTTTTACTTTTCCTCCATAGTTATTATAGTTTCGTGATCGTCTCTTAGAATTACGTCCTGCATTCATGCGGAGCTTTATCATAGTACCCAAACCCCCATTTGAGCTTAAAAAAAGCCCGATGAATCGCTTAGGTTTCCAAGAGGTTACCTAATACATTGCAATAATCGTGCCAACTTTTAAAAGCCTTGATTTATGCGGTTTACGCAAAAACACTGTTTATTTTTTAACACAATCAGCGTTTATACATGTTTAATTTTCCTACACTTTTCTACATTTTATTTGCTTTTTCCACACATATGTGTCATACTGATTCTGAAAAACATGTCATGCATTGCATGACTTGCATCTCACAGCAAGAATGCCAATGCATTCTTGAATTTAACCTTTCTCACTACCCAAAAGAGGATTTTAAATGAAACTTTCAAGATTATTATTAGACGCATTGGAAACTTTTCCAAATTTTATCATTATAGATAAAAATGCAACCATTGTTTATCTGAATGAATCCTATGCCAGTCTCCTTGGTATTCCGCGGGAACAGGCCATCGGACAGCCTGTCACCGATGTGATTCCCAAAACCCGCATGGTTGAAGTATTGAAATCCGGCAAACCGGACATCGGACACCTGATGACTCTTTATGACCATTCCCAGAAGAAAAATGTGACAGTTGCCTGCAATCGCATGCCGATTTTTCAAAATGGCCAGGTCATTGGTGCTGCTGCCGTAACAATCATGCAGGATGTCCTTCCCACAGTCACACAACTGAATCGTGAACTTTCTGCTGTCCGCAAAGAAAATGAATTCTACCGGCACGAATTAAACATGCTGCAGAATCATTTTGACAGCCTGAACCGCATCATCGGTCACTCTCCTGCTTTGCTTGAGATCAAACAGACCATTTCGGATTATGCTGCATCAGATCTGCCAATCCTGATCACAGGAGAAACCGGTGTCGGCAAGGAATTATTTGCAAAAGCCATTCACGAAATGAGTCCGCGCAAATTCCATCCTTATATAAAAATCAACTGTGCCGCTATTCCTACCGAACTGCTGGAATCAGAATTATTCGGATACGAACCGGGTGCTTTTTCCGGTGCATCCAAAAACGGAAAACCCGGTAAATTCGAGTTAGCCAACCACGGTACGATCCTGTTGGATGAAATCGGTGAAATGCCACAGACACTCCAGAGCAAATTGCTGCGCGTCCTTCAGGAACAGGAGTTTGAACGAATCGGCGGTATCAATACGATCAAGGTCAATGTAAGAATCATCTGCTGTACAAACCAGGATCTGCAACAGCTGATACAGACAAAACATTTTCGCAGCGACCTTTATTATCGTATCAACACCGTAGAATTAAAAATCCCGCCACTCCGAAACCGAAAAAAAGATATTGCTGAACTGACCGATTATTTTATTCAAAAATATAATGCCGAACATGATACACACGTCATTTCCATTGACACGGATGTTCTGCAACTCTTCCAGACTTACGACTGGCCGGGAAATGTCCGGGAACTGGAGCACATTGTAGAACGCCTGTGCACCATCAACAACAACCGTACCATTACGATGAAAAGCTGCGGTTTCTTAAAAGAGCTGGTTCAGCAGTCTGTTCATGCAAATGCAGATGTTCCCTCATCCATTGCTTCAGATCAGTCCAGCTCACACGCCTTGTGGAATGCAAACCCTGCTGATTCTGCTGCGCAGCACGATTCCACTGCTTCTGCCCCGACAACCGGTGAAGTATCCTGGAAGGATCTGTCCCGTAAAATCCAGAACACAGAAAAAGAGGCTATCATCCAGGCACTGCTGCAGACAAACGGAAACAAGGCAAAGGCCGCACGGCTGCTGAATATTGACCGGTCATCACTGTACTATAAATTAAAAAAATACAATATTACGGAATAAAACTACTTCAAAACCATATTTATATGGTATCATGTAAATGAAATCTATGTGTTATTCATATATGTTTGATGTAGATGTAACATATATTTGCGTTTAATGTTAACGCATAAGTATGTTTGTTTTTACTGGAAGGAGGCTCCCATGGGCGTCTATTTAAACAGCACATCACCTTTTTATTTATACAAAAGTGAAACGAAAAAGACATATTTTATAGACAAAAGTCTGCTTCTGGAGCAATTATTTCCATTGGTAAAAACCGGGAATTCCCATATCTGTATTACCAGACCCCGCAGATTCGGAAAAACCATTATGGCAAATATGATAGGTACATTTTTCGGAAAAGGATGTTCCGCCGATACCATTTTCAATGGCTCTAAAATTGCTGCCAATACAGAATATAACGCACATATAAATCAGTATAATACCATTTTCATTGATTTCAGTGAGATGCCGGAAGACTGTAACAACTATCAGCAGTACATTCACCGTATCCGTAAAAATCTAAAAGACGATTTATGTATTGCATATGCCAATTTAAATCTGGATTCTCAGGATGCTGTCTGGGATCTGCTGCGCAAAATTTTTGAACGTACCGGAGAACGTTTTATTTTTGTTTTGGATGAATGGGATTGTATTTTCCATAAAGCGTTTATTACCGACACAGACAAGCAACAGTATATTTCTTTTCTGAGCAATCTGTTAAAAGACCGCCCTTATGTTTTGCTTTCCTATATGACAGGTATTCTACCGATAGCAAAATACTCCAGCGGTTCTGAATTGAACATGTTTCTGGAATATACAATGGCTTCTGAAGAACGTTTTTCTGCGGATTTTGGTTTTACAGAAACGGAAACGGATCTTTTATATAACCGATATATTAATTGTACCGAAAATCCACAGATCACCCGGGAGGGCTTGCGTTTCTGGTATGATGGATATCAGACAAAATCCGGTGAAAAACTGTACAATCCACGATCTGTTGTCGCTGCCCTTTCCAATAATAATCTTGGAAATTACTGGACAAGTTCGGGACCATATGACGAAATTTATTATTACATTGAAAATAATATTGATGATGTGCGCACCGATCTGGCACTTATGGTTTCCGGTGAAAAAGTTCCCGCAAAAATACGGGAATATGCTGCCACATCCATGAATCTCTCAACCCGTGATGAGATTTTTTCTGCCATGGTTGTTTATGGATTTTTAAGTTATGCAGACGGACAGATCTGTATTCCAAACAAAGAATTGATGGATAAATTTGATGATATGCTGATGAAAGAATCCTCTTTCGGTTATGTGTATCGACTGGCAAAAGAATCTGCCCGGATGTTATCCGCGACATTATCCGGAGACACCGACACGATGACTTCTATTTTGGAATATGCACATAACACGGAAAGTCCACTGCTGGCTTATAACCATGAAACAGAACTGACTGCTGTTATAAATCTAATTTACCTCGCTGCCAGGGACAAATATCGGGTAGAACGCGAAGACAAAGCCGGTATCGGATATGTAGATTTTATCTTTTATCCTTACAATCCAAAAGATACCTGTCTGATCCTTGAATTGAAAGTAGATCATTCTGCAGATGATGCTATTCAGCAGATCATTGACCGCAAATATGCACTCCGGTTTTTGGGGAAAACTGCTGAAAAGCAGAAATACACCGGCGATATATTGGCAGTTGGAATTGGCTATGATAAAGAAACAAAAAAGCACGAGTGTAAAGTTATGAAATTGTAAATTCCGTATATTGATAAAGAAAATGTGGTATTTTTCCTAAGCGGACGATTGTTAGCCGCGAAAGTAAAATACCACATTTTCGTGTAAAGCGGACATTCGCAATCCGCTTTCGCTACTTGCTCATGAACGCAGTCGCTTTGCTTATTCTGCGTTCATATATTAAAGTAATTTTTATGACACTTTTCCAATACGTTTCAGATAAATCTTTGTCTCACTGACAACCACACCACTCAGTGCCACCAGTGCGATCAGGTTCGGGATCGCCATCAGTCCATTAAAGATATCCGCAATGGTCCATACAGCAGAAACTGTCATGTACGGTCCGATAAATACTGCCAAAATGTATAACCAACGATAACCTTTGACTACTTTCTGATTTCCATTGGATAAATACTCCAGACATTTTTCACTGTAATAATCCCATCCGAGAATCGTCGTAAATGCAAAGAACACCAGACAGATCATCAGAATAAAAGATGAAAGCTGTTCCGGGAACGGTAATGTCATCTGGAATGCTTTTGTAGTAACTGCCACACCTTCCAGACCGATATTCCATGTACCTGCAATTACGATAGAAAGACCAGTCATTGTACAGATTACGATTGTATCGATGAATGTTCCCAGCATAGAAATCAGACCCTGCTGTCCCGGAGAATCGGTCAGTGCTGCTGCTGCTGCGATCGGTGCACTACCAAGACCTGCCTCATTGGAGAAAATACCACGGGCAATACCTTTCTGCATTGCCATCAATACAGCTCCCAGTGCTCCACCTGCTGCTGCCCGCAGACCAAACGCACTCTCAATAATTGTCCTGAACGCTCCCGGAATCTCTCCGAGATGTGTCAACAGAATGATTAATACAACAACTACATATGCAACTGCCATAAACGGCACAACAACCTGTGAAACACTGGAAATACGTTTGATGCCACCGATAACTACCAGTGCGACACAGATAGATAACAATACACCTGCGATTACAACTGTCCAGGAATAATTCATTCCAAACATATGCACAGTCCATGTTTTATCCGGATCAAAAAATGTCTGTACGGCATTTGTGATACCATTGATCTGTGTAAATGTTCCGATACCAAACAAACCTACACAGACACCGAAAAACGCAAAAATCTTTGCCAGCCATCTCCACTTTGGTCCCATACCTTTTTCAATGTAGTAGAACGGGCCACCCACAATATGACCATCCTCTGCAACGGTACGATATTTCACTGCCAGCAGACACTCCGCATATTTGGTAGCCATACCTACAAATGCAGCTACCCACATCCAAAATAACGCACCCGGACCTCCGGCTACCAGCGCGGTTGCAACACCGACGATATTACCGGTACCGATGGTTGCGGACAATGCAGTACATAATGCTGCGAAACTGGATACTTCTCCGCTGTCACCACTTTTTTCATTTACAAAAAGTTCCTTGATTGCACGTGGCAGAAGCCGGATCTGCAGACCTTTGACTCTTATGGTCAAAAATACACCGACTGCCAGAATGAGGACGATCAGGGGAACGCCCCATACAAAACCGTCGATTGATGTAAGAATTTGATTAAATAATTTTGCCATTTTCTTCTCTCCCTTTTTATATAAAAAATAAGGCTGATAAACTATCAGCCTCTAAAGAGTAGAACATGCATATATTGTGGTATGCTCTGTCCTTTTGCCTGAGAGATAAGCGGTTATAACCTGAAAGGAGCGATCCATACGATACGCACAGATCATCCGATCACTTAACCGCGACACCTTCGGCGCTTCGCATATGCGAAGACTCTCCAGAGTGAACTTGTCTGCGATGCCAAAAATATGCATCTGATTGCAACAACAAATCCGTATAAGAGCATATCACAGGTTTTTGCAATATGCAAGCTTTTTTCTTTATACAACGTACATTTGTCTTTGCTTGATGAGCATTCGATACATCTTATGCTTTTCAGATCTTATAAACAGGTTCGACTTGAACTTGCATCATGCTTCCTGTCAGTATACAATATCTGTAACTGATAATATCTTCTGAATAAAATAATAAAAAATTTCAGAATAAAAAATAGTTATTTATGAGGTGAAACATTATGAAACAAATTACATTAGGATCCACCGGCATCCAGACACCACAAAATGCCTTTGGTGCATTACCAATCCAGCGTGTATCCACGGAAGAAGCAGTCAAAATCCTGCATCGTGCTTACGAAGGTGGCATGACATTTTTTGACACTGCCCGTGCCTACAGCGACAGCGAAGAAAAAATGGGAGAAGCGTTCGGACACATGCGCAATAAAATTTATATTGCCACCAAAACAGCCGCAACGACTCCGGATGAATTCTGGCGTCAGTTAGAAACATCCCTGCACTTACTTCGGACAGACTATCTGGATCTGTACCAGTTCCACTGTGTCAACCAGTGTTACCGCCCGGAAGACGGAACAGGAATGTATGAATGTATGCTGAAAGCAAAAGAACAAGGGATGATCCGCCACATCGGTGTCACTGCACACAAGATCGGTATCGCAGAAGAATGTGTCGCTTCCGGTCTGTACGAAACCATGCAGTTCCCGTTCAGCTATCTTTCCTCTGTACAGGAACTTCATCTGGTAGAAGCCTGTTCCAGACAGAACATGGGATTTATTGCCATGAAAGGACTGGCTGGAGGGCTGATCCACAACTCCAAAGCTGCCATGGCTTACATGACACAGTTTGATAATGTTCTGCCAATCTGGGGAATCCAGAAAATATCCGAACTGGAAGAATGGCTCTCTTATATGGAAAATACCCCTTCCATGGATGAAGAAATTTCTGCTTATATCGAAAAAGAAAAACTGGAACTGACCGGTGATTTCTGCCGTGGCTGCGGTTACTGTATGCCATGTCCTGCTGGCATTATGATCAATCAGTGTGCCCGCATGTCCCTCATGCTGCGCCGCGCACCGAGTGCCGGCTGGCTGACTCCGCAGATGCAGGAAGAAATGAAAAAAATTGAGAACTGTCTGGAATGTGGCCAGTGCATAAAAAAATGTCCATATGAACTGAATACCCCGGAACTTCTGAAGAAGAATTATGAGGATTACAAAAAAGTCCTTGCCGGAGAAGTATCTGTAAATTAGGAAATGAGATTCCGAATGTAAACCGCATTCGGAATCTCGTTTTTTATCTCCGGCAGGATTGCAGAGACATTCTTGAATTTGCGAATGGCACGAGTAAACTATAGCATATAGTTTTTTGCTTTAAAGTTTCGCGCTTTAAAGTGTTGATGTTTTCAGAGATATATGCTATACTTGCCTTTATCATTTACTAATTACAGATATGAAACAAAATCTGAACAGCTGATTTTCCGATGAAATACAAAACCGATTCATTATTTATCTGTAAAACTAAGGGGGACATTATGACAACAATTATTGAACTTGTGTACAACTTTTTATGGGGTGATCTGGTCACTCTTCCATTGCCCGGAGGCGGAACATTAGGTCTTCCGCTTCTCGTTATTTTACTGATTCCAACCGGAATCTACTTTACCATTCGGACAAAATTTCTGCCGATCCGCCTTTTTCCGGATATGGTTCGTGCCTTAAATGAAAAAAAAGACAAACACGGCGGTCTGTCTTCATTTCAGACACTGATCGTCTCCACGGCTACCCGCGTCGGCATGGGTAATCTGGTAGGTGTTGTGGCAGCTATCTCAGCCGGAGGTGCCGGTGCTGTATTCTGGATGTGGATCACCGCACTGCTTGGTTCTTCTACTGCTTTTATTGAAGGTACCCTGGCACAACTCCACAAAGAAAAAGATCCGCTCTATGGTGGATACCATGGCGGACCTGCTTATTATATGCATCATTTTTTTGCAAAAAGAAAAGACGGTACTTATCGCAAATACTCCGTACTTGCTGTACTTTTTGCAATTTCCGGCCTTATCTGCTGGTGCGGCATCAGTCAGGTGATCAGCAATTCTGTTACCTCTGCCTTTGAAAATGCATTTTCCATCCCGCCACTGGCAACGACCATCATCCTTGTTGTTCTTGCTGCAATTATTGTACTTCGGAAAAATGCAACCGTAAAGGTTTTGGACATCATGGTTCCGATCATGGCATGTGCATACTTTATTTTTACTGTCATTATCATTCTTACACATCTCGGACAGATGCCGGACGTTTTTGCACGTATTTTCCAGGAAGCATTTGGTTTCCGCCAGGTTGCAGCCGGCGGTTTCGGTGCTGTATTAATGAATGGTGTAAAACGAGGACTGTTTTCCAATGAAGCCGGTTCCGGTTCTGCACCATGTGCGGCAGCTGCTGCCAAAAGCGATGACGCTGTTAAAATTGGTCTGGTACAGTCACTGGGCGTATTTATTGATACCATTGTGATTTGTACTTGTACTGCAATGATCCTGCTTCTCGTACCACAGGAACTCACCAACGGACTTGTCGGCATGGATCTGCTGCAGTCTGCTATGCAGTACCACCTTGGAACATTTGGAACGATTTTTATCGCAGCTACCCTGGCAATGTTCAGTTTTTCCACCTTCATCGGAATTCTGTTCTATGCCCGCTCTAACGTAGCCTACCTGTTCGGAAATAAGTGGTGTTACCAGACTGCCTACAAAATCGTGGCTCTTGTAATGCTCTTCATCGGAGGACTTGCAGCCTACACCACAGTATGGGATCTCGGTGACGTAGGTGTTGGCCTTATGACCATCTTCAACCTGATCGCACTCTACCCGATGGGAGGACAGGCACTGAACGCCCTTCGGGACGCCGAAAAATAATAAATGGCTGTTGTACTTTTATTTTAAACGAAAGGTGTCGTATTTTGTCTCCCCCGCTAACAATCGCTTGGGAAGAAAAAATACGACACCTTTCGCTATTTACATATCATATGTTGTACAACAAACAATCGTTCATTCTGCGTGATACAGCCCACAAGGTCTATCTGCGGCTGCTCATTAACTGACATTAAAAAAAGAGTGAGAATTTCATCAAAGCGAACGTCTTAGTTCGCGTGATGCAATTCTCACTCTTTTTTTATTCGCAGCCTACATGCAGCCGCTTCATCGCCACCTTAATGCAGCCCTTCTTCCCCGGTATACCGCAAAATATATAATCCGTCCTGTTGTGTTGAAATATATATATTTTCTCTGTCATCTACCAGAACATCTTCTGTAATTGCGATTGGCGATCCCGGCATCAGATTGTGTTCTTTATTGTCAAACAACATTTTCTCTGGATCCGGCGGTAGAAAATATGCCACTTCTTTTGGTACAAACGGATCTGACACATCGAAAATACGCAATCCAGCATGAAAATAACAGCACAGCACTTTCTGATCCAGTTTCTGATATACATCTACCCCAAATGCATCAAATAAATTATGCGGTCCAAATGGAACTCTTACACTATCTACAAAATTGAAATTCGTTCCATGTGTGTATCCTTCCGGAACTTCCGGATATGGAAATACCGCAATCACACGGGGTTGTTTCACCACACCTGTTTCAACCATCAGGATCGTATTCATTGCCTGATATTCTACTTTTTTTCCAAATCCATTTTCCTTGATACCATCAAAGTAGCGGCTTCTTTCCCCTTCTGTCGACACGATTGCAAAAGGACGGTCTCCCAGAGGATAAGCGGTATGAACCGGTGCACCACCCGCATCTCCGCCAAATACAGGATTTATTGGCAATTTGCTGATCATTTTCGGATTACTTTTATCATGGACATCCACCATTACAAAACCAACATTTGAATATGCAAGATACGCAATATCATCTTTTACGGTTACCGCATGAACAAATGGATGAAACAGATGATCCCCGAATTTTACATCATCCGCGTCTTTTTCAATCTGTTCCGGTACATAAAAGTGGCCTGCCTCCACCGGATTGGTCGGATCCTGTAAATCAATAATTCGCAAAAAGAAACTTGCAAATCCTTCATCGCATCCGGTAATGTATGCATACCGTCCGCCACTGTAAAAAGATCTGTGTACGCCCTGCCCTCCCGGACATTCAAATTTCCCCAGATATTTTGGTGTTTCCGGATCTGTTTTCACATCCCAGATCATAATTCCACCCCAGCTCGGACAGTTTTCCTCACATCCCATCAGGAAACTTGCCTGACTTCCATGCGCAGTAATCATCAATCCATCTGCCACCTGAATTTTCATGGTAGCCTGTCCATCCTTAATATCATAAAACCAGGGGCCTTCGATCCATTTCACATTCCTTGGATTTTCCGGATCTGTAACTTCTACAATATTCCAACCATTATGTGCAAAGGATGCCGTATATAAATAATACCTGTCATCAACTTTTTGCATTGCCATCTGGAATGCCGGCTTCCCGTTTAAATCATCAAATCCGATCTGCCTGATGTTCTTCATCAATGGTTCTTTTCTTAAAATCACAAATATGTCCTCCTCCCTCAGGATCATTCTGTCTCTCTCAAAATATCATGACCTAAAAATTTATCATAATCAATCTGACTTACAAAAATCATAGAAATTACACAGGCAATGATCAAACCGATATAAGCTCCTGCATATTTCTGTCCGAAAATATCATTTACATATTTTGTAAAGAATCCTACAAATGCAAATGCCATGGTACGAATCACACTGAAAATCGGATAAATAATACCGTATGCAGCATCAAAATCCCGTCGTCCGAAAATTCTTGTGGTCATAGACACCAAGAAGTTTGCAGTACCGCCAAGATCTCCACCGATCATAACAATAGATATCCAGAGTGTGATCGTATTATTTGGAATCAGATTCATAACAACGGAAATAATAAACCAGATCAGCATAACAAATGACGCTTTTTTTGTTCCGATTTTTGTATCCAACCAGCCCCAGGCAATACTCAGTACAATACCGCATAAGGAAGCAACGGAAAACATGACCGTAGCCATTCCGGCTGTATACCCTTTGTCCACTGTGATCCTTGGTACCAGCTGACTGATCACACCCGTATTCGCCAACATCATGAAACCATATGCGCATGCGATGCACCATACGACTTTATTTTTAAGTAATTTTTTTGCAGTCCATGGACTTACATAATTTTCACTCTCTTCTTTTAAAGCCTTCTTTGCTTCTTCTGTCATCGGCATATTATCCGGAAGCATTCCGGCTTCCTCCGGTGTATTTTTAATAGAGAACATACCAATGATGCCTAAAACGATTGTCATAATACCGGTAATTGCGATACCATTCTGAAAACCGAAGGTAGCGATCAGCCAGTTTAACAGATACAGGAATGTAGCTGATGCCAGTGGCATAAACGCAGTCACATATCCCATAACGATTCCACGTTTTCTCGGGAACCATTTTGCAATGACCGGACCGGTTGCCTGAAAACTGTATACATACGCAAAACCACAGGCAAAACAAATCGTAACCAGATACATTGCCATAGAAGATGAATATCCATATAAAATGAATGCTGCACCAGCGATAATACAGGATAAAACAATCACAAATTTTGCACCTTTTTTCGTAATTAACCGCGCTGTCAGAAATGCAATTATCATTCCAACCAGACCGGCAATGGTAGAAAACGAAAGCAGCGTAGAATAGTCCCATCCCTTTAACTCACAAAAACCCGGTACCATAACATTCAGACCATCAGCCGACGTACCCGTCATCATATAGTACAGCAGGCCACAGAAAATAATCGTCCACCAGCCCTTAATCCCAAAACTGTGTTTTTCTTTTTTCTTCATATCAGATTTCCTCCCTTATCTGTCAGAAATGACTTCCCCCATTTGCGGTAATTCGCTGTCCGTTGATCCATTCTGCCTTTGGTGAACACAACAATACAACCGCCTGTGCCACATCCTTCGGTAATCCAACTTTCTTTAACGGAGTGCCCTCTTTTACCTCCTGAATAAATTCCGGAGATAAAACATCTTTTGCCATATGCGTCAGAGTAACTCCAGGAGCCACACTGTTTACAGTAATTCCTCTCACACCATATTCCAGCGCTGCATCATGCGCCAGCATCTCTACCGCAGCTTTTGTCGGTGAATATACAGAATGTCCATCTACCGGATATGGTACCGAACTGGATGAGATCAATACAATCCGACCATTATCATTCATGCGAAGACCACATTCCTTTACGCAGAAATAAGTACCCTTAAAGTTTACTCCGCAGACACGGTCAAAATCGGCCTCTGAATGCTCGAAAATTGGTTTTCTCGGAATATTTGCCCCTGCATTTGCAATAAAAATATCCAATTTTCCTAATTCTTTTTCACAATAATCAAACAGTCTTTCAATTTCAGCGACTTTGGAAATATCTACATGCAAACCCTCTATCCGGACCTGATATTCCTCTGCTTTCTGACGCAGTTCTTTCATTGCCAGAACCGCTTCCTCTTCTGCCTCAAAATACGCTGCCAGAACGGAAGCTCCTTCCTGCATTAATTCTTCCGTGATACCTCTTCCGATTCCCCGTATTCCACCTGTTACAATTGCAATTTTTCCTTCAAGTTCTCTCATGTATCGTATCTCCCCTCTTATTTTTCCGGATACTGTTCTTCCGGTGGTAATGGATGAAAATCATCCGGTCTGTCATTCAGTTCTATAAAGCATCCCAATTGCTTACACAGATTATAATATGCAAATTCCTGCCCCATAGGATCTTTTCCGCCCTGCGCATGTTCGATTCCTTTTCTCTCAAGCATTTCTTTAGCAACATTAAACGTTCCGTGCGGTGTCACAAAAGCAATGTGATGTATTCCCGGACCATGCTCTCTCAAAAATTCTGCATAAATACTCCGGTCATCTTTCGGTGCGATCAATTCAATTTCAATATTCGGATACATATTACATAATGCAATGTCCATAGCATATGGAACATTTTTTCCGTGAACTGACATTGATGTCATATTTTCTTCTGTAAAATGAAGAAATCCCCAGGGACCGATACCATACTCGTCATTCCAGATTTTTGCAGTTTCCATCACATCTTCTACAACCATACTGATCTGTCCCAGCTGCTTAAATACCGATGCCATTTTTACTTCCCTCCTCTTATAATTCCTGTTATATTTGATAAATTTATTATAAAAATTTATGCATTTTTTGTCCAATTCTTATAATTGCATCATTTCATAGCCAAATGGCTATAAAAAGGTTATATACATTACGCTATAAAGCTGTTACACTAATTTTAAGAAGGAGGTCTCTATCCATGAACACATTACAGATGCAATGCTTTTTATCCATTGCCGAGAACAGATCATTTTCCAGAACCGCCAGAGAACTGTATGTCTCACAACCTACTTTAACGAAACATATCCAGCATCTGGAAAATGAATTACAGGTTTTACTCTTTGACCGCTCCAAACATCCCATTGAACTTACCGGTTACGGAGAATTATACTATCAGGCATTTTCTGACTTTTTCGGAGAGCTGAAACGCATCCGTCAGATTTCACTGAAACATAATGACTCTTTTAAAGGCACTTTAAATATCGGTATTTTATCCGGTTGGAAGCTTCCTGCCATTGTCCAGCAAACCCTTACCGCATTTTGTGAAATATATCCGGATATTCAGCTTACATTTGAAAACCACAATATAAAACGGATTTTATCTCTCCTACACAAAGAAAAACTGGATGCCTGTTTTATCATGAAAGATTTTATTCCGGAATCTGAAGACACCAACTATTTACCTTTATTTGATGTACCCAAATATTTAATATATTCACCAAAACTATTTCCATCAGAAAAACAAGATATCACAGTTGCAGACATGAAAAATGAAGTCTTTTTTTCTTTATATGAAGATGACACAGACTATACCAGACCTCTGATTCAAAAATACTGCCAGCAATATAACTTTACCCCAATTACCAGAAGTCTCCCGAACATTGAATCCGTTATATCAAACATTGAATTTGGAAAAGGCATCGCCATACTGGATGGATTGACAACTTTAACGACAGCCGAAAAAATCGAAAAACTCACACTGTCTCCGCCACATACCCTTTGCCTTGCATGGCAGAAAACACCAAAATCCTCCTTATTACCTTTACTGGCCCAGGAATTTCAACTTACTTTTGCCAAGGAATAAATTTCATTCGAACGGGCGTCTTAACTCGAAGGATGTGGCTCATAGGGTTCTTCCTTGCGGCTGCTCAAAAACTGACATTGAAAAAAGAGTGAGAATTTCATCTGAACGGGCGTCTTAGCCCGAAGGATGCAATTCTCACTCTTTTTTTACTCATAGCCTACATGCAGCCGCTCAAAAAACCCTATTTCGCATTGGCCGGCTCCACATTAATGCTCTTTCCTTTGATCTTAGCATTTTTCATTGCTTTCAATACAGCTGCGCCATACTCTCTCGGAACTTCCACAAATGTATAGCTGTCAAACATATCAATAGCTCCTACCAGATCACCCGGCATTCCGGATTCTCCGGCAACGGCTCCAAGGATATCTCCCGGACGCACGCGCTGCTTTTTACCAATATTGATAAAGAGACGAACCATACCATCTTCTGCACCGGTATCAGAGAAATCGAAATTATCCTGTTTTACGCCTTCACGCTCTGCTTTTCCAAGTGCCTGATATAAAAAGGCTGCTGCCAGATCCATTGCTGTATAATCACCGTTATTGATCTGAGATTCGATCATATTTACCATCTTGGTCAGATCTTCATTTTCGATGATCTGGTCTAACTGATCCATGATTTTTTCGCATTTGGCTTCCTCTACGTCACGCATGGACGGAATCGGCTGTGCATAGATCTTGGTCTTGCAATAACGCATGATCTCTTTTAACTTGTAAACTTCTTTTCCTTTTACAAAAGAAAATGCTCTACCCGTTCTGCCTGCACGGCCGGTACGACCGATACGATGAACATAATACTCGTCATCCTGCGGCAGATCGTAGTTAAACACTGCCTCAACGTCATCCACGTCGATACCACGGGCAGCGACATCCGTTGCCACCAGAATCTCTGTCTTGCCATTACGGAAGTTTCTCATAACACGGTCACGCTGCTGCTGTTTCATATCACCATGCAGTCCTTCTGCAAAATAACCGCGGTTCTGAAGCTCGTTTGCCAGCTCATCTACCATATGTTTTGTATTACAGAATACAAGGGAAAGCTTCGGATCATAAACATCCAGAAGTCTTGTTAAAATATCCAGTTTATCTTTTCTTCTGACATCATAGTAATACTGCTCAATATTTTTCACCGTCAGTTCTTTTTTTACAACTTTGATGGTCAGTGCATCTTTCTGATACTGTTTTGTGATCTCCATGATCTCTTTCGGCATCGTTGCGGAAAAAAGAACGGTCTGGCGATCTTCCGGAAGATATTTTAACACTTCTTCGATATCCTCACGGAATCCCATATTCAGCATTTCATCTGCTTCATCCAGAATGATCGTATGGATGAAATCACAGCGGATGGTTTTTCTTCTTAAATGGTCCATCACACGGCCCGGAGTACCAACGATAATCTGTACGCCGCCTTTTAAAGAACGGATCTGTTTTCCGATCTCCTGTCCGCCGTAGATTGGAAGAATTTTAATACCATGCATGTATTTTGCCAGGTTGTGTAACTCATTGGATACCTGGATTGCAAGCTCACGGGTCGGGCATAAGATCAGTGCCTGTGTCTTCTTCAGCTTCGGATCCACTTTGTGAAGCAGCGGAATACCGAAGGATGCCGTTTTTCCTGTTCCTGTCTGCGCCTGTCCGATGACATCTCTGCCACTCATAACAGCCGGAATGGACTGTGCCTGGATTGGGGTTGCCTCCTCAAATCCCATTTCTTTGATGGCCCGCAGAATCTGCGGATTTAAATCTAAATCTTCAAATAAAACTGTACTCATATAGTTCCTTTCCAAATAAAAAGTTGTTATTCAGAGTTTTCTATATTTATCTTATTTATAGCAACTCTATACGGATCTGCTTTTTTAAGTATTCCAAAAATTTTATAAAATACGTTTCAATATATGCTCTGAATAAATTTGCAGAAAAAAAGTGTGCTTTGCACACTGAATTCAATGATAACAAAGCACACTTTAAAAGTCAATGCAGAGATTTCTACAAAACATGTATTTACTCTTTTATGAGCGAATTATTCCTATGTAATTACACTTTTATGAGGGAATTATTACCATGTAGTTACACTTTTATGAGGGAATCGTCGGTTCGATCTTCTTTTTCCAAACTCCGCTCAGATATCGCAAACCGCCCAGACCTGCTGCACACCACCAGGTGATCGGAGATACCCACCAGAGTCCCCAATATCCCCACAGACAGGAAAACAAAAATGCAAAACCAATACGGGTAATGACCTCACTGATGCCCATCCAGATCGTGATTTTTACGTCTCCCACTGCACGAAGCATGTTATGAAACAGATTTAATGTTCCGACACCGATCAAAAACGGTGCAAAGATATGCATATACTCCACACCATAACCAATCGCTTCCTGACTTTCAGTAAACATCCGCATGATCACTGGTGCCAGCAGGAAGATCAATGGTGATACAACCGCATATCCAATGGCATTCAACAAAAACGTAGTGCGAAATCCGGCTTTGATCCGCTCGATGTTCTTCGCCCCCGTATTTTGCCCGGTAAAGGTTCCCAGTGCCGTTCCGAGAGCATCGCCCACCTGCATCCCAAGCCCTTCCACTTTGATACACACACCATACGCTACAACCAATGTCGTTCCATATGTATTTACCACTGCCTGTAATGTCATGTCTGAAATAGAAATAATACTCATCTGCAATGCAGCCGGCAGACCATACACCAGCATTTGTTTTCCGATATAAGTATCCAGTTTCAGTTTATCTCTGCGGATCCGCAGCATCGGCAAAATCTTCCATGCATAAAGCAGGCAGGCCACGCCGGATATAACCTGCGCCAGTACGGTTGCAAACGCAGCACCGCCAACTCCCATAGGAATCACAGCCACAAATAAAATATCAAATACAATATTCAACAAACTGGAGATACCAAGAAAAATCAGCGGAACTACCGAATTACCCAGAGACCGCAATACCGCAGAAATCCAGTTGTACAGCATTGTTCCGACAGAACCGGCACAAATGATCCGCAAGTACAAAACAGCCGCATCCAGCACCTCTGCCGGAGTCTGCAGCACGATCAGCAACGGCCTTGTCATAAGCAATCCGATCACCGTCACAAGTATCGTCATGCCTAGTGCAATAAAAATAGAGGAAAAGAATGTCTTTACTACTTTATCCTCTTCCTTTGCGCCATAATATTGTGACATAACAACCGTTACACCCGTCGTCAGACCGATGATCAACGAAAATACCAGATACATACCGACGCCTGCCACACTGACCGCTGCCAGCGCATTATCCCCTAAAAAATGCCCTACAATATATGAATCTGCAAAATTGTAGATTCTCTGAAAAACCAGCCCCAGCAACACAGGCATCGCAAATCTCAAAATCTGCGGTGCGATACGTCCGGAAGTCATATCCACCATTACTTCTTTTTTCATACTCATTTCTTCCCCTTTCGCTTCTTGTTTTTCTATACTTCCGCATCGAATGAACGTCAAATCAAATGCACATGAAACCAAATCTATGTTTTCGCTCAACTCTTTCATGGCACTTCTTAACTATGTTTGTATTGTATCTCATACCATTTTGAAAAAATAGTCATTTTCTTCCCCAAAACTGTAAAATCGTATCAAAAACAGTATCTTTTTCACATGATATAAAAGGAACAAATGGTTTGGGGAAAACATTGATTTATTATTAATTTTTAAGTATAATATCTCTATTATTACTAATTTATAGAGATATAGGTGTTAATTAATGAAATTATTAATTGAAAAATCCGATTTAGAACTGTTGCTTGAAAAAAAACGAGATTTGATTGGTAATAAAGTTACTATAGATACTATTATTGCAGGAATTTCTTTTTTATTATCTGTTTTTACAGCAAGTTATAGCGATATATTTGGGATTTCAGGAACGGTATTGAAAACAGTATTTTGCCTGATTGGAATTGGATATACAGTCAAAATTATTTATGATTTGTTTCAGGCAAACAGGCATCCTTACAATCATGAATTACTCTTAAATGATATAGAAAATTTAGATAAAATACAGCATGATCACTCTCTGGTTATAATTTATAATAGAGATATGGTTGGAACTAAACGATTTTTAGTTTATGACGATGAACGTTGGGACTGCAAATTATTTTTGAACTACAAAACACAGGCACGAAATAATGAAGCTGCATTGCTCGAAAAAGTTTCGGCTGATTTGCAGATTGATAAAAGTCAAATACATTGCAGATATATTACTTCACGGATTCAGGAAAAGTATTCTGTCAGCCATAAAGAAAATCGGGTATATAATCATAGATTATACGAAATCTGTATTGATAATTTATCAGAGATTTCTCAAAAAAATGATTTTCTCAAAAATGGGAAACATTTTTATTGGATGACCTTGGGTGAAATGGCGAAAGATGACAACATTGCAAAAAAGAATTTAGATGTTATTGATTTTGTAAAAGAAGTGTTTGGATAAAATTTGGTTAATACCATGTTAAAGTAACGGAAGGAAGCTGCAAAAGCTTCCTTCTTTCACATTATGATACAACACCATTAATACAAAACCAGAGAAAAAATAAAAGGAAACCGCTATGAAACTAAACTATAATGAAAAAGAACTGCATCAACTTCTACAGGACTTCCACGACTTAACAAAGCTGACACTGACCCTCTACGATCCCGAAGGAGAATGGATTCTCAGTTATCCGACAAAAGAAAACTGTTTCTGCCATTATATCAAAACTTCCCCGGAAGGAGCCGCCCTCTGTGACGCTTCCGACCGTGCTTCCTTTGAAGCAGCAAAAGCATCCGGCGAATGTGTCATTTACAAATGTCATGCCGGTTTGATCGAAGCCACCGCCCCCATCGTCAGCGACGGATTTACCATCGGCTACCTCATGATGGGGCAGGTTGCAAATGCAACCTCCCCGGAGCAGTTACAGCCACTAATTGAACATGCATTACATAAATATCACCTGAGTAACACAGAAACCAATATTGCTAACTCAACCTCACCCGATACAAACGAAGCAAACAAATTCGTCGAATATGACAATTGGAAACAATATGCTAATGCAATCCCTTGCATCTCCGACACACAGATTCACGCCGCCGCAAGCATCATGGAAGCATGTATTTCTTCCATCCTGTACAAAAAATTGATTTCTATCGAAAAACAACAGTTTGAACAAAACATCAACACTTACATTCTAAATCACCTGACCGAAGATCTATCCGTAGACCGCCTCTGCGAACACCTGCATTTAAGCCGCCGCAAGATCTACGAATACTCGGAAGAATTTTTACATTGCAGCATCGCCAAATACATAAAAAAAATGCGCCTGCAGCATGCGCAGACACTATTAACCAAAACAAATTTACCAATTTCTACCATTTCCGAACAATGCGGATTTTCCGACTACAACTATTTCTGTCGGGTTTTCAAGCAGGAAAATGGCATGTCCGCACGAAGCTATCGCACAGCACAACAGACATAATTTTTCTGTGATACTATATTTTCATTTACAAAACACACACTTTATATAACACATTATATGGTAGACACACATAATGTATTTACCATTTGTAGCAACTCTCGCTTTGTGTCGTGGTGATTTCACACACTTTTTGTTATCGTTTTTCCTGAAAGGAGGCAAAGGCAACAACATGGATCAGAAAAAGATCGGTCTTTTTTTAAAAGAACTCAGAAAAGAAAAAGAACTTACGCAAAGTCAGCTTGCAGAACAGCTCAACGTATCTGACCGAACCGTATCCCGCTGGGAAACCGGAACGAATTTACCAGATCTGTCTGTACTGGTTGAACTTGCAGATTTTTATGATGTTGATATCCGTGAAATCATTGACGGAGAAAGGAAAAGCGAGAATATGAATGTAGAAATGAAAGATACTTTAATGAAAGCGGCACAATACGCCACAGAAGACAAACATATGCAGATGAAAAAACTGACCGGATACATCTTGTCAGCATTTGGATGTTTTCTGATTTTGTCCGGATTTACCGTATTTCCAAGTGAAAGCGGCTGGGCAGCAAAATTTGCCATCCTGGGAGCCATTATCGTAACCGTTGGAATCTTCCAGTTACTGAAAAAACGGAAATTACTAAAATCCATAATCATCTTTATTGCGATCCTATTTGGCATGATCTGGCTGGACTTCGCCAGCGTATGCTATATCCGACAGGCCCCACGGTTCGCCTATTCCGTAGAATACAGCGATGAAACTGTCATCTATCATGCTCCGTTTTATTCCGTATACAAATACGGCCGGGACACCTTGGGCGAATACTATCAAGTTTATATTGGATTTGATAATTTATAAAATTGATTTTCATAATTTACCAGTACAATACATATATTTAAAAGAACTCTGAAAATGCCAGTTTCCAGAGTTCTAAAGTTCATTCCGGAGAACTACACCGTCAGGCTAGTGCTGCCGTTTGTCTCTGTCTAACCATTTGCAAATATAATAACCCGCTATAGATGCCAATACAGAGATAAGAAAAGCAAGTATGTATTCCATTAGGCTCACCTCCTTCCTACTGGAAAGAGTCGACAGCAATAACATAATAGCGCGAAACTTTGTTCGATTCAACTAAAAATATTGTTCATTTAGATATTGATTTTTTCAAAGGAAAGGTTTATTATAGTGGTGAGTAAGAAAAGTATGTATTCCATTAGAATACAAAAACCCTCGAAGTGCCAGCTTCGGGGGTTTTATTTCATTCATATTATTTTTGCGTACAAACAAACGAATGTTTTAACATTACTTATGTGCACGCACGGCTGGAGCCACCGTGTAAATGGAACAAAACTGAAAATGAAATCCAAGACAAGACGATAGGGTGATTTTCGTTACCGAAGTGAGCATAGCCCGCCTCCTTCCGTGTCTGTCTGGATTTCATTTTCAGTTTGTTCTTTTCACCACACCTAGTGGCGATATTTATTTGCTTCTTTCAGACGTGCCATCGCTCTTGCCAGCGATGTGGTATTACGATAATATTCCATCCGGCTCTTATGCTGCAGTAACCGTTCTTCTGCACGCTCTTTTGCCTCTTTCGCACGACGTATATCGATTTCCTCCGGGCGTTCGATCGTATCCACCAGAATTTCCACCTGATTATCAGAAGTAACTTCTGCAAAGCCACTTCCGCAAACTGCCGGAATCATTTCACCTTTCGGTGTTCCGATACGGACCTCACCCGTCTTCAATGCAACGACACATTCCTCATGATTTGTCAGGATCTGAACTTCCCCGTCAATTGCAGGTAATACAACAGATGCTGCCTCGTCATCATAAAAGATCTTATCATATGCAATAATTTTTAAATGAAATGTACTCATAGTCACACCTCACTAATGATTGCCGTTCTTTGCTTTTTCAATGACATCGTCAATGGTTCCCACATTGAAAAATGCCCATTCCGGATACTCATCCATCTCACCGTCAATAATTTTTTTGAAACCTTTGACGGTCTCTTCCAACGGTACATATTTACCTGGAATTCCGGTAAATGTCTCAGCCACATGGAACGGCTGTGACAGGAAACGTTGGATTTTTCTTGCACGGTATACCGTTGTCTTATCCTCTTCGGAAAGTTCTTCCATACCAAGGATAGCAATGATATCCTGCAGTTCTTTGTAACTTTGCAGGATTTCCTGTACACGACGTGCAACCTCATAATGCTCTTCACCGACGATATCCGGCTCCAGAATACGTGAATTCGACTCCAGCGGATCAACGGCCGGATAAATACCTTGTTCAACAATCTTTCTGGAAAGTACCGTTGTTGCATCCAGATGCGCGAATGTGGTTGCCGGAGCCGGGTCAGTTAAGTCATCCGCCGGTACATAAATTGCCTGTACCGAGGTAACGGAACCTTCTTTTGTGGAAGCGATACGCTCCTGCAATTCACCGACTTCATTTGCCAGAGTCGGCTGATAACCTACAGCAGATGGCATACGTCCAAGCAATGCGGAAACCTCTGAACCAGCCTGTACATAACGGAAAATGTTATCGATAAATAACAGTACATCCTGGTGTTCTTTGTCACGGAAATACTCTGCCATAGTCAGACCGGTCTCAGCTACACGCATACGAGCTCCTGGTGGCTCATTCATCTGTCCGAACACTAAGGCTGTTTTTTCCAAAACGCCGGATTCTTTCATCTCTGTCCACAGATCATTACCCTCACGGGAACGCTCTCCGACACCGGTGAAAATAGAATATCCACCGTGCTCTGTTGCAATATTACGGATCAGCTCCTGGATCAGAACGGTTTTACCGACACCTGCACCACCGAACAGACCGATCTTACCACCTTTGGAGTATGGAGCCAGAAGGTCAATAACTTTGATACCCGTCTCCAGAACTTCGACAACCGGACTCTGCTCTTCAAAGGATGGCGGTTCTCTGTGGATACACCAGTTTTCTTTTGACTCTACCGGTTTTCCATCATCGATCGCCTCACCCAGAACATTGAACAGTCGTCCCAGCGTTGCTTTTCCTACCGGAACTGTGATACCTGCGCCGGTTGCTGTTACTTCCATATCACGATGAAGCCCTTCACTGGAAGCAAGCATGATACATCTTACGGTATCATTTCCAATATGCTGTGCCACTTCCATGACACATGTTTTTCCATTATTATCAACTTCGAGTGCATCTTTGATGCATGGAAGGTTATGGTCGGAAAACTCTACGTCTACAACAGGCCCCATGACCTGAACGATTTTTCCTTTATTCATATCGCTTCACCTCTCTTACTTTTTCTTACTCTTCTGTGCCTTGGCACCTGCAATGACCTCAGTGATTTCCTGGGTGATCGCTGCCTGACGCACACGGTTGTATTCAATTTCCAGATCATGCAGCATCTGCTTTGCACTATCGGTAGCGGTCTGCATCGCCATCATTCTGGAATTATGTTCACTGGCATAAGATTCTACCAGCGCACCATATACAAAACCACACACAACATTTGGAATCAGGCTGTTCAGCACCGATTCCACAGAAGGATGAAAGGTCATTCTCTCACTGTATCCTTTCAGATTTTTGTGTGTATATTCTTCTCTCTGCAACGGAAGCAATTGAAACATATCCGCTTCCATCTTGAATGCATTGATCATTTTGGTATAGATGATATAAACCTCATCCAGTTCCTCACGTATATATTCATCAATCAGTTGAAGACCAATGTGACGCGCCCTGTAAAGGGTCGGATTCTGCACGGTATAACTGAATTCTCCGTCAATATTTACATCTTTTTTCATGAAATACTGCCGGCCTAACTCACCGACCACAAACAGTTTGTTCTGTCCGCCCTTTTCCAGCTGTTCCGATGCAAGCTTCAGAACATTGTGGTTGTAAGCTCCTGCCAGACCCTTGTCGGCAGTGATCACAAGGTAACCGCGCTTTTTCCGGTCATCCGGGATATCTCTTCCGAAAAAAATATTGTTTGTGTCCGGAACGGACTTCATAAAACGCGCGACTGCATTCTGCTGCGCAAAGAAAAACGGCTCCGTATCTGCCAGACTTTTCTTTGCCTTCTGCATCTTTGACGAAGAAATCATATACATGGCACTGGTGATTTTCATCGTATCTTTGATACTCTGCATTCTGCTCTGTATCTCTCTAGCACTTGCCATGATAGACCTCCTATTTTACATACTCCCTGGCGGCAGCGAGGATCTTTTCTCCAAGTTCATCGGACAGAGCTTTTGTCTCATTCAGCTCAGCGATGATCTCAGGATGTGCATTTTTGAAATATTCCAGCATACCCTTCTGGGTCTCTTTGATTTTTTTAACTTCCACATTCAGAAAAATCTTGTGTGTAGCGGTCCACAGTGTAATAACCTGCTCTGCCATATCCAACGGCTGGCAAAGCGGCTGTTTTAACAGTTCCATCAGGCCTTTTCCGTACTGTAACTGCTCTTTGGTATCATCATCCAGGTCAGAACTGAACTGGGTAAATACTTCCATCTCACGATACTGCGCCAGATCGATACGGATACTTCCTGCTGCCTTTTTCATCGCTTTTGTCTGTGCGGCACCACCGACACGGGATACAGACAGACCTACGTTTACCGCCGGTCTCATACCGGAGAAGAATAAGTTACTCTCCAGGAAGATCTGACCGTCTGTGATGGAAATTACGTTGGTCGGAATATATGCAGATACATCGCCGGCCTGTGTCTCGATAATTGGCAGGGCTGTGATGGAACCGCCACCCAGTTTGTCACTCAGACGACTGGAACGCTCCAGCAGTCTGGAATGCAGGTAAAAAACATCACCCGGATAAGCCTCACGTCCCGGAGAACGCTCCAGCAACAGGGACAATGCACGATAAGCTACCGCATGTTTTGACAAATCATCATAAACGATAAGCACGTCTTTTCCCTGATACATAAAATACTCTGCCATGGCAGTTCCCGCATACGGTGCAATATATTGCAGCGGAGCCGGATCACTGGCTGTTGCTGCTACAATGATGGAATAATCCATTGCGCCGTGCTTTTTCAATGTGGATACAATTTTTGCAATTGTTGATGCTTTCTGTCCAATTGCGACATAAATACAGATGACATCTTTTCCCTTCTGGTTGATCATTGCATCCGTTGCAATGGATGTCTTACCTGTCTGACGATCACCGATGATCAGCTCTCTCTGTCCACGTCCGATCGGGAACATAGAATCAATGGAAAGAATTCCTGTCTCCATTGGTACGCTGACCGATTTACGATCCACGATGCCCGGTGCTTCATTTTCAATCGGCCGGTAATCATCTTCTTCAATATCGCCCTCTCCATCAATTGGAGCACCCAGGGCATTGATGATTCTTCCGACAAATTTATCTCCAACCGGAATTCCGGCTTTCTTTTTGGTTCTTGTTACTTTGGTTCCTTCCTTGATCCCTGTATCACGGCCAAACAGAATGACACCGATCTCATTTCTTCTGACATCCTGTACCATACCTTTTACGCCGTTCTCAAAGACAACGATCTCACCATACATGGCCTGGTCAATTCCATAGACAGTGGCAATTCCGTCACCAACCCAGATGACATGACCAATTTCCCGATCCTTCGCCTCAAAATCGTAATTTTCGATTTCTTCTTTCAGGATGGAAATAATATCCTGTGAACTGATAGCGCTCATTGTCCTATCACCTCTTTCTTTTACCTTTTACTTCTTACTCTGCCAGTTATAATTCAGCCTGATTCTGAATCATACCGAGCTGCTCCTGCATGCCGCGGATCCGTCCGCTGATGCTCCAGTCCCATTCACGGCCATTGGCAGCGAGGACAAAACCTCCCACCAGACGCTCATCCCGGATCATCTCAAGCTCAACCTGATGCGCATCAAACTCTTCCATCAAGAATTTTTTAATTCCTTCCAGCTGATTATCAGCCGGTGCTGTCACATAACGTAATGTTGCGTTTACGATTGACTGATGTTCATTTGCATACATTTTGTATTCCTCCACGATCTCATTCAGATATTCCACGTCAGAATAATCACAGAGAATCTTCATAAAATTCTGTAACTTTTTTCCCGGGAAAATACGGTCAACCACCGCATGTTTTTCCTCTTTGTAAACACTTGGGTCTGTCAGCACACGCTGTAATTCGGGACTCTCCCGATAAATCTGTACTGCAGTTTCAAGATCTTCTACCGGAGCCTTCAACTCCCACAAAACTCTTACATATTTAGCCGTTGTTGCTGTCATGTTTGTCACCCGTTTTACTTAAAAACTCATTGTAAAGCTGTTCATCCGTGACTTTACTGCTATTCTCTCCGATAATCTTGATCGCTGCAGCCATAGCCAGCG
Organism: Eubacterium ramulus ATCC 29099; assembly: GCF_000469345.1. Lineage (GTDB taxonomy): Bacteria > Bacillota > Clostridia > Lachnospirales > Lachnospiraceae > Eubacterium_I > Eubacterium_I ramulus. The sequence goes on from NZ_KI271082.1 coordinate 25,625, forward strand.
TACTGATCTCTTTCTGTACACTCTGCAGTGCTCTGTCACGTTCTTTTTCCATATCCTGATTTGTTTTCTCAAGCAAAGCTTCGGATCGTTTTTCCGCATCGGAAACAATCTGCTTGTACTGCACATCTGCCCGTTCTCTGGCATCTGCCACAATCTGGACTGCCTCCTCTTTTGCGCCCTGCAAAGATGCCTCATACTGAGTTTTCAACTCTAAAGCCTCTGCATTTACCGTATCTGCTTTTTCAAACTGTTCCGTTACCATCTGTTTTCTCTTTTCGATGATATTTAAAACCGGTTTGAACAGAAACTTTCTGATCAGGAAATAGAAGATCAACAGGTTCACAATGATCCATATAAGGTTTGAATCAATTCTCAGCATCCTGAAATCCTCCTTCTAAAAACAAAATCTCACGTCTTTGTTTTTTATTTGCAAAGGAAAATGATCAGAATAGCGACAACCATACCATAAATAGCAGTTGCCTCTGCCAATGCACAACCAAGTAATAAGTTCTTGCTGATCTTGCTGTCAGCTTCCGGCTGTCTTGCTACGGCATCTACTGCTTTACCTGTTGCGATACCAATACCTACACCTGCTCCAATTCCTGCTAATGCTGCGATACCAGCTCCGAGTGCGATCATCATAATAATTATCTCCTTTTCTCACTTCAAATTTTTTATTCTGCCTGTAATTCAATAGCTTCCTTGATGTATAACGATGTCAGGAACACAAATACATATGCCTGGATCAATCCATCAAAAATATCAAAATAGAAACTAAATACCAGCGGTACAACCATCGGCACAACCGCCTTGATCAGCTCCATGATAACGAACGCTCCGAGTACATTTCCGAACAGTCGTAAACATAACGAAAACGGTCGGATAAAAATCTCCAGAATGTTGATCGGTGTAATGATCGCGACAGGCTGTGTAAATCCTTTCGCCCACTTCTTTACACCTTTTGCACGGATACCGGCGGCTTCCACCAGTATGATACTCATCAACGCAAGAGCGATCGTACAATTCAGGTCCTTTGTCGGAGGCTTAAATCCAAATAAGCCAATTACATTTGCAATACCGATAAACAGACCGACGCTCATCAGATAAGGGATATAACATTTTCCTTCCTCTCCGAGCAGCCCTTCGAAAAATCCATAAAATTTTCCGACACATACTTCCAAAAACAACTGCCTCTTTCCCGGATTCTCCACGCTCAATTTCCGCGTCAGGAAAATCGATGCCACTATGACAATTGCCATAATGATCCACATAACGACAACTGATTCCGCGATTTTGATTCCACCAAAAATGGGTATCGTGAACACCGTCTTGACACTCAATTGGTCGATCAACTCATCTACCAGTCCGTTCGTAGCGGTCACCTCCTTCTTTTCTCTTTCTTCTGTTTTTTGAACGCAGATCACGAAGCGACTGCGTTCATGAGCAAGGAGCGAAGCGGATTGCGAATGTCCGCTTTATTTCTCCTGAAACATGTTTCCCAATCATCACAGTTTCAGCATCGTTGTTGCATCTCGTAATTGATACTGTTTTCTCATAATTGGTACTACCATTACCAAGGAAAAATAAAAGACCGGTGGTTGTCCCAAAACTCCTTACCCCCGTTGGTCTTTTCGTGTATTCATATTAATACAATTTCCAAATTTTGCAATCGGCAAATTTTCCTAAATTGTTTTTTTATAAAAATATTTTTTCAGCAAAATCACGATTGACAATTTTCCATTTAACAGATTATTTCCTGATTATGTACTTTATGACTTCTTTTTTCGGCAATTTTGCCTGCTTTACGAAAAACGAATCTTGCAAATGAGCTGGTCTGGAACATTTATAAGAACAGTGCCATCTGGATTTTTCCCCTTGATGTCTGTAACCGGAAAAATCAGAAATATGTCTGACTTCTATTTGACTTGTCAGTCTTTTTACCACATAATAAATGCAGGGGCTTTTTATATTGGAGGAGGTTTTTTTATGGCAGCACAAATCACGGCCGTCATTATTTTCCTGGTTATGTTTGCATTCATTATCACGGAAAAAATTCCACGGCACATTGCGACAACACTCTGCAGTGTTGCAACGCTCATTCTCGTGTTTGGTGTCTGTATGCACAGTTCCACTGCGTTATTCGAGACACTGAACTTTCAGTCTTTTACATCTGTTGATTTCTGGCGTGCAGGCGCCGAAGCCACAGAAAGTACAAAAGGAATCAACTGGCAGACAATTATTTTCATCTTTGGCATGATGATCATGGTCGAAGGAATGGCAATTTCCGGATTTTTCTCCTGGCTTTGCCTGACCATTGCAAAAGCAGTCAGATATAATACCACAAAAATTTTTGTGATGTTTATGGTTCTGGCATTCGTACTGTCTATGTTTATCGACAGTATCACCGTTATTCTGTTTCTGGCCGCAATCACCATCACACAAGGCAAACTGTTGAAATTTGATCCGATTCCGGTAATCATTGCAGAAATATTCTGTTCGAACCTTGGAGGTTCTTCCACAATGTGTGGTGATCCGCCAAATATCATTATCGGAACCGCATTGCACTACACATTTACCGATTTTCTGTTCAATACCGGCGTGATCGCCATCCTGAGTCTGCTGCTGATGATCTTTTTCTTCTATCTATGTTTCCGCAAAAAACTGAACACAAATAATCTTTCAAAAGAAGATATTGCAAAAATGCCATCACCGGGCAGTGCGATTACCAGCAAACGTTCTTTTATCATCAGCTGCATTATTTTTCTCTGTGCAGTTGTACTGCTGGTGACACATGGACAGACTGAATTGACAGTTTCCACCATTGGCATAATTGCCGCTATCGCAACCTGCGCAACCGCAGGGAAAAAGGCAAAACACATTTTACGTCGTATTGATTATCCGACCCTTATTTTCTTCATCGGATTATTCGTCGTAGTCGGCGGTCTGGAAGAGACAGGAATTTTGGAACTGATTGCGAACTTTATCCACAGGATCAGCGGAGGAAATGTAACCTTTATTATAATCATTATTATATGGGTATCTGCAGTGGCCAGCGCCATTATAGACAATATCCCATTTTCCGCTACGATGATTCCGATCATCAAAAGCCTTGCAACGGCATCCGGAGCAGATTTATCCGTTCTGGCATGGACACTGGCACTGGGCACCGATATCGGTGGAAGTGCTACCCCGATCGGTGCATCTGCCAACGTAGTTGGTATCGCCGTTGCATCAAAAAACGGTCATCATATTTCCTGGAAACAGTATTGTACCTACGCGATTCCGGCAACACTGATCGTAATTGCAGTATCAATGCTATATATCATTTTCAGATATATATAATTCAGAACTCAGAATTGATTTCTGATGCGAAATCCGGGTCTGCATTGCAGACATATACTTATCTGGATTTCTGCTAAAATAAAAAAGATGCCTTTTGCACAATCAAATAGGACAATCCCATCCCTTATACAAAAGGCATCTTTTACTCCTGCTGCCTCTCCCGACTTTTCTCATTCTTTCGGGAGAGGCGTTTTTATTTGGTAATTTTCTTTGTCCAAAACCATCAAACTTTCTGTTTTGGTATAAATTCAATCTTTAACACCATCCCCATTCCTTCTGCTAATCTTTTTAGTAAGCTAACAGATGGATTCCTTGTTCCATTTTCCAGTTTGCTGATATCTGCCTGATTAATTCCTGTACGTTCTGACAATTCCTTCTGAGTCAAATTCTGAGAAGTACGCGCATCTACAATTGCTCTAATCACATCAAACTCTGGTTGCATTTCTTCATATTCTTTGCGGAACTTTTCATCCTGCATCTGATTTTCTAACATTTCATTTAATGTCTTCATAGCTTCTTCATCCTTTCCATATAGTCAGCTCGTCGTGCTTTTGCTAATTGTTTTTCCTGTAAAATGACCAACGTTCCAAATATCTTGGCTCTCATTTTAGGATTAAGTTTATCTAAAAATTTTTCTACAGGATTATCGCCATTTTCTGTTTCATATGCAATGACTTCAAATTTTGTCATATGTATTCTCCCTTATTATATGGTATATATACCATATTATCAATTTTGTTATTTTCTTTCCGTTCATTTTTGAGAATGCATTCGTCATAATATTTATAAAGTGCAGCCAGTATATAACGCCCTTTTCCACTCGTCAATGCCCTTTTTTATCTCCAAATTTTACCTAAGCAAATTGCACAATACCAGTCAAGTTCTCTGTCGATCCCGTATTTTCTGATCATACAAAAAATCAAGAGTTGAAAAACTCATTTTTCAACTCCTGAAATAATATCATTTTTGTTTATTTTGCCATATATCAATTCTACCCTATTTCTTCAAATAAATCGCCGTCACCGCACAGTCTCGGGCTGCATTTTTTGCAGTCTCTTCCAGTTCCGCCGGAATCTCATCATATTTGACATCAATACAGTCTTTTTCAAAATTGTGGGCAAATAACTGCGGATATAATCCCACACAAATGCCACAACGAATACAATACTCTTTGATTTCTGCTTTCATTTTACTTTTCCTCCTGTTTTCGAATAAACCTCATCCAAATCAGATGTGTGTTTTTTAACAATTTCACCATCTGTAAACCAGATTTACGGTATATGGGTATATCTTACCTTCATTTTTATTTCGCAAACATCAGTTATGCATGTTTCTCCATATAATCACACGCACTGTCTCCTGCTGCAAACCCAAACGGCATCGCAAAATAAGCACCGGCGCTGCCGCCTGTCGGAGGATTTCCATAAAACTCGCTCATCATATTATCCCCGGCTGCATAAAGTCCCGGAATTGCTTTTCCATCTTCTTTCACGACCTGCATTTTTCCATTAACTTTGATACCACCGATAGTATCATAACCGGCACAGAATACACGCATTGCATAAAATGGTCCTTTTCGCACAGGACGGAGATATTTTGCATTTTTTCCAAACTCTTCGTCCTCACCATTATCGCAATATCCATTGTAACGATCCAGTGTTTCCTCCAAACCTGCCTGATCAATTCCGGACTGTGCGCACAGCTCTTCAATGGTATCTTTCATAAATACATGTTTGTTTCCTTTTTCCTCAATCAGTGTCCTGAACTGTCCCGGAATATCTGTCAGTTTCTCCACCGGGAAGATAAAGTACATGTAATCCACACCCTCTTCTTCCAAATGGCGTCTAGTATCTTCATCGAATACGATATAACTTTCCCCATTTGGCTGATTTGCGATACCTGTGCTGATTGCCATATGGTTATTGGAAATGCTCTCGTCAATAAAACGCTCACCATTTTTGTTTACCCACAGATATGGCTGCTCCTGAATGGTACGTGTCTCGTTGTATACAATCCACGGAGAACTTGCCACGATTCCCGGTCCCGGAACCAGATTGTGACCAGATACTGCGATGGCACTCTGGGCACCGCCAAGCTTCCATGCCAGTTTCTGTCCATCTCCGGTCTGATCGGAATTCGGATAACAGTTAAACAGTACGTTTCCGTCTCCGGAACAATTATAATCCGTAAAAGTAAAGCCGGTATATTTTTTCATCATTTCACGATCTTCCATAATACCGCCGCTGGCAATGATCACTGCTTCACATTCCACTTCGATTTCTTCTTTTGTTTCATTGTTGACAGCTTTTACACCAGTTACTTTTCCATTTTCGTCCACCAGAATATCTGTGATCGGTGTATTCAGCATATACTGTCCACCACGTTTGATAATATCCTTCATGGCATTCAGACAGATCAGTGCACCGCCATGGCCTTTGCCTCGTCCCGGAACCAGATAAAAATCTCCATGTGCCATTACTGCAGGGGGAAATCCATCCGCATATTTCGGATCTCCGATATCCTCCAGCTCCAACTGCTGTGTCGGAATCATTTTAATGCCAAGACGCTCAATATATTCTTTTGTTCTCCAGGAATTGTTTACATACTGACGAATTACAGACGGATTTGCATTGTAATTCGAATACTCATATAACAAATGAAATGCTGCGTTCTGAAATGCCCTGTCTTTTCGAATGCTGACATATGCGATCGGGCAGTTGGAAACTGCTCCACCCTGATATGGTTTCTTTTCAAATACGATGACTTTCTTTCCACGGGCAAGTGCTGCATCTGCCGCCGAAATACCTGCCATGCCACTTCCCATAATTACCAGATCTGTTTTTAACTTCATAAAAAATAAAACCTCCTTCACCTGTTGCTCTTTTTCAAACACCTGTTGAGGAGATTTTATCAATATTTCTATGTACTTTAACCTTTCATCTGGCCTAAATCGCATGTATTTTACTGCATATAATTGTGCAGAATGCACTTTGACTTACGATTGTATTTATCAAAATTTCAAAACACCGCAGACTTCTCTGATTCGTTTTTCTACATTAACTTTGGAATCAACATTATTCTATACACCTTATATACTCCTGAATCTGTTCCGATAAAATATAACGCATTTTTTCTTCGGAATCATCCAGCGAAACCGCATACCGTTCTTCCACCATCGAAATTATATTTCGCACGGTATTTCGATGAATTCCAAGCTCTGCTGCTGTGCGCGTTGCACTGCAGTCATTTTTCAGGTAACAAAGTACTGTCCTGCCATACGAAGTGTGATGCTCTCTGTCATATACGGCCAGTTCCCTGTAAAATTCCGACTGCATCGAAACCGGTTCCATCTCTGACTCCATTCTGGAAAACAAATGATACATCACCACATCTTTGTACTGACACAATACCTCTGTATTCTGCTCCGTTTTCTGATTCCACTGTAACGTAAACACTGCCTGTGCATAAGCATCTTTCATTCGTTTCAGCTCCGTAAAAATATTGCTGACTCCAATCCGATACTCATATTGTTCTAACAACTGCTCTAAAATATGCAGTTCCTTTTCATCAAATGACAAATTCTGATGTATCGCTGTTTTACTATACTTCAACAGGCAGATATGATTTTCATATAAAAACGGTTTCATTTTCCATGACTGCCGCTCCAACAGACGCGCCAGAAATTTCAGCGGCACATGCTCCTGATTGGCAAAATCAAGAATTCCCAGTACCAGATATCCCGTCTTTTCCAGTCCGTCAATCATATTTACCTGCTCCGTAATCCGGTCTTCCGGAATTTCAGCGCTTCCAAGCAGGTTTGCCAGAAATGTTTCATACATCATACGCCCGTGCCTTCGATTTTCATAATTGCGCTGCAGACAGAAAGACATATTTTTCATAAACATATGAATCAGATCCAAATATCCGCTTTCCGGTGTTTCTTCTCCACAGAAAATGGACGTATATCCAAGTAACGTCTGTCCACTGAAAAACTGCAGGTAAATATTTGTTCCGGATTTTTCATCTGCTGCCGGTGCAATCAGAAGTTCTCCTTCTTTGATCTGGGAAAAAATCTGCTTCTTTTTCAGTTGTTCCATGGTATGCGCATCCGTATATCCCTGCGCCACTGTTTCCTGAAAAATCTTGTAATGAGAAGAACTGTGCCTTGTGTAAGCCAACACATCAAAACTTGCATCAAAGGCAATCATTGGATGTTCCAGAATTTCTTCGCTGATATCGATCAGATCCTGCACATCTTTTCCCTCCAATGCCGCGATATGCATGTTTTTATCCCATTCCACCAGACGACAAAAAATTTCCACCAGGTCATTCATCACTTCCGGTACCGTTTTTTCTGTCTGCATAAAAATCAGATTTTCGTGAAAAGCTTTCCATTTCCGAATCATGTTCTGACGGATTTCCGTATCCTGATCATTTGGAAAAATAACAAGCAGACAGATATCTTTATCTAATTTTTCTTCTATATCCGGCACACGGTTGCCATCACAGAGATACAGATACTCTCTTTTTAATTTCCGGACATCTGCTATCCAGTGCTGAATTCCGGAAAACTCCTGTTTCTGCGTGATTTCCGACTGCTCATCCAATTTCCTGTCTCTGATAAAATATAATAAAAGATCTTTTGTAATCGTCATGACAATTCCCCCATCATTTTCTGCAATTTTTTCAACTGCTCAGATATATGTTTTGGGTTATATACCAGATTTAACGAAATCGGCATTGCATCCGTGATTGGAATCAGTGTGATATTTTCCAGCGATGCTGCACAATAATCCCGCGCGATAAAAGCCACTCCCCGGTTCGCCCGCACCAGAGAAACTACCGTCTCCATATTTGGCAGATACTCAATCCTGTTATTATAATCCCTGTGATTTCCATGCAGGAAAAACGGTAGTAAGGCATGCTGCACCGGTGCTTCCTGCTCACTGAGATACAAAAGTGTCTCATCCGATATATCATGGAATGAAATCTCACGGTAATCCTCATATTTATGGCCCTTTGGAACTGCCAAGGACAGCTGAGCTTCATGTAATGTCTGCATTTTCAAAGGCTCCGGACATGTAGTCGTCGTTGCCAGAATAAATCCTGCATCGATTTTTCCATTCAGTAAATTTGAAAAAATCTGACTTGGAAGGCTTCCGATCAGATTTAGCCTGATTTCCGGATACTTCTCCTGAAACTGTGCCAAGATATCAGCCACATGATAATTCAACGCTCCCGGCATATGACACAAGCGCAGCGCATCTTCCGATACGTTACCTGCTGCCCGCACCCGCTGCCGCAGTTCATCCTGCTTTTTAAACAATTCATTTGTCTCGGACAACAGCACTTCCCCCGCATGTGTCAATTTCAAAGAATGTTTTGTACGATCAAACAGGCTGACTCCAAGTTCTGCTTCCAGCTGACTGATCTGTTTACTCAAGGCCGGCTGACTGATAAAAAGCTCCTTTGCTGCCTTTGAAATATTTAAATGTTTTACAACTACCAGAAAGTATTCTAATGATTTTGTGGTCATATTCTTCTCCTTTTGTTCCCTGTCACATACTATATATACCATACTTGGGGAACATTTAGGAAGTCTCTGTAAAATTGTATAAAGCAATAACCCAAACAAGCTTTTTACATTAATTTTACCTAAAAGTGGTGTTTATAAATTATAATATATGTTATATTTTCAGCACAAGATCTTGAAAACTATACAAGGAGATATATTTTAATGAAAAAAAGAAACATTTTCTATCAATGATTTTAGGTTTAGCATTAAGTTTAACAATACTATTTCCATCTTTCGCACAAGCTTCAGAAATTCCTAACCAATTACTCTCATCTTACGAATACGATGATACTGTAAATGAGATAGTTCGTAAGCACCTTAATTTCGATAGCATAGATTTCAAAAGGAACAATCATATAACAATATAATTGTTCCTTTTGAGACAAATATTTTATTTTGAGTATGTTAGAACAATCTTTTTACATTAGGCTATGTATTTACTATATTCTGTTATTTTGTACAAATGGTTTTAAAACGAAATTAAAAATAGGGCTTTGGGCATGGCGAATAGGGATTTTCTATATCATTTTTGATACCTTAGCATCCTTTTTCTACTCAGAAAATATTGCAAATAAATTGTTTCTTCTATTGTCACTTATACATTGTTTGATTATAATGCCCTTTTTTTCACAAAACAGTACCTGTCGTAACTGCGGACAACGCAATTATTATCAGCCATTACTTTTTAACAAATGTTGTCATTGTAACATGAAATATTAATTATCACTCTATCTTCTTTAAGATTACACTAAACTATAGCACACTTTTGCATAACATAAAAGTTATACTTATATCCAATAAAATAGTGTCTTTTCTTTTTCCTATCGGTTAAAATAAAATCATCAAATACACGAAGGTTCCCATTCAGGTCGAACCTTACCTATTATGGAGGAGGATTTTAATATGAGCACACCAGGTGTTAAAGTCGGAGTTTCCGAAGAAGAGAAAAAACTTTCTTACTACAAATATTATGAGCAGGATTTAGCTCCGGTACCGGCTGAAAAAATCGCTGTTTTACAGGGCGGACCGATCGCTCCAGAAAAATGTATCCCGTTTGATGAAAGAAATAAATTCCTGAAAGGTGAAGATGATGAATATGCAAATATCGGTTTCGGCGTAGCTGCAGACGGAACTGCGCTTGTATGTAATACAACTTACATGCCGGGTGTTACAGGCGAAATGCTTGACTGGTGGTTCCCATGGCATTCTGTAGGATCTGATCTGCGTTACAAAATCTGGGACCCGGAAGATCACTATTTTGCAAGAGCATATCCGGCATCTTATGTCGTAGACCCGAACGTACCAATGAACCAGAAAACATGGGGCGTTGATCACTACATCATGGAAGACGTCGGACCGGGACCGGAATTCTTAAAACTCTGCTTCAAGAGACCAGCCGATTTTGGTTATGATGAAAGCATTATCGGTACTGAAAAATGTGAATCTCTCGTATGTGCAATCGGCGAAAGCAGCTGTGCGGCAGCAATGACTCACAAATGGCATCCATACAAAGACGGCGTATTGTTTGAGTCCCGTTTCTGGATTGGATACCGCATCGATGAAGAAGGAAACATCGTAAAAGCAATTCCGGAAGGCGTATCTATCCCACCATTCGTACCACAGGGATTATTCGCACACAACATCAAAGAGTTTACAAACCTGGCAGCAATTCTGCCAACCTTATATGCAGAAGAGAAAGATACTTTCTAAATACATATAGTATAAATACTTTCAACTTCAGACTAATATAAAAATACACGTGGACTGATTGTAATTAATCAATTCACGTGTACTTTTCTTTTATTAAGTTACTTTATCAATTCCACTAATTTCTGCAATCCTGCCGGTGTTTGTGACATTGCCTTCACCGACTGTCCTGCCAGCGCATCCGCATCTGCTTCCGTTACCGTCAATGTTGTACTTCCATCCGAATTTTCTGTTCCATCCACACAATACTCAAAGCTGACATAGCCCAGATTGTCCGTTACTGCGATGAGCAGACACCCAAGCTGTTTCATCTCCTGCTGCAACCGTTCCACATTATCAGACGAAGAAATTTGTACATTCAAAAATGTCCATCCGTAAGGTTCCTCTGACGTCTGCAGCTGTGTACCATAACAAAGTAGCGCCTCGTCGTTGATTCCAAGTACCGCCCGGGCAGCCTGCACAGACCGCCCATCCGCAGAAATATCCCCCACATATGGATTTCTGCTCTGATACAGATCCGAAACCGTTCCATCAATCAAAATCCCATCATCCCACAAAATCCGATTTTCCAGAACAACCCTCTTTACCTCTCCGGAACTTTCATACTCCGCCTGAAACTCATTTGTGTGAAACGATGACTTTCGCGTTTCCCGCAGAGATACCGTCACAATTCCATCCTGCTCCTGAAACGCCACATCTGCCACACCTTTTGTCTGATCCAGCAACACCCCCTGCACCGACACTTTATGATCTTTCATTACCACATCTGCCTGCACAAACTCTGCCTGCTCCACCTTCTGCCCAATGAGATATGCCTTGCACCAGATTCCTACGCCGGCTGCAATCACAACGGTCAGTACCGCTGCCAGAATCCGCATCCTGTTTTTCTTTCGAATCTTTTTCAGATAATCTATTTCAGATGGCACTTTGAAATTGGCCTTTTGTTCATTATTTATCTCAGACACCTCATCCCCATTCATCGGTTCTCTCATCTCACGATATAATTTTCGACAATTCTCGCAAGTCTTCATATGCTGTTCCACCGCCTGATTGCTCACATCATTTGTCAGTCCATCCACATAAGATGGAAGCAGATCTCGCACAACTTCACACGTCAGATCATTTTTCATCCTTTTCCAACTCCTTCCTAAGATTCGTGCGCGCCCGGAAAAAAGTCACCCGCGCCCAGTTCTCGGTCTTTCCCATAACCTCACCGATTTCCCGGAAAGACAGATTTCCAAACATTCTCAAATAAAGCACTTCTCTGCCCGGTTCGGGAAACACATGCAGTTTCTTCAACAGTTCCATCTGCCCGACCTGCTGCATCACTTCCTGCTCTGCCGACATCGCGGCTTCTGTTATTCCTGCATCGGCAACCATTCGGTCCACGTCTGAACCAGCTTGCATCCGCACATGTTTTTTCATATAGGAAAAATACTGATTTTTTGCAATGGCACACAGCCACGTCGTGATCTTGCAGCTTTCATCAAACCGGTCAATGCTTCGTACCGCCTGATAAAACGTCTCCTGCGTCAGTTCTTCCGCCAGATCCGCATCATGTGTCAACAACATCAGATATTTAAACACCGTCTGCGCATGCTGGCGGTATACAGCATCCATATCCTGCACCTGCGTTTTTCCCTCCTTTCCGTTCAAAGTTATTTTATTTGTTAAAAAGCTCACTCAAACAATCTGTATTTTTGTTGTTCTATCTATTAATAGCCATTTTTCCACTTTCGTTACAGCAACTTCTGAATTTCCTGCAAAAAACATGAAAATGCCGGATTTTTATTCTCGTTCCGCCATGCCAGAACCGCCTCATTACAGGAATCCAACACAATATGTTGTAGCGAAGTATTTTTCATTTCTGCCAGTTTTACCCAGTAAAACGGACATTCGCAATCCGCTTTCGCTACTTGCTCATGAACGCAGTCGCTTTGCGACTTGCGTTCAAACTTTACATTTTTTACAGAATCTCTGATTGTAAAAATCAGATCTAACTTTCCCGATTCCGCCGCTTTTGTAAAATTTCCTGTTTCCGCCACTGCCAGAAAACTCTCAATCATTTCACATCTGATATATTTACATTTTATTATAATTTTCTACCTATTGACCATAAAACCTAAATCTGCCGCATGGATTCAAATATATGAATTCCATGCGGCAGATTTATTTGTATAAGAAAATATGTTATCACATAATCTTTTGCCTTTGTTCTCTTTATGCAAGACCTGGGAAAATTGTCAGGATCAAAGCAACGATCAAAGCTGTAATGGTTGTATTTAATACGGTTGTAATAAATACATATTTGTAAGAATCTTTGATCTCAACTTCTGCAATACCTGTTGCAATGATAAATCCAGGGTTTGTCGGTAATGTATCCAGTGTCTGGGAAGCAAATACAGATACACGGTGCAAAGCACTCATATTAATACCCATGCTTGCAAATGTCTCAGACATGTACGGTAAGGTTGCGGACAGACCGGCAGGACCAGATCCGGAAGCACCTGTCAGTAATGCGATTGCAAGTACTACCTTGAATAATGCAGGACCGCCCATATGTAACAATCCGTTTGTCAGTACCGGGAAAGCCGGAGATGCTGCTACGACACCACCGATAGCTCCAAGCAAACCAACCTGAAGAACCAGCATAGTTGCCTGCTCTCCAACCGGTTTGATCAGTTCTTTCAGACCTGAGAATTTTCCATAATATGGGAAGAAGAAAATCAGGGAAAGGATGATATTGAGCATCATACTTACCAAAATGTTCCATCCAAGACCATTGAAGCAGATCAGTGTAACAGCGATTGGGATAATAGACATTACCCAATGTGGTGTCTTCTGTCCTTCCGGGCGTTTTGGTGCGTTTGGTGCAGCGTCATATACATGTCCTTTTGCAATCTCTTTTTTAGAGATAACATTCATCATCACGATGTTCATGATCAGAACAACGGCACCGCCGATAAATCCAGGAACAGCTGCTGCCATCGGAGATGTACCAAGCATCTGAACAGCGATAACGTTCTGATCGGAAGTTGTACCCGGCATGGAACATGCAGCGGTTGCAAGTGCTCCTAATACAACACCCGGTCCCATTGCTCTTGGCATTTTTGCTTTTTCAAATAAGTCCATAGCAATCGGGAATAAAATAAACATAAGTACAACCGGGTTCATTCCACTGTAAGCAAGTACAGTACCAATTACATAAATTGTAAGAATTGCAAGAACCGGTTTCATAACAACTTGCTGACCTGCGGCAGCCTGTTTTCTTGCTTTGATTGTGAATAAATCATATAATGCGTTTGCGATGGATAATGCCGCACCACTTGCATTGTACAATGCAGCGATGACACATCCCATCAATACTGGTCCAAGCATTGCAGTTACATAATTGCATACGCTTGGTAACATTGTGTCTGTAAATGTTGTCAGCAGATTCATTCCGTTGAACAACGCGATCAGCAATGCACACAACGGTGCAAGAATAATTGTGCTGATTCCTTTGTATGCGCCGTAGATCAGTACAGCGACACCAACGATAATGCCTATAATACCTAATGCAGCCATTTTTCTTTCTCCTCCTTCAATATTTGAAATTCTCTTTATGACTGCTTATATTATATTTTATAAACTTTTTATAATCCAATACTTAATTTTTTATAAAATCATATCAAAACTGATATATGACTTCCAAAATAAAAATTCACTTTACGGTCTGACCTTCCGGTTCACCGGCGTCTCACCTTCAAATACAAAAAATTGATAATCCGTGATTTTCTGACCTTTCTGCCATCGAAAATCACTCTGGATACCTTCCAGAAATTCAGAGTTATAAAACCACTGCACCACATCCGCATTTCCGATAAATTCTTCATAGTTTTCGCTTGTAATCCCAAACTCCTCATAACACTTGCAGATTGCCTGGACCGCATCATAATAATCCGCCACCGGACTTGGCATCTGTTCCGCACTTCCGGCATTTAATGTGTCTGTTTCATAATCTTTCAACAGCTGCTGCCACTCTGTTCCTGAATAAAAGGGATCAAATTTATTCCAGATAGACACTCCATCCAGCATATTCCCTGCAATTTCAAAAAATTCACTTCCATAAGCAGAAAAAGAAACAGATATTCTTCGGCCTTCCTCTATGCCATGCTGTCGCAGCTTTACCAGAATATTGGCACACTCCCGGCCACGGATCAGAAATACATAGCCGTCTGCATTCTCATTCAGCCCCTGGATTGCATAATAGGAATCATCCATTTCATCCGCTCCGGGCTTCACATCCACGATTTTCAAAATATTCAGACCAAGATCCGACAGCGTATCCTCAAACATCTTTGTGGTATTTTTCTTGGATTCATCCTGTGACATGGTATACAGTACAATATTTTTGATATCAGGGTTCTGCTGTCCCCACATCCGCACTTCCTCCAGCTCACCATCCTCTGAATCACTCATATAAGAAATTCCATACGGTGCCATAAGTTGTCGGGATTCCTCATATGAATAAGCGGCCAGATGGACCGTCCCATTTTTTTCTGCATTTTGTGCAATATACACTGTCTCCGGTGCATCCACCGGGCCAAGCACTGCAAAAGCAGTCCTGCTGGCACCCTGGTACAGACTCAATGCTTTGCTGTTGTCCGAACCGGTATTTTCTGACACGATCCGCACATTACAGCCGTTTACCCCACCATTTTTATTAACCTGAGCTGCAGCATATTCTGCCGCCCAAAGTGCTGATTTTCCAATAGATTCATACTCGCCACTCTCCTGTGAAAGCACCACGATCGGAAGTTCTCCTGCTTTCAGACACTGCTCAATTTTTTCCTGAAATGCACTCGCCTGCAGATCCCGCTGCACTGCAGTCCTCGAAAGAAACAGCAGCAGCCCCGCCACAACAAATGCCTGCCATATTTTACGTTTCATCTTCACAAGCCTCCAACATGAACCAGAAACAGGTTCCTTCATTTGGTGTACTTTCTGCCCCAAACGGTGCATGATGCAGCCGCAGGATCTCACTTGCGATATTCAGTCCCACACCCATGCCTGATTTCTGCCGGTCATTCGGTTTTGCCTGATAAAACCGGTTCCATATATACGGCAGCTTATCCTTTTCAATTCCGATGCCATAATCAATGACTTCCACACGGACACTGCCCTGATACCGCCGTACCAGAATACGTGCCTCCTGTCTTTCCCCGGAAAATTTTACCGCATTGGATGCAAAATTATAAATGACCCGATAAATCAGTTTGCGGTCCGCATATACCAACATAGACTCAGGACAATCCATCTTAAATTGAAACTCCGGCTTGTTTGCACACACACTGGACAATACTTCCTCTGCCACATCTTGAATCGCAAATACAGATGGATGCATTTCCATAGTTCCCGACTGCAGTTTTGCCAGATCCAGTGTGTCACTGATAAAATTCGTCAGCCGGTCTGTCTCATCCAGGATCATCCGTACGTGTTCTTCCCGCTTTTCCGGAATTTCCCCGGAAAATGCCTCCAGCATCTCCGCATACATTCGGATTACGGTCAACGGAGTCTTCATATCGTGACTTACATTTGCTACAAAATCCCGGCGCAAAGCCTCTGTCTTGTTAAACTCCTGTTCCGCCAGCTCTAACGTATCTGCCAGCTGTCGGGCTTCCAGCGGGCCTTCTCGCATGAACTCTGTCTCATAATCTCCTGCTGCCATCTGTAATGCGCTTTTATTCAGATGACGAAATGGCCGTGCAAAATATTCTGCCAGGCAAACCGATAGAATCAATGCCAGGATCAGCACAGTCACCGTTACCAGCAGATAACGGCTGGTGAGCAGCTTCATCAATGCATCCATGTTTGCCTGGGATCTGCTTACCACCAGTACCTGCCGGGAACCGTTGAGATTTGCCAGTACCACCGCCTGCACCGCCCAGCGGGACGCATGCACCTGATCCTCCACATAATACTGACAAATACCATCGGAATCGTTTAACCGTTCAAACATCGTTTCATCTGCAATATCCGCCTGTTGCGGTGCTGTCCTCTCTCCCTGATTATTAACAGAAAAGACCACCTGCATCGAATTTTCCGACACGATCTGCACAAAATAATCATTCGACTTTGCCAAAAGTGCGATATTCGCCTCAAAATCCGCATCTCCATACATATCCCAGATAGACTGTGCTGCCATTTTCAGATCATTTTCCGTCTGTTCCTGATATTTATTTTTTACAGAAAAATGAAGCACCATCCAAAACAACAGCGCCATCGCCCCTGCAAGTCCCATAAATCCAAGCCAGAGGCCAAACATCATTTTATGCCTTTTCTTCTGCTTCAAATTTGTACCCCGCTCCTCTGTATGTCACAATATATGTCCGATAATCTCCCAGCACATGCCGCAGCATCTTAATCTGTGCATCCACCGTGCGGTCATCTCCCATAAAATCAAAGCCCCATACTTTTTCCAGCAGGGCATCCCTTGAAAACACAATGCCTCTATTCCGCACCAGAAAAAACAGCAGATCATACTCCTTAGGGCGCAATTCCACATGCACTCCGTCTACAAAAACTTCCCTGGCGGAAATATTTACCGTCAGTCCCTGAAATTCATAAATTTCACCCTGTGTTTTCTCTTCCCTTGGTTCATGTCTCATCAGGATTACATTTACCCGGGCCATCAGTTCCTTAATAGAAAAAGGTTTTACCACATAATCATCAATGCCAGCTTCAAATCCCTGGAGTTTGTCATATTCTTCTCCTTTTGCAGACAGCATCAGCGCCGGAATATCCTTTATCTCCCGTATTCTCCGATATGCTTCATAACCATCCATCTCCGGCATCATAATGTCCATAATAATCAGGTCAAAATCCTGCTGCCGGCACAATTCCAGTGCCTCCCGCCCATTAGCTGCACCTGTCACATCATACCCCTGATATTCCGCAAATTCCCGGATCCCCATCCGGATTGATATTTCATCATCCACAACCAGTATTCTCTTTTTCATATCTCCTATCCACCTAAATAAAAGCAGTCGACTGTTTTCCAGCCAACTGCCTCTGATTTTCACAGTAGCACACGGCTTGTTCACTGCCATATCTGCTATCTGTACTATATCGTTTATGCGCTGATTTTGCAACTGTTCAAGTTCTTTTCTGTCATATATCCGAGTAAAATCTGAAGCGCAGAATTCTCCTGTCCCTGCTTCCATGCCGCTGCAATTTCTGTGGAATGTTCTAACGGACAGCACTGAAATCCAGGTGCATACACGTTTCGTACCCATGAATTGCACACAGTTACACCCAGTCCATTTTCCACATTCATCAAAATGGATTCCATACTGTTCACACTGCACATATTCGGCACAAATCCATACTTGCTGCCGATGGCACGCACACAATCCAACTGCATTTCTTCTCTGTCATCTGCCAGAACGAAAAACGTTTCCTGACGAAATTCCTCTGGTTTCCAGTTTTTCTTTCTTGTCCGAAATAAAGTATTGGAAAAAAGAATCATTTCCTGCGCTGTGTCGATGAGCATCGACTCCGCATCATACATTTTTGCAATACGATCCTGCAGTGTAATGATCAAATCCATCTGCCCCATCTGAAAACGTGCAGACAGCTCCTGCAGCGTATATGCTTCCAGAGAAATCCTAATACCCGGGTATTCCAGACGCATTTCTCTCAGCACTGGCTGCATATAAGTACCGATATTCCATCCATTCACATATCCGATACGGATCATTCCCCTATCCATATCATTCAGCTGCTGTACCTGCTCTTTCGCTTCTGCAAAACACTGTTTCATCTTCTGAAATGCTTTTTCATAAATCTGGCCAGCTTCCGTCAATGCAATATGTTTTCCGCTTCTGTCAAAAAGCTGCGTATCCAGTTCCTTTTCCAAGCGTGCGATATTCCGGCTCAGATTAGGCTGAGAAATATAGATTTTCTCTGCCGCTTTACAAAAACTTCCTTCTTCTGCTACCGACAAAAAACTCTGTATTAACGTATCATTCATCCTATTTCTCCTATGTTATCCAGTGCTGATATCCGTGTACCTTTTTTTCTATATTGATAACATAACAGAGAAATATGATAGCTACATGAAATCTGCTTTCACAAATCCTGTCTTTTCATCTATTCCGGCAAAAAATACGTAAAACGTTCTCACTGTCAAACTTTCTCCCATTGATACAGGGAATATCCGTTTTTACCCGCACGTTTCGTCTGATACAATGCATGATCCGCCTTTCGATAAAGATCCATAAAAGAACTTCCATGCTGGGGTGCAAAAGCAATCCCCACACTGATTGTCATCTTCTGCTCTCCCATCTCCTCCACGCGTATACTGCCAACCTGTTTCAAAAGATTTTGAATCTTTATTTCAACCACATCTGTATTCGCTAAATTGCACATTAAAATAACAAACTCGTCTCCACCAATACGTCCTACTACATCATACTCCCGAAATTGAGACTGTAAAAATCTGCCAAATGTCTGCAGTACTTTATCTCCTACGATATGTCCAAAATTATCATTCACAGACTTAAAATAATCGATATCTAAAATGATAAAAGCATGCTGCCCGGCTTCTTCCTGTACAATATTTTGAATCAACCTCTGTGTAGTATCTTTATTATACAATCCGGTCAGTGCATCTCTCTGTGTATAACGTAATAATTCCGCTTTGTCTGCACTATTTTTGCGGACAATATATATTATAAGCACTGTTACCAGAACACAGAATGCCAGCATAAATATCGCCTCATATTTTCTGATAAAAGAATAGGATTTCTGCGCTGCTTTCATCGGTACAATATAACAGATCATCCAGTCATTCATTCCAAGCGGTGTATATGCCAGATAATAATCTGATTTGCTAGTATCATCCAGGCCAAGCTGTACCAATCCTTCCTTTCCCTCTTTAAAGTCTGATTTCAGCATATTCAATGTCTGTGTTTGATTTATATTTTTCTCTTCATAGTAATTAAGTAAATTTCCTCCATACGAAATTTCCCTTTTCTGCTGCGAATCTCCCTCTTCCTGAGC
Organism: Eubacterium ramulus ATCC 29099; assembly: GCF_000469345.1. Classification (GTDB taxonomy): domain Bacteria; phylum Bacillota; class Clostridia; order Lachnospirales; family Lachnospiraceae; genus Eubacterium_I; species Eubacterium_I ramulus. The sequence continues at coordinate 45,294 of NZ_KI271082.1, forward strand.
AATAATCGTACCATCTTGTTTTACCACAAGTGTATCACCTTCTCCATAAAACAAATCATCAAACAGCATATGGCTTAGTAATGTTACATTACAAGACCCACCAAGAATTCCGATTATTTCATTATCAGAATTATAAATAGGTACTCCCAAAACCACACGTGTCTGCTGATCCACACTGCTTTCCAATGGATCACTCAACGTCTCTTTCCCACTCATGGCTTCCTTAAAATATCTTCGGTAAGCCAAATCCTTTACTACACCATTATCATAGTGTGCGGTTCCATCAGGTTCAATCAATGCAACACGTTCTAAATCCGTCTTTTCTACAATAGCTTCTAAACGATCTATACTATTCTGCGAAATCAATGGTTCTGATTTTCCAATCTGACATGCAATTTCATTCAGGTACTGATAATTAATATTAAATATTGTCCGCAAATGTTCACTCTGGCGTGACACATTTGTAGAAATTCGCTCCTGAGAATTTTTTGCGATCGAATGCTGTACACCGGAATAAAAAATAAAAATACCAACAACTAATGCAATTAGAAATATGCTGATCGCCATAATATAATCTTTTAACGTAACTGTCTTTTTTTTCATATTTAATATCCTCTTTGCCTGATCTAATTGCTTCTGCGGTTGTAATACAAATTATTTTAAGTTTTATATCACATCGCCAACTTTTCATTTATATTATATCATGAACAAAAACAGTTCATGATTG
>NZ_KI271083.1 GCF_000469345.1 Eubacterium ramulus ATCC 29099
GTTACGGTAAACAAGGTGGCTTCTATCGCGGTGACAAAAGCACCGAACAAGACAGAGTACGAAGAAGGTGACCTGTTCAACCCGACCGGAATGGTAGTAACTGTTACTTATCAGGATGGCAGCACAGAAGAAACCACAGCGTACAGTTACGCACCGAAGAGCAGACTGACCAAGGAGGATAAAGCCGTTACCATCACCTATACCGGTAAAGATGCAGTGGCAGACCTGGCAGCAACAACGGTGGAAATCTCCGTAAAAGATAAACAAGAGGAGACAGTAGCTCATATTACAGCTTATGTATCTTACAGTGATAAGGGTATTTTTGTATCCGGTTCAGAAGGAACGTTACTGTGGAATGCACCGGTCACTGTATACGACAGAGACGGCGATGGACAGTACACTATGAGTGATGTATTCCGCGCATTACATGAGGAATACTATTACGGTGGTGCAGATGGCTATGCAGATACCGACGGTGGATGGGTAACCCGTTTCTGGGGTGTCAACACAGGTATGGTATCTTATGTGCTGAACCATGCATGGGTATACGGTACACAGACCGTAGTAAATGATGGCGATCAGCTGGGACTCTTTGTATATGCAAATACGATGGAATATTCCGATCTGTACACATGGTTTGATGAAACAACATACAAAACCGATGTCAACGCAGAGCACAGCTTTACCGTAAACGGTCTCAGCGTTATGAACAGCGGTCCGGACAGCCCGGTTACAGCAGCTCCGGCTAATGCAACCGTTACTGTTTATGATGAAAATGGAAACGTAGCAGAAGCACTTGGAACTAAGACAGATGAGCACGGACAGTTCAAAGTAACCTTCCCGAAAGACGGTAAATACACCATCGAAGTAAGCGGAACCTGTACTTATACCTGCTCCGGATACGGTGGAAGCGGTATGAATACATACAAAGATGCAACCGTAGTACCGACCCGCTGCACCGTTCTTGTAGGAACAGCCCGCGGAACACTGGGAGACATCAACGGCGACGGAGTCATTGATCTGACAGATGCAGCTCAGCTTCTGGATAAAGTGACAGCCGGTGAGAAAGTCGATACTTACCTTGGCGACATCAATGGTGACGGAACCGTAGATCTGATGGACGTTGCAGATCTGATGGATCGTATTACAGAAGCATAAGAAAAGGATAAGAAATAAGCACAGAGGTTGTTTTTGAAAAATCAGTAAGCTGAAGGAAAAGGGAACTTCTGATTTTACGAAAGTAAGATCAGAAGTTCTCTTTTTAATCAAAATCGTTTGTTTTTCAAAAAACGGATACAATCCGCAGGAGAGCGGTTTATATAGATAGTAAACAACAAATTCTCGGAATCTTTAAAACTACAATGGGGGAGAAGGTTTTGGGGAGCCTACAGGAAAAAGGAGAAGAAAATGAAAAAACACAGCAAAAAAATTGTGTCGCTGATGCTTGCTCTGCTGATGGTGTTCAGTCTGTTACCGATGTCATCCATATCAGCACTGGCAGCAGGCAGCAACAGTCCTGTCGCAGTACAGGCGGAGGATACAGCGACAGCAGCACCAGCTCCGGTCTTTATGTCAAAAACAATGGACCTGAGTACGCAGTCAGCCACTTACTATGCCGGTGATTCGGAAAAAGTAGCTGTGCTGCGTGTGCGAATCAAGACGAACAAAACTGCGTACAGCAAGGATACCCTGACTATTGCATGGCAGGTGTCCGATGATGGAATTAGATTTACGGATATCGAAGGTGTCGGAGGTGCGATGAATGCAGTTCTGATGAGCACCTATATACCGACGCTGACACCGGGACAGACAAAGTATTATCGAGCCGTTATCACGAACAAAGGTCTGGAAGAAGGGATGACACCTACATCCACGACCTCTGCCATCGCAAAGATCGCTTATATGGAGGGATCACGCCCGGGTCTGGAGATTGAGCAGCCAATGCTCCGGCAGGCAGACGGAGCTCTGGTATCCGATGATGCATTAAGCAAGGTAACCCTGTACGGATCAGGTGGCAGCCTGCCGAAAAAGTTCACAAATATTGGCGCATCTGTGGGAAAAGTCGCACAGCTGCATGATACTGCATGGGATACGGATGCCTATATCTTCCGTGGCTGGCAGATCGGTGATACGTTCTTTGCCGGAACCGCTTCGATGGATGCTTTTGTAAAAGCAGGCCCGAATGAGACCGATGCCTTGAAAGATTTCATCAGCGTTGCAGATTCTGACTGGAATTTGAAGTTGTTTCAGAATGCATATAATGACAGGACTTCCTATTATATAGAGTATGAGGGAACCACCACGAAGGATGGTGCATTGAAACTCTGCTCTGTCACACCTGTTTTCGAAAAGCTGCCGGAGATGACGCATCAGATTAGTCTGGTACAGACCATGGGAGGAACCATCAGTCAGGTGCGTGCCGGAGCTGAGACACATACTCTGATCGCAAAACCGACATTACTATATGTGTTTGCACGCTGGGAGCAGTCTGTGGATGGCGGCGAGACATGGACAGCCATGGAAGGAGATGCCAGGACACAGATAACACTGGAAAAAGATACCATGTACCGTGCCGTTTTTGAGAGCCCTTACAAGGTCAGCAACATGGAAATCACCGGATACGAACTTCCGTCAACCGGAGATGACTGGTATCTGGATCTTTCCGCAACACTGGTAAAAGAACTGCCAAATAGTCATATAGATGTCAACTTACGTGTATACGACGGAGAAATTGAGGATGATGACAAACTGCTGGGTGAGTGTGAGGATTCCTTCTCAAAAATCTATAGTGCAGAGCAGACGGTGACTGCAAAGGCAACGAAACGCCCGTCCAGCAATACCGGAAAAGTATTGGTTGTGGCAGAGACAGAGATCGGCGATACCGTGCAGATGGTATATCAGCTGAAAGGAACTCTGGATGTGACACCAAAAAGTGCAGATGTAGAGTGTCTGAACTCCGCATTCCTCGGCAGAGAACCGGCAGAACTTCAACTGTCTGCCAGCGGAGAACCGGCAGTCAGAGGTGTACTCTGGTCCGGTGGAGATTCCAAACCGGAGAAGCTGAAGGCATATAATGGCTGTGCTATCAGTGAGAGTACCGGTCTGGTCACTTTTAGCGCATATACTAGTGATACAACGGTTACCTTTATCGCAAGTGCGGGAGACGGACGAATCGCAAGGGCAGAAGTCAACTTCAAGGGAATCGGTTATGCTTCGAAAATTAATGAGAAAGTTGCAAAAGTGCCGGAAGGCGAAAGCAGAGAATTTGAGGCAGAGAGTCCTACTACTACTCTGATGGTCAGCGCATACAAAGTAAGTGTGAAATCCTCAGATGAGAGTATATTTACTGCTGAGATCATTACGAATAACAGCGGAATACCGAAGGATATTGTGAAAAAATACAAGATCAACGGTATCAAAGCAGGAACCGGAACGCTGACGATTACATCTGATGGTATATCCACAGAATTTCCGGTTGTGATCCAGAGTGCAAAGGAAGCGGTAAAGGAAGTAATCTTATCTGATACGAAAGTCAATCTGATCCAGGGCGACAGCAGGACACTGGAAGCATCGGTGACACCGGAAACTTCTCTGACCACAGTAAACTGGAGCAGTTCCGCACCGGAGGTTGTCAGAGTGGAAGATGGGAAGATCACCGGTCTGACACCGGGACATGCCGTTATTACCGCCACCGCAACAGATGCACTGGGTAACCGTGTGGAAGCTTCCTGCGACGTAACCGTCACAGAGCAGCCATACAATGTGGAAGTCTATGTACCAAAGGGAATCCTGGCAGCAAACGGACTGAAATTTGCTCCATCCGCAGGTCTCGATAAAGCAGGACATGACATCTTTGATACGGAACATGTGATCGCAGACGTCAGTGCAGATACAGAACTTTACAATGCATACGACGTTTATACCATGACACTGTATCCGGGCACGTATTCCTACCGTGCAGTCAGCGCAGAGGGCAGAAGCCTGGGCGGCGGAGCATTCACCTTTCCGGACAGTCAGACAAGCACTGTGGATGGACGCACCGTTCGTGTATTTCTGCGTCAGACCGAAGTATCCCTGACCAATGAATTTGACGGACAGAAAGCAGAAGCAACAGATTTTTCCGTACAGCTGAAAAATGATGTGAGTACTGCAACCATGGGTGATTCCTATGTGAATGCAGATGGATATACCGTATATCCGACGCTGCTGAGTGCAAATAAGAACCTTTCCTATTATCTGGCTGCAATTCCGTCAGATGCGTATGTAAAAGCGCATAACGTGATGGCATCCAGAACACAGGGGGTAGCAGTCACAAAAGATACTTCCATACTGTCTCTGACAGAAGAACTGAAGACAGGCGCACTGACGATCAATGCCCCGGCAGACGCAGAGGTAGCAATCTGTGAGCAGATGGCAGATGGACAGATCGCTGCGTACAAAGCAGACAGCACTGCTGCACAGGAGGACGGAACCGTTGATTTTGTTTTCCATGTGGCAATGACCAGCAAAATGTACTACCATGTCAGCGGAGCTTCTTATGTCACATATAACGGAACAACGGTAGACGGAGCTGATTCCAGGATCGTAGTCAGCACAGCTATGCTGAAGCCGTCCGGCAATACCAAGACAACGCTGGATCGCAACACTGCTTCCAACGGCGGCGCGAATATGGCAGACCTGTATCTGAATGTTAATGCACAGGGGTATCTGAAACTGGAGGAAGGCAATACCTTCAAATTAGATGCAAAACGTAACTGGTGGGGCAGTAATGTCACATGGGTACTGGGAAAAGATTACCGTCTCATCGAGCCGGATTTTCATTATCAGGTTGTAGGTTTGGATGGTAAGGCAAGCAGCGATGTCATTACCGTAGGTGACGACGGAACCGTGAAAGCAGTAGGAAACGGTACCGCTATCGTACTTGTTACCTATGACTCCATGACACTGAACTATCACGATGATGTCAAATATTCCTACGACAACTATGATCCGAACGGTTTCTATGGCGCAATCTGGCCGGAGAACACCGGTGTATTCGTCGTTTCCGTAGGTTCCGGAAACAGTGGAATCACCACAGGTATGACACTGAACAAAGATCTGAATCAGGGCAAGAGCAGCAAACAGGCAGGCGATGCACTGGATGCGGAACTGGATCCGATCTACTTTACCGGCAAGACAGGTACTTATATCTTTACACCGGAGACAGAAGATGTCAGTGTATCCGTTGCAAATCCGACCATCGGAAATGATGCATTAAGCTTCAGCGGATTCAAGGCACTGGCAGCAGAGAAAGACGGTAGCTACAATGTTCCACTGACAAATGGCCGTAACATCGTAAAACTGGAAAAAGACGGAAAAGCGGAGTATCAGGTGATTACCGCAAAACACGTAACCGTAAAAGTAAACGGTCAGGATCTGGATCAGGCAGTAGTCGCACCGGGTGAAAAAGTATCCGTCACATTTGATACGCTGTTCAATCCGGTAACACGTATGAGACTGTATAATACAGATGCAGCAGCAATCTACAATGAAATCAGCGGTCTGGAAGGAAAGAAAGCAGGAAACCTGCGTGGATCTTATGGATATTACTTCTTCGGTTCCACAGGTTACAAACAGACGGTTGAGAATTTCGTAGAAGAAGGCACGGATGCTTCAGGATACAATAACCCGATCGTAACAGTAAAAGATGCACTGATTGTTCCGGAAGACTATTCTGCAGAACACTTTGTACTTTCCAAAGGAACTTTTAACGTAGCAGGATTCGGCGGCGATTACGGTGCGCATCGAGCTATGGTCAAGACATGGGAGAATCTGTCTCCGAATACAAGTGCGTACATGGGACAGCTTCCGGATATCTCCATTCCGGTAGGAACTCTGCAGAGTATCGAAGTAACGGCACAGCCGGCGAAAACTTCCTATTATGTAGGCGAGAAATTTGATGCTTCCGGCATGAAAGTAACTGCAACCTATAAAGGAAGCGAAGGAAACTTTACAAAAGAAATCAGCAATTACAGTTTTGCGAAAGAAGCATTTGCAACATCCGGAAAACAGAATGTGACCATCAGTTACACACTGGGTGGCGTAACAAAGACGGCGGATGTATCCGTAGATGTCAAAGACGTAGTTCTGGAGAAACTCGAAGTCGTTACACCGCCTGCAAAGACAAGTTACCGCATCGGTGAGAAATTTGATGCAACAGGTATGGTAGTGACAGCTTCCTACAATGACGGAAGTGTCCGTGAGATCACAGACTACAAAGTAACACCGGATACCATTGCAGCAGACACCGATCATGTACTGGTTACTTACGGCGGCAAAGCAGCTTCCGTAGCAGTTACGGTAAACAAGGTGGCTTCTATCGCGGT
>NZ_KI271084.1:0-911 GCF_000469345.1 Eubacterium ramulus ATCC 29099
AGCAATTACCGTTCCTATTTTGGAGGAAGCTGCTGGGAAAAAATACCGGGAACAGACAAGTATTATTTTCACATGTTTGCAAAGGAACAGCCGGATCTGAATTGGGAAAATCCGAAGCTACGCCAGGAACTGTATCATATGATCAACTGGTGGCTGGAAAAGGGTCTCTCCGGATTTCGAATCGATGCAATCATAAACATCAAGAAAGATCTGAACTTTCCTGATTTTGCACCGGATGGAAAAGATGGTCTGGTAAGCTGCTGCAAGATGGTTGAAAGCGTAGAAGGAGTAGGGGAGCTGTTGGAAGATCTGAAAAAGTCAACTTTTGAAAAGTATGATGCTTTTACAGTCGGAGAAGTATTTAATATGAAACCGGATGAATTACCGGAATTTATTGGTGAAACTGGTCATTTTTCAACAATATTTGATTTTAGCGCCCATATGCTCAGTGATGGTGAACATGGATGGTATGATGCTCCGAAGCTGGAATTTGCGAAATGGAGAGCTACGATCATTCAGGCACAATTAGAAACACAGAAGTATGGCTTTAAGGCGAATATCATTGAAAATCACGATGAGCCAAGAGGGGCGTCCAGATTTTTGCCATCTTATGCTCAGACACCGGACGGAATTAAGATGCTTGGCACCATCAGCCTTCTGCTTAGAGGAATTCCTTTCATTTATCAGGGGCAGGAAATCGGGATGAGAAATGCCAAATGGAGCAGCATGGAAGAATTTAATGATATCAGTACAAAAGACCAGTATCATACTGCCCGTGAAGCGGGATTATCGGATCAGGAAGCCTTGGAAGTATGCAGCCGAATGAGTCGTGACAATGCAAGAACACCGATGCAATGGACTGGTGAGGAAAATGGTGGCTTTACAAAAGGAACTCCATGGTTAAAGGTAAA
>NZ_KI271084.1:1011-14322 GCF_000469345.1 Eubacterium ramulus ATCC 29099
AATTTCTTCCGGAATATGAAAATGTGGACGGAATCATGGCATTTTACCGTAAAAATGAATCCAGATGTATTCTTGTGGCTGCTAATTTCGGAAAGGATGCTGCAACAATGAAACTGAAAAGCGGCATAAAAAAAATATGGCTTTCGAACCGGACAGAGGAAATGGTAGGCTTTGAAGTAGCTACTTTAAATCTACGGAGCTGTGAAGTGGTTGTTCTGGAACTGGAAAATACAAATAACTGATATGTAAGCAGATTGGAAAGGAGCATTTTCAGCAGGAAGAATATGCTGGATATCATCAGGTGCTGCATATGACGGTTTTCATCGTTGACAGCAGAATGTGGAACTGATAAAATAAAATTATCAGCAAAGAAGCTGTCTCGAAGATGTAATAGTAACGTGTGACAGTAGTGCTATTACATCTTTGAGACAGCTTTTTTTGCAGAAAAGGAGAGTAAGAAAATGAAAAAACGATTAGCAAAAGTGCTTGCACTGGGACTGACCGCAGCAATGGTTGCCGGAGCACCGTTATCTGCCATGGCATCTGAAGTAAATGCGGCAGATCAGGCAGGAGAAACATCTGCTGTCGCAGAAAGTGCAGGTTCAGCAGATGAGACAGAAGCGGATGATGGTATTGCATCACAGGATCAGAATGATGCATCACAGGATCCGGTGGTTAACGGTGTGGATCCGATGTCCTTAGATGGCGTTATCCAGCTGGATGATGGAAACTGGTATTATTTTAATCATGGAAAATGGCAGTATGTTAACGGTCTGTATCCAAACAGTGCCGGATGGTGGTATGTTGAAGACGGACAAGTTGATTTTTCACATGAAGGCTTGGAAACTTACGGTGGCTCTGAATGGTATGTAAAGAATGGTCGGATCCAGTTTGACTACAACGGTCCGCTTGCCATGACAATCACAGATGACAGTTCAGAGGAAACACGTCAGACTCTTTATTATATCAGTAACGGACGGGTAGATAACGGATTTACCGGTCTGGCACAGGCGACACTGAACGGAGAAGATGGATGGTTCTATTTCCAAAATGGTATGTGGGATCAATATCCGGATACCAGCTTGGCAGAGTATGGCGGATCATGGTGGTACATTGCAGATGGCGGAAAGATTGATTTCAATTACAAAGGTACTGCTTATTTCAATGATGTTGAATGGTATGTCGAAGGCGGAAGAGTTGATTTTAGTTTTACCGGAAGAGCAGAAGGCGATCAGGTGGTTGCTGATGGGATGGAAGTTCCGTTCCAGACTTATTTTGTGAACGGTATGCAGCAGATGGACCTGACCGGTGTATATTATACCGAAGTGAAAGGAAACTATGGCTGGTACGGCTTTTACAAGGGTCAGCTGGCAAGCAGAGACTGGTACTATGGACCGACGATCGGTTATGTACTTTCCAATGCAAGTGGATGGTGGTACATTAATCCGGAAACCGGTCTGGTAGATTTTAATTATACCGGTCTGGCTGAAAATGACTATGGCATCTGGTATATGAACAACGGACAGATTGATTTCGGTTATACCGGATTTGTAAAACAGCGTCCATACAAACTTGATTTTGGATATGATTACTATGATCTGTATGCAGTAACCGGTGGAAAAGTAGATTGTAACTATGATGGTATCCTCTGGACAACCATTGATGGTGTACCAGGCTGGTATGGATTTGTAGATGGTTGGCTGGCATCTGATCAGGCTCTTATGAAAAAAGACGATGGTACCTGGTGGTATGTCGGTGAAAACGGAATGGTAGATTTTACTTATACAGGCAGAGCACAAACAGCTTATGGTGAGTATTATATAAGAAACGGACAGATTGATTTTGGCTTTAACGGTACGGTGCAGGAGATGAGCGGTACGTATAAGTGCTATCAGAATGGAAAAATGCTGGATTGGGATTTTAATGGTCTGGTAGAGACTACCGTCGATGATGAATATGGCTGGTATTATGTAAAAAATGGCTACATCATGCATGATCATAATAATGACAAGAATGAGAATCCCTGGTATGAACTTGTTTCCAATGATGCAGGCTGGTGGGCTGTTTCCAATGGAAAGGTAGATTTTTCCTATACCGGATTTATCTATGACAATGTAAATGAAACCAATGGTGCATGGTATGTAAGAAACGGACAGATTGATTTTGGCGCAAACGGATTTATCAAGGATCCGGCTTCTGATATTTACTATTATTATGTGGTTAACGGATATGTAAATCATGAACTGTATACGGTTGCACAGGGAACCATCAATGGCGAAACTGCATGGTGGTGCGTTGAAGGAGGCGGATGCGTTCCAAATGCTTTTACAGGTACTGCAGAGTATGGCGGCAAAGTATGGTATTATGATAATTCCAAGATTGATTTCAGCAAGAGTGGTACTTATGAGCATAGCCAAGGATTAATGCGGAATGATTCCACATATGTTTCAATCCATTATATGTATGAAGTAGTAAATGGTCAGGTTATTACCATGACAGTTCATGTTGCTGAGGGGGATCAGCTACAACAATAATGGTGCGGGCGTTTCTGTACGGATAACTGTAAGTAAAGGGCTGTCCTGGAACGATCATAAGCAATGTGACAGTGATGTTTATGATATTCCGGGGACAGCTTTTTTATTTGATAGGAAATTACGATGAATTTCCTATCAAACAAAAAACGCTCCGCGAGGATGCGACCAGATGCATGTGGAATATGTCTGCTAAAGCAGACTGCATCTGGCGCGCAAAGCGTAACAAGTCCCTCAAAGATTGAGGGATTCAGGGAGTTTGAAGCGGACTTGTCCGCTTTGTTCTTGGAAAGGAGAGTTAGAGAGAATGATGAAAAAGAGACTGAAAAAAGTCCTTGCACTGGGGATGGCAGCAGCTATGCTGGCCGGTGCACCATTGCCCGCAATGGCTGCAGAAGCAGCACCGGCGGACGCAGCAGTGACAGCGGAAACACAACCGGAAATCGCAATGCAGGCAGCTGATGAAGACGCAGCTGGAACGGCACTGCCCAATGGTGTTGATCCACTGACATTGGACGGTCTGGTTCAGCTGAATGACGGCAACTGGTACTACATGCAAAACTGCAGGGTGAGTGGTGCTGCCAATAAAACGGTAAAACCGGCATGTGGCAGCTGGTGGTATGTAGGTGGTTGCAGAGTAGATTTTTCTTATACCGGATTTGGCAGGAATGGCGCTGATAATTGGTATGTTCAGAATGGTCAGGTACAGTTCGGTTATACCGGAATTGTGACTGCAAAGGATGAAACGAATCGTACTTACGTTTGCTATGTGACAAATGGACGATTGGACACAGACTATACCGGATTAGCCTATGGAACCGTAGACGGTGTGGAGGGATGGTATAACTTCCATGACGGATATAACTTCCATGAAGGGTATTTGAACAAAGGCAAAGAGCTGGTGGAATATAATGGCGCATGGTGGTATGTCAGTGATGAGAGAAAGGTCGACTTCTCCTATACCGGAATCGCCTACAATGAAGCCGGTGGCTGGTATGTCAGAAACGGACAGGTCGATTTTTCATATAACGGAATACTTGAGTACGAGGTGATTGACGGACCTTTTGTAATACCATATCAATATCATTTTGTAAATGGAAAGTTGAATGAAGGGCTGACTGGTTTATATTATACAACCGTAAATGGAAAAACAAACTGGTATGGATTTCAGAATGGTGCCATTGCAACTTTTGAGGAATACGAAGATTCTTATGGTACCTTATTTTTGAATGAAAGTGGCTGGTGGTATGTCGATCCCATTCACGGAACGGTTGATTTCAGTTATACCGGATTGGGAAAAACTGTGTTTCCGGGAGATGATCGGTATCATTACTGGTATGTGAAGAACGGACGGATAGACTTTAACTATAACGGATTTCTTGAATTGTACGGGGGTGTGTATTATGTGAAAAATGGTCAGGTAGATGAAACCGTCAATGGTGTATATCAGTATACGGTAAACGGAAAAACAGCCTGGCATGGTTTATGGAGAGGTAAAAAGGCTTATAACGAAGTGTTAATGAATCCAAACGATGGCAGCTGGTGGTATGTCAGAGATGGACTGGTTGATTTCAGTTATACCGGAATGGGAACCCGGCATGATTGGACAGGGGATACATCTGACACCTGGTATATCAGAAACGGACAGGTCGATTTCTCTTATTCCGGCTGTGTGGCAGCTGACGGAAATACCCGTTACTTGCGAAGATATTACCTGGTCGAAAATGGCAGATTACGGAAGGAAGTTTCCGGTTTGGTGCAGGCGACTGTCGAAGGAGTAAATGGATGGTGGAAGATTGATCAAGGAGTTATTACCGTTCAAAGCGGTGGCAGTGAGACATTTCTGGTATACTATAATGGCGACTGGTGGTATGTGTTGAACAGCGGACAAGTTGATTTTTCCTTTACAGGCTTGAAAGGGTATAATGGAGAAACCTGGTATGTGGAAAATGGCCGTGTAAACTTTGACAAGACAGGATTTGTAAACCTGAGTGGGGATACCACCACGAGATATACCTATATTCAGAATGGCCATCCGCTTCCTTATGGTTTCTCGGGACTGTTCTATGCAGAATTAGATGGAAAAACTACATGGTGGCAGATAGAAGAGGGCCATTGTGATTATTATGGTGGTCCTGAACCGTCACATTATGAGAGACCAGAGAGCTTTGCAGCAAATGAAGAAGGTCTGTGGGCTACGAATAACAGTCAAATCTCTTACGGCATAACGGGTGTGTATAAAACAATAGGTAGAATTGGTTATAGTAGTAGCTATTCTATTGAGGTAGAGTATACATATAATGTTGTAAACGGACTGGTAACAGAGATGCAGGCGGTGATTCTGTAAGCTGCAGGAAAGCAGCGGTATTACTAATGGGAAAACTGTAACGGGCATTCTTGAAAGTATTATTCCAGAGCAGTTTTAGAAAAGGAGAGAAAGAAGGATATGAAAAAACGAATGACAAAAGTCCTTGCACTGGGGATGATGGCAGCTATGCTGATCAGTGCACCACTGTCCGCAATGGCTGCAGAAGCAGCACCGGCGGACGCAGCATTAACAGCGGAAACACAGCCGGCGGACGCAGCAGCGACAGTGGAAACACAGCCGGAACTCGTAATGCAGGCAGCTGAGGAAGAAGCAGCTGCAACGGCATTGACCAACGGTGTTGATCCAAGGGCATTGGATGGCCTGGTTCAGCTCAATGACGGTAACTGGTACTATATGGAAGATGGTCGGCTGAGTTCTAACGCAAGCAAATCGGTAAAACCGGCATGCGGCAGCTGGTGGTATGTATCCGGATGGAAAATTGATTTTTCTTTTACCGGATTTGGCAAAAATGGGGATGATCTGTGGTATGTAAAAGACGGTCAGGTACAGTTTGGCTATACCGGCGTTGCAAGAGGAACGGATCAATATGGAAATACGTCTACTTATTATGTAACAAATGGCCGGGTAGACAAAAGCTTTCGTGGATTAGCCTATGGAATCTATAACGGTGAGGAAGGCTGGATCAATTTCTGTGACGGAAAACCGAAATATTCCTATGAGAGCCTGGTGGAGTATAATGGTGCCTGGTGGAAAATGTCTGGTTATATGATAGATTTTGACTATACCGGCGCTGCATCCAATGAAGCAGGTACCTGGTATGTCAGAAACGGTCAGGTTGATTTCGGTTATACCGGTGTGATTGAAGGAAAAAGTGGAAGCAGATCGTACCAGTATTATTTTATCAATGGAAAGGCAAACGAAAATCTGACCGGCGTGTTTTATACAAAGGTAAACGGAGCAGAAGGCTGGTACGGATTCTATAAAGGGGAACTGGCAACATCGGATGATTACTACGAAGTGCCGGGCAGAGTCCTGTCAAATGCAAGCGGCTGGTGGTATATCGATCCGAAAACCGGACTGGTAGATTTTAATTATAACGGACTGGGTATCACGGAGGATGACGACTGGTACCATTGCTGGTATGTGGAAAACGGACAGATCAATTTCAATTATAACGGACTTTATAATTATCACATCAGATATGTCGGAGACGTTCTGTGCTACATCACAAATGGCCAGGTAGATCCGAATGTCAATGGTGTGTACCAGCTCACAGTAAATGGACAGACAAACTGGTATGGATTCGTTCAGGGAATGCAGACAGAGAACGAAGTGTTGATGAATCCGTATGACGGCAGCTGGTGGTATACCGGAGATGACGGACTGGTTGATTTCTCCTATACCGGCATTGCTGAAAGATATGATCAAAATGGAGACGAAGTTGATAGCTGGTATATCAGAAACGGTCAGGTAGATTTCTCCAGTAACGGATGGGTAAAGATAAATAACTATTATGTATATGTCCGGAACGGAAAGCTGCAGACCGATGTGAACGGACTGGTACAGGCTACCATTGATGGAAAAGACGGCTGGTGGGAAGTAGACCGTGGCACGCTCTTTTACAATACGAATCATTACTACACACTGTCCTATTATGGCGGCAGCTGGTGGGCGGTATATAACAGTCAGGTAGATTTTTCCTACACTGGTTTTGTGGAATATGATGATACAAGCTGGTATGTGGAAAATGGTCGTGTAAACTTTGATAAGACAGGTTTTGTCAAGACAGAGGAAGCAGACACTTATGCATATGTGCAGAACGGTCACTATAATGAAACTCTTCATGGAGCGATCTATGGGGAATTGAATGGAAAGAACAGCTGGTGGCAGGTAAAGAATGGAAACTGTGTGCATTCTGCGAATGCGGCATGGAACGGAAAACCGGACGGCTTTGCAGCTAATGAAAATGGCCTGTGGGCAATTGTGAATGGTGAGGTTGCTTTTGATGTGACCGGTGAATATTCATATGGAACTTATTATTCTGTTTCCAGAGAGGATTCAATATATGTAAGCTATATTTACCAGGTAGAGAATGGTCTGGTAACATCTATGCAGGCAACTGTTTTAGATCGTTAAATAAATGGTTGCAGAAAACGCAGCATACAAACAGGGAGAGAGGTGGAAAATACATATGAAAAAACGATTTGCAAAAACAGTGGCGCTGGTGGTGGCGACAGCCCTGACAGCAGGAGCACCGGTATCGGTCATGGCAGCAGAAGAGCAGTCAGAAACGGTGGCTGTGCAGGAAGTGTCAGCACCGGAACTGCCTCAGGGTACCGATCCGATGACGTTAGATGGAATGCAGCAGCTCAACGACGGTAACTGGTACTATATGGAACATGGAAAAGTGTCTGACAAAGCAAACGGTACATTGCAGCCGGTTGGGGATGAGTGGCTGTATGTGGGCAGGTACCGTGTGGACAATTCCTACACCGGTCTGTGTGCCAACGAAGCAGGAACCTGGTATGTTGCGAAAGGGAAAGTACAATTTGATCATACCGGTGTGGTCAGTCAGAGAGAGAACGACAGGACGAACTGGTACTATGTGACAGATGGTAAGGTGGATACCGGTGTGAACGGACTTTGCTATGTGTCGATCAATGGCACTGAGGGCTGGTATAATTTTAAGGACGGCATGGTGACCGGGGCATATCATCAGCTGGTGGAGTACAATGGTTCCTGGTGGTACATCGGGAAAGATGCCGAGGTTGATTTTTCCTATACCGGTGTGTGTCAGAATAGTGCAGGAACCTGGTATGTGAAAAACGGGCAGGTAGATTTCGGATTTTCCGGTGTGCTGGAAGGAAAAAGTGAGAACTTCCATAAACCGTACAAATATTATTTTGTAAATGGAAAAACGTATGAACGTGTGCATGGTGTCTATTACACAACGGTAAATGGTGTATCCGGCTGGTATGGATTTTACAAAGGAGAGCTGGCGACGACAGCACCGTATGGAGTAGCAAATCTGCTGCCAAATGAAGCCGGCTGGTGGTGCATTGACAGCCTGACCGGTCAGGTAGATTTTTCCAAAAACGGTTTCGAGTTTGTGCGGGAAGAAAACGGAACCGGACATCTGTGGTATGTCAGAGACGGCCAGGTAGATTTCAGCCGCAACGGTGCGTATATTTATCCAGATCATGTTATACCCGCCGAAAAATATTGCTGGCTCGTGGGTGGTCAGATAGATCAGACCTGCTCCGGTGTATATTATCTGAATCTGGATGGAATAGAAGGCTGGTATGGATTTTTAGAAGGACAACAGATTACTTATACCTTGCTTCCAAATCCGGATGACGGCAGCTGGTGGTATGTGGGTGGAAACGGACAGGTAAATTTTTCCTATACAGGTATCTTTCGGGCAAAGGATCATAGCTACCACCTGGCAGAAGATGCGTGGTATGTGCGAAATGGTCAGGTGGATTTCTCTTACACCGGTCTGGTATATGAGAATGAGAAATGTTATCTGGTTCAGGATGGCCGTGTTCAGAAAGAAAATAATAGTCTTGCGTATCTGACTCTGAATGGAGAGACTGCATGGTGGCAGGTGACAGACGGCTATATTTGCACCGAGAATGACAAAAAGTATGACGAAGAAACACTGGTGTACTACGATGGAAGCTGGTGGTATGTGAAAAACCACAAAGTAGATTTCTCTTATAATGGATTCGTGGATTACAAGGGTACGCTGTGGTATGTGAAAAATGGCAGATACAGCTATGAAACGACAGGATTTGTAATGGCGGATGGATATTCCTGCTATTATGTTACAAACGGACGATTTGATAATTCTTACGAAGACGTTGTGTATGGCAGCATTGATGGTGAAACTGCCTGGTGGATGATTAACAACGGACGCTGTGCTTACTGGAAAATGGCAGAAACACATACGGAACCGGACAGTTTTGCAGCGAATGCAAACGGTTTGTGGGCATGCAATGACGGCAGGGTGAATTTTGACCTGAACGGTCCTTATACCGGCACAGTGCCTTACAATGTGGAAAAAAACCAGAGGGTGATGATTCGGTATCACTATCAGATGGAAAACGGTCAGGTGACAGGACTTCAGGTTGAGGTAGTGTAAATTTTTGCCAGAAAAGAACAGATGGTCGATAAATAATTAAAAAAAGGATTAAAAAACACGCAGGAATGATGAATTTTGTCTTGTTCTGTCTGTGGAATGCCGCTATAATAAAAGTAATTGAGCAAAAAAGGACAGATTTATTGATCTGGCCAGAACATAGGAAAGAAAGATGAGGTTTTAAATGAAAAGATTTGCGGCAATGTGTTTGATTGCATCCATGATAGCTTCCATGGGCAGTGTGACAGGATATGCAGCAGAAGCTGATGGAGCAGGGCAGACAGCGGTTTATCAGACCGCAGATTCTGCTTCCGATGAGACCGAAGTGTTGGATGTATCGACAGCAACGTATCCATCTGACTGGGATCCGGAGGATCCGCTGAACGGAAGGGCATATCGACAGCAGCAGGAACAGGAAAACTTGGGGACATCCGATGAAGCGGCTTACCGTTCTTCGGCCGGTGAGCTGGCACGAAGCAGCAGCAACGTGACGACAAGCTGGCCGAAGTATAACGGTGGAACGACGACATACATACATAATTCTGAAAATGTAACAGGTAAAAATGTCATTGCGGGAATTGATGTATCCTATCATCAGGGAAGTATTGACTGGAATAAAGTTAAAGCATCCGGGGTACAATTCGTGATCCTGCGTGCAGGATACCGCGCTTACGGTTCCGGAAGTATGGCACAGGACAGCAGATTTGCAGAATACTACAAAGGTGCAAAAAGTGTCGGATTAAAAGTCGGGGCATATTTTTATTCCCAGGCAACGACACAGCAGGAGGCAGTAGAAGAAGCGAATAAGACACTGAGCATTATCAACGGATGCAGTTTTGAAATGCCGGTCGCATTTGATTACGAATATGCTAATGATAAGTATGGCAACTGTGTCGGCAGACTGTACAATGCGAACCTGAGTAAAGCACAGAAGACAGCGTGTGCGAGGGCTTACTGTGATACCATCCGGGCGGCCGGTTATTCAACCATGATCTATGCAAATGCAGGATGGTGTGAGAAGGAGCTGGATACTGCCGCATTGCGGAAGGATTACCAGATCTGGATGGCACGTTATAATACCTATACTTACAAAGAGAGCAAAGACAAGGGACAGCGTTATGGCGGTCAGATTGATTTCTGGCAGTGCAGTGACAATGCAAAAATTAACGGTATCAATACAGCGGTAGATTTTGACTATTGGTATCAGCCTGCATCCGGCAGCATCGTTTACGACCAGAGTCTGCAGAGATGGGTGTATGCTATTGACGGTGTGATCCAGTATCAGGCTTGTGGACTTGCATCCAACGAACATGGCTGGTTCCGTGTGGATAATGGATTTGTAAATTTTGATTTCAACGGTTTATGTTCCAATGAAAACGGCTGGTGGTACCTGACCGGAGGAAAGATCGATTTTGATTACAACGGACTTGCATCCAATGAATATGGATGGTGGCAGATCCACGGAGGAAAGGTTGATTTCGATTATAACGGTCTGACGGCCAATGAAAATGGCTGGTGGCGACTTGCCGGTGGAAAAATCGATTTTGACTACAACGGTTTTGCATCCAATGAAAACGGAAACTGGAGAGTCATCGGTGGAAAGATTGATTTCAACCGTACCGGTGTGGATTTTGACGGTGCATCCTGGTGGCGTGTGGAAGGCGGAAAAGTCAATACAAATTATAACGGAATTGCCCAGAATGAGTATGGTTGGTGGTATATCCGTCATGGAAAAGTAGTGTTTGATTTTACCGGCTGGACAAAAGTCAGCAGTGGCAGATATTATGTACATAACGGCTGCGTAGACCGATAAGGGCAGAACGCAAAGCATGGAACAATCCGTGTAATCGAGATTTGGATGTTTTGACACCCAAATCATAATATAAAAAACGATATAAAAAGTGTCTCTCTGAGAAATTCAGGGAGACATTTTTGGATTCTGATGTTATACTTTTCTGGAGCAGTGAGATGAAAGAATGAATTTAAGCAGTAGAGTTATTGACCAAGAAGCCCACTTCAAAATCAGTGATTTAAGTGGTAGGGTATGTTACAATCTTGCGGTTCAAAGAATCTAAGTGTACATAAAAGTGAAATGGGGGATAAGAGAAGAATGATACTCAGAAAAAAAACGAGGCAATTACTGCGAGGCATTATAGTGCTTCTTATGGCAACGGGGCTGGCAGGTACCGCTGTGGAAGCTGATGCATCACAGAGCAGCTTTCAGGTAGAAACCACAGCCGGCGATGTGAGTGGCGCTGTGGGAGATGTGGTGGAAATTCCTGTGAAGATCAGCACAAAACAGGCACTGCGTGGATTTTCCGGAAAATTAAGTGGCAATTATGATGAAAATATACTGGAGTTTCAGGGACTGGACACGAAGGAACTTCCGGCGGATGCCATGGTATCTTCTTCAGGGGGTAATTTTTCTTATCTGAGCAGTTCCGGAGAGCATACATTTTCAACTGCATCTTATGGATTGAAATTTAAAATCCTGCAGGCGAGTGAAGAGCCGGTGACCGTCACAATCCAGGATCTGTATTATACAGACGGCAATGCAAGCAGTGAGAAAGTCTCCCTGACAGCAGCTGTCCGTGTGAACGGGACAGGCAATGGAGCAGCAGGAAGTGGCAATGCTGCAAATGAATCAGTATCCAATGCGGGAGCAGATTCCGGAAATCATGGAGGAGCGACAGGAGATTCTGCACATCCGGGAACAGAGGGCAGCAACGCAGCCGGGACGGATTCCGCAGAAGAGAAGGCACAAAAAGGTGGCGAACGTGCAGAGAGCGGGAATGATGTGGCTGCAATCAGTATGGACCCGGAGGAGAGCGTAAGTGGTCCGGCGAATGCCAGTTCAGATACCGGTGCCGATGATACCGGAAAAATGGTCAGAGGAAAAGGAACAACAAAAAATGGTTCCGCGCCAGTGGCGGTATTCGTCATTGTTGTGGTGGCAGCGGCAGTGGTTGGTATTACGGCCGGTGTGAAAATCTCCAAAAAACGGAAATAAAAACAGCATATCTTTGGATAGAAAAATGGATGTCTCCCGGGATTGGATGCCAGGGAGACATATTTTTGTGAAAAAACACGATTTTTAGCAGAATATGCATGAATATGCATAAAAAACGTTCAAATTATGATTGGAAACTAAGGTTATGCTTTACGAATCAGAGAAAAAATGTTACAATTCTGTTAAATACAGGAAAAAACAATTAAAAGATTTCAGGAAGGAAATAACATTATGAATACAACATTGGTTATTATGGCGGCAGGCATTGGCTCCAGATTCGGCGGTGGTGTGAAACAGCTGACTCCGGTTGGACCGAATGGCGAGATTATTATTGATTATTCCATTCATGATGCACTGGAAGCAGGATTTAATAAAATCGTGTTTATCATCCGTAAAGATATCGAGAAAGATTTCAGAGAAGTGATCGGAGACCGTATCGAGAAAATCTGTGATGTGGAATATGTATTCCAGTCTCTGGATGATCTCCCGGAAGGATTTGAAAAACCGGCAGACCGTACAAAACCGTGGGGAACCGGTCAGGCAGTAAGATGCTGCAAAGGTGTGGTAAACGAGCCGTTTGCAGTGATCAATGCAGATGATTATTATGGAAAAGAAGCATTTGTAAAAGTGCATGATTATCTGGTAAACTGCGGTAACACCAAATATCAGTATTGTATGGCAGGATTTATTCTGGACAACACGCTCAGCGATAACGGAACCGTTACTCGTGGTGTATGTCAGGTCGATGATGAGGAGATGCTTCAGAAGATTGTTGAGACCAGCGGCATTGCCCGTGATACAGACGGTATTGTAAAAGATGAAAATGGCAGCGAGATTCCGGAAGGAACGCATGTATCCATGAATATGTGGGGTGTGACACCGGAGTTTCTTGATGTACTTGACAAAGGATTCGCAGAGTTTCTGGCAAATGTAAAGCCGGGCAACATCAAAGCAGAGTATCTGCTTCCGACCATCATCGGCGATATGCTTGCCAAGGGTGAAGTAACGGTTAAAGTTCTGGAGACACAGGACAAGTGGTTTGGTGTAACCTATCAGGAAGACCGACAGACGGTAGTAGATGCATTTGCACAGCTGATCGCAGACGGCGTATATAAGACACCGCTGTTTTAAGGAATCCGTCAGACAGAAAAAAGAGAACTTCTGATCTCAGAAAATTGAGAGCGGAGGTTCTTTTTCTATTAAAAAAATATTAAAAATTTTGTGTCAGAATGATTGATGTTGACGCAAGGAGTGTGCTATGATAAGAACAAATTCAAGTCGAACGCACGTGAGACTTGGT
>NZ_KI271084.1:14422-17129 GCF_000469345.1 Eubacterium ramulus ATCC 29099
GACATATTCTTCTCAGAATCACTGCACATCTAAAATTGCATAGGGAGCATATTACAACTGCGGAATGATAGAAATACAATCTAGGAAGTCCGGTCAGAATCCGGCACGGTTTATCTCCGCTGTAATAAGGACGAAAGTTGTCGATACCACTGGGAAACCGGGAAGGGACAATGAGTAGGTTGGAACTTTAAGTCAGAATACAGGCAGTTGCAGCTCAGTAGATAAATGTCCGAAAGCATATCGGGGGTTTATTTTTGTTCCTCAAAAAACGGATACAATCCGCAGGAAAGCGGTTTATATAGATAGTAAACAACAAATACTCGGAATCTTTAGAACTACAATGGGGGAGAAGGTTTTGGGGAGCCTACAGGAAAAAGGAGAAGAAAATGAAAAAACACAGCAAAAAAATTGTGTCGCTGATGCTTGCTCTGCTGATGGTGTTCAGTCTGTTACCGATGTCATCCATATCAGCACTGGCAGCAGGCAGCAACAGTCCTGTCGCAGTACAGGCGGATGATACAGTGACAGCAGCACCGGCACCGGTCTTTTATTCAGTCCTGACAGATCTCAGTCGTCAGTCGGCTACTTATTATGCCGATGACTCGGACAAAGTAGGTCAGCTGCGCGTACAGTTGAAGTACAATCCATCTGATTACAACAAGAATACATTGGCGATTTTATGGCAGGTGTCCGATGACGGAAGTACATTTACCGATGCTGAAGGCGCAGGAACTACAATGAGTGCCCCACTGGTCAGCACTTATGTACCGAAGGTCACGGTTGGTCAGACAAAGTATTATCGGGCTATTATAACAAACAAAGGTTTGCAGGAAAATATGACGCCAACAGTAGTTACTACTGCAATTGCCAAAATTTGTTATAAAACAGGAACACGTCCGCGCGTGGAGATTGACAAGGCAATGCTTCGTCAGTCGGATGGTACTTTAGTATCGGATGATTCATTAAGTAAAGTGACATTATGGGGTGTAAATGGTACTCTGCCGAAACGGATTACCAATATCGGATCATTTAGCGGCAACCTTGCGCAGATGCGGGATACGAACTGGGATACGGATACCTACCTGTTTCGTGGCTGGCAGATAGGTGACCGGTTTTTTGATGGAACCTGCCCGGAAACGGCTGCTGTTGCGGCTGGACCGAACGAAGTAAGTGCACTGAAAGGTTTTCTGACCGTGGCAGATTCTGACTGGCATTTTAAAATGTATCAGTCTCCATATCAGAATCGAAATACCTATTATCTGAATTATGAAGGTACGACATCACAGGATGGGGCATTGAAAGTATGCCATATTACACCTGTTTTTGAAAAAATGCCAGCGGTGGTTTACCAACTCAGTCTGGTTCAGACGACTGGTGGAACAGTCAGCCAGGTACGTGACGGAGGAGAGACACATACGCTGATCGCAGATGCAGCATCCCTGTATAAGTTTGTGCGCTGGGAGCAGTCCGGTGATGGCGGCGAGACATGGATACCGGTTGATGGTGATTCCAGGCTCCAGGTAACGCTTGATAAGGATATGACATATCGTGCGATTTTTGAAAGTCCTTACAAGATTGAAAACATGCAGGTGGCTGAATATGCATTACCATCTTCCGGGAACAACTGGTATGTGAATATGGCAGTAAATCTGGCAGATTCACTGCCAAGCAATATGAAAGTAACGTTCCATATCTATGATGGCGAATCAGTAAGCGAAGAACATTTGCTTGGTGAATATAAAACAAGTTTTGCTCTGGTGAAGAAAGAGCAGACTCTTAAAGCAAAAGCACAGAAACGTCCGTCCGGTGATACGGATAAAATACTGGTGGTGGCAGAGACAGAAACGGGTGATACGGCACAGGCTGAATATCAGTTGAAAGGAACATTGGATGCAACAGCATCGAATGTTTCTGTAGATACCATTGACAGTGCATTTCTGGAAAAAGAACCTGCAGAGGTTCAGACATCTGTGAGTGGAAATCCGGAAGTGAAGAGTGTATTCTGGTCCAGTGCAAATGTGAGTGTTATTCCGACACTGGGAACGGACATGAATACCTGTGCGATCAATGAAAGTACAGGTTTGATTACTTACAATGTGTTTAGTTCGAACAGACCAATTACTTTTACAGCAAAAGCCGGAGACGGAAGAATTGCGGATGTCGAAATTACTTTTAAAGGCGGAATGGCTTCTAAAATCAGCGAGAAAGTCATAAAAGTACTGGAAGGCGAAAGCAAAGAATATCAGGCAGTCAATACATCTCCGATTCTGAGTGTCAGCAGACAGAAAGTAAGCGTAAAATCATCCGATGAGAGTATTTTTACCGCTGAGATCCTTACCCGCGCCGGCAGTCAGTTCCAACCGCAGGATATCGTGGATAAGATCAAGATCAACGGTGTGAGCAAAGGTAAGGCAACTCTGACAATCGATACCAATGGTAAAACAGTAGAGTATCCGGTTGTGATCCAAAATACGACAGACGCAGTAAAAGAAGTAACGTTATCCGATACAGAAACAAATCTGATTCAGGGAGACAGCAAGACGCTGCAGGCAGATGTGACACCGGAAACTGCTATGACGACATTGAACTGGAGCAGTTCCGCACCGGATATTGTCAGTGTGAAAGATGGCAGGATCACAGGTCTGAAAGCGGGCAATGCAGTGATTACCGTTACTGCAACAGATGCACTGGGTAACCGTGTGGAAGC
>NZ_KI271085.1 GCF_000469345.1 Eubacterium ramulus ATCC 29099
CTTATCATTGACGGGAAACGTGTAGAAAACGATTATACCTTTGTCGCTGATGAGGAAGAAATGAAAGTGGAAATTTCCTATACGTTCAATGCGTCTGCTTTAGGTGGCAAAAACCTTGTTACCTTTGAAGAATTGTATGATTTCAGCAATCCAGACGAACCCGTAAAAGTTGCGGAACACAAAGACATTGAGGACGACGGGCAGACGGTACTTATCACAGAGCGTATCATCAAAATTCATACGACTGCTACGGATAAGGACGGCAACAAAGAGCTTGAAGCTGGAAAAGACGTTACAATCATTGATACCGTAACCTTAGAGGGCTTAGAAGTCGGTACACAGTACAAACTTGTGGGCTGGCAGATGTTGAAAGAAGAAAGTGCAGAGCTTCTTATCAATGGAAAGCGTGTGGAAAGTGATTATATGTTTACCGCTGACAGCGAAACTATGAAAGTGGAAGTTGCTTTTACCTTTGACGCTACTTCCCTTGACGGCAAACAGCTTGTAACTTTTGAAGAATTGTACGATTT
>NZ_KI271086.1 GCF_000469345.1 Eubacterium ramulus ATCC 29099
GAGTAGAGTGGCAGAAAGTCAGTAGATATAAAGTTATAGATAGATTTATTTATGAACCGTGAGGTGGATTTATGGGAATCTCTTTTTCAAATATAGGAACAGTTGGAAGGGAACAGTTAATTACTTCTGGTAGTAATGGAGAACCAAACTGGTCTTATATTCCATCGAAAGGAAAAAGTACAAGAACGCAGACTGAATTTGTGAGTGAGATTAAGAAACTGGCACAAAAGGCTGCCAATGCTACTGATAAGACAGAACAAGATGCTATTTCAAGGCAGCTATTGCAGTTAAGGGCAGAATATTTGTCAGAGGTTGCACCGGATAGAAAGCAGTTATACCAACAGGCAAAAAGTGCAATGAAAAATCAAAATGCCAATCCAAAATGTAAAGGGATCGGAGAATTAACCTTACTGGATTTTTTGGAACAGGCAGAGGGAAAAAATCAGAATCTTGCAGATAAGCAGATTGCACTGGCAGGAGGCGGAACATTAAATTTCACTATTTTAACATCAGGTGGTTATGGGGTTCAAATTCAGAGTCAGGGTGTGAATGTATTGTTGAATACCGGTGCCGGCTGGGGGTATGAAATGACTCCGGCAGAACTTACAAAAAAAGATGAATTCTATAGCAAAAATGGCTGGTGTTGAGGAAAAAGATATTGACAGGCTTTTAGCCAATCCACCAGAAAAAGTTGAAATCGAAGTAAAATATAAAATTGCTGTGACTGTTATGGAACTGCGATTTTGGCTAAAGGATTGTGAGTTACCTGTATAATTGTGAGGGCACTTAACGGTGAAATTTATTTCTTGGAGATTTATGACGATATATACCATATAACATTGAGTTAATTCTAAACGGATTTTGAATTTATTTACAAGGAGGTTTTTATATGGCAATGAATATCAGCGGATTAGGTAACACGTATAATGGCATCAATACAAATAGCAAACAATATAAGGCTTTGAAAGAAAAAGGCTGGTTAGAAGGAGTAATTCAGAATGAAGCCATGATGTCTCCAGAAGAAAAAATGATATATGAAACATTCGGTGGAAGAGATACCATTATTAATAATCTGATGAAGCAATTTGATTCAGAAGGTGATTTGCTGAATGCAAATGGAGTGGCAGGAATGGATGTTACCGGCAAAGGTACATCGTGGCAGCAACTCACAAGTGTATCTGAGGAATATCGTCAAAAGATGTTTGATAATGTGAAGAAGGAATTTATTCAGGAAAATGGTCTTTCAAATGGTGATACAACGAAGCGTTCAGATATTTTCAAAGATTATCAGTTAAGTGTAAGCAAAGACAAACGGCTAAGTGGCACATGGACTTTAGAGCAATACGAAGGACAGTATAGAGCCGCTATGTATGCAGCAGTGAAATCAGCTAATCCAAATTGGAAACCGGGACAAAAGTTTGATACAAGCATTCTTGATAATGTCACAAGAGAATCAGTGGAATCTACTCTTGTCAAAAATGGTAATAGGTTAGTTCGCAATTCTATTGATGTATCAGTATAAAATTAGGAGATTTAGATAATAACACAAGGGAAGAAGTTGAAAACTTTTCAAAACTTCTGGTAACTCTTTGAAATACATATCAATAGATACGATAATATAAATTATGTTTGTATTTGTTGATAATATCGGAAAAATTGTAAATTTATTTTCTATGTGAATTTTCATTTTTGTAGGGCTGGCATTAGACCAGCCCTTGATTTCATTATAATAGATAAAAAGATATTGAATATATATGCACGGTAAAATGACTATTCGGTAGTGTAAATTATTCTGTGTAAACCTCTC
>NZ_KI271087.1 GCF_000469345.1 Eubacterium ramulus ATCC 29099
TTTTCTGCAATTCATCTCCCACCTGTAGAGGAGAATCCTTGCTAACTTTTGTTAAAAAGATCCGGATAGAGGTCTTCGCAGATTCCACATCGGATACAGTAATCAGCAATTTCAATTTTCAATTTTTACAACCTCCTTTGACGTATGCGGCAGCAGAATCACCGGCTAAGAGACCGGATGGCATGGAACCGTGTACATTACCGCCTGCATTGGATGGATCTCCGTACAGACTTCCGACAGCCATATCACCGGCGCCATAAAGTCCCTGGATCGGAAGATTATCTTCATCCAGAATCAGGAAACAGCACATATTTGTATTGTTTCGAATGATGGCAGTGGACATAGCGGTATTAAGCCATAAAACCACTCCTATGCAAGCACATCGTGGTTTCAGGCTTTTGACCCTGACATCATTATAAATTTACTATAGCATAACTTGACAAATGAAAATATTAGAATATCATAAAAGTAATCTATAACTTAAAGTTATAAAGGGGAGAGACAGTTATGGTGAATTATAATAAATTGTACTATTTTTATATTATTACATTGCGTGGCAGCATGAATCAGGCAGCGCAGCAGTTATACATCAGTCAGCCTGCGCTCAGTAAGTCAGTCAAGGATCTGGAAGCATTTTTTGGGGTCTCACTTTTTGATCGTGAGAAACGGAATTTGATGTTGACGCCTGCCGGGGAAACATTGCGCAGGGAATGTGTGCGGATTTTTTCCGGGGAAGAGCATCTGCTGCATCAGATGCGGCAGTTTCAGGATGATACGCAGAAAACGCTGCGATTTGGGTATATGATTTATAAAGAAATCTATGAGATGCAGGAAGTGTTTTCAGGATTTGAAAAAGAGTACCCAAATGTACATCTGAAAGCAAAATCATATATTGAACGGACAACGCTGACGGCAGATCTGATGGCAGGAAAGATTGATGTTGGTCTGAAATTATTTACATTGGAGGATGTGATTCCTGAACTGGACTATCGCATTTTGGAGGAATCACATTTAGCTGTGATCATGAATGAAAATCATCCATTTGCAGAGAGAAAAGAATTACATATGTCAGAATTGGCAGGTGAAAAATTTGTATTTTTGGGAAAAAACAGTTCTTCCAGTGAATATAACAATACACGGGAATGGTGCCAGCGCTGTGGATTTGAACCGAATATCGTTGAATGTTTTGATCATGTGGGGATGGTGCTGATGATGGTAAAAAGCGGATTTGGTATTACGATTTTATCCGACCTGGCGCCAATGGATCATATGACGGGACTTGTGACAGTGCCTCTGGTCAACGCACCGGTATTTTGCAGTGGATTGTTCTGGCGCAAAGACAGAGTGGATCTGGGAACGCTCCAGTTTGTAGATTATTATTGCAGTGTAGTGAAAGATAGGCATTCTTGAACAGATGAAAAAATATTAAAAGAAAAACCACTGTCTCAGCGGCTTTCTTTTAATGTCGGAATCGTTCCATACAGCATATGGCGTTTCATCATGGTTGTGATCTGACTTGCTGAAACAGTGTCACTGTGAGAAAACCACCAGCGGACGGTGACGAGAAAATTATTTACCAGCAATTTTGCATACCAGTCGGCAAGCTGCTTTCGTTCTGATGAGATGGTCGGATGATTCAGAATTTCAGCTTCTACTTTGCGGGCACCGGCGTTCATCATTTCATCAAAGACATTTCTTCCAAGCAGGTTTTGATTCCACAGAATTTCCAGTCGGCACTTTTGTGAGGACAGGCGGATCAGTCCATCCTGCAGGGACCGTGTATGCACCTCATCCTCAATATTCATGTGGAGAAAATCCACTTCCATATGTTCCGCAAAATCCTGAACAATATCGTCCACAATTTCATCTCTCAGTGTGTATTTGTCAGAAAAATAGCGATAAAAGGTAGAACGGTTGATCCGTGCATGTTCCGCAATCTGCCCTACGGTTAGCTGAGAGAAGTCCTCTGTTTTCAGACATTCAAAAAAAGTCTGGATAATCAGTGATTTCATTCGTTCTGCGCGATGATCCATAATGTTTCCCCCATTATTTTATTCATGTACGTTCAGTGTTTTATCTTGAAAAATGCCGGGCGTACATTGCTATAATAGAATCATAGCATGATTTTTTGTATTTATCCAGATGCAATGCGACAAAAATGCTTTAAATATCGCAATATAAAACAGTGAAAAATAAGCTGGTGTTTGAAGAATATGGGCGGATTCTGATACAGTTTAGATAACAGAAAGAGCTTCCTGTTCATAGAAAAAATCACTCAGAAAAGATTGTTATGAGCATGAACACAGGCAGGACATATTATTTGGTACTTACATCAGATATTTGAGAAAGGACAAGGTAAGAGATTATGGCAGAAAAAAATCAGTATTTTCCACATTTGTTTGAGCCGTTAAAAGTTGGTTCAAAGACAATTAAGAACCGTATTGAGGCAGCGCCGGCTTTATTTGCATTCGAGCATTATATCGAACTGAATCCGGATCCGTTTGGCTATACCACACCGGTTCCGGAGCGTGCGTTCCGTATGCTGGAGGCAAAGGCAAAAGGAGGGGCAGGAATTGTATGTCTGGGTGAGTTAAGCCCGAATCATGAGTATGACAAACGGTTTCCGTTTGAACCGTATCTTGATTTTACATCCAGATCAGATAAGCAGTTTGAAATTATGAAGGAAACTGCGGAGATGATCAAAAGCTATGGGGCATTTCCGATGGGCGAGCTGCTTTCCTGCGGTGAAATCAAGACAAATATCGGAGATGGTATCAATCCGAAGGGACCATCTGAGAAAGATCTTCCGGATGGCTCTCATGTGGAGGCGTTTACAAAAGAAGAGATTTTAAGCTGTTATCAGGATTATGTAACTGCATGTAAATGGTTCCAGGCAGCAGGCTGGGAAGGCATTATGATCCACTGCGGACATGGCTGGCTTCCGGCACAGTTCCTGTCTCCGCAATACAATAAACGTACCGATGAGTATGGTGGATCTTTTGAAAACAGAGCAAGATTTACTGTTGATCTGTTAAAAACCATCCGTGAGGCTATGGGACCTGATTTTGTGATTGAGATCCGTGTCAGCAGTTCCGAGCATCTGCCAGGCGGCTTAGAGTTGGAAGATGCTGTAGAATATTGTAAGCTGTGCGAGCCGTACATCGATATGATTCATGTCTCCTGTGGTCATTACCTGAGTTCTTCCAGAAGTTGGGAGTTCACAACTGCTTATGCACCGCATGGTCCGAATATTGAACCGGCAGCTGTTATCAAACAGAACGTATCCATTCCGGTTGCGGCAGTCGGCGGCATCAATTCTCCGGAACAGGCGGAAGAGGCAATCGCGTCAGGAAAAATCGATATGGTATCCATGGGACGTCAGTTTTTTGCAGATCCGGCATTTCCAAACAAGGCAAAAGAAGGGCATGCAGATGAGATCCGTCGCTGTCTGCGCTGCGGAAGATGTTATCCGGGTCCGTCCGGCGAGCATGAAACAGAGATCTGGACGGTGAAATTCCCACCACTGGATTCCTGTACCATCAATCCATATGATGTATGGCCGGCATCTCATCATAAAGTCCTTCCGGACCGCATGCCGAAACCGGAAGCAAGCCGTAAGGTATTGGTAGTAGGCGGCGGCTGCGGCGGTCTGCAGACAGCGATCACAGCATCAGACAGAGGTCATCAGGTAATCCTGTGCGAGAAATCCGGAGTATTAGGCGGTCTGATCAATTTTACGGATCATACCGATCATAAAGTAGATATCAGAAACTTCAAAGATCTGTTGATCCGCGATGTGGAGAAACGTCCGATCGAAGTAAGAGTAAACTGTGAAGTAACACCGGAACTCATCAGAGAAATTGCTCCGGAAGCAGTTGTACTAGCAGTCGGATCCGATGATCTGATCCTTCCAATCGAGGGAATTGAAAATGCGGTAACAGCAATGGACGTATACAGCAATGACTTTGCAGGTCTTGGAAAGAGCACCATCGTACTCGGTGGCGGTCTGGTTGGCTGTGAGGCAGCCGCAGATTATATCGATCACGGTGTAGAGACAACGATTGTTGAAATGAAAGGTGCGCTGATGCCGGAGACAACCGGTCTGTATCGTACAGCTGTACATGATTTCATCGACAAAAACGGCGGAAAATACGAAGTAAATGCAAAAGTTGTCAAAGTTGGCAAAGATTTTGTGGTAGCGGAACAGGATGGGAAAGAGATTACCATCAAAGCAGATTCTGTTGTCAATGCAATGGGACGCCGTGCGCATGCGACAGAAGCACTTGAGACAGCTATCAAAGAAGCTGGTATTCCGGTATGGAAGATCGGTGACTGTGTCCGTGCGCGTCAGATCGGTGATGCGGTAAGAGAAGGCTGGACCGCAGCAATGGAAATTATCTAAATACATAAAGAAAAAAATCATACGCTGATTTTTATGGGATGATGCTCCCGCATTGGATTTTTCAATGCGGGAGTTT
Source organism: Eubacterium ramulus ATCC 29099 (assembly GCF_000469345.1). Classification (GTDB taxonomy): domain Bacteria; phylum Bacillota; class Clostridia; order Lachnospirales; family Lachnospiraceae; genus Eubacterium_I; species Eubacterium_I ramulus. Next base: position 4,479 of record NZ_KI271087.1, read on the forward strand.
TTTTGATAAGACCAGGGTGTCACCCCCAAAAAAAATCTTGATATGAAAAATCCATTGACAGAAAAACAAATTGTATATAAAATAATACATAAGAATGTATACAAAATACGATATATATGAGGTATAAAAAATTCATTATAAATATATAGAGAAACGAGGGATGAAAAATGGACGAAATAAGTTTGAAAGCGCTTGCCAAAATTAACCTGGGACTGGATGTGCTTGGAAAACGTGAGGATGGATATCATGATGTGCGTATGATCATGCAGACCATTCACCTGTATGACCGTGTAGAGATTAAAAAGACACGTTCTCCGCATATCCATGTGGAGACAAATCTGTATTATCTTCCGGTAAATGAGGACAACCTGGTATACCGTGCGGCAAAACTGATGAAGGACGAATTTCAGATCAAGGAAGGTGTCCGCATCGTACTGCAGAAGTTTATTCCGGTGGCAGCTGGTCTGGCCGGTGGAAGTTCCGATGCGGCAGCTGTACTGGTAGGTATGAACCGCATTTTTAATCTGGGATTGAAGCAGAATAAACTGATGGAGCTCGGACTGAAGATTGGAGCAGATGTACCGTTCTGTATCATGCGCGGCACGGCACTGGCAGAAGGAATCGGTGAAAAACTGACCGCATTGCCGCCGATGCCAAAGTGCCCGGTACTGATCGCAAAACCGGCGATCTCTGTATCTACCAAGACTGTTTATGAGGGGTTGAAATTGTATGACGGTATGGAGCATCCGGACATCGACGGTGTTATGGAGAGCATTCAGCAGAAAGATTTAAATGGCGTAGCTTCCCACATGGGTAACATTCTTGAGACCGTGACCATTCCGATGTATCCGGTGATCAAAGATATCAAGAAACTGATGATGGACAACGGTGCACTGAATGCCATGATGAGCGGAAGCGGACCGACCGTATTCGGTTTATTCCCAAATGAGAAGGAAATCCGCCGGGCATATGATGCATTAAAGCAGTCCGGTCTGGCAAAAAATGTATATACATCAGACATTCATAATAACCGAAGATAAACACGGGAAAGAGGGGGAAACAGACTATGACAGATAATTTGGAATTACAGATGGATGCTTATCTGCCGCTTCGTGATGTCGTGTTCCAGACATTGCGCGGAGCGATTTTGAAAGGTGATCTCAAACCGGGCGAGCGTCTGATGGAATTACAGCTTGCATCCAAACTGGGCGTAAGCCGAACACCGATCCGTGAGGCTATCCGCATGCTGGAGCAGGAAGGCCTGGCAGTTACCATTCCGAGAAAAGGTGCGGAAGTGGCTAAGATGACAGAAAAAGATATGGAAGACGTACTGGAAATCCGTCTTTCACTGGAAGGACTGGCAGTCCGTCTTTCCTGTGAAAAGATCACACCGGCAGCATTGCAGGAACTGAAAGTAGCCATGGAAGATTTTGAAGAAAAAACAAGAAGTGGCCAGTTCGTAGAGATGGCAAAAGCTGATGTGAAGTTTCATGAGATTTTGTATAAAGCATCCAATAATCCGAAATTGCAGCAGCTGCTGAACAATCTGAGAGAGCAGATGTATCGTTATCGCGTGGAATATCTGAAAGATGATTCTATTTATCCAAGATTGATCGAGGAGCATCAGAAAATGTATGATGCGTTGAAATCCAAGGATTCCAAGCTGGCGGAATCTTATGTGGAGCGCCATTTGCATAATCAGGCAGAAGCGGTGAAAAAAATCATCCGTGAGCAGGAGTAGGAATAAAAATCAAAAATATGTGTATAGTAAAGGGCAGACGAGGGTCTGCCCTTTTGATTTTGTAATCCATAAAATAAATGAGGTAGTGGTATGCAGGAACAGGCAGTTTCAAAACAGTTAGATGAAAATATTGCATGGTGGAAACAGCAGTTTTCCGATTGTGCGGATATCAAGATGCGTCCTATGTGTCTGGGCAGGGATATGAGTATCCGTGCATTTTTAAGTTATATTGAAGTTACCGGCGGGAAAAACATGATGGAAGATTCGGTGCTTGGCAAAATGCTGAACCGGCTGAATGTTATGGAACCGCAGCAGGTGTATGCAGTACTGCAGGAAAACGGACTGGGAGTTTCGGATGTCACACCTTTTGCACAGATGTCGGAAGCGGCAGGCGGGATGCTGACCGGTGATTCGATTCTGTTTGTGGATGGATTTGACCGGGCACTGAAGATTCCGGACAAGGGGTACCCCGGCATGTCTTTGCAGAAGACCGAGTCGGAAAAAGCCATCCGTGGCAGTAATGAAGGGTTTGGTGATTCCATCAAGCAGAATACAGCACTGATCCGGAAACGACTGCGCTCTGTGGATCTGAAAGTGGCAGAGTGCAAGTGTGGCAGACGCACCGGTACGAATGTGGATATCATGTATCTTGACGGAATTGTCCGGCCTGAAATTGTGACGCAGATGCAGCAGCGGCTGGCAGCATTTGAGATAGATGGTATCGGGGACAGCGGTGTCATCGAACAGCTGACGGAAACGCAGTGGTTTTCACCATTTCCGCAGTATCAGACCACGCGGAGACCGGATCGGGCCGTGATGGCATTGCTGGAGGGAAGAGCCGTATTGCTGGCGGATAACTCTCCCGAGGTGCTAATTTTTCCAACCGATTACAATTCTTTTATTAAGACGACGGATGACTATTATACGAGATGGGAGATTGCAACATTTACCAGAACGCTGCGGTATGTGGCAGCATTTCTGTCTATGATCCTGCCTGGGTTATATCTGGCGATGACAAATTTTCATACGCAGCTTCTGCCAACCAAGTTACTTCTTTCCTTTGCTGCAGCCAGACAGGGGGTACCTTTTCCGGGAGTGGTGGAGGTGCTGCTGATGGAGCTGTCTTTTGAACTGCTGCGGGAGGCCGGGGTGCGGCTGCCCGGAGCCATGGGAAATACCATTGGGATCGTGGGCGGACTGATCATCGGACAGGCAGCGGTAGATGCCAATATCGTCAGTCCTATGGTAGTGATCGTGGTGGCATTTACAGCACTGTGTTCTTTTGCTATCCCAAATGAGGATTTTGCTACGGCATTTCGCCTGTTGAAGTTTGTCTTTATCGGATTATCGGCAGCACTTGGTTTTTACGGATTTCTGCTCGGGCTGCTCATTCTGCTGATTCATCTGGCACAGCTGGAAAGTTTTGGCATGCCGTATCTGATGCCGTTTGTGGGGGCTGATCTGAATGATTACCGGGATGAACGGGACTCTTTGGTGCGACCTCCGCTGCAGGCACTGACACACAGACCCTTTTATGCGAATCCAAAGAATCGTGTACGGTTGCGGATGAAATATAAAGACAGATGATAAACTGAGAAGTGTAGCATGGGAAAGGATATGATACGAATATTCTTTTCCGTCTGACTGGAACAGATGCATAGAAAAAATAAAAATATAGATATAGACAGATATAGATAGAAAGGAATGGGAGGATGCAGGAACCGTATTTTATGAATAATCAGAAAATATCTGCCCGGCAGGTAAAACGGACATTGACGCTGGAACTGCTTGGCATCAGTACGTTGCTGCTTCCTTCGCTTGTGGCGACAGACAGTGGCGTGGATGGCTTTTTTGCACTGACAGCAGGCGGTGGCGGTGCATGGCTGCTACTGAAATTCTGGCAGAAGCATTTCAGACAGCAGGATTTTTCACAGCGATTAGAACAGATGTCAGGTTGTGTACGCGTATGTATACAGGTGATTTATGGTATGGGATTTCTGGGACTGGCGGGCTTTGTGTTTTACGTCATGGCTGCTCTGATGGAACAGCAGCTATTGGGAAATGGCTGGGAGCCAATGATTCTGCTGACGCTGGCGGCAGCGGCATTTTTCGGACTGGTGCGCGGACTGGAAAGCCGGGTGAGAGTATATGAAGTGCTGTACTGGTTTCTGCTGATTCCACTGCTGGTGATCCTAGTGATTGCCTGTGCCGGCATAGAACCAAATGCATGGACACCAGTGGCAGCATCAACACTTCCGAATTTTATAAAAAGCAGTTATGTGAGTTTTTTGTTTTTCTCCGGAGCATCCTTATATGTGCTGTTTCTGAAAAGCTGTCAGAAAAAAGAACAGGCATATGCTGGCACACGGCATGCACTGCTTGTGGTACTGGGTCTGAATCTGGTAATCTATCTGATCCTGCTCGGCGTATTCCGCACAGAACTGCTGGCGCACCGCAGATGGCCGGTCATCGATCTCATGGCAGTGGTGAAACTGCCGGGAAACTTTCTGGAACGACAGGATGCACTGATGGTGGGAATCTGGTTTTTCTGTTTGTTTGCATTCCTGGATTCCATGCTGTATTATGCGGTGGATTTTTTTGCGGGAATCCTTTGTTTTCAGAGTAACCGATCGATACAGGCAAAAGAAGAAAAGGCAGAAAGCGGGATCGGACCGAGAACGGAACAGGTAGAAATGACAGCGGAAAATAAAACCAATACGAAAAAAATCGTGCTCACGGCAGTGCTGGTGTGTGCAGCGGGATGCATCGGAAGTTTTCTGCTGCACAGGGAAGCTGCTGCCCAGTGGATATTTCACGGTTATTTGTATGGTGTGCTGCCGTTGTTGTTGATTCTTCCGGTTTTTTGTGGAGGCAGAAAGCAAAACAGGAGCGAGTCAGAGGCGGAGGCAGAAAGCAAAATAGGAGCGAGTCAGAGGCGATAGCGGAAATGGAACATAGCCGCAGGCAGAGAAATTTTTGAAAGGCAGGGATGTGTGATGGAGGAGAAAGAAGAAAACTTATATCGGAGAAAGCGAAATATTATGCTGATTGGAATTACGTTCTGTATCGTGTTTTTTCTGAGTTTTCTGAGTGGCTGCGGTGTCAATGAACTGGAAAATCAGGCATTTCCGCTGGTGATGGGTGTGGAAGCACGGGAAAACGAAAGCTTTCAGCTCTACCTGGCCTATCCGGATCTGCTGAATGAAAACGCTTCGGAACATGCACTGGCTTCGGATGCCTACTGGGAGGGAACGGTGACGGATCTCTTTGAAGGAATGCGTCAGATGTCGGAAAACAGCAGCAAAAATCCGGATTTCAATCATTTGAAAGTGTTACTGCTGAATTCACAGGTGTTTGCATCTGATGCGGCTATGGAAGCGCTGCTTTCTTTTTTTGAAAAAAAGACGGATGCTGCCTGGAATACTTATGTGTTGCTGACGGAGGAGCCGATGCAGGAAATTTTCACAGAGAAACTGCAGTTGCCGGAATGTATGGGAATCTATCTGGAAGATCTGCTGGAAGAGTGGGAACATGTGAAGCACAATTCTTTTGTGACAGTGGGTACACTGATGCAGCAGTTTTATGAGCGGAAGGGAACCGTGTGTATTCCAAAGGTTGTCCGTCAGGAAGAAAAGCTGGCGATCGGAGGATTTGCGATACTGGAACAGCTGCATCTTGCAGGAAATCTGTCACTGGAAGAGGGATATGAGGCACTTTTGCTGCAAAATAATCTGAAAAAATATGCGTTTTCTATGGCAGACGGAACCGGAGTTACGTTAGAACAGCTTCGGGTGCAGCGAGGTATTGTGCCAGAACAGAGGAAGGAACGATGGAATCGGTCAGAACCCTCCTATTTATCGGATGGTGTAGAGTGTTTTGTGCTGTCCGAAGGCATAAACGAAGGTGAAACAGCAGGCGAGATGCGCCCGGTGGTACAGATTGTTGTAAATGGAAGAGTTGGTATCACAAACCGTCTGGAAGGGAGCACAGAGAGACAACAGCTGGAAGCCGCAGCAAAGCAGGAACTGGAAGAACGGCTGCAGGAGTTTGCCGAACATTGGCGGAAAGCCGGGACCGATGTGACAGATTCTTATGCATTGCTTCCGGGAAGCGACCGGGCGCTGTGGCATCAATATCGGGATGATGAAACACAGTATGTGGAAGATCTGATTTATGAAGTGCAGGTAAGATAAAAAAGAAAGGATTAGGGATTTCGAATGTCCGCTTTACAAGACAGGGATCTATATCGCTGTATAATGTGGAAAAAAAAGGAAATACTCTGAATACAGAAAACAGGATTTTGACCAAGTGTGAACAGGATCTGGTAAGAACGGGAACGGTCAGGCATCCGGGAGAAAACAGGAGGAGTGTGGCGATGAAAAAGAAAATTTTGGCGGTATGCCTGGCGGCGGCAGCCTGCGTACTGCTTTCCACAACAATACAGACAAAGAGTATGCAGCGGAATATGGCACAGAAAGTATTGCGTTTCCATGTGCTGGCAAACAGTGACAGCCGGGAAGATCAGGCATTGAAGCTGAAAGTGCGTGATCAGGTGGGAACGCTGATGGCAGAAAAGTTAAAGGATGCAGATTCCCTGGAGGAAAGTGAACGGATCGTAAAAGCAAATCTGAATCTTATCGAGAACTGCGCTGCGGATGTCATCTCTGCGGAAGGTTATGCGTATCCGGTATCCGCGGCACTGGAAAATTGTACCTTTCCGGAGAAAACTTATGGGACCTATACCTTTCCGGGAGGAGTATATGAGGCTTTGCGTGTGGTGATCGGATCCGGCGAGGGACACAACTGGTGGTGCGTCATGTATCCGAATCTCTGCTTTGCCAACAGTATGTATGAGGTGGATGCAGGATCCGGGGAAAAACTGCGGGAAGTGCTGGATCCGCAGGAGTATGCTTCTGTTTTGCAGAAGGGAAATTATCAGGTGCGTTTCAAATTACTCGATTTGCTGAATCAGGTGCTTGAATAATTGAGGAAAAACCTTTACAATGTGTGGGTATTATAAAAGAAGATGAGAGGACCTAATATGACAAAAGATGTGTTGATCACCATCAGCGGCATACAGACGATAGACGGCGAAGTGAATGACCCGATTGAGACTGTCACACCGGGAGAATATTATTTCCGCAACGGCAAGCATTACATTTTATATGATGAAGTACAGGAAGGTGTGCCGGGTGTGACCAAATGTATGATCAAGATCGGAGAAGATGCGGTAGATCTCTCCAAAAAGGGAAATGCCGGGGTACATATGAGTTTTCAGAAAGATAAAAAGACCCGTACTTCTTATCAGACACCGTATGGAAGCATGATGCTTGGTTTTGATTCCCGGACAATCCGGCTGATGGAGACCGAGGATATGCTGCATTTGAAACTGGAGTATGATATGGAAGTAGAAGAGGAACATCTGGCGGAATGCACACTGATTATGAAAGTCAGATCCAAAGGAACGAAAGGAATAGAGGGGAATGACAGATAAATTAAAAGAAAAAGAAGAGTTTCGTTATGCACCCATTGGTGTATTTGATTCCGGCGTGGGAGGCCTGACGGTTGCAAGAGAGATCATGCGTCAGATTCCAAAGGAACGGATCATCTATTTTGGTGATACCGCCAGAGTACCATACGGCAGCAAATCCAAGGAAACCATCATTCGTTTTTCAAGGCAGATCATCCGCTTTTTACAGTCAAAAGGTGTTAAGGCGATCGTTATCGCCTGTAATACTGCCAGTGCACTGGCACTGGAAACCGTACAACCGGAATTTGACATCCCGATTCTGGGTGTGGTCAAAGCAGGAGCGAAGGAAGCGGCGAAAGTCACGAAAAATGGAAAAATCGGTGTGATTGCCACAGAAAGTACAATAGAGAGTCAGTTGTATACAAAAGAAATTCATTCACATAAGCCGAATGCACAGGTGCTGGGCAAACCATGTCCGCTGTTTGTGCCACTGGTGGAAGAAGGATGGCTGAAGGATCCGGTGACGGTGGAAGTAGCAAACCGTTATCTGGAGCCGTTGCTGGAATCCGGTATCGATACCCTGATCATGGGCTGTACCCATTATCCGCTGTTACGTTCTACTCTGCGTCAGATCATGGGAGAAAAAGTAAATCTGGTAAATCCGGCCTATGAGACCGCCAGAGAATTGAAATCCCTGCTGGAGCGGGAGGGACTGAACAACGACGGAAAACAGAACTATGAAGGTGCAATGCATGAGTTCTATGTCAGTGATGCGGCAAATAAGTTTAAAAATTTTGCGAACTCTATTCTGCCATACGGTGTGGACACCACACAGTTGATCCATATCGAGGATTATTGAACGATCTTTGACTGAGATAAAAATGAGCGTGATGACTGATGTTCATCACGCTCGTTTTTTCGTGCATATTCGGATAATTATTTCTGACCGGTAAGGCGTGCAAAGAAACCGGGTTTCTTTTTCTCCGGTTTTTCCAATGGTCCACGGAGACCGCGAACATCAGAAATGAAAAGACCGCTGACAGAAGCTTTTACTTCTTTTTTTACTGGAATCTGATCGTAGATCTGGTTATCGGCGATCAGAACCATGATCTGTGGTCCGACTTTTGCTTTGACAACCGGTACTTTTGCCAGTCTTGCAAACTTCGGTGTCTGGTCAATGACCTGTTGTGGCAGACCGGACTGTTTCATACGAAGTTTTTTCTTGTCAATGATCAGCATATTGACCCACTGTGCTGCCTGATCAATGGCTGCCTGCTGTTCATCCCGTTTTTTCATATTTCGTTTTCCCTGGAAATAGAGCAGGATAAAAGCGGCAACACAAATAGCAAGAACAATGATAAGTGTAATGATCTGTGGTGACACGGATATATTTCCTCCTTTATCGGTATTTTGTTCATAGTAAAACTAAGTCTAGGTGATATTGTATCATTGATCAGGTGAAAACTCAAGAAAAAAATAGAAGAATCATCTTTTCATTTATAGGAAAATATGGTATCTTTAAAGACAGTGATGCCTTTTGAGAGAAGCGCAGACAAGGGGATGAATTTTTGGGGAAAGATTCATTCAAAGAAAGGAACAATAAGAAAATGAAAAAGAAACTCGTAATGGTATTAATGGCAGTGATGGTTGCGACAGCAGCACTGGGTGGTTGTGGTCAGAAAGGTGCCACCACAGACAGCAGCGTATCTGCAGAAGAAGAAAAAGATGTGGAGATTCCTGCCAAAGAATTATTAAAGGCTACCGATTATAAAGTAGAAAAATATGTAAAATTAAATGACTACATGAATATGACCGTAGAACTTTCCAAGGATTATACAGTCAGTGATGCAGATATCCAGTCTTATATTGAGTATCTGATGTCTATGTATCCATCCTATGAAGTCAGTGACAAGAAGACCGTAGAGAGCGGTGACGTTGTTAATATTGACTATGTGGGAAAAATTGATGGAGAGGAGTTCTCCGGCGGAAGTGCCACAGGACAGCATCTGAAGATTGGATCCGGTTCTTTCATCGATGGATTTGAGGATGGGCTGATCGGTAAAAATGTGGGAGAGACGGTAGAACTGAATCTGACTTTCCCGGAGGATTATAGCAACAATACAGATCTGGCCGGTAAAGCTGTCGTATTTACGGTAACCATCAACAGTATTGATACAGAAAAAGAAATGGTATACGATGATCTGACCGATGAGTATGTCAGTGAGAATTTCGGCAACAAGGGAATTTCAACAGTGGATGATCTGAAGTCACAGGTAAGCAGCGTACTGGAGAATCGTAATCACTCCAGCAAAATGACAGAGATCCAGAGCGGCGTTCTTCAGAAACTGCTCGATGAGTGTGAAGTGACACTTCCGGATGGATTACTGGATCAGAGAATTACAGAGTACAAAGAGCGCGTGAATAACGCTGTAGAGAAAAGCGGAAAGAGCTTTGAAGATTATATGGGTATGTCAGAGGATGACTTCAACAATCAGGTAAGTGATTACATCGAAGAAAGCCTGAAACAGGAGCTGATCCTTGAGGCTGTTGTAAAAGATATGAATCTGTCTGTGTCCCAGAAAAACTTTGAGGAGTTTGTGGACAGCTATGTATCCAGCTATAATATCGCAGACCGTGATACATTCTATAAGGAGTACGGCGGAGAGGATTATATAAGACTGAGTTACGCAGAAAATCAGGCATTATCCAAGATCATGGAGAGTGTAAAGACAAAAGTTGCTGACAATACAGATGCTTCTGATGATGCAGACAGTTCTGCAGATGCGGAATAATCAGCGCATGAACTAGGGACTGTAAAGCTGAAGTATAAAAACGTGATATTTATAAAGTGATTTTATTTTGATGTAAAAATAGCTGAGGGGCTGAGATTTGGGAGGCAATCACATGGAGTTGACAAACATCCGGGATTTATTCCGGGACAAAGAAATGTATCTTGACAAAGAGATATCCGTCGGTGGATGGGTTCGTTCCGTTCGTGGATCCAAGACATTTGGATTTATCGTAGTAAATGATGGTACCTTTTTTGAACCGTTACAGGTTGTTTACGGTGATCATCTGGAGAATTTTGCAGAAATTTCAAAATTAAACGTAGGTGCTGCAATCATTGTAACCGGTAAGCTGGTAGCTACACCGGATGCAAAACAGCCGTTTGAGATTCAGGCAGACAAAGTGGAAATCGAGGGTGCATCCGCACCGGATTATCCGTTGCAGAAAAAACGTCACAGTTTTGAGTATCTGAGAACAATTTCTCATTTACGCCCGCGTACCAATACGTTTGAGGCAGTGTTCCGAGTACGTTCACTGATCGCATATGCAATCCATAAATTTTTCCAGGAACGCGATTTCGTCTATGTACACACACCACTGATTACAGGCAGTGACTGCGAGGGAGCCGGTGAGATGTTCCAGGTTACCACCATGGATCTGAACAATGTACCAAAAACAGACGACGGAAGCGTTGATTTCACACAGGATTTCTTCGGAAAACCGACCAACCTGACCGTAAGCGGACAGTTAAACGGTGAGACTTATGCGATGGCATTCAAGAATATCTACACCTTTGGACCGACCTTCCGTGCAGAAAACTCCAATACGACACGTCATGCAGCAGAGTTCTGGATGATCGAGCCGGAGATTGCTTTCGCAGATCTGAAAGATGATATGGTTCTTGCAGAGAGCATGCTGAAATATGTTATCCGCTATGTGCTGGAGCATGCACCGGAAGAAATGGAATTCTTCAACAAATTTGTAGATAAGGGATTACTGGATCGTCTGAATCATGTATTAAATTCTGATTTCGGACATGTTACCTATACGGAAGCGATCGAGATCCTTGAGAAAAACAATGACAAGTTTGATTATAAAGTATTCTGGGGTGCAGACCTGCAGACAGAGCATGAGCGTTATCTGACAGAAGAAATCTTCAAACGTCCGGTATTCGTAACGGATTACCCGAAGGAGATCAAAGCCTTTTACATGAAACTCAACGAGGATGGCAAGACAGTAGCTGCTATGGACTGTCTGGTTCCGGGTATCGGTGAGATTATCGGTGGAAGCCAGCGTGAGGATGACTACGACAAGCTTCTGGAAAGAATGAAAGAACTCGGACTGAAAGCAGAAGATTATGACTTCTATCTGGATCTGAGAAAATACGGTTCTGCAAGACATGCAGGATTTGGTCTGGGATTTGAGCGTTGCGTTATGTATCTGACAGGTATGGGAAATATCCGTGACGTAATTCCGTTCCCAAGAACAGTAAATAACTGTGAATTATAATTCTTTTTACAGTGCCGGAATACATGTGGCATGTCATGCTTGCATGTAAAGGACACATGTAATTCAGGGCACGTCCTCGCACTGAGGAAAAAAGGAAGACGAAGTCTTGCGATTTCCGAAGTGCGAGCAGGATTGCGGGAATGCGAAGCATGCAGCAATCCGTGTAAAAAGAATGTATAGATGTAAAAAATGTCGAGGGCATTCTTGAAATGTAAACAAATAAAAGGGGAGGTTTGGTCTGTACCGAACTTCCCCTTTAGCAAACAGGAATATTTTTATGGCAAATTATAAAATGATTATTCAATACGATGGAACCCGCTACAAAGGCTGGCAGCGTCAGAAGACTACGGATCAGACCATTCAGGGGAAAATTGAAGCAATTTTAAGCAGACAGTATGGACGTACCATAGAGATTGACGGTTCCGGGCGCACCGATGCCGGTGTGCATGCGCATGGACAGGTGGCAAATTTCCGCCTTCCGGATGCCTGCTGTGCGGGTAAGACACCGGAGGAACTCTGTGAGGAACTGAGACAGATTTTTGTACAGTATCTGCCGGAAGATATTGCCGTGACAGAGGTGCGAGTAGCCTCCGAACGATTTCACAGCCGTTTGAATGTGGTGAAAAAGACATATGTGTACCGCATCTGGAATGCGGATTATCCGAATGTGTTTGAACGGAAGTATATGTTGCACGATAATCGGCCAATGGATGTGGAAGCCATGCGGCAGGCAGCACAGTATCTGTTGGGAAAGCATGATTTTGCGGCATTCTGCGGAAATGCAAAAATGAAAAAATCCACAGTGCGTACCATACATGAAATTGACATCAGACGGATCGGTGAAGAAATCCGTTTTACATATACCGGAAATGGATTTTTACAGAATATGATCCGTATCCTGACCGGAACCCTGGTCGATGTGGGATGTAGTGTCTATCCGCCGGAACGGGTGGTAGAAATTCTGGCATCCAAGGTCCGGGCGGAGGCAGGTCCAACAATGCCGGCGCAGGGACTGACTTTATGGGAAGTAATATATTAACCTGATGAAAAAATGGAAACAGGAGTGACTACGTGAAAGAAAAATGGGTAGTTTCAGCAAAAAAAGCTGATTTTCAGGCAATCGGGCAGCATTTCGGCATCGACCCGGTATTAGCCAGGATCATGCGGAACCGGGGGCTGACCGATCTGCAGGAAATGAATCTGTATCTTCATGGGACGAGAACAGACCTGAACGATCCGCATCTGTTGAAAGATGCAGACCTGGCGGCGCAGATTCTGAGAGAAAAAATAAAAGAAAAGAAACGGATCCGGATCATTGGAGATTATGATATTGACGGAATCCAATCCACCTACATTTTGTACTGTGCCCTGAGGCGACTGGGGGCAGACGCAGATTTTGTGATTCCGGACCGGATTCTGGATGGATATGGGCTGAATGAACATCTGGTGACCCGGGCCAGTCAGGATGGTATAGATACGATCCTGACCTGCGATAACGGAATCTCTGCCATTGATCAGATTCATCTGGCTAAGTCACTGGGAATGACCGTAGTGGTTACAGATCATCATGAAGTACCGTTCACAGAGGTGGATGGCGTACGCAGGGAAAAAGTGTGTGAGGCAGATGCAGTGGTGAATCCGAAGCAGCAGGCATGTCATTATCCGTTTAAGAAACTATGCGGAGCGGCGGTTGCTTTCAAGCTGGTGCAGGTGCTTTACGAAGTATTTGGACTGGAGGTGTCCGAGGCAGACTGCTTTATCGAAAATGCCGGTTTTGCTACGGTGGGTGATGTCATGGATCTGCAAGGCGAAAACCGGATTCTGGTAAAACTGGGACTTGAGATGCTGAACCGTACCACGAATATCGGAATGAAAGCGCTGATTTTGCAAAACAAGTTAACGATGGGTGCGATCAAGTCCCATGATATTGGATTTCGTATCGGTCCCTGTCTGAATGCCAGCGGCAGATTAGACACGGCACGGCTTTCCTTAAAGCTGCTGCTGTGCGAATCCGAAACGGAGGCGGCAGTTCTGGCAGAAGAAATCGTGGAATTGAATGAGAGCCGGAAGCTGCTGACCATGCATGCGGTGGAACAGGCAAAAGAGATTGCGCAGCAGGAAGAATATGTCAATGACCGGGTGCTGGTAATTTTTCTTCCGGACTGTCACGAAAGTCTGGCTGGTATCGTGGCCGGACGGATCCGGGAAGCTTATTACCGGCCGACACTGGTGGTCACACGGAGTGAACACGGTGCAAAGGGGTCCGGCCGTTCCATTGAAAGCTATTCCATGTATGAGGAACTGTGCAAATGCGAAGAATATCTGACACAGTTTGGCGGACATCCGATGGCAGCGGGTTTTTCACTAAAGGAAGCGGATATTGATGCCTTCCGGCGGAAATTAAATGAAGTGTGCACACTGACCGAAGAAGAACTCCGACCAAAGGTAGTGATTGATGTGCCGATGCCGATCAGCTATATTACAGAACGTCTGGTGAACCAGCTGGGTTGTCTGGAACCTTTTGGAAAAGGAAACGAAAAACCGGTATTTGCAGACCGGAATCTGGTGATCAAGCGCCTGCGCATCTGCGGAAAAGAAGGCCGGGTATTTCAGATGAAGGTCAGAAATGCGGCAGGTGTGTCCATGGATGCAGTGTACTTTGGCGATGTGGAAGATCTGTTGTTACCACTGACGGAAAAATATGGTAAAGTAGTGGCACAGGATACTCTGGCAGGCAGGTGTGTCCACGAAGCGGCCCTGCATTTTACTTATTATCCGGAAATGGATCATTATTATGAAACACCCCGGATAAAATTACGGTTGACAGGGGTATCTGTCTGAAGGCATACTGAAAAGAAAGCGAGCTCGAAAGGAGTAAATCATGAAAAAGGGATTTTTTCGAAGAGGGATGGTATTATTACTGGCAGCAGTGATGGTGATGGGCATGAGTGTCAGCGCATTTGCCGCGGACGGCGGGAATGCGACACAGGTTACCATCGCAGACGGAGATACACCGTACATTTCATTTGGTGCGGATCTGCGTGCAGACGAAAAAGCAAAGGTATTGGAATTATTTGGGCTGACGGAAGCAGACCTGGAAAAATGTAATGTGAATACTGTGACCAATGCAGAGGAACATCAGTATCTGGATGCTTATATCACAAATGACCACATCGGCAGCCGTGCCTTATCTTCTGTGGCTGTAATGAAGGCGAAGAAAGGCAGCGGTATCACAGTAACCACAAAAAATATCAACTACTGCACCACCAGCATGTATGAGAATGCATTGGCAACAGCCGGTGTAAAGGATGCCAATGTGGTTGTGGTCGGACCTTTTGATATGTCCGGTACGGCGGCATTGATCGGCGCAGTGAAGGCTTACTCCGGAATGACCGGTGAAGCAGTGGATACGGATGTTATCGACGGTGCCATCAATGAGATGGTGGTAACCGGTGAAATCGGAGATGAGACCGGCAAGACGGATGAAATTGCCGGTATGGTAGCTTATCTGAAGGATCAGGTTGGCGGCAAAAATCTCTCTGACAGCGAACTGGCGGATGCGATTGACCAGGCATCGGAAAAATTTAATGTAAGTCTGACCCAGGATCAGATCGATCAGCTGAAGGAACTGCTGAAAAAACTGCAGGGACTGGATCTGAACTGGAACAATATCCGGGATCAGGCGGAAAATTTATATGGAAAATTAAAGGATATGGGTCTGAAGGTTGATACATCAGCACTGACCCAGCAGGCACAGGGTTTTTTTGCAAAACTGATTGCATTTATCAAGAGCCTGTTTAACCGTTAATGGAGGAAACATGGAAGCATATACAGAATTTGCACAGGTATACGATCGTTTCATGGACAATGTGCCTTACGAAGCATGGTGTGAAGGTATCAGTAAAATTTTGACAGAGCATGGTATCTCAGAGGGACTCGTACTGGATCTGGGCTGCGGCACCGGAACGATGACACGGCTGCTGCGTCAGAAAGGCTATGATATGATCGGTGTGGATGCTTCAGCGGAAATGCTGGAGATTGCCAGAAACCATCCGGATGAAGGGATTTTGTATCTGCAGCAGGATATGCGGGAGTTCGAGCTGTACGGAACCGTGGCAGCGGTGGTGTGTGTCTGCGATTCTCTGAATTATCTGTTGGAGGAGGAAGATCTGGCGGAGGTATTTTCCCTGGTGCATAACTATCTGGATCAAAACGGTGTGTTTATTTTTGACATGAATACCATTCACAAATACCGTGATCTGATCGGAGATGCCACAATCTGCGAAAACAGGGAAGAAGGAAGCTTTATCTGGGAAAATTATTTTGATGAGGAAAGCAGCATCAATGAATATGCACTGACACTGTTTGTGAAACAGGAAAACGGTCTGTTTGCCCGGTTTGAAGAGTTTCACTATCAGAGAGCCTATGAATTGCAGCGGGTGGCGGCACTTCTCGAACAGGCGGGACTGACGCTGAAAGCAGTCTGTGCGGAGGGAACTACGGATCCTGCGGATGAAAATTGTGAGCGGGCTTATTTTGTGGCAGTGAGAACCCAGCCACACGTATTTTAACCGAATCAAGCAAGTAGCGAAGCGGATTGCGAATATCCGCTTGACTAAAAGTTAGTAAAGGAATGAGAATAATGGAAGATTATATTGTACGTGCAACTGCTGCGAACAGTTCGATTCGCGCATTTGCCATGACTTCAAAAGGAATTGTGGAGGAAGCGCGGCAGCGTCATAATACCAGTCCGGTAGTCACTGCGGCACTTGGTCGTCTGCTTACCGGAGGCGCCATGATGGGTGTGATGATGAAGGGCGACAAAGATCTGCTGACGGTACAGATCCAGTCCGGCGGACCGATGAAAGGAATGACAGTGACCGCGGATTCCCAGGGACATGTGAAAGGATATCCGGTGGTTGCGGATGTTATGCTGCCACCAAACAAACAGCACAAGCTGGATGTGGGCGGAGCTGTAGGTGTCGGTATGATGCGTGTCATCAAAGATATGGGATTGAAAGAGCCGTATGTGGGAACCACTGTGCTGCAGACCAGTGAGATTGCAGAAGATCTGACCTATTATTTCGCAACTTCTGAACAGGTACCGTCTTCTGTGGGACTCGGTGTTCTGATGAATAAGGACAATACAGTACGCCAGGCCGGTGGATTTATCATCCAGCTGATGCCGTTTACGGATGAGAAGATCATTGATGCACTGGAGAAAAAACTGTCTGAAATCACATCTGTCACGAACCTGCTGGAGCAGGGATATACACCGGAACGTATGCTGGAGTATATTCTGGGAGATTTCGGCGTGGAGATCACAGATAAAATTCCGGCTTCTTTCTATTGCAACTGTTCTAAGGACCGTGTGAAAAAAGCAATCATCAGCATTGGAAAGAAAGATCTGAATGAAATGATTGCAGAAGGCAAACCCATCGAAGTAAAGTGTCACTTCTGTAATACCGCATATACATTTAGTATCGAAGAATTAAAGGAGATCGTGAAGAAATGAGACAGGGATTTATCAAAGTAGCGGCTCTGACACCGAAGGTTACTGTGGCGGATACGCAGGCGAACCGGAAAGAAATCTGCCGCCTGATGGATGAAGCAGAAGCAAAGGGTGCCAAGATACTGGTATTTCCGGAACTGTGTATTACCGGTTATACCTGTGGGGATCTGTTTTATCAGCAGGTGCTTCTCCGGGAGGCAAAAAAGGAACTGCTTGCGATTGCAAAATATACGCAGCGCAAGGACTATCTGGCTTTTGTGGGACTTCCGCTGGAATATAACGGCAAACTGTATAATGTTGCGGCAGCTGTGACACAGGGAAAAGTGCTTGGGCTGGTGCCAAAGACTCACATTCCAAATTATAATGAGTTTTATGAGCGCAGACATTTTGCACCGGGTATGAAACAGCCGGTTCCGGTAGCATTGGATGAAGATACGGTCGTGCCTATGGGAACCAGAGTGTTATTCCAGTGCAGACAGATGCCGGAATTGAAGATCGGAGCGGAAATCTGTGAGGATGTGTGGGCTCCGAATCCACCGGGCGTAGAGCATGCTCTGGCAGGTGCGACACTGCTGGTCAATCTTTCTGCCAGTGATGAGACAACCGGAAAAGATATGTACCGCAAGAGCCTGGTGACCGGGCAGTCTGGCCGTCTGATCTGTGGTTATGTATATTGCAGTGCCGGAGACGGGGAATCCACCCAGGATGTGGTATATTCCGGTCATAATCTGATCGCAGAGAACGGAACGCTGTTGGCAGAGTCCAGACGTTTCTGCAACGAAAGCATATATACAGAACTTGATATGGTACGTCTGAATGAGGAACGCCGTCGGATGAGTACATTCATGACTTCCGATGAGTCTTACATTAACGTCGAATTCAGTTTGAAAGAAGAAAAAACAGAACTGACCCGTTTTGTGGATCCGGCGCCTTTCGTGCCGGGAAACAAGGCAGACCGTGAAAAACGCTGCGAGGAGATTTTTATGATCCAGGCCATGGGACTGAAAAAACGTCTGGAACATACCCATGCGGCCACAGCGGTGGTTGGTATTTCCGGCGGACTGGATTCTACGCTTGCCCTGCTTGTTATGGTAAAAGCGTTTGATCTGATCGGAAAGGATCACAAAGACATTGTAGCTGTGACAATGCCTGGTTTTGGAACCACAGATCGTACTTACGACAATGCAGTAAGTCTGATCAAATCTCTGGGTGCTACGTTCCGGGAAGTCAGCATTGTAGATTCTGTCCGTGTACATTTCAAGGATATCGGACAGGATGAGGCTGTGCATGATGTGACTTATGAAAACGGTCAGGCCAGAGAACGTACCCAGATTCTGATGGATATCGCAAACAAAAGCGGCGGTATGGTCATAGGAACCGGTGATATGTCTGAGCTTGCCCTGGGATGGGCGACTTATAACGGCGATCACATGTCTATGTACGGCGTGAATGCTTCAGTGCCGAAGACATTGGTGCGTCACCTGGTATGTTATTATGCGGATACCTGCGCAGATGAGACGCTGCAGAAGGTGCTGTATGATGTATTGGATACACCGGTCAGTCCGGAACTTCTTCCGCCGGAGGATGGGAAGATTTCACAGAAGACAGAGGATATTGTGGGACCGTATGAATTGCATGATTTCTTCCTGTATTACATTTTGCGTTTTGGATGTACCCCGAAAAAGATTTATCGTCTGGCAAACTATGCTTTTGCCGGAACTTATGATACAGAAACCATTCAGAAATGGCTGAAAACTTTTTATCGCAGATTTTTCAGTCAGCAGTTCAAACGTTCCTGCCTGCCGGATGGACCGAAGGTAGGTACGGTAGCGGTATCTCCGCGTGGCGATCTGCGTATGCCGTCCGATGCCAGTGCCCGTATCTGGATGGAGGAACTGGAGCATCTTGATGATGAGGAACAGTCAAAGTCACAGGGGATTCTGGGTGGAAGCTGGGAAGAATTTGCAGCCCGGATGAAAGCCGGAGAGTAAGTCAGGGGTGCGTTCGACCAGCACTACCGGAATGATTGGATAATGTCCGGGGTTTGTAGCAGAAGCGTCTCATCCAGTGTATTCAGGATGCGCCGGGCAGCGCAGGCTAGTTCTGTGAGAAAAAGACGCTGGTTTTCCGTTGTGGAAAGAGAAGTCGACTTTGGCTGACAATGCCGGAAAAAAGACTTTCCGCGCCGCAGTGTTTCCAGAAAATGAGCATTGTATGGGAATCTCAGAACAGACTGTTCCGGAATGCGGTATTGACGACACAAGTGATCGGTTTCTTGCTGCAGACATGGAAAATAGTCCAGGATTGCGTAGCATACATTGGAAAAGGAAATCCAGTGTTCACAGAAAAAAGAATAAAAATAAGCAGAATCAGCAGGCAGACCGATTACAACAAGGTCTGCCTGTTGTAACAGGTGCATGGTACGTGGATCCTGGCGGGACTGAAAATCAATGCATTGAATATCACCAAATTTTTGCAAAAGCGGAATAAAATAGTCCAGACAAAACTGTGGGTGAAGGGTTTGAATGGGGCTCCAGAAAGCGATGATGTAAGATTTATCCATGATATGTATTTGAAAAAGAAAGAATAAAGACATCTTCATTATACGGAATGGGGGCATTGTTGTAAAGAATTTTTTTGCGTATAAAATTGACGAAATTGAGGAATCTTTTTTCTGGCGCTAGACGTTCGTTACCCTCATTTCACGCGGTTTTATCGCGCTCATTCCCACGCCTGAAAAAGAGGTCGTTCCCATTCGCGCAAAACCTTGTGAAAATCGGTCACTCACTTAATCGCTTCCAGAAAAAAGATTCCTCAATTTCTGTCATTGTATTGATTGCAGTATTGCGTCGTTGTACGGATTGTTTCTGATCTGCTATAATGGTTCTACAGTTGAAAAGTTACTTTTGATAATAACAGGTCGGTTTTACTTTTACATATCAAAATTTTACGTGTACTTAATCGGAAAAAAGTTGGATCTATACCGACACGATCAGGGTGCTGTATCCTTTCTGGCGAAGTTCATCCTGCAGGAGAACTGCTTCATCCAGGTTTTTCGGTTTGCCGATCCAGACGCCGTAGTAAGGTTCTTCGTAGTGGATGGTGCCGTCGAAACCAAGAATTTGCAGACGTTCGAGCTGATAGGCAGCATTGACGTCATATTTGAACAGGCCGGTTTGTACATAATATTGTTCCGGGATTTCCTGGGCGGAGAGTGGAATGCTTTCCTCGATACCGGCGACAATAGCATCAACAATGGCATCAAATTTTTCATCAAAGAGCTGATTGTCAATGTCGCTGTTTAAGAATCCGGTTTCTACCAGTACTGCGGGCATTTCTGTTTTTCGAAGGACGATCAGTCCCGGAACTTCCTCCACACCGAGATTTTTGAAACCGACCTGCTCCAAGTGCCGGTTAATATTTTCAGCCAGCGTATCAACCGTTGGATCATGCTGATAGACAAGGGTCTGTACACCGTTGTACAGATTGTCTTCCATGCCGGAATTCCGGTGAAAGGAAATAAAATATTTTCCACCGGAGAGATTGGCAAGGGCTGCTTTTTCCGTTGGTGAGTTATAGATATCCGTAGTTCGAGTGTAGTAGACATGATAACCTGCTTCTTTTAGCTTTGCTCCGACAGCCAGTGTCAGCCGGAGTACATCATCTTTTTCTGCGCGTCCCATGTAGGATGCACCGTTGTCAAAACCGCCGTGACCGGCATCCAGAATGATATCTACGTCCATAAATATTCCCCCTAAAAAATGCTTTATCTCAGTCGAGAAGACTCCCACTTCTGCAAGTGGTGAGTAATAACAAGTCTTTCTCAGTGGGAGTACAATCTCCGACTGAGATAAACGCTCCGCGAGGATGTGCAGTGATTCTGAGAAGAATATGTCAGCTTTCGCTGACCAGATTCACGCCCAAGTCTCACGTGCGTTCTACTTGAAATAGAATTCAGGCACATCGGATGTACCAATAGTAATATGCGTATGAACAAAGGAACTTTGATCAGCTACATGTAAGTAATATATGATGCAGCTTTCAAAATAGTACATCAGATGAGCTATCTCACATCTGAGATAGCTTCCGGCGGAGTGTACAGAGGTACAGAAGAATAAAATAGAAATGGTTCAGTGTTGACAATAAGTATGTTTTTCTGTATACTTTGAAAATAGAATGTTTTGATAATCAAACTAAATGGAGGGATAGATGAGAGCACAGATTATAGGAACCGGCAGTTGCCTGCCGGAAAAGATAGTAACAAATGATTTTCTTTCCACCATCGTGGATACCAGCGATGAGTGGATCAGCAGCAGAACCGGTATCCGTCAGCGTCATATTGCAGTAGAAGAGACGACGGCATCCATGTCAACAGAGGCTGGACGAAGAGCATTGGAGTCCGCAGGTGTAAAGGCAGAAGAACTGGATCTGATCATTGTGGCAACCTGTACGCCGGATACACTGGTTCCAAACACAGCATGTCTGGTGCAGAGCGAACTGGGGGCTGTGAACGCGGTTGCTTTTGATATCAGTGCAGCATGCTCCGGATTTGTATTTGCGCTGAACCTGGTGGATGCTTATATGCAGGCTGGTGTACATAAAACTGCTCTGGTCATTGGTGCAGAGACATTATCCCGCATTGTAGACTGGAGTGATCGCTCCACCTGTGTGTTGTTTGCTGACGGAGCCGGTGCCGCAGTTGTCCGTGCAGCAGAGCGCGGTGTGATCGCATCCACACAGGGAAGCGACGGAACCCGCGGCGGTGCGATCTATGTGAAAAACAGAGAAAATTACAATCCGTTTGTACCAGAGCAGAAGCCAATTGATTATCTGTATATGGACGGTGGAGAAGTATTTAAGTTTGCGGTAAAAAAAGTGCCGCAGTCCATTCTGCAGACACTGGAAGCAGCAAATCTGACCACAGAGGACATTGACTGGTATCTGTTCCATCAGGCGAATGCGAGAATCACGGCAACGATTGCAAAACGTCTGAAAGTGCCGGATGAGAAGATTCCGATGAATGTGGATAAATGTGGAAATACATCCGCTGCCAGTGTGGCAATTCTTCTGGATGAGGTCAACCGTAAAGGTATGCTGAAAAAAGGTGATAAACTGATGCTGGCCGGATTTGGTTCCGGACTGACATGGGGAACCATGGCCATCGAGTGGGGAATCTAAATTCTTGGTTGTCTCATTTACATGATGGCACCTCGTCGGTAACAAATGTTTAGCAGTTCTTTTTTCATTGTCAAGGGTGGCGTATAATGTGTGGCACGCAGTGCGTCGTGTGAATGGCTGATTATT
>NZ_KI271088.1 GCF_000469345.1 Eubacterium ramulus ATCC 29099
TTTCAGCCAACAACAAGACAAACAAGAATTTAAGACAGGAAGCCTTTTACTTTTTTGTAAATGCTCTCTGCATCCAGTTCGTATTTTTTGATCAGATCTGCACCAGGACCAGACTCACCAAAGCGGTCATATACACCGATTTTCATTACTTTTGTCGGTGCTTTCTCGCTCAATGCATCACATACAGCGCTTCCAAGTCCACCGATAACGGAATGTTCCTCTACGGTTACGACTTTTCCTGTTTTCTGCGCGGATGCAATAACCAGATCCTCATCCAGCGGTTTGATTGTATGGATATTGATCACTTCTGCGTCGATACCGTCTGCTGCCAGCAGTTTTGCTGCTTCTACTGCCTCATTTACACACAGACCGGTTGCGATGATTGTCACATCCTTACCCTCTTTTAATACAACACCCTT
The DNA here is from genome assembly GCF_000469345.1 of Eubacterium ramulus ATCC 29099. GTDB lineage: Bacteria > Bacillota > Clostridia > Lachnospirales > Lachnospiraceae > Eubacterium_I > Eubacterium_I ramulus. The sequence continues at coordinate 420 of NZ_KI271088.1, forward strand.
ACCAAGTTCAAATTTGTAAGTTGCTTCGTCGTTGATCACCGGAACAGCCAGGCGGCCAAATCTTAAGTAAACCGGGCCTTCATACTCGTAAGCGGCACGAACAGCTGCTTTTGCTTCTACATCGTCACATGGGTTAATCACTACCATACCCGGGATCATACGCATCAGAGCGATGTCCTCGTTGCACTGATGCGTTGCACCGTCCTCACCTACGGAAATACCTGCGTGAGTTGCACCGATTTTTACATTTAAGTGTGGATATCCGATGGAGTTACGAACCTGCTCAAATGCACGTCCTGCTGCAAACATTGCGAAAGAACTCATAAACGGAACTTTTCCACAGGTAGCAAGACCTGCTGCGATGCCTGCCATGTTGCCCTCAGCGATACCACAATCAATGTGACGCTCCGGGAATGCTTTCTTGAAAATGGCTGTCTTTGTTGCACCTGCAAGGTCAGCATCCAGAACTACCAGATTCTCATGCTCTTTTCCGAGCTCTACTAATGTATTGCCGTAACTGTCTCTTGTTGCGATTTTCTTTACTTCTGACATAATGCTTCACCTGCTTTCTTTAATTCTTCCATAGCAATGGCAAATTCTTCATCGTTTGGAGCTTTTCCATGCCATCCGGCCTGATTCTCCATGTAAGATACACCTTTACCTTTGATTGTTTTTGCGATAATAGCTGTCGGCATACCTTTTGTCTCACGTGCCTCTTTTAATGCTGCTGCGATCTCATCAAAATCATTTCCGTTAATGTTGATCACATGGAAGTTAAATGCCTCAAATTTCTTGTCAATAGGATAAGGAGAGCATACATCTGCGATATTTCCATCAATCTGAAGCCCATTGTTATCTACAAATAACACAAGGTTATCCAGCTTGCGTGCTCCGGCAAACATAGCTGCCTCCCAGATCTGTCCCTCCTGGATCTCGCCGTCACCAGCCAGTGAATATACACGGTAATCTTTACCGTCCATTTTTGCAGCCAGTGCCATACCAACGGCTGCGGAAAATCCCTGTCCAAGAGAACCACTGGACATGTCAATACCAGGAATATGTTTCATGTCAGGATGTCCCTGAAGCATGGAGCCGATGTGGCGCAGTCCTTCCAGCTCTTCTACCGGAAAATATCCTTTCTGTGCAAGTGTCGCATACAGACCCGGTGCTACATGTCCTTTGGAAAGAACAAATCTGTCTCTGTTCGGATCTTTTGGATTTTTCGGATCTACGTTCATCTCTACAAAATACAGATAAGTAAAAATCTCTGCTGCGGATAAAGATCCACCCGGATGACCGGATTTTGCGCTGTGTACGCCGGTAATGATTCCTTTGCGCACTTCTACAGCAATTTTTTCAAGTTCTAACTTTGTCATAATGTGCTCCCTTTCTTATTTTGTCCCGACGGATCAGTTTTCTTATATTCTCAGTCTTGTTTCCTGTTATAAAAACAGATACCCATTTTTGCTGACTATAATTCTACACGTCCTTCCAGGGCTCTTAATAATGTAACTTCATCAATATATTCCAGATCACCGCCCACCGGCACACCGCTGGCAATTCGCGATACTTTAATTCCGGTCGGTTTGATCAGTTTGCTGATATACATGGCAGTCGTCTCTCCTTCCAGACTGGAGTTTGTGGCAATGATCACTTCTTTCACATCGCCCTGCAGACGCTGCATCAGTTCTTTCAGGCGGATATCCTCCGGTCCGATTCCAAGCATCGGGGAAATTGCGCCATGCAATACATGATACACACCATCATACTGTCCTGTCTTTTCATAAGCTGCCAGATCCCGGGGAGTTTCTACCACCATAATCGTGGAATGATCCCGTCCGCTGTTGCTGCAGATTGGACACTCCTCTGCATCTGTCAGCGTGTAGCAGGTCTTGCAGTAACGGATATTTCTTCTGGCATCCAGAATCGTGTCCGCCAGACGTTCCACCCGCTCTTCCGGCATATTCAAAATATGAAACGCCAGACGCTGTGCGGATTTGCTGCCGATTCCCGGCAGAGAAGACAGTTCTTCAATCAATTTGCTGATCTGTTTACTGTAATAATCCATTAGAACGGAAAGCCTCCGCCCATTCCCATGCCGCCTGTAATCTTGGACATGGACTGCTGAGAAATCTCCTCCATTTTGCGCAGTGCTTCGTTTGTAGCAGCTACGATCAGATCTTCCAGCATTTCAATATCATCCGGATCAACTACTTCTTCTGCCAGTTTTACTTTCACTACTTCTTTTTTACCGGATACAGTCACTTCTACTGCTCCGCCGCCTGCGCTGGCAGATACTTCTTTTTCTTCCAGCTCTTTGGTTGCTTCTTCCATCTGACGCTGCATCTTCTGCGCCTGCTTCATCAGATTATTCATGTTTCCCGGCATTCCCCCCGGAAATCCACCTCTTTTTGCCATGTTGCATCCTCCTGTTATCGCAATTTTATTCGCGGTTATTCGTCTTCCACTTCAATATCCATGTGGACGATCTGTTCCAGATCGATATAATTCTCTTCGAATGGGCGCCCCGAATCATTTGACTGCATGACTACTTCAATCTCTTTACCGATCCGGTTCGAAATCCGCTCTGTGATTTCTGTCCTGCGACGCTCCTCCGACACATAAGTATATGCCAAATCGTCGTCAAACACCAGCATTAATTTATTTTCTCCGCCAAGACTTAAATGAGCACCCCTTAAATACGTAGCAGTCACACCCGGAAGTTCACGCACAATAGAACTCCAGCTTTTTACTACCTGACGGATGTCATCCGGGATTGCCTTCGGCATCTGCACCGGTTCTTTTATTTTCTTCGGTGCCGCCGGCTGATGCCCTCCTGCGGATACGGAATCCGGTGCTGCAGCGACAACCATTACACCTTCTTCGACCTTTTTCTCCAACTGCGCCACACGGTCTGTCAGAGCATCCGGGGTTGTCTCCATGGACGGACGGCACAGTTTGATCAGTGCGATCTCTATAAGCACACGCTTCTGCGGTGCATATTTGAGCTGTCCGGACAGATCAGAAAAAATGCGGATATAACGCATGATCACATCAGCTTCGATCATGTCTGCCTCTTCTTTTAATAATGCCAGATTTTCACTGGACATGTCCAGTACATCTTCCATCTCATCCGAACTTTTGACCAGGAGAAGGTTGCGCAGGTACCATACAAAGTCTGTCACAAACTGTCCCAATTCCCGTCCCTGCACGATCAGATCCTCCAGAAGCTCGATGGCTGCCACGATATCATTTGCCAGAATAGAACGCAACAGACGGCTGAACACTTCTGTATCCACTGCACCAAGCACTTCCAGCACATGATCGTATGTCAGCGGTTCGCCCAGATAAAATGCGATACACTGATCCAACAGACTCAGGGCATCTCGCATGGAACCGTCTCCGGCTTTCGCCACATAACGGACTGCTTTTTCCTCTGCTTCTACGCCTTCCTGCTCCAGAAGATCCATCAGACGGGCTGAGATCGTCTCGATCGATATCCTGCGAAAATCATATTTCTGACAGCGGGACAAGATTGTAATCGGAATTTTATGGGATTCTGTGGTTGCTAAAATAAAAATAACATAGGATGGCGGTTCTTCCAACGTCTTCAGCAGTGCGTTAAAAGCTCCGATTGAAAGCATATGAACCTCATCGATAATGTATACTTTATACTTCCCCTGCGTCGGTGAATATGAAACTTCTTCCCGGATCTGCCGGATATTTTCCACACCATTATTGGAAGCCGCATCAATCTCAATAACATTCATGGAAGAACCTGCTGCAATAGCCTTGCAGGACTGACACTCCCCACATGGGCTTCCGTCCACCGGATGCTCACAGTTTACAGCTTTCGCAAAAATCTTTGCCACCGTAGTTTTTCCGGTTCCACGGGTGCCGCAAAACAGATAAGCATGTCCGATGCGGTCTGCCTTGATCTGATTTTTCAATGTTGTAACAATATGATCCTGCCCTTTTACATCCTCAAATTCGGACGGACGGTATTTTCGATATAAAGCCGTATAAGACATAGCGGCTCCTTTCTATGCTAACTCTTCAGAGCCAAGCAGATTTCAATCAAAAGTATGAATCATGCTTGCATGAATGAATACTTTTGATTGTAAATCTATTTGGCGAGAAGCCACATCGAGATGAAGCAAAGCGTAATCGAGATGGCTCTGAAGAGTATTATTTCTTTTTTTAATCTCCGAAACAGATACCTACGATTTTTGCTTCTTTGATCAGCTGGCAATCCGGCTGTACCATCTTCAACTTGCCAGCCACCTCACCCAGAGGTACTTTCTTGGTCTGACCATTAATCATACCAACCATATAACCGTAATCCTCATCCAGAATCAGTTTTGCCGCATGTGCGCCAAGCTGTGTACAAAGTACACGGTCATAGGCACATGGACTTCCACCACGCTGCATATGTCCCGGAACAGTAACACGCACTTCATTTCCGGTGCGCTCCTGGATCTGTGCAGCCACTTCATAGGAAACGGACGGATATTTTGTTTCTTTTTTCTTTGCTTTCAGCTCTTTCTTGGAAAGCTGTGCATCCTCTTTGGAAATCGCGCCTTCTGCAACTGCCAGAATGGTAAATCCTTTTCCATCTTTGCTTCGTTTGTTGATTGCCTCCACTACTTTATCGATATCATATGGGATCTCCGGGATCAGAATGATATCAGCACCGCCTGCCACACCGGCATGAAGCGGAAGCCAGCCAACTTTGTGTCCCATGATTTCAACGATAAATACACGGTTGTGAGAAGCTGCTGTAGTATGGATGCAGTCAATAACTCCTGTCGCAATGTCCAGTGCGCTCTCGAAACCAAAGGTAATATCTGTACCATAAATATCATTGTCGATTGTCTTCGGCAAATGAATGATATTCAGCCCTTCCTCCCGAAGCAGATTTGCTGTTTTCTGTGTGCCATTTCCACCAAGGATCACCAGACAGTCAAGATTCAGTTTATGATAGGTATGCTTCATTGCAGCCACTTTATCCAACCCGTTCTCATCAGGTACACGCATATATTTAAACGGCTGACGGGATGTTCCGAGTATTGTTCCGCCTTTTGTCAGAATTCCGGAAAAATCTTTGGATGTGAGCAGACGATAATTTCCATAAATCAATCCTTTGTATCCATCATAAAAACCATAAATCTCCAGTTCATCCAGATTGGCATTTAATCCTTTTACTACTCCGCGCATTGCTGCATTTAAAGCCTGGCAGTCTCCGCCACTTGTCAGCATTCCGATTCTTTTCATCTTTTCCGCTCCTCTCTCAATTCACAGATCATCTGTTTTCCCAGACATGACATCTTTCTTTGCACATCTCTATTATAAAGTATTATAAAACAATCTACGAAAAAAACACATTGTCTGTTCTGAATTTTATCAAAATAGCTACGGGATTACAAGACTAATTGCCCTGTCTGAAAAATTTACGAACCTTTTACAAAGTCTTTTCGGGGATTGACGAACCTTTGAAAAATGTTTATACTAATTAAGTCTTATTTTGGAGAAGTACTCAAGTGGCTGAAGAGTCTGGCTTCGAACACCAGTAGGTCGGTAACACGGCGCGAGGGTTCAAATCCCTCCTTCTCCGCTGAAAAAGGGAATGCAAAAACGATTTTCGTTGTGCATTCCCTTTTTTATTTCAGTCAAACAGATCTTCCACACCACACCCCAGAACCCGAGACAAATTTACAAGCGTCTGCGCTTCTGCCTTTCGGATATCCTGCTTCCTCTGTTCATACAACTGCACCATGCGCAGAGATGTGCCTGATTTTTCGGCAAGCTCTTTCTGCGTCATACCGCAATTTTTCCTCATTCTCTGCAGGTTACTGATCTGAGCTGATTTTTCTTTCGCGATAATCTCATCTGCTACCGTAACAAATTTTGACAAGTCTGCCTCATGTAAGGTCGGATACATGGACAATATGCGTTGAATCGTCAGTCCATACTGCTGCAAATAGGAAAAACGATGTGCCCGATACCACTGATAATAGGCAAGGCTCCAGCCTGCCCAGTATTCCGGTGATTTATCAATTTCTTCGGAAGGCATCTGCGTCGGTCGGTGATCTTCCGTGCGATAGATTACTTCGATTGCAAGTTCCGGACCGGACAAGCCTGCCACGTATTTCGGGTTTCCCTGCTCAAACTGTTTTGCAACTCCGGAAGTCAAAAATTGCTCATAAAAACGCTCCGGATCATAATGAAGATCTACAAGTCCATAATCAAACATGTTTCCAAGGTTATTCATAGCATCATTCAGATAAGTTTCCGGATAAGCGTGCATCATCGTTTTTCCACTCCTCTCGTAGAATATCAATCAGATAAATCGCATCTGTAGCTCTCTTTTTGCTCCGTTCTGAACAAAACGCTTCCCTTGCGCCCTGATCGCGGTTCATCTTCTTCGGATAATAAGTCTCTTTTTCCGCATAAATAGCTTCCTGAAAAGTAAGATGGTGAAATGCCTTTTTACTTTTTAATACAATCTGTTCCCCTAATTTTCCAAGATACATTGCCTTTTCCAGCTGGGCAAGTGATAATGTATTATTCAAAAAAGCATTAGCAAATGCAAAATAGGAATCATCTGCTCGATAACCAATGATAATATCTTTGTCTTCGTATTCCGGCAAAAAAGTATCTAACATGTATTCTTTTCCTTCTGCTGCCAGATCATTCGATATTTTAAAAACACGGTTTTGCAACAACAATGATAACCAATTTAAAATATGATACCTGTGATCTGACAGATCCAATATAGTAAGTCCGCCAAGATCTAATTGATAACAATTGGCATATCCACTGTTTTCTTCTGTGCATGCCCATTCTTTTGCAAGATCCACATTTTCTGTACAGTAAAAACCCAGACCATAATCATTCCGCACATTTCCCGCTCCATAAACAGGCTGCTGTATTAATTTTTGTGATCCATGATAAATCGTAAGTTTTCCGCCCATACACGCACTCCTTTTTTCTGTCCAAAAACCATATTCAAGTCGAACGCACGTGAGACTTGGTGCGTGATTCTGGTCAGCGAAAGCTGACATATTCTTTTCAGAATCACCGCACTCTACACTTCGTTTCGGTCGGCGCAAAACCATTGTCTCCCAGACAATGTGCGCCCTCGCGGAGCGTTTATCTCAGTCGGAGATTGTACTCCCACTGAGAAAGACTTGTTATTACTCACCACTTGCAGAAGTGGGAGTCTTCTCGACTGAGATAAATAACATTTTTCATAATAATTATATCGTTACAACGATACCTCTGTCAATAGATGTTATTTTCTCACATCCCGGATCATACTCGCTGCGACCATCACCGCACCGATGATCAGAACCACCAGTCCGATATTTTGTCCACCGAAATCCATCCAGTTATGAAAGTTTACACTTGGTCTAACAACTCTATTGTAAGCAACACTGATCAGCGTGTTAGCAAAAAACATCCATACACCACAAAGTGCAACTGTAATACTGGTTTTCATCAAGCGACTACATCTGATGTATCGGAACACCACAAAAATTCCCCATGCAAGTATTGAAAAAACGGTCATAACCCACAAGTTCTGAGCAATAATGACACCTGTCACGCCTTTCACATAAAACAAGCAGCCGAAAAATACCATCAAATAGCTTAACACTGTATCAAGTGCCATACAGATCAGACCTTTGTGGCGCAATATCGGCCAGTCATAATGCCAGCTGCATAAAATAATCGGCAAAAATATACCCAGCAGACCAAAGCTGACGCCAAGCAGTGACATGATCAGCCAGTTACCGCCTAACACAATCCGGCAAACACACAGCATATAAATGATCGATCCATAAAAACACCAGAAACACTTTTCTGCGCGTCTTGTTTTGGTCATCACCGGTACATTGATAAAAGAAAATACCATAGCAAGCCCACCGACTACGATAAAGAACCAGGAGAGGCGGTGCTCCGTCACAAGATTCCCGATAAAGCACGGGATCAAAACTGCCAGATAACAAAGATACGTCACCCATGTATAGCCTTTTAATATCCGCAGATATCCACGGGACTGCTCCTCAATCTCACGCTGATGCATATCATCACTGGCGGTCAGAAGCTCATGCTCTGACACATGTAAGATTTCACACAAACTGGTAACCAGCGTCATATCCGGATAGGACAGACCCCGTTCCCATTTGCTGACGGCTGATTCTGATACAAATAACTGTGTTGCCAACTCTTTCTGTGAGAGTCCGGCGGCTTTTCGTTTTTCTTTTATATATCTTCCGAAATTTTCTCTTTTTTCCATTTCAGATTTGACTCCTTTCGATATCCCGCAAAGATGCTTTTCCCATTACCCACCTCTTAGCGCTCTATGCACCGGAAACGAGGGGATGTACAGTGATTCTGAGAAGAATATGTCACCTTTCGCTGACCAGAATCACGCACCAAATCTCACGTGCGTTCAACTTGAATCTGCCTTTAAAACATTCTTTGCTGATTTTTATTTCAGTTCTGTCCTGCAGGAACAACTACGACATTTCTGTCTGTGCTCCCAGTTATAACAGCAAAGCCCATCCCCGTCAATCTTTTCATGCAAAAAAAGGACTCGACCATTGGTCAAGTCCAGTGTTTCTGCGGGTTTGTGCCACTTCATAGTTTTTTTTCAAATCCAAATGTATTTTCCATTATAAAATACACATCTCAAAAAATGTGCTATCTTGTCTTCATATCCAGACAGACCGTTCCAAAAAGTGGTTCTAAAACAGCCAGAATTTCTTCTCTTTTTTCAAAAACTAATGGCAGCTGCTCCGGTTTTACCTGAAGCTTTGCATAACCTTCCGGATGCCGGACTCTGAAATCAGAAAATCCCATATCCATCAAAGCACTTTCTGCCTGTTCCACCTTCTCCAACTGCTCTGCTGTGATCCGCGTTCCTGTCGGAATGCGGGTAGCCAGACAGGCATATGCCGGTTTCCGTGCAGTAAATAATCCCAGCTGTTCCGATACATCACGCAGCGCCGGCTTTGTAATTCCGCAAATCCGGAGCGGAGATAATACCTTCATCTCCTGCAATGCCTTCATACCAGGTCTGTCATCTGCATCATCAGAAGCATTTGTTCCATCTGCCAGGCAGGTAAATCCAAGCTCCAGTGCTTTCTTTTGAATCTCAGAAAAAATCACTTTTTTGCAATAATAGCAGCGATTTGCCGGATTCTGTACGACAGCCTCCTGACTTAGCACATCCCGCTCCAGAATAGTCAGCGGAATCGCATATTCTTTGCAAAAACGAATTGCATCTTCTTTTTCAAATGTCGGCTGAAATGCGGTAGACACATAAATAGCCGTCATTTCTTTCGCATATTTTTTTGCCATATAGCATAAATAGGCCGAATCGGTTCCTCCGGAAAATGCAATAGCAATCTTAGGATACTTGATAAAAAAATCTTTTAATGTCATATAAATCCCTCTTTCACAAGCAACGCAACGCGAATACTAGTACATCGTTTCGTAAATAACTGTACTGGATATTTTTGATGAAACTGACAACTCACACTGAAAGCTTTCTGCCAAAGCTGATTAAAACTCTTTTCGGCCGCTCTTATCCGGGATTCCCATCTCGGTACGATATTTATTGACTGTACGGCGGGACAATTTGATGCCCTTTGCGATCAGCAGATCACTGATCGCCTGATCGCTATATGGTTTTTTCTTGTTCTCACTGTCTACAATCTCCCGGATCATTGTTTTCATCTGCTCCGGTGTCTTATCCTCCGCTCCATCGGTATTGCTGCTTTTTACTGCAACAGAAGTCAGGAAGTAGTTCAAAGGAAAGACTCCCCAGGAACATTGCAGATATTTTCCGCGCATGGCACGACTGATCGTAGATTCATGAAGATCCAGCTCTTCCGCCAGATCCACCAGCCGCATTGGACGCTTATGCCCCGGTCCTTCCAGGAAAAATTCATGCTGTCTTTCCACCAGAAGATGCATAACTCTTGATAATGTAGAGGAACGCTGTGAAATACAATTAGACACCCACTGCGCCTGCTGCACTTTTTCCTGCAGGTACTTTTTCGCCTCCGCATCCGTAGTACTCTGCATCATTTCCTGATAATAATTGCTGATGGAAAATCCCGGATATTGATACTCATTAATCAGAATCTCGAACTGATTTTCCAATTTTACAACCACCGCATCCGGACTAATGTACCGTAGCTGCTCCCTGTCACTGAAAGAACTTCCCGGCTTCGGATTCAGGCTACGAATCTCTTCACAGGCCTGCTGCACTTCTTCCAGGGAAACCTGCAGTTTCTTTGCAATGTTTGGTAAATGGTTTTTCGCGACTTCTTCCATGTAATGTTCAATGATCTCTACGGTCACGTCAGAATAATTCTTTTTCCTCTGAATCTGAAGCAACAAACATTCCTGAAGATTTCTGGCACCTACGCCCGCCGGATCCAGTTCCTGAATATCCTGCAGCAATTCTTCAACCTTCTCTTCCGAAACATTAAAATGATCTGCAACCTGCGCAAGTTCCCCGGAAAAATAACCACGGGAATCCAGCGAACAGATCAGATATTCCATGATCACACGCTCCAGTTCGGTATAATCTGCCAGCAGAATCTGTGCATGCAGATATTCCTCCAGATTTTCCTCGGACTGTCTGCTGTCATGCCAGTTTGCTTCCATATTTTCCGCATCGCGCTCCTGCTGATAATATACACGATTCTGCAAGTCTGTAGACTCCAGCCAGTCCAGCTTCCGCTGAAGATCTTCCTGCTGCATATCCGCTTTTGACTGACTGGAATCTGCCAGCTCGATCACCGGATTCTCCAGTGCCAGCTTTTCGATATAGCCTTCCAGTTCCTGCGCGCTCATTTGAAGAATCTCCATGGACTGAACCATATGCTGTGATAAAACCTGTTTCTGGCTGAGCTCCATCTTAAGTTCCATTGCAAATCCTCTCTTCTCTTATGTCGTAATAATATTTGTATCCTTCCCCGCAGGGTATTTTTAATGACCTTATTTTACAATATTTTATAAACAACCGCAATGTTACTGATTTCGAAAAACACGCATTCTTACTCATTCTAAAAAATCAAGTGAAAACAATTATTTCTGATATCCAAGAAATGCTCTTACACAGCTTAACTGTGCAAAATCTTTTGTTCCGAAGCCGTAACCGATCTCTTCTATTTCCATATGCATTTCTTTTGTATAAGTCTCTACAAAATATTTCAGGATAGCTGCCCCCGTCGGTGTCAGTAATTCTCCGTCAAAACTGCTGCAGTATACCGGCATCCCCTTAATAATCTCGGCTGTGGCCGGCGCCGGAACAGGAAGGATGCCATGCGCACAGCGAACAGTGCCGTTTCCGACACAGACCGGAGAAGCCTGCACTTCATCTACGCCAAGCAGTTCAAGGGCAAGGCAGCTTCCAACCACGTCGATCAGAGCATCCACGGAACCCACTTCATGAAAATGGATCTGCTCCATATCAGTTTGATGAACTTTACTCTCTGCTGCTGCAATGTTACGGTAAATTTCCTCAGCATCTTTCTTTACGGTATCGCTCATATCCAGCTTTGAAATCTGCTCCAAAATAGCAGCAACACTTGTATGGGAATGATGACCATGTGCATGGCTATGCGCATGGTCATGATCGTGTGTATGTCCTTCCTCATGAGAATGAATATGCATTTCTTCATGAGTATGTACATGTTCTTCAGCATATTCATGCTCATGATGATGTTCGTGGTCGTGAATATGACCGTGTTCTTCTTCATGATGATTATGCTCATGGTGGTGATGTGCTTCTGTTCCTTCTTCGGTACCATTGATCTCCACCTTCATATGAATCCCACCGATTCCCTGTTTGCATATTTCCTGTGGAATCACACACACTTCTTCGCTGATCGCATTTAATTTTTCCAGAAATAATACTTTCTGTTCTTCTGTGAGCAAACTGTATAATGCACCCATCAGCATATCTCCGGCAGCGCCTGTCTTACATTCCAGATATAATATTTTCTTCACACTAATCTCCTCCGCACTTATTTTACTTTATAAACTTCTGTATTGCATCTCCAAACTCTTTGATCTTGTCTAAATCATCGTCCTCAACAGCTTCTACGATACAGTGATTCAGATGATCCATCAGAATCACTTTTCCTGCATTATTAATGGCAGAGCGAACCGCTGCCAGCTGTATCAAAATTTCTGCACAGTCTTCTTCCCGGTCTACCATCCGCTTTACTGCTTCGAGATGGCCAATAGCTCTTGCCAGACGATTGGAAACTGCTTTAGAATTCGGATGGTGATGTCCATGTCCCTCTGTGTGGTCATGCGTGCCTCCATTTTCCAAAATTTGTGCATGATCATTTTCCTCTGTATGTGAATGTCCATGTGCCAGCCCCAATTCATGTGCCAGTCTGTGCGCCTGTTCTGCCACATCGGCACTCTGCTGTTTTTCCACCATTGACTTTTTTGCCTTTGCCATGTTCCTACCTCTTCATAATTTTGTTTGCCAGACATGCTGCGCCATATCCATTATCAATATTTACTACACCGATTCCGTTCGCACAGCTGTTCAGCATGGAAAGTAATGCTGCCAGGCCACCAAAACTTGCACCATAACCAACACTGGTCGGCACTGCAATCACCGGCACTTCCACCAGACCGCCAACAACACTTGCCAGCGCACCTTCCATACCGGCAATTACAATGATCACATCTGCACTCCGGATCTGATCGATCTTACCAAACAGGCGATGAATTCCTGCCACACCCACATCGTATACACGGTCTACTTTATCCCCGAAAAACTCAGCTGTCAATGCAGCTTCCTCTGCCACCGGAATATCTGAGGTTCCAGCTGTCACAACTGCGATCGTCCCTTTTTCCTCCTTTGGCACCGGTATCTTTCCTACCATAATGATTTTGGAAAGTTTTTCATATACTGCTTCCGGTGCAACTTCTTTTACCGCTTCATAAGCTTCCTCTGATGCCCGGGTCACAAGGATCCTTGCATTCTCATGCATCATATGTGTAACGATACCTGCAATCTGCTCCGGTGTCTTACTCTGACCAAAAATAACTTCCGCTTCACCGGTCCGCAGGTTCCTGTGCTGATCAATATTGGCATATCCAATGTCTTCATACGGCAAATGCTTCAAAGATTCTAATGCAGTATCCACATCCATGCTGTTGTCCGAAACTTTTTTTAATATATCTGATAAATATGTTACGTCCATTTTTTTCCTCCAACATCTGTATGATCAGGAATGTTCCGGCATTCTTGCTCCCAGATACGCCTCATGCAATGCATGACATATTCTCCAGCGCATCTCTGCAAGTCTAAATTTCGCAACTCCATAAATCCTGCAAAACATTTTTATGCCGATCATATTTTTCTTATTTTAACAGGATTTATGTGATTTTTCATCTATATTTGTTTCACTTTTTAGATAAATACATTTTTTGCTGCAAATAAAGAGCATCCACTCATGCATTTTTACAATATTTAGAATGTGACAAAAAGAGGACCGCTATTTTGGCATCTGTTCTTATACAAAATGCACAAATAGCAATCCTCTTTGATATGTCTGACCATCTGGCACAGCCGTTCCACATTGTAACGTTTTGCTCCTTATTCATTGCAAGATTTCTATCATTCTTTTCCCATCGCAGATGGAAGGTGTTATAATTTTGCTTCCTGATGGCTGACTCTCACCTGAAGCCAGTGCCCCAGACTGGTAATACACATCAATACGACCACCAGAAAAATTCCCGGAATCAGAACGATCCACCAGGCTCTCGACATCAGTGCTTTTTCTGCCAGAGACAGCATACTGCCCCAGGAAATCACATCCAGCGGCAATCCAATGCCCAGGAAACTCAGCGTCGACTCCGCCACGATCGCGGAGCGGACATTCATTACCACCATAAACATAATTGATGACACAAAATTCGGTGCCAGATGTTTCCATAAAATATGCCAGAAACTTCCTCCCATGCATTTTGCTGCAATCACATATTCACTGCTGCGCAGCTGCCGGACTTCAGTACGGATAATTTTTGCAATTCCAAACCAGCTTGTCAGTCCGATGACAATGGATATCGAGCCGATTGTTGCCTTTCCCATAATGGCCTGCAGGAAAATAATCAGCAGCAGATTCGGGATGCTTAAAATAATCTCCGTAAAACGCATTAGCAACGTATCCACTTTTTCTCCGGCAATTCCACTGATCGCACCATAAACAATGGCAATCACGGTAGAAAGCGCCGTTGATGCCACACCGATCAGCAGAGAGACCCGTCCGCCGTGCCAAATGCAGGAAAAAATATCTCTTCCCAGCGTATCTGTTCCAAACCAGAATTCTGCGTTCGGTGCCTTGGTATAATTCATCAGGTCCAGATAGGATGGATCTTTTTTGCAGATAACATCTGCAAAAACGCAGCCCAGCACGATGACCAGCAATATAATGCACGAAGCAACCGGCATCTTTTTCTTTCCACAGGCTGTATCTCTCTTTCTCTTCATCATAATTATCCCCGTTCACTTCGTACTCTCGGATCAATCCGCTCATTCATGATCTGTCCGACCATGTTGCAAAAGATCACCACTGCACCTGTCAGCAGGCACAGAACCATCAGCATATTGTAATCGCCGTAACGGGCGCTTTCGTAAGACAGCGTTCCGATGCCCGGATAGGAAAATACCGTCTCTACGATATAGGTGCCTCCCAGAATATGCGGAACAGAGATCGCCATCAGACTGATATAAGTCGGCATAATATTGCGCAGGCAGTGGCGGCGCATAATCTGTCCCCGGGACATGCCCTTTGCCTTACAAAGCAGCACATAATCCCGTCTGGTTTCCTCCAGAAGCCGGTTTCGGATCATGTAGGCGTAGTACCAAAGATGCTCCAGTATCACCACCGCCATCGGCATGATCAGATGGCGGATACGGTCTGCCAGATTCGCTTCCTGCCCGATGCTGTAAGCACCACTGCTTGGAAGGATTCTCCAGATCACACTGAAAAGCAAGATAAAAACCAGCGACAGCCAGAATTCCGGGATGCAGCTGGACAAAGTACCAACCTTGCACATCACACGATCAAATACACTGTTTTCTTTTGCTGCGCAGAGAAGTCCAAGAAGCAATGCCCCTGCAAATGTAATGACAAATCCAATTCCGCCAAGGATCACCGTATTTCCGATTCTCCCCCGGATCACCTGCGTGACCGGCTGCCGGTATTTGTAGGAAACACCAAAATCACCCTGCAACGCATTCTGCACCCACCGAAAATACTGCGTCGGAACCGGATCATTCAATCCCAGTTTTTCCCGGGTCGCTTCTTTTTCCTCCACACTCATCTTCTCCACACGCTCTCCATAATAAGATTGCAGCGGATCGGTCGGAGTCAGACGCGAAATCGTAAAAACAAGCACAGAAAGCACCAGCAGACTGCATAAAAATACCACTATTTTTTTCCCAATATAAAAAAACTGCTCTCTGTACTTCATAATTCCTCCATAATCACGCGACCCGTATCTGCTTATTTGTCCGCCGGCTGACCGGCATTCACTTGCATATTTCATTATCCGTTCTCTCTCTGCTCCTCCGACCCGCCATAGCGTTTTCTGCTGCCAGGCAGCATCGGCACAGCCTTCAGCAGTTTTTTCGTATAAGGATGCGTCGGATGATAAAAAATGTCTTCTGTGGTCCCGACTTCCACCAGTTGTCCATGATTCATGACCCCCACCCGATCGCACAGGAATTCTACCATTGCCAGATCATGTGCGATAAATAAAATCGTAAATCCGTGTTCCTCCCGTAAATGGCGGAACAGATTCACGATCTGCGCCTGAATGGACACATCCAGAGCCGCGACCGGTTCATCCGCCACCAGCAGTTTGGGTTCCATGGACAGCGCTCTTGCAATCGCCACACGCTGCCGCTGACCTCCCGACAACTGCGCCGGATACTTATCCAGATACATGGATTCCATCCCCACATAACGAAGCTGAAATTCTGCTTCCTTACGTGTGCTCTCCCGCTCCGTTTTCCTGTGGCTGATCCGCAGCGGTTCTGCAATGATGTCAGCCACTTTCATACGCGGATTTAAACTCGATGCAGAATCCTGAAAAATAATCTGCCGCTGCGTCTGCAGCATTTTTCGATGTGACCGGAATTCTTTCTTATCACAGATATTGATCCCGTCAAAAAGGATTTCCCCTCCCGATGGCTGATAAATATTCATCAGACACCTTGCTACCGTAGATTTTCCGGAACCGGATTCTCCCACCAGACCGAAGATCTCACCTTTTTTCATAGTAAATGACACATCATCCACTGCTTTGACGGGATGATTGCTGCCATGAGCAAACACATGCGTCAGATGTCTGACCTCCACCAGCGTTTCCTCTGATACACAAAAATCAGGGGAAACCTGCCATTTTGTTTCCCCGTTCTCCTGATTTCGTATGATTGTCTCCTGCCCGCGAAACCTCGGATCCAGTAACCATGTCGCAGCAAAATGTGTATCACTGACCGGAAACATTGGTGGCTGCTCTTCAAAATCAATCGGCAATGCATACGGATTCCGTGCCGCAAAGGCATCCCCCCGGGGTGGATTGATCAGAACCGGCGGCATGCCTGGTATCGTCTTCAGGCTGCATTTCCCCCGGGCCATGGACGGATGCGCCTGCAGCAATCCTCTGGTATACGGATGCCTCGGATCTGAAAAAATCTCATCTTTTGTTCCAATTTCCACAATTTTACCTGCATACATGATCGCAACCCGGTCTGCAATATCTGCCACCACACCCAGATTATGCGACACAAAAATCATAGCCATATGCAACTGTTTCTGAATCTCTTTCAGCAGTTGCAAAATCTGTGCCTGAATTGTCACATCCAGTGCTGTCGTCGGTTCATCTGCGATCAGAATCTTCGGATCCGCAGCCAGTGCAACCGCCAGCACACTCCGCTGTCTCATTCCACCGGAAAACTGGTGTGGAAACCACTTACATCGCTCCTGTACATGATCGATTCCCACCAGTTCCAGCAGTTCTGTCACTCTGCGCCCGATTTCTTCCCGGCTCAGTGTCCGGTTATGCATGCGGATAGCCTCAGCGATCTGCCTGCCGATACGGACCGTCGGATCCAGTGCACTCATCGGATCCTGAAATACCATAGAAAACATGCTTCCCCGCAGTTTCTGCATTTTCTTCTCCGGATATGCCGCAATGTCTTCCCCGTTGACGGCAATACTCCCATTCTCAATCCATCCATTTTTTGGAAGCAGTTTCATGATACTTTTGCACAGTACACTTTTCCCACAACCGGATTCTCCGACAATTGCCAGAACTTCTCCGCTTTTCAGGGAAAAACTGACGTCCCTGACTGCTTCCATTTTTCCTTCTTCTGCCGCAAAACTCACTGACAGATGTTCTATATTCAAAAGTTCTGACATTGCCATCTCTCCTACTCTATCGTCCAGTCACAGACATTCCAGAAAATGCCCACACCGTGGTGTCCAAGTACCGTATCACTGCTGATTCCTTTGATATGATCATTCACCACATACATGGCATCAATATAGCAGAAAAACGTATATGCCGGTGTCTTCGCCAGTTCATTCTGAAACTGTGCATAATATTCCGCCCGCTCTGACGGGTCATCTGTCTCCCGCGCTTTTGTCAGATATTCATCCACCAGCGGATTGGAATAACCGGAATAATTGGCTCCTTTGTCTGTTCCAAATACCTTATATGTATGGTCATCCGCATCAAACGGTGATCCCCAGCCAATGATGCAGCATTCCTGACCGCCCCAGTCAATGCCTTCTGCCGGAACATTTGCTTTTACATCCAGTCCCACTGCCTGTAGCTGCTGTGCCGCGATCTGTGCCATATCGATACGCACCTGATCAGTCGAGGAAGCATTGATGGTAAAACCAATGCGTTCTCCATCTCTACACCAGTAACCGTCCGCATCTTTCGTGCAGCCTGCCGCCTCAAACACCCGGGCTGCTTTCTCCGGATCATACTCATAATCTTCCACATCTTCATAATTGTAAATATTGCGCTGCAGCGGACCGTATGCTACTTCCCCATGCCCCAGCAGTACTACGTCTACAATCGCCTGCCGGTCGATCGCATAATTAATACCCGGAATCAGATCCGCATTTTTCTGCCAGTATTCATTTGCAAAATTATACAGAATACCGCGATAATCCGATGTCTTCATATCATATACCGTATAAGTATCACTATTTGCAAAATTCTGTGCGTCTTTCGGCGTCACCTGTGACAGATTCAGTTCTCCGGACTGGAGCTGCAATGCTTTTGCATTATCATCCGACACAATCTTGAATACAATGTTTTCGATTTTTGCAGGACCTGCAAAATAGTCGTCATTTCTTGTTAAAACAATCGCCTGACCATCATCCCAGTGATCCAGTTTATATGGTCCTGTGCCGACCGGTGCACGGAAAAAATCCGACTCCTGCATATCTTCGCCTTTCAGAAGATGTTTCGGAAGAATCGGCATGGTCATATAATCCAGAAATGCCACATTCGGTGCTTTCAACCGAAACGCAATGGTGTAATCGTCAATTACTGTAATTTCTTCCACATCTTCATAATTCGGTGCATTTTCCGATTCATTCTCCGGATCCATAATGGCTTCAATCGTGAACTTTACATCTTCTGCGGTAAACGGTTCGCCGTCATGCCACTTTACATTTTCTTCCAGATGAAACGTATAAGTATAAGTCTCTTCATCACAGTCCCAGCTTTTTGCCAGACGCGGAATCACCTGGTTGTTCCCGTCATGATCGGTCAGCCCGTCAAAGATCAGTGCATTGATTTCTCCATGCTCATCCATGGCCGGATTGATACGGACATAATCATTCGATCCATACACAATCGTGTTGTCCGTATTCCATTCTGTCTGTGCCGCTTCCGCATTCCCGGACACGCTCTTATCCGTGTTTCCTGCTGTTCCACAAGCTGCCAGTCCCATGATCATGGCTGTCGCCAGCAGAAGACTCAATAGTTTCTTTTTCATAGCTTTCCTCCTGATATGTCTCATGTATGCCCGAAATTCATCGTTATCGCAAGATTCCAAGGTACATTTTTTCTATTTTCACCCACAACACGCACGGCTTATCTCCGTGCCATTTTACCAAAATGATTTTAGCAAAACAGACAGACGGTCACAAGCCACCTAGGGGGTTAAAAACCGGAGGTTTTTGCTGCGTTACGGTGAACACATTTCATCATTTTGCCTGTTGGCAGTATAGTATATACATTTTTTTTACAATATTTGCATTTTTTTAAGCAGATATTCGTTACTCCAAGTCGAACACACGTGAAACTTGGTGCGTGATTCTCATCAGCGAAAGCTGACATATTCTTCTCAGAATCACCGCACATCTACACTCCATGTCGTACAACTTGCGCTAATGTTTCTGCTGCCAGCGCAAATTCCTCCGGAGTAACATAAGAAAAAGAAAGCCGGAGTGAATTTGTTTTCTCAAATCCATAAATGTCTCCGGGATTCAATAAGATCCGATGCTTTAAAGCTTCCTGAAAAATCATTTCCACGGAAAGTTCTTTCTTAAAAGTCAGCCAGATATAAAATCCTCCTTTTGGTATACGCCAGGTGGCAAGATCTGAAAAATGCTCCTGCAATGCTTTCAATGCACAGTTTCTCCGGTGCAGTAAAATTGCTTTCAGTTCCTGTAAATATTCCCCGTAAAGCCCACTGTTTAAAAATTCTGCAAAAATCCATTGTGAAATTGAACTTGCACCATAATCCATCTGCATTTTCACATCCCCCAGCCGTTGCACAATTGGTTCAGGTGCAACGATCCAGCCAATCCGAAGCCCGGGAGCCAGTGTTTTGGAAGCTGTACCAAGGTAGATGACCATTCCCGACTGATCCAGTTCCTTTAACGTCTTTGGCTGCTCCTGCGCATAACAAAGTTCCAGATATGCTCCATCTTCTATGATCGGAAGCTGACAGGAAACACAGTAATCGATCAATTCCTGCCGCCTTCCCTCCTCCATCGTAATACCGGTTGGATTCTGATTTGTTGGTATCGTATACAAAATACTGGAGTGATGTCCGCTCTGCAGGGACGTTTTATTTTGTAATTTCCAATACTGAATCCCGTATTCATCCATCGGAACCCCGGAAAGGCGCATACCTGCCGACTGAAATACCTGCAGAGACTTCATATAACTTGGTGCTTCTGTATATACCGTAGATCCTGTTTTTAAGAGCGCTACCGATATCAACTGTAATGCCTGTAACGCTCCTGATGTAACTAAAATATTGGAAGGTGACGTATGTATGCCACAGCTCGCCAGGTGCCGTGCCAAAGCTTCCTGCAGTTCCGGCAAGCCCAACGGACCGAGATATCCAAGCGACTGGATCTGTGGTGTCAGATTTTTCAGTACCTGATTCCACTTATCCTTTGGAAAAATACGCGGATCTAATTCCCCGGTTCCCAGTCGGATAATATTTTCCTCAAATTCCATCCGGTTGATTGTTTGGATGGTTTGGTTGTTCTCCATAAAACTGCCGGAAGTAACATATTTTTCCCATTTCTGAAATTCCGGAAGCATCAGTCCCCAGGTATTATTAATTACCAGCGTTCCGGCACCATGTCCGCTCCGGATAATTCCAAACGCTGTCAACTCGTCCAAAGCACTTGTTATCGTACTCCTGTTTACATCAAACTGCTCTGCCAGTGCGCGCTGAGACGGCAAGCGTGTCCCCACCGGCCAGTCACCGCTGAATATTTTCTGATAAATATAATCTACGATCTGTTGATACAAAGGAACCGGATTATTTTTATCCGGCTTCCAGTTTATCTGAACAGGTGTTGCCTTTTTCATTGCAAAAATCCCCCTTGGTTGGTATCATTCAGCTTAGTTTGGTTGGTTACATACATCATAAAATCTTCTATCATGATAGTATCATATCAAATGGAGGAAAGGTATATGAATATTTTTTTACAGGGGCTAACTATGGGACTGGCCTATGTGGCCCCCATAGGAATGCAGAACTTATTTGTCATTAATTCTGCATTGACAAACAAACGAAAGCGCGCACTGCTGACAGCACTGATCGTCATCTTTTTTGACATCACATTGTCACTTGCATGCTTTTTTGGAATCGGAACGATCATGCAGAAGTTTAAATGGCTGCAGATGGTTATTTTATGTGTGGGAAGTCTGATCGTTATTTATATCGGTATCAGCCTGCTGCGTGCAAAGACACAGGATCTGGAAAAGGATCAGCCTACCATGTCCATCAAAAAAACCATCTCATCCGCCTGTGTCGTAACCTGGTTTAATCCACAGGCGATCATCGACGGCACTATGATGCTTGGCGCTTTCCATGTAACATTAGCAGCCGGACAGGAGATACCATTTATCACAGGTGTTGCATGTGCATCCTTTTCCTGGTTCATCGGTCTTACATTTTTGATTTCACTGATTAGCAGTAAATTTAATGCAAAAGTTATGCGATGGATCAATATCGTGTGTGGCGTGATCATTATCGGATACGGAATAAAATTATTTGTGTCCTTTGTACAGATGTTGCTTTAATTAAATAAAGAAAAAGTGGTATTTTTCCTCGGCAAGCGATTGTTAGCTGCAGAGGTAAAATACCACTTTTTCGTCTTAAATATTAAATTTCAAGCCACAAGGCAAACTTTACTTAGCTGCCAGAGCTTTTTTGATCTCC
>NZ_KI271089.1:0-40932 GCF_000469345.1 Eubacterium ramulus ATCC 29099
GGAAGGAGAATTCTTGCTAACTTTTGTTAAAAGTTCCTCACTTACGTGCTCAAGTTCTGTACGAATCTGAATATGCTGCGGACATGCTTCCTCGCATTTTCCACATTTTACGCATTCATTTGCACGTTTCAGGCCGTGACCGCCTACCAGCCAGTTTTCCTGATGTAACGCCATATCTTTATCGCTATACAATGTCAGAGAATTCATCGCTGTAAAGGAACCTGAAATACCAATCTGCATCGGACAGACTTTTGCACAATAGTTACAGGATGTACACGGAATAAGCGAAATCTTGTTCAGTTCTTCCTGTGCCCGTTTTAATATCTGCATCTGAGTATCATTTAATCCATTGAAATTTTTCATATAGGACAGGTTATCTTTCATCTGTTCTACGTTGCTCATGCCGGATAATACGGTAATTACGCCTTCCAGATTTGCCGCAAAACGAACAGCCCAGGATGCAGCGGATGACTCCGGCTCTGCATCTTTTAATACTTTTACAACGGATTCCGGAGGAGTTGCAAGCATACCACCCTTTACAGGCTCCATGATGATCACCGGTTTGTCATATTTTCTTGCTACTTCATAACAGCCTCGAGACTGAATTGCTGAATTCTCCCAGTCTGCATAGTTAATCTGAAGCTGTACAAATTCCATCTCCGGATGTTCTTTTAAAATTGCTTCCAGTTCTTCCGGTGTGGAATGGAAGGAAAATCCTACATGTTTGATCAGTCCTGCTACCTTTTTCTCTGCCACCCAGTTCCACATATCAAATTTATCAAAATACTCAGTTCTAGCCTCACCCAGATTGTGCAGCAGATAAAAATCAAAATATCCGGCACCAGTCTGTTTTAAAGAGACATCAAACTGTGCATATGCTTCTTCTTTTGTCTTGCAGTTGATCCATGCCGCATTTTTTGTTGCAAGCTGGTAGCTTTCACGCGGATAACGCTCTACCAAAGCCTGACGAATTGCATCCTCAGAACCTGCATATGCCCATGCGGTATCAAAATAAGTAAATCCTGCATCCATAAACAAATCTACCATTTCTTTGGTCTGCTCAATGTCAATCACACCGTCTGTCTGTGGCAGACGCATCAGACCAAATCCAAGTTTTCGGATGTCTTCACCTAAATAACTCATAGCCTTTTTTCCTTTCTATTCTGTCAAGCCACCTATAAATGACTTTTTTTGTTACTATCTTACCACAGCTTAAATAACCGTATCGCCTTCCCTGCCAGCTTATACGTCACATTTTCCAGTTCTTTTGAGGCATGTTTCAGTTCTTCACGAATCGGGATCCCCTGCGGACAGTGCTGTTCACATTTGCCACATCCCACACACTGGGAAGCGCTGGTCGGTGTCTGCCGGAAAATCGTACATTGCATATATCCCTTTCGTGCCGTCTTTTTATTCTCACTGTAAATCAGATTATAAAAACTGAACGTGCCCGGGATATCCACATTTTTCGGACATGGCATACAATATCCGCAGCCGGTGCAGCCTACTTTCATGCTGTGGTTGATTGCATCCTTTAACTCATTGACAAAGGCAGTTTCTTCCTCTGTAAAAGCTCCTTCCCGGGTTTCTGACGCAATCCGGCAATTTTCCCGGATCATCTCAATCGAATTCATACCGGAAAGTACCGTTGTGACTTCCGGCTGATTCCAGAGCCAGCGAAATGCCCATTCTGCCGCACTGCGTCCGGATGGATGTGCAGTCACTTTCTGTTTTGCCTCTTCCGGCAACAGGTTTACCAACTTACCGCCCCGAAGCGGTTCCATGATCATCACCGGAAGTCCCTTTGACGCAGCATACTGCAATCCTCTTCGTCCTGCCTGACTGTTTTCATCCAGATAATTATACTGGATCATACAAAAATCCCAGTCATAAGCATCGACCAATTCACAAAAATCCTTTGTATTTCCATGATAGGAAAAACCGATCCGGTGAATCTCCCCGGATGCTTTCTTCTTTGCAATCCATTCTTCAATGCCAAGGTCTTTTAATTTTTCCCATGTTTCCAGATTCGTCAGCATGTGCATCAGATAAAAATCAATATAATTTGTCCTCAGTCTGCGCAGCTGCTCCTGAAATGTTTTTTCCAGGCCTGCTGCGGACTTGATCAGATAATGCGGCAGTTTATCTGCAATGTAAATCTGCTCCCGGCAGTGATTTTTCTCAAAAATCTTTCCCATGGCTTCTTCACTGCCGCTGTAAATATAAGCGGTATCAAAATAGTTAACACCAAGCTTCATCGCTTCCAAAATCTCGGCTTCTGCTTTTTCCAGATTGATTTTGCCATTTTCTTTTGTAAAACGCATACAGCCAAAGGCAAGCATGGAAACTGGATTTTTTTCTTTGTCATATCGATATTGCATATTCGTGCTCCTAACTTACTTTTTCCGATTCCCATAATACGGAATCGCAATTTTTCGCAGCAGCCGCTCAAACCCATCCCAGGATAGTCCCAGTGTCAGGCCCACTGAAATCAGCAGCTGCCATCCGATTTTATTAAATATCATGTCCTTAAACGGCATATACATCAGGATCAGAATGACAATTGTATGCAGCAGATAAATGCTGAGTGTATTTTTTCCAATTGTCTCAATCACTGGGATCCGTTTCGTTGGTACCCATACAATCAAAATCCAGATCCACAAAAAAGCAATGATCCATGCCAGAATCCGTGTATACCATGTATACACACCACCATTAAAACTCTCCGTTCCCCAGAATAACTTTCTTGTACTCACTCTGCTGACCAAAATAAATCCGGCGATGATTCCAACTGCCAGAAACATCGTAGCGATTTTAGCTTCTTTCGGATTTCTCTGCTTTCCATAATGAAGGAAGAATCCACCATCTTTTTCATAATATCCGGCAAGAAAAAACGGTAAAAAGTTCATAATTCTGGACATTGCCATAAAGTTTTCCGTATCCGGATTATAACCGATCACTATGCCAAGCACCATCGATAAAAGCAGATAGGCCACCCGGTGCCGCTTGTTTTTTGTGTCGAATACCGGCAGCAAAAGCTGATAAATGATCATTGCCATCAGATACCATAATGTCCAGCGCGGTGTAAAAAACTGCATATCTATTTTTACCGGATGTCCCCACATGACACTGTCCAGAATGAAATCCAGTAAAAAACGAAGTAATTGAAATACGATATACAATGGAAAAATCCTTGATAAAATCTTTTTTGGTTCTACTTTTGCAAAATACCCGGATACAAAAATAAAAGCCGGCATATGGAAACTGAAAATAATCTTATAGATAACATCCACTTCCGGCGTATCCGCAAAAGTACTGATCATATGTCCAAATACTACCAGAAAAATCAGCAATGCTTTTATGTTGTCAAAATGATAATTCCTCTCCCCAGCTATGCTTATTCACCCCTTTTTTATAGTTATCCCGTAGTGAGTATACCGTCTTTTTATAAAAACCGCAAGCAAGTTCAAGAAGTATCGCCCGCAAGCGGATTTACTTTTCTGTCCCCTTATGTTTATCCCTTCTTGAAGTAAGTTCAAGAAGTATCGCCCGCAAGCGAATTCACTTTTCTGTCCCCTTATGTTTATTCCTTCTTGAAACAAGTTCAAGAAGTATCGCCCGCTAGCGGGCTCTGTTAGCACTCATTTTTAAAGAGTGCTAATTTTCTATTGACTTTTCATTTTTCGAGTATTATAGTGTACTTATGCTTTCAGAAGTCCCTCTTTTCATCAGGATTTTTGAATCAAAAACGTTAATTTTTCAAAAATATTTATAAAAAGAAACAGGAGTGATAAGTATGAGTAACAAACACGGAAGTCTTTCCATTAACAGTGACAACATTTTTCCGATCATCAAAAAATGGCTCTATTCTGACCACGACATCTTCTATCGTGAGCTTGTATCCAATGGCTGTGATGCCATCACAAAACTGAAAAAACTTGATATGATGGGTGAATACACACTGCCGGATGATTACGAGGCAAAAGTAGAAGTACGTGTCAACCCGACAGAAAAAACATTAAAATTTATCGATAACGGTCTTGGTATGACTGCCGATGAAGTAGAAGAATATATTAACCAGATCGCATTTTCCGGAGCAACTGATTTCCTTGAGAAATACAAAGACAAATCCAACGATGATCAGATCATCGGTCATTTCGGACTTGGTTTCTACTCTGCATTCATGGTAGCTGATGAGGTTCATATCGATACCCTTTCCTATCAGGATGGTGCCACACCGGTTCACTGGGAATGTGACGGCGGTACAGAATTTGATATGAAAGACGGCAGCAAAACAACGGTCGGCACTGAGATCACCTTATTCTTAAATGAGGATTGTCTGGAGTTTGCCAACGAATACCGTGCAAGAGAAGTACTGACAAAATACTGCTCTTTCATGCCGACAGAGATTTATCTCGTAAATGAAACTGCAGAACCGGAATATGAAACCATTCTTCCGGAAGAGAAAACTGACAAAGATACCGTCATTGAGACAATTATCGAAGAAGCCAAAACAGAGGAAAAAGAAAACGAGAACGGCGAAAAAGAGGTCGTAGAAGTATCTCCGCGTACCGAGAAATTAAAAATCTTAAAACGTCCGGTTCCGATCAACGATCCGCATCCACTCTGGACAAAGCATCCAAATGAGTGCACAGATGAGGACTACAAAGAATTTTACCGCAATGTATTCCATGATTACAAAGAGCCATTATTCTGGATTCATCTGAACATGGATTATCCGTTCAATTTAAAAGGTATCCTTTACTTCCCGAAGATCAATACGGAGTATGATTCCATTGAAGGTACCATTAAGCTGTATAACAACCAGGTATTTATCGCAGACAACATCAAAGAGGTTATTCCGGAATTTCTGATGCTCTTAAAGGGTGTCATTGACTGCCCGGATCTGCCGCTGAACGTATCCAGAAGTGCTCTGCAGAATGATGGATTTGTAAAGAAAATCTCCGAGTACATCACCAAGAAAGTGGCTGACAAGCTCACAGGAATGTGCAAGACAGATAAAGAAAGCTATGAAAAATACTGGGATGACATCAGCCCGTTCATCAAATTCGGCTGTTTAAAAGATGAGAAATTCTGTGACCGTATGAACGACTACATCCTCTTCAAGGATATCAATGACAAATACATGACGCTTCCGGAACTTTTAAAAGAGAAAGAAGAAAAAGAAGCGGAATCAAAAGATGAAAATACCGATGATAATGCTGATAATACAGATGAGCAGAAAGATACCCGTGAGACCATCTACTATGTAACAGATAAGAACCAGCAAGGTCAGTACATCCGTATGTTTAAAGAGTCTGACATGAACGCTGTTATCCTCGATCACAACATCGATACTTCCTTCATCACTCAGTTAGAGCAGCGGAATCAAAATTACAAATTCATGCGTATCGATGCTGATGTAACAGATGCCCTGAAAGAAGAAGTATCCGAGGAAGAGATGAAATCTGCTCTGGATACACTGACAGAGACATTCCGCGCCGCCCTCGGCAAAGAGAATCTGGATGTAAAAGTAGAAAAATTAAAAGACGCTTCTATCTCATCCATGATCACCCTTTCCGAAGAAGGACGCCGTATGCAGGATATGATGAAGATGTACAATATGTACGGCATGGATCCATCCATGTTCGGTGGTAACGAGACGTTGATTCTGAACGTCAACAACAAACTGGTGCAGTACATCCTTGATCACAAAAATGGCGAGCATGTACCGATGTTCTGCAAACAGCTGTATGATCTGGCACTGCTGTCCAACCAGCCGCTTTCACCGGAAGCTATGACAGCTTTCATTAACCGAAGCAATGAGGTTATGATGATTCTGGCTGACAAATAGTCATTGACAGCATTTTATAAAATTTCATAAAAACCTATAAAAATGTAAATAGCCCCCGTATTTTTAAATACGGGGGGTCTTTATATTTGTTAAACTAGGTCTATCTTTTTCTAAACTTACTCTTTATAAAACAATTCCATGCCATTTTCAGAGTACATTCCTGGCTCATTTACTCTTTCGCGGAAAAATACTGCTGATATACTTCCATAAAGGATGCACTCTCAAGCTTCAATGAAGTATCCACTGTCACTTCTGACCAGACATCCTGATTTTCTTTGGAACTGAGCTGACTCATATAATCGGCATAAGTATCTGTCACCGCATCGGACATCCGCTTCTCCAGCACATCCATCTTGTGTGCCTCAGTCAGTTCTGCATCAAATGCACTGCTGCAATAAAAAATGTAATAGCCGCCGTCAATCTCAATGATATTTGAAACACCGCCATCTGTCAGTGCAAAAAGCTGCTGTGACACATCATCGGAAAATGTCGTGCGGTTCACATTGATATCTACGGTATCCGCTTCATTCGCTGTCTGAGCCAGCGATTCAAAATCTGCTCCTGCCTGAAGCTGTGCCATATAATCCTGTGCTTTTGCCGCATCTGCAGTATAAATCTGCTTGAATTTCATCACACGGGCCTCATCATCGCTGACTTCCTGATTCACTTCTTTCTTTAAAGTCTCATACAGTTTTTCTGCCAGCACATAACGCTCATATAATTTTTTTGCCTTTTTTTCACTGAGTCCGATATAATCCCGCTCCGTATCCTCCAGACCGTCCAGATAGGTCCTGGCTGCTTCTGCTACTTTTTTCTGTTCATCCTCAGATAAGGTCACACCCTTTTCAGAAGCGATCACATCCAACGTATAAACCTGTGCCATCTGTGCTAAGGTCAGATCTTTGATATAATCTTCCAGACTCTGCTCCTGGCCGTAATCATGCTCCCACATATCAATGCCGTACAGATTGCTGTATTCCTTCTGATAATTCATCAGAATTGCCCGGGCATCTTCCCGACTGCAGCTTTCTTTTCCTACTTTGAAAACCGGTTTTTCCAGAATGGTACTCACAGGATTACTGCATCCACCCAGGAATGCTGTACCCAACAGAATACCGGCCAGAACACCTGCTGTATTTCTTTTCATTTTACTCTTCAATCTATTATTCTCCTTGTTTCTGATATCCTGTTCCAGAATATCCGTAGCATGCCACTTCCCCACCGTTTCGTACTCTACGCACTTGAAGCAGGGGAATGCTCATTCTGCGTTCAGAATGTTTTTCAGGCATCCACCACCAGATATCGTCCATCCGGTAGCTTGAATACTTCATCCGCCTGCTCCAGCTCTTCTTTGCTCATACCGGAGATATCAGCTCCGCTCTCGTCAAAATATTCCCGTACTTCTTTCATATTTTTGCAAACAGCAGCCATGCACATATCCAGAAAATCTTCTGCTTCCTCCGGTGTCTCTGCTACTTTCTCCGGAAATAATTTTAACTGATCTCTCAAAAATGTCTCAATACATACTTTGTCATATTCGCTCATTGTCTTTCTCCATTCACTTTAATTTAAGAATGTCCACTGCATTGTTTTTAATATACCATTTATCGCTTTTTCCCGCAACAACTGATGCAAGAATTGCCTCGCCATTATTTCTGTAATTCATGATACAGACGTGCAATTGGCAGTCCCACCACGTTATTGTAATCACCGTGAATTTCACGGACGTACAGACCACCGATGCCCTGAATTCCATAAGAACCGGCCTTGTCCATCGGTTCCCCGGTAGCCACATATTTTGTTATTTCTTCTTCCGTCATCGGATAAAAAACCACATCCGTTTTTTCGTAAAAGCAACGGATTTCTTCGCTGCCATTTCCTTTTTTCCAGATGCATACACCGGTGTATACCTGATGACGATGATTCTGAAGCATGCCAAGCATCCGCTTTGCATCTTCCTCATCCTTGGGTTTTCCCAGAATCTTCTGGTCATATACCACGATGGTATCTGCGCCAAGGATCCATGCGTCACCTTCTGTTTTTCCTGCAATATCTGCCGCTTTCTGCTGTGCCAGCTGCATAACCGCAAGCTCCGGCAAATGCTCAGTGATTTTTTCTTCTCCCTGTGACGGGCATACTTCAAATTCTACGCCCAATTGAGACAACAGTTCCCGGCGTCTCGGGGAAGCAGATGCTAAAATGATTCTCATTTCTTTTTTCTCCAGTTCTTTCATATTTGTCCATTTACTGTATTACAATTTCTTCTGCCAGTGCAAAGGAATAGATCAATATTTCTTTTACGATTTTTCCAGCCCCAAAACGATTCAGCGCATCCGCATACAGTTCCAGCTGCTTCTTATAGCGGCGGATCAGTTCTTCGGCGTTATCTACCCGATCTGTCTTATAATCCAAAAGCACGATTCCGTCCTCCTCTTCCCAGAACACATCAATGATACCCTGTACAAGCACTTCTTCCTCTGGTTTGCTCTCTTCCCAGACAAGCTGTGCCGGAACTGACATAACAAACGGTTTTTCCCGTTCCA
Source organism: Eubacterium ramulus ATCC 29099 (assembly GCF_000469345.1). Lineage (GTDB taxonomy): Bacteria > Bacillota > Clostridia > Lachnospirales > Lachnospiraceae > Eubacterium_I > Eubacterium_I ramulus. The sequence continues at coordinate 8,398 of NZ_KI271089.1, forward strand.
GCATACCGGCCTGCGCCGCGCTTCGCATCCGTTTTGCTGTATCGGTTTGCAAAAAGTCCCGAAGCTGTTTCCAGTTCAACCGTTTGGCGTCTACTTCCGTCATCCGTCCCAGCGTACACAGACGATCGATCTGGGTTTTCACATAATGCAGCCCCTGTTTCTCTGATACAAACTCCGGAAGTGCCGCGAAATCCAGGCATTCCAGAAAACGATGTACCATAGTTCCGTACAATGCACCGGCATTTTCTGATGCCTCCTGCACAAACCTTGGCAGATATGGCGTCGGTATCTCCTGTGGAAACAATGGTTCCGCCGTGTTCAGCGTCTGCTCTGCCTCCTCACTGCGCTCCTCCATGGCACGATGCTTCAGTTCGGACACAGATACTTTCTGCTTGTGCGTACCCATATCACGCCATGCATATTTCCAGGAAAATTTCTCTGTCAGTTCTTCTGTCTCTGCTTCGGATACATGCTGCAGTGCTTCCAGAATATTCCGGTGCTGTACCGCAGTATCCTGCAGCTGGCGCTGCTGTTCCGCCAACATCTGTTCCTCGTCCCAGATTGTATAATCATAGTTTTTATTTTCCAATCCAAGCACCGGAAGCACCCAGTCCCAGTAACATCCCGCATCATACCGGTCAGAAAACGGTACTTTCTGTGTTCTGTCATATCCGGTAAACTGCCCTTCCTCCGGCAGCTTGCAACTTCCCGCCAGAATCAGTTTCTCCTTTGCACGGGTCAGTGCCACATACAGCACACGCAGTTCCTCTCCCAGATTTTCCCGCTTTGCTTCCATGGAAAAAATCTGATGGATCAGCGTATTCGCTTTCGTCCGTTTCCCGCAGTCAAACCATTTCAGGCCGATACCGAACTCCGGATGGAAGATCATGCTGCTGTTCAGATCCTGTTCATTGAACGATTTTCCCATGCCACATACAAATACAACCGGAAACTCCAGTCCCTTACTTTTGTGAATACTCATCAGCCGCACGGCATTTTCCTGTTCACTGATGATCTCAGCCTCGCCGTAATCAATATCATATTTCATTAGCCGGTCAATGTAGCGGATAAAATGGAACAGTCCATGATAGCTGGTCTGTTCGTAAGCTACTGCTTTTTCCATCAGCATATCCAGATTTGCCCGGCGCTGTTCTCCCGCCGGAAGTGCCGTCACATAGTTGCGGTAACCGCTCTCATCGAGAATTTCCTGCAGAAGACGGTGGATCGGTGTATACGGAATCCGCCACCGATACTGCTGCAGCATTTCATAAAAACGTGCTACTTTCTCCGCCAGTTCTGCCTTGGCTGACTCATTGGAAACATACTGCTGCACACACTGAAAGAACGGCAGCCCCGGATCGGCAGCTCGCAGCTGTGCCATTTCATCTGATGTGAATTTTCCAAAATAAGACTTCATCACCGCAGCCAGAGGGATATCCTGGCTGGGATTGTCCAACACCCGGAGCAAAGACAACACGGTCTGTACCTCCGATGCAGAAAAATAGCCGGTTTTCGATGATACGATCAGCGGGATTCCCTCCTGCTCAAACACGTTCTGATAAACTTCTGCCCAACCGGACATGGAACGCAGCAAAATCACAATGTCTTTTAATTCCAGTCCCGGAATCTGCTGAGCATCGATCATCTGACGGATACGTCCTGCCACTGCAAAAGCTTCCTGCTCCCGACGTTCTGCACTGCTGCCATCCATCGGCACAAGAAGCAGCTCCGGTTTGCAGCATTCCGGCTTTTCATATTCCGGGAATACTGCTCCGGCATACAGCGCAGCTTCCGCATCATAGCCTACATTTCCGATATCCTGACCCATTAACGGATAAAAAATATCATTGACCGCATCCACCACTTCACGTCTGCTTCGGAAATTCCGATGCAGGTCAATGCGCTGTCTGCTGCTCTCCTCCACGGAAAAATGCTGATACTTCTCCATAAAGAGTTCCGGCCGGGCCAGGCGGAAGCGGTAAATACTCTGCTTGACATCACCTACCATAAACAGATTTTCCCTGCCGTTTTTCACACCGGAGACTGCCGTCAGAAGTGTTTCCTGCACATAATTGCTGTCCTGGTATTCATCGATCATAACTTCCTGATACTGCTGCTGATACTCCAATGCTGTTTCTGTTAGTTCCTTCGTCACCGGATCTACCAGAACCCGCAGGGCATAGTGCTCCACATCGGAAAAATCCAGCATATTTTTCTGCTGTTTCTCCAGGGCAAACTGCTTTGCAAAAGCCTGTGTCACGAGCACAAGCATCCGCACCATCCCGGAAGTCTGGTTCAATCGCTGCAGCTGTGTCTCCAGCGGTGAGGCAAATATTGTTTTTTTCCATTTCACGATCTGGTCCTTTATCCGGTCCCTTCCGGACTTCACGGCATCCTTTTTCTGTTCACTGCCTTCATACTTTTTCGCCCGGCCAATGTTTTTGAAATTTATCCCGGTAATTGCCGCCTGCCACTGCGAAAAATGCTCACACTCCTGCAGCGCATACAACTGATACAGATCATCCTGAACAGATGCTTCATACATATATGGTCCATCCGCGTCCCGGGTCAGATCCAGCAGATGCTCCAGTGCACGGATCAGATCTCCAACCCGCACTTTCATATAGGAAAGAAAATCCTGCATCCACGGCTTTTGCTCCAGTGTTTCCTCATCTGCCGCCTCATACTGCTGCACACAAGATTCCAGCCATTCCTCCGGCCATGGATAACTCTCAGAATAATGAAATAGTTTCAGCACCATTTCTTTGATCTGCAGATCATTTTTTGCCTGAGAATAGCTATCCGCAAACCGCAGAAATTCCGGATCTGCTTTTTCATAAAACTCCTCCAGAACCGCCTCGCAGACATCTTCCCGAAGCAATTTCAGTTCTCCTTCGTCGGCAATACGAAATCCCGGTTCCAGATCGATCTTGTGAAAATGATCCCGCAAAATCCGGATACAGAAGCTGTCAATGGTGGTGATCTGTGCATTGTGCACCAGTGTCAGCTGTCGCTGCAGATGCTGATTATAAGGATCTTTCTCTAATGCCGCCTCAATGGCAGTGCCCACACGTTCCCGCATTTCCGCAGCCGCTGCATTGGTAAACGTCACCACCAGTAAACGGTCAATATCCAACGGATGCACTTCATCCATCACCATAGAAATAATGCGCTGCACCAGTACCGCAGTTTTTCCGGAACCGGCGGCCGCAGACACCAGAAGGCTCCGGTTTCTGAGTTGAATCACTTTTTCCTGTTCTTCCGTCCATTTAACACTCATCGGAATCGCCTCCTTCCCGGTAGATATTCGCCCACACTTCATCCGTAGATAATTTTTTATTTTTCCGAAACGTATATCCTTCCACTTTTGGATCAAAACCACACACACTGTGATACGGGCAGTGATCACACCCGGTTTTGCTTTCCATCTGATATGGCCGGATATCGATATCTCCCTTCAGGATTTGCTCTGCTGCCCCACAGATTTTCCGATTAACAAAAGCTGTCAGCGCCGTAAAATCCACCAGAGCGGCACCGGAAGTTCCCCGCTTGCTGACACTTCCGTCTTTGTTCAATGTCAGGGGAATGACTTCCGATTTTCCCTGAAGTCCCACATCCATCTGCTCATATGCTTCCCGCTCCAGACTGACCAGACCGTTCAGGCGCAGTTCACCCAGGATATGCTCCATGATTTTTTCCTCATCCTCACCGTCCGCTTCCACCATCGGATCATCCATCCGATAGTAAAAAATTCCGGCCGGAACGATTTTTTTTCCCGGATGCTCCTTTTTCAGCTGTGCCATTGCTGCATTCAGATATACCACAAGCTGTAACTGCTGACCATAATACAGATTCAGCAGCTGAAACGTCGTCTTTCCGGATTTATAATCAATGATACGGACATACACGGCCTCTTCTGTCTCACGGGTGTCCATACGGTCAATTTTCCCTACCAGACGCATTTTATGCTCTTCATCCAGTATCATATTCTGTACATTCAGTTCATTTACCTGCATAAAATCCACTTCATACCCTGCAGGTTGAAAGGTTCCATGCCGGATCTGCTCCGTCAGTGCCCAGATACTGCGCTTCATGATACGATAAATCCGTTCCAGCACATATGCACTTCTGGCTGACTCCAGCAGAGATTCATTCGGCATAGACAATACGGCATCCTGCATGGCTGCCTTCAGCAATTCTTCCTGCTGTGTCTCCGTGACAGAATACCAGTCATAGGATTTTTCCAGATTTTCACAGTAACGCTGCAGGATCTCATGGAACATACTGCCCATATCCAGTGCCGCAAAACTGTAAGTTTCACGTTCTGAAAGCTTTAGTCCATATTCCAGAAAATGTGCATACGCACAGCGGGCAAACAGTTCCAGTCGAGTCACTGAATTTGTCAGAATCGTACCGTAAAGCTGCCGCGCAGTCTCTACGGCAAGCTGTTCCCCGGTAAACTTTGAAAAAGCTGCCGCAAACAGTTCCTGCACCACCGGTTCCCACACCTTGGAATTCTTCAGATACTGATGCAGTGCTTTCCACTCTTCCGTCACCTCGCCATCTCTGGCTGCCGTCAGTCCCGTCAGATACGCATCCAGACTACTCTTCGCTGTCAGTGGTTCAAAGGCTGTTCCTGCCTCAATCTCCTGCACCTGCAGACCGGCAAAAAGTTTCTGCAGCGTCCCAATCAGATAAGAAGGCCGTGCTGCCTTCTGCTTTGCATCCATCCGGGCATATGTCAGGCACAGTGCCTCCGATGGCTTTGTCATATTCAGATATAGATAAAACCGCTGCAAAAAAGATTGCTCCCTTGCGGTAGGAGACAACTGCAGTTTCTGCTCTTCGATCAATTCCCGGTCATATTGAGACAAAATACCGCCGTTTGCCGTACTTTTCGGAATCATACCGTCATTGACGCCCAGGAAAAACAACACCTTGATTCCCTCCAGACGGGTTCGTTCAATATCACCCAGGATCACACAGTCTGCTCCCGGCGGAATCGCACCGACTTTTGCCGACGCAAACCCTTCTTCCAGAACATCTGCATAATCCCGGACGGAAAGTATTTCTTCTCCCAGCAGATCCACCAGTTTGTCCAGCAGATCCACCACAATTTTGTAAATCTGACGGTATTGAGATGCCAGGAGTTCCTCTCCGGCTTCCTCAAAAGCCTCCTGTGCCTGATGAATCTGCTCCTCCAGTTGCAGTTCTGTCAAAAATTCATACAGGCCACGGGTCAGTTCCGCCACAGTTTGCTCCTGTCCTGATGCAATCTCATAAAAAGGCGCTATCTGTTTCCAGAATCTTTCCCTCAGCTGATCAGCCCGCGCCAGTTCCTGCTGCAGCACATCTTCCTCCACGCGGATCCTGCCGGTGTGACGCATGGGTTTCAGGAATTTTTTCTTCCAACGGGAAGCTCCCCGGATTCCCCTGGCCAGCACATAGTTTTCCAGAAAATCTATATCTGCTTCTGCAAATCCGGACAGACCGGTACGCAAAAAACGAAACACACTTTCATAGGAAAAATCTTTTTCTACAATCTCCAATACCGCACGGATCAGTTCAATGCAGGGATGATACAGAATCGATGACTTCATATCCACAAAATACGGAATGTCATACAGTGAAAAGACTGACTGTGCATATTTTTCATAACATTCCACATCGCCGCATACAATGGCACACTCGCCATAACGATAACCCTGACTGCGCATCTGTTCTGAAATCTTCCACGCTGCAAACTGTAATTCCTCCCGGGGAGTCGCCAGGGAATAAATCTGCAATTCCTTCTGACAGTCTCCGGCATATTGCTGCGCTTTCACCCGGAACAGATTCTGCTCTAGATGCTGCAGCACCGGCGTCTGTGCCAGACGACTCTGTTTTCCCGGTTCCAGAAAAACTGCTTCTTCCAACGGAAACTGTTCTTCTCTGGCCGCCCGCAGCAGTGCAGCTGTCATTTTCCGGCTCATATAAAACAGATCCTGCATGCCGCAGTCCGCCAGCGGATCTTCCCGTACATCCAGTGTCACCGTCACATACATATCTTTCACCACATGCATACAGCGATGCAGCAGCTTCATCTGTACCGGTGTAAATCCGGTAAACCCGTCAAAGGCAAAGACAGCTCCCTTTAAAAGCTGTGATTCCTCTGCCGCATCAGCCAGAACATCTAATACACGTTCTGCGGTCACATACTGCCCCCGCAGATATTCCTCAAAAGCTGCATACATCGTATGCACATCTGACAGTTTGTAATACAGATTGGATTCCGGCTTCAGATCTCCAAGGAAATCCTCCAGTTCCTCCACGGAAATATCATACTGCATCAGCTCGGAGATCATGGATTTCAACTCATTAATATACCCCATCTTCCGGATATTTCCACGCAGCACGGTCAGATTCTTTCCCTTTTCTTCTGCAATTTTACGCAGCACCAGACTTTTTCCTGTCTCCTCCATAACTGTATTCTGAATGCCAAGTTCATCAAAAATACGGTACGCCAGACGTTCAAAACTGACTACATCAATATTGACAATGACATGATTCTGTGACCGTTGCACCAGTTCCCGCTGCGCTTGCATCGTAAACTGTTCCGGCACAATAACATAAAAATTACGTCTGCGGTCTGCCTGCGCCATCTGAATGACTTTTTCATAAATATAGGTTGATTTTCCACTGCCGGAATTTCCGTAAATCAGTTGTAATGCCATAAATTGTGCTCCTGTTCCTGTAAAAAAATGTACTCCCACTTGTAGTTCGCTTTTTAATCACGAAAAATGGAATCTCTTCTCGACTGAGATATATGGTACCATGTTTCCCTGTTTTAGGCAAGAAAACGGGAGCGCACAAAAGAAGGCGACAGCTAAAAAGCCATCGCCCTCTGTATAGACTATAATTGCAGATCAATCACACTTTAAATCTCATACCATTTAATTTCATTTGCGTCCAAATGAAGTTCAAAACTGCTTCCATCTCCACGGTATACAACAGTATCCTGTGGCTCATATGTATTATTTACCACACAGTATTTGCCGTTTGCCACATATGCATGTACATCCACATTGAAGTTTTCAGAGTACCATTTTCTCAGGTTCTCTTCGTCATGGCAGCTGTACATTACACTTCGATGGAGAATTCGTGCATTTTCGAAAGAATACGGAAGACCGCTGATGTAAACGGAACGTCCTTTTCCAAACTCATGCACTGCCATCTGAACTTCTTTGTCACGCTGAACCAGAATCTCTGTATCTTCGCGTGCAAACATGTTCTTCTTGCCTTCACCGAAATCCACATCTTTTGTGCAGTCCTGTAAAATGAAATGCTCCGGATGATTCTCCCAGTTATATTTGTCATAATTTAAGGTAAATCCGGTTTCTTTCTCCACACCGATCACATTGCCAAGCTGAATGTATCTGCCCTGATGCTGATGACCGGTCGGCTCACCGACACCGATAAATCCGCCTCCGTTGTATACAAATCTCTGGATTGCTTCCACGATCTGCGGATCTTCCCACTCATAACCACCGGTATGTGCGGTATCACCGTCACCAACATTGATAATTACATCAATGTCATTTAAAATATCTGCATTTGCACGAATGTCATCAAAACTGATGAATTTTACATCATACGGTGCACCACTTAATGCCTCGATCACACCTGCGTAGCTATAATTCTGTTTCTGATACAGTGCATGATGTACCATGTGACAACCCCAGGAACGCATTTTACCCCAGCTGTTCAATACAGCCACAGTCTTTACGCAGTATGGTGTAGTACCTTTTGCATTTTCATACAGTAAACGGAACTCATCGCAAACGCTCTCGATATAATCAACGAAATCCGGGAATTCACAGGCAAGTTTTAAATATCCGCCGTATCCGATACGATCGATCGGTTTACGAAGAATTGCTCTTCTGGCTGTTACCCAGTTTTCTTTTGCTTCTTTTACCGGATCTCCACCTTCATGGAAAGTATCCGGGAAGAAATATGGTAAAAATCTTCCTTCTCTGTATTTTACACCTTCCACATCACTGATCAGACGCAACGTAGAACCATTTCCTACACTTCCTACCAGTGCATCCAGTCCGATGGTTTTGAACTCATCCATAAACGGCTCTGTTCCAATCCAGTGATCGCCGAGGAACATCATCGCTTCTTTGCCTTCCTCATGGGTAATATCTACCATTTCTTTTGCAAGTTTTGCAACTTCACGGCGCTGGAAAGCCTGGAAATCTTTGAACTCTTTGGATGGGATACGATACTGATTATTGAAATATCCCTGATCAATGATATATTCCGGACGGAATTTGTAGCCAACTTCTTTTTCAAACTGATCCAGAATGTACGGGCTTACACTGGCTGAATAACCATACCAGTCAACATATTTTTCTCTCGCCAGTTCATCAAAAACAAGTGTAAACTGATGGAAAAATGTTGTATAGCGGATAACATTTACATGTGGATTTGCCTTGCAGAATTTCCGCAGACGCTCCATACTGAATTTGTGAGTCTTTGGCTGACGCACATCAAAGGTAATCTGATGCTCTACATCTTTCCAGTCATTGACAACGGCATTGTACATATGTACCGGATCCCACATGATATAAGCCAGAAAACTTACGGTGTAATCATGGAACGGAATGGCCGGAGCAATGGTCACATCTCCTGTCTCTTCGGAATAAGACCAGTCATCGCAGCTTACCACTTCACCGGTTGTACGGTCAACAACTTCCCACCAGCGTCTGATGTCATCATGGCTGTTTACTTTCAGCATTTCCGGATAAATTCCGCTCATCAGATGAATGGAAAGTGTATCAGATTCTGCAGTATAGAACTTTGTCATAATATAGCACTGCTGAATCTCATCCGGATTTGCTTTCGCCCACTCATTGTCCTTTCTTGTTGTATAATAAGTAGAATATACTTTCGCATCTACATCTTTTAATCCTTCCGGATAATCAGTTCCATCGCAATCACGAATGGCATCTGCCCCCCAGCGTTTCATCAGTTCCAGTGTCTCCGGAACGACATCCACATCTGTTGGAATCGTAACACGTCCTTTCGTTTCTCCCATCTCATTTTCCTCCTCATATTATTGGCAGACTTCTCAATCTGGCCGACTATAATTATTCTACCATTTATTTCTGTTCATTTCATCCGATATTTGTACACTAAATTCTGTAGAACTTGTAAAAAAAAGAAGTAGTTGTGAATCATACCGTTTTTTTATGGCTAATTATGTAGGCTATGAAAAGGCAGAGTCAGAGTTGTCTCGGTCGCTAACAATCGCTCCCTGAGAAAACTCTGACTCTGCCTTCTTGTACAGTACTTATCTGGCTGCAAGGAAATATCCGATAACCGCAATACCAAGTATGATGCGATACCATCCAAATACTTTGAAATCATGTTTCTTAATGTAGGACATCAGGAACTTGATTGCAATAATGGAAAGTACAAACGCTACGATCATACCAATTGCAAGTAACGCAACTTCTGCGGAATTAAATCCACCATTGTATTTCAGAATCTTGATCGCACTTCCGCCAAACATGGCCGGCACTGCAAGAAAGAACGTAAATTCTGCTGCAGCGGTTCTGGAAATACCAAGCATCAGGGAACCAACGATGGTAGAACCGGAACGGGATGTTCCCGGAAAAATTGCGGCGATCATCTGGAACACACCGATCAAAAATGCCTGACCATAGGAAATATCATCGATAGAATCTATTTTTGCTATTTTATTTTTATTTGAACGCTCTATGATAATAAATACAACACCTACCAGGATCAGCATGATCGCTACGGTCTGATAATTGTAAAAATATTTCGTAAACACGTCATCCCAGAGGATTCCAACCACACCGGCAGGAATAGATGCCACAATGATTTTTACCCACATCTTGCATTTTCTGCGGCTGATATGTAAGCCATGCTTTGTAGACAGCGGAATCAGCTTATTCCAGTAAATAACTACTACCGCAAGAATTGCACCCAGCTGGATCACTACCAGAAACAAATCCAGAAATTCTTTGCTTACATTTAATTTTACAAATTCATCAAGCAAGATCATATGGCCGGTACTACTGATTGGAAGCCACTCTGTAATACCTTCCACAACGCCAAATAAAATCGCTTTTAATACTTCGATCATTGTTAACATGTCAAAAAATCCTTTCATAATTTATTATCTACTTAATTTTTATGCCTAGAAGATTCTAACATGCTTCCCACAATATCTCAACTTAATTTTTTATGAGTATTTCTTCCAACCAGGTCTGTGCCAGACCGATCCAGCTCTGACACTCCTTTTGCACACCGATTCCGTTGGCACGACAGGTTTCTTCATTTGCCAGAGAAAGTCCGTGTCCTCCCACCGGGTAAATATGTAATTCTGCGGAAACACCCTGCTGCAGACAGGCTTGGAAAAAATAAAGTGAATTTTCCACCGGTACCGTTTCATCCGTTGCTGTATGCCATAAAAACGTTGGTGGTGTATCTGGTGTCACCTGATTTTCCAAAGAAAGTTCATCCTTTTTCTCTTCATACTGTTCTCCCAGCAAATTACGGAAAGACTCTTCATGCGCTTTTTCTCCGGAAGTAATCACCGGGTAACACAATAATAAACCGGCAACACAAAGCCGTTCTGGATCATTCTCCATCCCCATGAGCTTTGTCAAAAATGGGCTGTTCCAGGCAATGCCATAATTGGCAGCCAGATGTCCTCCTGCAGAACATCCCTGTACAACAATCTTCTCCGGATCAATATGGTATTCATCCGCATGCTCTTTCAGATACAGTACACTCTCTGCCACCTGCAGCAACGCTGCCGGATAACGTACCGGGCAAACACTGTAACGCAAAACAGCAACATGATAGCCCATAGCAAGAAACTGCATGGCCATCGGTTCTGCCTCCCGGTCGGAAGTCATTTCGTAGCCGCCGCCCGGGCACATCAGAATGACCGGACGTTTTTCGTCCGGGCGCATCTCAATGGAACTGTCCAGAAAATAAGTGTATAAATTACCGACAGCTTCCATGCCGCGGGCTTTGATTTCAATTTTTTTGTGTATCATGTAAAACCTCCTAATAATAACAATCCAACTACATCAGTAAAAGAAAAAATACTTTTAATACTCTGTTTATTATATTAGCATCCTTCGTTTTTCACAAGTTATTCCGGAGTCTTTCTACGGGATACCCATAATAGTAAAGCGGACATTCGCAATCCGTTAGAAAAGAAATCGTAGAGAGATCATAGCTTTTTACCAAAGTAACTCTGTTTTATTGATATGATCATAGATGCGCTTCCAATCCTTCATATTCACCGTACCATCACCGTTTACATCACCACACTGCAGTGCGTATTCTGTCAACAATTCTGTTTTGTTTATATGCGCATATACTCTATTCCAATCTTTCATATTTATTTTTCCGTCACCGTCGAGATCACCCTTCAAATGAAGAACCACCGGCTGTTCCACCGGTTCAGATCCAACTGTAACTGCATATTCTCTGGTCACATGATGATTTTTCGACACTCTTAATGTATATGTGCCTGCAGCCACACCGACGAAAGAATAATTCAGTTCTATCTTTCCTTCCTCATTTTTCACTCCGGTCAATTCAGCCATGTGCTCTGTCACTGTTTCTCCGTCTTTGACCAGCTCTGCTGTAATACTGTCCGCTTCATTTCCAAAGCACAGAATACTGCCACTCACTGTGACACCGTTCGGCGTAACGGACAGGATAAACTCTCTTCCAAGATTTTCATATCCGTACCGGAAACCGCCGGTATAACCGAGTTCGACAGCCACCTCAGAAATATGTGCCGTAAGTGCTGTGATAAATTCTGACTTGTCGCCGGTCACATAAATTCTTGTAGTTCCATTGCCGTTTCTAAGCAGATTTGCTACCGCACCCACATCAAAAGCCGGAAGTCTGCCACCGTTTACAAAGAAATAATCCGCTGCTTCACTCTTGCATGTTGGCAAAGCATATGCCGTCGTGTCAATCGTATGATCTTCACTGATTGCATCTGTCGTCTTGTTGAAATATGCGTAGAAAATGTGTTCGCCCTGATCGTCCCATACAGTATCTACATGATAATAATCACCAGCTACGCGTACCACATTCCATGCATGGCCTTCTGCTGTGCCACTGACCGGATTCGTACTGCTTCCGGTAATGAGGAATGATTGCATACCAGCTTTCTGCAACAGATACTGGAATGCCTTCGCATATCCTTCACAAACTGCCTTTCCATCTACAAGGGCACCATATGCATCATGTGCATTTGCAGCACTTCCATCATACGTTACCTGATCAGCCAGGCGGTCGTGCAACATTTTTTCACGTTCATATTCGCTCATCGATGAGGTGATACCACCAAGCATTTCTGAAACAGCTTTGGAAAACGCTGCTTTAGCTGAAACAAGTGTTGCACCGGACATTGTATACTCCGGCATTACTTCCAAAACAGTATCGGTATTATAGTTGATACTGTATCCGCTTCCAAGCCAGAAATGTTCTGTATGATCACGTCTGTATGCATCGAACACCGTCTGCAATTCTTCCTTTGTAATAGCAGTTGTACCATTATAAATACGGATGGTTTCTGCACTGTTTTCTACACCGCGCACGATCTGATCATACGCATAAAGCAGAGCCTCTTTGTTTGACAGTGCGGAAAGTGCATTTCTTCCATAATACTCGATGGGACTTCTCACCAGAAGGAACGGGGAAAAACTATCCACATCAAAGGTCACGGTTCCGTTTTCTACATCAACGGAAATCGGTTTGTATCCTACGCCATAGATTTCTTTTCCTTTTGCAGCTATATGAATAATATTCATCCGTCCATCCAGAAGAGCCTGTGCATTTTCTTTTCCTACCTTTAATGTGACGGTCGCTTTTTCTCCGTCTGCAAGTGTGTACTCTGTGCCATCAGGATTGGTAAGTGAAATATCGTAAATATGTGCGATTTCATAACCTTCTGCTGCTTTTAAGCAATATTCAAAATATGGTGCAGCTTCTCCGCTGTCGCCCTCAACTTCAACCACAGTCAATTTCACCCCATTCGGTGTACCATTTACCACGCCATTTTGATTGATGAGGATCGGAACCTGTGGTGTGTCACAAGTGCATCGCTCACTCTTACAGGACTTGTCGGTTTCCGGAAGTGTACACTTTCCGCAGTTTTTACATGCATGTACACAATAACGATCCAGTTTTTCGATCGGTTCTGTTTTCTTAGTGCCGCACACGGTACAGGTAAATGTTTTCTCGCCTTCTTCCACATAATTAGGCTCTTTTGTCACAATCCCCTCATTCCATACGTGCTCGGTGCAGACTTCTGTTTCACCTGTGATCGTAATATTGGCCGGATATGCCATTTCTCCACTTCCCGGTTTTCCGCCTTTTTTGTCATCCGCCTGCGATGTGATTTCGAAATAAGTTCCATAATCATTTGCTTCTTTCCGTGTGATTTCTGTCCCGGTTTCTGTATCTGTCACTACCCAGCTCTGTACTTTCAATGCATTGGTCGGATCCGGCATAACACGTACATAATTACCATCCGCCACACGGATATCCGATACATACTCACTTTCTTCATTACTGATAAATCCATTCACGACTGTAATATTGTGGTTCATAATTTCCGGAAGTGTCGGGCTATCACTCCAGACTGCAATAATACGGTTAGTATCATAATCATCCGAAACGGTTGTTGTATAAGTGTCTTCCGTAGAAAGAATCGTAAATTGCTCTCCGTTCATGCCATACTCTGACTGACACCAACCAATGAAATATGGATAAGCTGCACTGTCACTGCTTTCCGTAGTCAGTGTGATCTGTGTTCCAATCGGAAAATAACCTCCACTGAACGCTTCCCCGTCTTTTTTCACGACACCGTTGCGTGCATTTGCAGAAAAATACATTTCTTTCTCTTTGTACGTCATGGTATATTCGCCGTCCGCAGACGGTGTGAACGTATAATTTTCTACTTTGTTGCCATTCTGATCGATAAATTGATCGGTTTGCTTACCTTCCGGGATCAGAGAACTGTCACTGGATAAACGGATTTCCTTTCCATAGATGACATCGCCCTCTGTGTAAGGTTCACTCCATTTGTACCATCCGGTAGAAATCTGATAATATCCGCCATTCACTTTAATGTGATAATAATAATCTTTGAAAACAGCTCGCAGTTTCGTCACATCAGACACAGAAGGTGTCCAGCTTTCCTGATCGGAACAATACTCATATTTCTTTGTATCAAAATTGTATTTTTCCCAATGACTGAAATATTTTCCCTGCTGTGCATTATATGGCTTAACTGTGCGGCTCTCCTCATTGGATTCCTCTGAGATCATACCAAAATAAAGGCTGTCCCAGCTCTCATCCTCATAAGTACCGTCTGTCACCTGATAACTGTACCAGGTAATTTTGTCACGCTCCGGCTCACTGAATGGAAACTCGTCTAATTCTTCGTTACACTTTAATTCCATGGAATCTCCAGGACCGACATACTGAAAGACACAGACATTATTTTCATCTATATATAAGTAAGGATGTCTTGAACTGCCATTATTATATTCATATTCAGTAAGTGGTGTCTTCCAGCCGGGACGGGTTACATTTTCCTTTATTTTTTTCAGTTTACTGCGTGTATACTCATCATTCCACAGTTTCTCAAAATATTGGCTGCCACTGTACTCGGATGTCAGCATGGAAGAATGACGCCCATTATCGTAAGTGGAAAGCAGCGAAGAAGAATTGATCAGCTTCAGAAATTCTTCCCGGTTGTCCGCATAAGTGACGATTCCGTAATAATTGCTGTCCGCGGTGCCGTAACGTGTGCCGGCTTTGATATATACCGGGCTGTGTTTGCCATGATCGAACCACAAAAACTCAAACCGGTAGGAACAGGTTGCTTTTTTTACTGCATAATAATACGCATGGTCACTGCTATAATGTTCCTCCACACGCGCCTGGTTCAGCGACGAACCGGAAGAATATGGCGATGTCCGCTCATATGTAAAATGCTGTACCTTTCCGCTGGTTCCCGGAAGTGAAGAGACAAGATACTCGGAAGGTTCCTGCTCAAATCCACATTCCGTACATTTCAGATGCCGTTTACCGGGTTTTCCGTCAACCGCAGGTTCATCAATGATATAATCCGATTCCTTCGGACTGGATGGGTAAGTATGTTGCCCACTTTTTTGGATAATTTCATATTTTTTTGCACCACAAGATGCACATGTGTAAGTCTTGACGCCATCTGTCAGATGGGTTGCCTCCGTAGTAACGACACCGGCATCCCACCAGTGGCTGACCGTTTCCGTATAAGAACAATCCTGGCATATTTTCCGATGACTCTTATCATCAATACGCTCATAACGACAATTATTGTGATAGCCGTTTCTGACAAAGCGATACTCTTTCAGTCCCTGTTTCTCATCAGAACGTACCTGAATCGACGGATCATCACATTGTTTTCCCTGGACGAAAGTTTCCCACTCTCCATAATTTCCTGTCACATCTTTGAATACCGGATAAAATGCCGTATCGCGTTTTACAAGCAGCCGGAACGTTTTTTTGGGGATTTCTGTTCCATCGGCACTTTTCCAACAGTCAAAGGTCTTGCCCGGGAACTGACTTTCATCTAACTGAATCGTCAGGACGGAATCAGCAGGTGCTGTTTTGTGAAACGTATCTTCCCTGTCTGCATAAGCGATCGTTCCACCATATGCTGCAACTGTATATTCGGCAGGAGCAGTTCTGTCTGATGCTGCAAAAACACTGGCCGGCAAAAGGCCAAATAACAATACGATGGACAGAACAAAACTCAGCAACCTTTTTGGTATTCTTTTTCTTTCTTTTTTCATGTACAACCTCCAAAAGTAAAAAAAGGTGCGGCGGCGTTTTCTGCCGCCGCACCAATCGAATGCTTGGTTCAGCATAGAAAGAATGTGGTTATCTTACGTTTGTTTTTCTCTTTTTGCTGATAATTGTTGTGCCAGCTACTGCACTGCCGGCCAGGAATAAGGTAAACCAAAGTGCCATCATACCATTATCGTCTGTCTTAGGAGCCTTCTTTTCGTTGGAAGCTGCAGGTTTTTTCGTATCAACCGGTGCAGGTGTCTCAGTTGTTGTAGTTGGAATAGCCGGTTTGATCGTCTCCGTTGGCTTTGGCGGCTCAGACGGTGTTGGTGTCTCCGTTGGTTTGGTTGTCTCAGGCGGTGTTACGACCTCAGACTGCTTCTTCATGTTGTAACTGTTCGTAAAGATGATCTCTTCCAATGGATTATTTGTGTCTAAGTTTTCTTTGTCAGATACCTGGAAGAATCTCCATCCGTCAATACTGTCATAATTATCAACAAACATCGGCATTACATAGAATTTTGCTTCATCATACTTCCATCCTTCAGCAGTTCCTTTGATCTGACTGAGGATAAAGCCTTCTGCAATCAGTCTTGCATCACGCTCTTTGCATGTAAATACAAAACTTCCCTCATAAGTTTTTTCACCGTCCGTTGTGATCGTATCTTTCACGATTGTGGTTTTTACCGTAGTACCAAACGGCTCGATCATAAACTGGAAGGATTCTTTGGCAGGATCCATCTCGCCTGTCTTTTTCACGATAAGTTTGAATGGAACTTCTACACGGATGGTTCCTTCTTCTAACTGTTCCTCAATCACATGCTGACATTCGGTACATTTTACAGCATAATCAAAGGTTGCTCCGCCTTCATGATCCGGTGTATGCGGCTGTGCAGCATCATAGGTATCATCATACAGACATTTATGTGCATGTCCGCTCTCACCAAGATCTACCCAATCTGTACCATATACGTGGGCACCCAGTGCTCCATTGTAGAACTTATCTGTTGCTGCTGCATCATCTTTTGCACTGTGTGTTGCATCATTTGCACAAGTATACCAGTAGGTATCGTACTCACGACAGTCTGCTGCTGTAGACCTTCTGTGTGCTTCGTCTGTCTTCTTTACGGTATAGCTGTGACCGGTTGCTTTTAATACCACACTGTTCTTATCTTTGATCTCAGTCTTTGCAGCTGCATCTTCAAAGAAAGCACCGCATGAGCATTTATAGTATGCTTTGTTGCCGTCTGCGGTACAGGTTGCCGCTTTACCTTTCACAGGAGTCAGATGATTTGCATGAATATGGCCTGTGCGTTCTGCAAGAACTGCACCACAATCAAGACAAACCTGATCCTCTGTCTCAGTTGCTGCCGGACCCGGGCGATGCGCTTTCACGGCATCATAAGTATCGTCAAATTTACACTTATGTGCGTGTCCTGCTGTTCCACAATTTACCCAGTCTGTGCCATATACATGAGCACCTCTTCTACCGTTGTAGAACTTATCTGTTGCTTCCGCATCATCCTTTGCACTGTGTGCCGCATCGTTTGCACAGGTATACCAATAAGTATCATACTCACGACAGTCTGCTGCTGTAGATCTTCTGTGTGCTTCATCTGTCTTTTTCACGGTATAGCTGTGACCGGTTGCTTTTAATACCACACTGCTGTGGTCTTCGATCTCAACATTTGCTGCATCATCCTCAAAGAACTTACCACAATCACATTTGTAGTATTCCTTATTTCCATCTGTCGTACAGGTAACATTTACAGCATCCACTTTTGTAAGGTGTTTTGCATGTATATGTCCGGTTGCAGGCTGGATGATGTATCCGCATTCTGTACAAGTCTGGGCTGTTGTCTCAGTGGCAGCAGCTCCCGGTGTATGAGCAATTACCGTATCATGGTGATCTGCATTACGATTGCAGATATGTGCATGACCATCAGCCTCTTTGTAACCCCAGTCAGAAGTATTAAAGTCATGGTCATCATTGGTTGCTCTGTAAGGAATCGCAGAAATCGGATTTCCACTCATGTCAAATAAGTTTTCGCAGAGTGAACACTTCTGATAAGCGTCCCATCCTTTTTCTGTACAGTTAGAATCCTTCGCAGCTACTGTTGTCAGTGCATGTGCACAAGTTACTCTAACTGTGCAGGTTGCAGACTGCTCTCCTGCTTTTGCTGTGATAACTGCTTCACCCGGAGCTACTGCAGTTACTTTACCTGTAGCAGCATCTACATTTGCTACTTCCGGTGCATTTGTGAACCATACAACGGTATCCGTAGAGTCAGCCGGTGTAACAGTTGCTACCAGACTCGTGTCATCCTGTCCGGTGGTCAGAGACATTTCCGTCTTATTCAAAGTAAGTGCTGTCGCCGGCTTCGGCGCTGCTTTTACGGTGATGGTGGATAACGTATACTCATCAACAGCAATGTTATCTTCATCCTGATCAAAAAGATCATCCGGGTCTTCCACATAAAGTTTTACAACCTGTTCTCCACTCGCATCAGCATTTACTTTACACTGAAATGTCATCAATTCTGTTTCGTCTGTGCTGGTGTAATTTCCTGATCCGGCAACAAACATTTTTGTGGATTCCGTAAATTCTGCAATCGGTGCTTTCAATTTTGCTGCTAATCCTTCGACTGCTTTACCGGAACCCTCCACATAAGTCAAACCGTCCGGAATGATAATTTCAAATCTCATACAGCATACACTATCAATCGGACCAAGTTTTACAGAATAGGTGATCGTATCACCTGGGGATGCTGTCGTTTTGTCAGGTGTCATTTTATAATAACTGGACTTGCCTGTTACCGCAAATGCCGGCACTGCAGTTACCAGCATTACAAAAACCATGACAAAACTAAGCAATAGGGATGTTATTCGCTTGTTCATGACCAAGCTCCTTTTCTATTTATTTGCGGGGCATTTTGATACACACGCTGCCGCAGCCTCGCTTAGTTACGGTCAGGTGGGGAAGAAGATGTCTCTTCTGTTTATTACTTAACATTCTATGCTGCCCCATGTGGCATGTAAGGACAACATAGAATGTTTAAGACTACTTGTTGTACTTCCGTCTCATTTACCAGAGTAATTTCGTTTTGTTCACATGTGCATAAATCCGATTCCAGTCTTTCATATTAATCTTTTTATCTCCGCTGACTTCCGCACATTTCAACGCATAATCTTTCAATTCGGTTGTTTTGTTCACATGTGCATAAACATTGTTCCAATCTTTCATATTTACTTTTCCGTCACCGTTGACATCACCCAGCAGCTGGATGACTACATCCTGTTTTACCGGATCTGTACCTACGGTAACCGTATACTCTCTGGTAACGTGATTCTTCTTCATCACGTTCAAAGTATAGGTTCCTGCCGGAACTTCCGTAAATGCATAGTCAACCGTATATTTATTACCGCTCTTTGTTCCACCGGAAACTGTTGTTTCTTTGAACACATCCGTTTTTCCCTGTTCGATGAGCTGAAGTGTGACCGGTTCTGTTTCAGACTGGAAGCTTACCGCGGAACCGGAAACTTCCACGCCGGTGGCTGTCATTGTAAAGACGACCTCGATATGCACGTTATCCTTCTCCTTAGAAACCGTTACGCCATCCGTAAGCTCTTTTCCTTCCACAGATACCTTAAAATCATCTGCGAAACTGTTGTTCGGTGCGGCCTTGTAGGTAATTCCAAAACGATACTTTCTGCCTGGCTGCAATTCCTTAGATACCATAGACTCACCGGTCTCTTCATCTTTGACCCAATAGGAGTCTACGCTGAAACCATGGGTTGCTCCGGAAGGGATCTCATTGAAGCGGTATGACTCATGTGGCTCACCTTCCCGCAATGTCGCATCGAATCTGCTGACAAACGTTTTTTGGAATGCATACGTTCCATTCGGTGCATTGTCCACTGAAAGCAATGCCTCTGCTCCATTTTCCTGCGTCATATAAAGCTGGAATATACCGCCGTTTGCAATACGGCCTTTTTCAGAAGAAACTTCCACAAATACGCTATACTTTCTGTCTACACGGAAGGTTCCATCTTCTGCCAGTTCACTCTTATCCGGATCGTAATTTCCGGAACTGTCGGCACGGACACGGCATTCCTCGCCTACATCATAGGAATGGTTGCCATTTTTGTCCACAAACCAGGTCAGATTCGATACATACAGATCACCGGACTCTTCTACATAAGTATCTTCCGCACTTGTCATCTTCTCGCCGGCCCGTGGAGCACGAATGCCTTTTACCGTTGCCTGTGTAAAAGATTCCACATTTCCGACATCGAAATAATACTTGAATATTACTCTCGGTTCTCCTCCAAAGTTATAGTAAACCCCTGCGAAATCAATCTCATGACCATTTAAGAACACCTTTACATCCGGTGCAATTGAGAATTTCTGCCCTGCTGCTGTCTCATCGCTTGAGAGTTGCACATCCAATGCATTGACATATATGCCGTCATCGTACCGTGCGGTAGGTTTCTGCTTTGCATCGAAAACATCCCGGATCACGTCATACCATTCAATACTTGACTCAGCATCTGCATCTTCGTATGGATTTCCACTGCCTTTCGGATCACCGTCTAATTTCGAAACACGACTGGAATAACTCCACATGTCACGACCGTATACTGTCTTGATTCCTTTCAGATTGGTAATATTTAATTTCATAAAGTGGGTGTAATATCCTTTTGCCCAGTCATCTCCCTCGTATCGATAATCATTTTTTACCGGTTCGCGTGTGGAGAAATTAATTGTTTTCAGATATTGCACATCCGGATTACGTACAAATACCGTCACCGGGAAGATTGCTTTTGACCAGGTAGAGCCGCCCTCCTCAAAGGAGTAAGCATTTGTATTTTTGTCAAATGTTGTGATTCTGTAGTAGTTCTCACTGCCTCCCACATATGCCGGATCTGCACCCAGATCCACTGCTTTCCGGATCACTGTGTCCCCGGAAAAACCATTTGTCTCAAGCTCGGCCGTATCTACGCTGTAATACTGGGTACTACTGGATTTATAATCTTTCTTCATCACCATAAAATACCCTTCTTTTGCATGTACACGGTAAGTAAATCTCACATAATCGTTATACGCGACCTTTGACATTTCTGCACTGGACATGCCGCTGCTTGTAAAATTCCAGATATCAAAGTCCAGATATTTGTCTGTCTCTTCGGTTATCTTTAATCCACTTGCAGACCAGACAGATTTTACTACCGGCTTTATGCTCGTATAAGACTGTCCTATATAGTCGGTATAATCGATCGGTTCTACCTCGAATCCTGCAATCGGTACATCCACACGCACGGAATTTTCTTGACACACAGCACCGGATGAATTATAGATCCTGTATCCGACTGTGGCGGAGCCCGGACGCAATGCCTCTGCCTGACCGGTGTCACTGTCGATATTTACGATTTGCGGATCACTGGAAAACCATTTATAGGTATAATTCCAATAACTGTCAATGGTAGAGTCGCTCGGATAAATCTTATGTTCAAAATTGAGTTTCGTCACACCTGCCGGTACCATGTACGGGAAGTTGGAATTTTCTCTGGACGGATCACTGAGCATCTCACCATTTACCGTGAGATAATTACCGCTGGACTCTTTTTCCATTTTTACATAAAACGGCTCTGATCGCTCTCTGTAAGAATTGCCATATTTATCTTTTCCATAGACATATGCCACGAAGGTGTAATCTCCCGGCACAAAATTATTGGTATAGAAAAACCGGTTCATATCCAGTTTACCGTCGCTGTCACATTTGATCTGACTGCTTTTTGCCGGAGCTCCCTTCGGTCTTGACTGAAGTTTTATCAAATATTCTGTAACGGTATACCAATTAGCATCCTTATTCAGATTAATCTGCAGATAATGCGGATCCGTCCAGTTTCTGTGGCTTGATTTACCGGTAATATACGGCATTCTCGTACTGTCATAATCTTTTCCGGAAACCAGGACCGGATTCGGACTATACCAGGTCTTTCCGTTATAATCAAATTTTGCACGATAGGTTCCATTTTGATCTACCGAACAACGGCCGTTTTTATCTACCGTTACTCCGGTAAGATCCTGATAACCAGAACCGCCAAGCTCTCTGAATTCCCACTTCACATCTTCGATGCTCAGTTTTTTCTGCGTCATCGGATCTTTAAAATCAAATTCCTTTAAAAATTCAAAACCGGGATCCAGAGTGACTGTTTTGCCGGTTACCGCTGTGACTACTTCATTGATATCCGGGACAACAAAGTCTGTCTGGGAAGAACCGTCTCTGCGCACACTGATTGACGGCATTGCAAAAATCTTCTGTACTTCCTCCACTGCACAGACATCATTCTCGTCACTTCCCTGTATAAACAGTTGGAGGGTCAATTCCAGTGGTCCCGGCTGCAGCGGGGTAAAGCACCAATGTGCTTTGAGATTTCTGCCACTGCCGATGGATTGTGATTCAGATTTTTTCTGTTTTCCATATTTATTGATATAATAATATATGTATTTGTATGATGTCTCTGTCTTATCAGTAAGTCCCAGCTGTTCCAGCCGATCCAAGGTTGCATTGTCCGGATACACGACAAAGTTCTGCGGATCCCCTTTTACACCAATCGTAGTATCCACATTAAAATGCATGACTTCCGACACCTGAGCAACCGGTGCATCTGAAATGAAGAAGATATAATAATCATCAAATGTACGCGTATGCGTATTATGACCTACCCACTTTTCTTCTACCTGCATGACCAGCTTGTACCTTTTGCCTGGCTTGTAATCAATTTTTTTGCCTTTTGTGGTCCGTAATTGATTCACATCACAAACAGGTGCCGTAGATTCCATCTTTTCCGAAATGATGGAAAAACCATCCTGCACCCAGAACCCCCAGGTGATGGTGCGATCTGTTCTGTCCTGATAATCGAACGCGAGTTTTTCCTCTTCCTCCGGTGTAAAATATGGTTCATACGAGGCATCAAACACATATGGTTTATCCTCGTTTGGATTGTAAGCATTCGTTTCGCCTGTATCGCGGTCATTTATCTTCACCCGAGAACCATAGTCTGACTTTGGCCGGATGATCGTCTTCTTACTTCCTGTGACGTCACCGTCTTTCTCTGCAAGCTCTTCACCACCGTAGATCAGATCTGCCTCTTCCATATTTACCCATTTTTGGAGAATGTTGACCTCTCCGTATCGGCCGGGCATATAGTTATGATGGGTAAATCCTTTAAATAAATCACCTGCGTCAGGCGATTCTGGAACGTATCCCTCGATAACTACTTTATCTACCTTATGCGTATCAAATGTTCCGGCTTTGATCTGCACATTGACATCGTTCTGATAGTATGTCTGAAATACATCGGCACCGCCACAGCCTTTGAAGTATCCATCCGTAATGTTGATACTGGCACCTCGTTTCATCTGAAAAACTGCACATTTTTTTACTTTGCCGGTATCCGGACGAGGATTCCATCCCGTATACGGCGTATAGGAATATCCTCTTGCCAGAAGTGCTCCGCCATATATAGAGACTTTACTGTTCGTTCCTGCTACGATCACAGAACCGTTTGCCTGGTTGCGGGCATATCCATCATAGCAATATTCATCTTCCGGACCGTTACAGCAGGCTGCATACATCCATTGCTTTTTCGAACGCCCACATTCAAAAGTCGCTCCGGAAGCGTTGATCTCTAACTCGCCACCATCCGATACGTGGAACATATCCACGCAGGCTGTATCTGCAAAAGTATCGTTTGCATCGCAAATCCACGTATCACATGCGATCTTGCCGCCGCCTTTACTGTCCACGATCGTCAGTTTGGCACCATCCTTGATCTGAAATATAGTAAAATGATATGGTCTGCCACCTCGAAGATAGTTATATGGTTTCATATAAAGCGTTTTACCATTCAGGTCAATGACATTATTTCCCTTTACATTAACATCACCGATCCAGTCTTTTGTGTTGTGAGAATTAAATTCAACACTGATATCGCTCTGCAGGCGGATCTTTGTATTGCTGCCTGCACTTTCCAGAGCTTTCACCATGTTTTTGTACCAGGTTTCCGAGGTTGCACCATATTTGGTACCATCCGGCGCCGTATGATTTCCGATGTTCATCCATTGACTGTAATCATCTGTTGCAAGTGCCATGTCTTTCGCATTTACCGGCAGTGCCGAAAGCGGCACCATACCGACTGCCAGCACGATCGCCAGCAGCAAACTGAGCATCTTGCTGCGCTTTTTGCCTCTCATCTCTCTTCCTCCTCTCTTTTTGCAGGATCCTTTCTTCCTGCTACATCGCATAGATCTGATCCATCAGATACTCTGCGGTCATCGATCCATAGAAAAACTGGTCGATCAGACCGTTTTTCTTGGCATCACGGATGTCCCTGGCTGCCTGCTTTTCCGAATTGGAATCAACGATAAGGGCAATCTTGCACTCGGGACACACCGTCTTTACCTTGTCACGAAGCTTCAGCCTCTCGCAGAGCAGCCAGGGGGTATAGCCTGTCACTTCCATAATCAGAACAAACGGTTTGTACAACCGACATAGTTCGACTGTGTTCATTGGGGATTCTGCACGAACTACATCAATGTCGTAGTCTGAATTTTTGAAGGCGGCCGCTACAGAATCAGCAAACAGATAATTCTGCATATCGACCACAATTTTTTGCATCAACCATCCCCTCCTTTCCTTTGCGTTACAAAATGCCTCAATTATTTGTTTCCTCTTTCTTTATCTGAATTTTAGCAAAGAAAAAAGGCTCTGTCTGTCCACATAACTGTGGACAAATGAGCCTTTTTCCATATTTTTTTGCATCTTGTTACAAATCCAGCTGGCTTCCCGGCACAACGAGACGTTTTCCGACCGCCGCGACCATGAGACGATTCCGGTTTGGATAACCGGTTTTCTCCAGCATACGGTTAATATAAGTACGCACAGAGGATTCTGCCACGTTCAGTTTGGCAGCGATCTCCGCATTGGTTTTTCCTTCACACAGCAGACGCAGCGTTTGCAATTCCTGGTCTGATAATTCACAGGACAATGCTTTGCCCAGCTGCACGGCCGGTGTACTGTCCGGCCAGAACTGCCTGCCTTCCAGTGTTCCTTCGATCACATCCACGAGATCACCGGAAGGGGAATCTTTGTACCAGAAACTCTCGGCACCGATTTTTCTTGCCCGATCTAGGAAACGTCCTTCCAGCATAGAAGTCACCATCACAATTTTGATCCGCGGATAAAACTTTTTGATCGATTCCGCTGCTGTCAGACCGTCTGAATCATTTTCTGTACAGATATCCATAAGAATCAGGTCGATATGCCCCTCGCTGCATCGCTGCAATGCCGCATCCGCCCGGGTCAAGGTCCCTGCCACTTCACAATCTGTGCATTTTTCCACACAGGAGCACAGATACATGCGCGCCAGTGCCTGATCCTCCACAATCAGTATTTTTCTCATAACGCTCTTTTAACTCCCTTACTCATGTTTCCTTTTTGGTATCTCAATACAAAGAATAAATTCCGGTAAACTTTGTATACGCATTGTCCCGCCTGCTGCCTCAATCCGGCGGCGTAAATTTGTCAGTCCACCGCCCTCCCGGACCGGCTGCTCCGGCTGTTTGCCATTATTCCGGATCATTACGGTGATGATATCATCGTTTTTCCGGATACAGGCTGCAAGTTCTGTGGCCTTTGCATATTGCACGGCATTGGTCAGGCAGACCTGCATCGCCGTATAAATAAGCTCAGACATATCTCCGTCTGGTATCTTTCCGGTGATCCGAATCGTTACACCACTGCTTTTTGCTGCATGGTACAAGCTGTCCTTCGCAGGCTCCAGAACCGAATCACGGAACGCAATGCTTTTCTCCCATTCACGGAGCACTACTTCCGCAGAGATACGATCCAGATCCCCGGCAAGAAATTGCTTCGTCACGGTAATGCAGGAGGCAAGGCTGTCATGCATGGCAGATTTTGCTGCAAGTGCTTCTTTCTCCCGTGCAACTGCTTCCACCGTTTTGGAAAGCTCCTTCAGCTTTTCTGCATCCTGCGCCAATTTATGATTATCAATGGCAAACTGTGTCAACGCCTGATGCAATTGAGTGACATCCGCAGCCGTAAGCTGTGTATAAGTTTCTTTGTAACGATCCGTGACAATCCTTTTTTCAAATTTCCATATCGTCTGATCCGGAAACTGATACGTATTCTCCGCATGGGCAATGGGCACAACCCCATCCGGCGGGGATGCGAGTGCCTGCTCTGCCTCCGCCAGATATTGAATCGAACTGTGAAGCAGATACTGACTCAATTCATACATGCGGCGATTACATAATACGACGCCTCCTGTGCTGTCAAAAAAGCATGTGGCTGTCGGTAATTGATCGAAGCTTTCTTTAATGACATTAAATCCGAAATGTCTCCGTTTTAAGCGCATCCTCTCACCCTCCTATCTGTGTGCGGATCAGCCACAAACCGTCCTCATTGCAGACAGTAACCTTCCTGGTGGCAAGCACGGACAAATCTGCCGCACATTCCACTGACAGATCCATCTCACTGTCCGATACAGAAATAAACAGTGACTGTAACTCATCAATTGCATGTTCTGCGACATCTTTTAACAGATCAAACAAACGCAATACCTCGGTGGCATGCATCGGTCCGGTTGTGCGATAGACCACACCACATTCTGTACCGCAGGCTGTCATGGCACGCACTGCTTCATCTACGGTCAAACGGATTTCCTGTTGCGGGAGCAATTCATATTCACGGCACAGAAAACGCAGATTTACACTTCTTTTGATATATGTACCGAGCAACAGAATGCGTTTCATCAGACGCTTCTGCTCAGTGGAATCGGCATTCTTACACTGAGCAACCAGCTGACGGATGTGGGAGGTCTGTTCCGCATAACGTGTCTCCAATTCATCATAGATGCGGTTCTTTTCTGTTAATTCGTATAGCTTTTTCTGAACCAGATAAGCTTCCTGCAATTTTTTCTTATTCTCGTGTAATACCATCCTGTTTTTGGACAAACGAACCTGTAATTGCGAAAGCTGACGTATATTATCCTGCCACACGACATAACCACCGCTGATCGGCGCAGATGAAATCCGCATTTCATCTTTGTAAAGGATGCTGCCGACCTGCTGCGGACAGATTACATCTGCTTTAGCAGCCTGGGAACGCAGCACAATATGCCCTTCACGGTCTGTGATACAGGCTGCCAGCGTAGTTGCCTCAAATAACTCCGCATATCCTGTATTGGACTGTATCATCCGACAGTAGATACAGCTTTCATAGATTGCTGCGTACAACAGACAAAACATCACATTCATATCTCCGAACAGCCAGCGGACACCCGATACATCTGCCAGATACAACACAGCATACAAAATCATAAGACAGGCGATGCCAAATGGCATGAGCCGCCTCTTATTGCTGCCCGGTATACGGCTTTTTTTCCAAAAACAGATGAGAGAACACAGGATGCAGCCGACCATCCACAAAATGCTCACAAAATACAGCAGGCAATGAGAGTAGGAATAATTGTCCGGCACACCGGGGACACCACTGGAAAAAGCAAATACGTGCTGATGCAGATCATTGGTGATCACACACGCAAACAACACAATCGGAATCACTGCAAGCATTCGTTTCTTCAGATTCATGCGATAGTCCTCCGGCTGTCCCAGACACAATGCGGTATACATCCCCAGCAATGGAATAAACAACATCGGCAGATAATACAAATACCATAAATAACGAGCAACCGTCAGATCTGTCACCACTTCGTATTTTAATGTGCGCAATATAAGCCAGAAAAGCATAAGTGCTGCTATCAGACGCAGACAATGCAATGCCTGCTTTTGCAAAATCCGCCGGTCGATGGAATACCCCCACAGAGCAAATAATAACAAATATAACACTGCACGGATATTACTCGGATACTTTCCTCCGATATCATACATGGCAAGCATCCGGCAAGTGTACGCTGCTGCAACGATCACAAACGCCACCAGGATGGCATACGCTTGTTTGTATTTTCGTTTCACGGCCTCCCCTCCCTCATACTTTTGTGCTTCTAAAATGTTTTTTGCTATTTATAGCGTAGCATATACAACTTTTTTTCTCAAGGCAGAAATTTGCCGTGTTTTCGCTTTTATGATATTATCAACAATATTTCTAATTCAAGAATGCTCTCAGCATTCTTATACAACATTCACCAAATTCTGGAGGGTTCTATGATATCTTATGAAACACACATTCTGCCAAATTCTGATTACTACGTATATACTCCAAGCACCCTGGCAAAAAAACTGTTTTTCTACCCCATCTGTATCGGGTCTTTTCGTTATGAAAGCGGTTACCGTCTGGCACGCGATTCTTACGACAGTTTTCTGATGATGTACATTTTAAAAGGAACTTGTTTTGTAACGGTTGGCAGCCATACAATGCAGGCGATGGCAGATCAGCTTGTTCTTCTTGATTGCTATGCGCCACATGTCTACGGTACAGATTCCGGTTTCGAAGCTCTCTGGCTCCACTTTGATGGACCGATGGCGCGTATCTTTTACGAAACAATTGTGTCCGAAAAAGGATCTTTGCTCTATCCAGCTCACCCGGATGCCATCCACAGATCCCTCTATCATATCTACGATACTTTCCGCAGCCATGCACCAATTGCAGAAGACCAGATTTCCGGCACGATCACAAATATTCTGTCTGATTTGTTATCCTCAGAAAAAGCGCAACAAGTTTCCGGCAAAACGCAGATTGGTATATCTGAAGCCATTTCACACATCAACAAATATTTTTACAAGTCCATTACGCTCCAGGAGCTCGCAGACATTGCCGCATTGAGTCCATATTATTTTTCCCGGGTATTTGCCAGAGAAACCGGCATGACTCCTCATAAGTATCTCATCAGCACCCGCATGGCAAATGCAAAATTTTTGCTGAAAACAAGTCAGATGTCTGTAAAAGAAATTGCAATTCGCTCCGGGTTTTCTGATGAAAGTGGCTTTTGTACTGCTTTTAAGAAACAGGAAGGAATGACACCAAAAGAATATCGTTCTTCCAATTGTTAATCCATTTTTCTATTATTTTTTCAAATGTCAACCTAAAAATATTTTATAGGTTGACATTTCGTTTTTTTGTGCTTATACTTAGCTCCAGAACCGACTCCGTAAGAGTAGGAAGCGTATATCAAATTGAAATGGAGAATGAATTATGAGTCTCACTGAACTTACGAAAGAAATTATAAACGGACGGCGCCTGACCCGTGATGACGATCTGTCATTTTTTGAAACTGCAGATCTGACAGAACTGGCTGCCGGCGCAAATGAAATCCGACAGGCATTATGTGGAAATTCTGTAGATTTATGCACGATCATCAACGGCCGTGCCGGAAAATGCTCGGAAAACTGTAAATTTTGTGCACAGTCATCTTTTCACCATACTTCCTGTGAAACGTATGGCATGCTGGACACTGATGTCGTTCTTGCAGACTGCCGTGCCAGAGAAGCTGCCGGCGTGCATGCATACTCCATCGTCACAGCAGGAAGAACGGTGGAAGGCGAAGATCTGGAAAAACTGATCCACACCTATGAGGAATTACGCAAAAACAGTAAGCTGCGTCTGTGTGCTTCCCATGGATTACTGGCACCGGAAGCATTTTTCCGTCTGAAAGATGCCGGAGTTACCATGTATCATGCTAATATCGAGACATCCCGCCGCAACTTTCCAAATATCTGTACCACTCATACATATGATGACAAGATCCGTGAAATCAAACTGGCACAGAACGCAGGACTTTCTGTCTGTTCCGGTGGCATTATCGGTATGGGCGAAACGTTTGCTGACCGGCTGGATATGGCAGTATCTTTGTCAGAGCTTGGCATTGTATCTATCCCGATCAATGCACTGATCCCAGTTTCAGGAACTCCGTTTGCTGAGCTTCCGCCACTGACAGAGGATGAGATCATCCGTACAGTTGCCATGTTCCGCTACCTGAATCCGGATGCATATATCCGTATGGCAGCAGGACGCAGTTATTTCAAAGACGGTGGTCGTCGATTGTTTGAAGCAGGCGTCAATGCCACTATCACAGGTGACATGCTTACTACAGTCGGAAATAATACCAGACAGGATCAGCAAATGCTTACTGATATGGGCTTCGAGATATAAAATCAATACTTAGAAAATGGAGAATGACTTATGAACAACACAGCAACAAAAACAAATTCAAAATTTACGATTCAACAGATTGCCATGATTGCAGTTATGACCGCTGTAACTTGTGTATTGGCACCGCTTTCCGTTCCGATTGGTCCGGTGCCGATTTCGCTTACCAACCTTGTGATTTATTTTTCCCTGTTCATTCTGGGAACGAAAAAAGGAACGATTAGCTATCTGATCTATCTTCTGATCGGTCTGGTTGGAATCCCGGTATTTTCCGGCTTTACCAGCGGTCCCGGAAAACTCTTTGGTCCAACCGGTGGTTATCTGATCGGTTTTATCCCGCTGGCACTGATCGCAGGTTACTTTATCAATCATTTTCATAACAAAAAAGCTCTCAGCTTCCTTGGCATGATCCTCGGAACTGCTGTATGCTATGCACTTGGAACCACATGGCTCGCCATTCAGGCGCACATGGGTTTTCAGGCAGCACTTATGGCTGGTGTTGTTCCTTTCCTGCCAGGTGATTTTATTAAAATGATTCTTGCTCTGCTGATTGCACCGCAGATCCGCAAACAGTTAGATGCTGCCGGACTTGCACGTTAACTTTTTTGACTCATACCTCTTTTTATATTCATGCAAAAAGACCTGTAAATCTTCTTTCGAAGACTTACAGGTCTTTACATTCATTTTCATCATACGAACTGTTGACTATGGTCTATGATACTTATTTTGCGTAATCTGTTACACGGCTTTCACGGATAACATTTACCTTGATCTGACCCGGATATTCCAATTCAGCTTCAATCTGTTTTGAAACATCTCTGGCCAAAAGTACCATATCTGCATCACTGATCTGCTCAGGTACAACCATAATACGAACTTCTCTGCCCGCCTGAACTGCAAAAGATTTGTCTACTCCCTTGAAACTGTTTGTAATATCTTCCAGTTTCTTTAATCTGTTTGAATATGTTTCCAGTGTCTCTCTACGTGCACCCGGTCTTGCTGCCGAAATTGTATCAGCGGCCTGCACAAGACATGCGATCAAGCTTTCCGGCTCAACATCGCCATGATGTGCTTCTACAGCATTGATCACGGTTGCAGATTCTTTGAACTTTCTGCAAAGTTCAACACCTAACTGGATGTGGGAACCTTCCATCTCATGGTCAACAGATTTACCGATATCATGCAGAAGTCCTGCACGTTTCGCGATTCTGACATCCACACCGATTTCTGCTGCAAGCAGTCCACTTAACTGTGCTACTTCGATGGAATGCTTTAATGCATTCTGACCATAACTGGTACGGAATTTCATACGTCCAAGAAGACGTACCAATTCCGGATGAATACCATGTACACCTACTTCAAGTGTAGCGGCCTCACCTTCCTCACGGATCATATTTTCTACTTCTTTCTGTGCTTTTTCTACCATCTCTTCGATTCTGGCCGGATGGATACGTCCATCTACGATCAGTTTTTCAAGAGCGATACGTGCCACTTCACGACGGATTGGATCAAAACCGGACAGAATAACTGCTTCCGGTGTGTCATCAATGATCAGATCAACACCTGTCATCGTCTCAAGCGTACGGATATTACGTCCCTCACGTCCGATGATACGTCCTTTCATCTCGTCATTTGGAAGCTGCACAACAGAAATTGTAGTTTCGGCAACATGATCGGCTGCGCATTTCTGAATTGCGTTTACAACGTATTCTTTTGCTTTCTTTCCAGCCTCTTCTTTTGCCTGATGCTCCATTTCCTTGATCAACTTTGCAGTGTCCAGTTTTACATCTTCTTCAACTGTTTTCAAGAGATATTCTTTTGCCTGTTCAGAGGTGAGTCCTGAAATTCGCTCCAGTTCCTGTATGCGTTCTTCATTCAGCTTGGCAACTTCTGCTTTCTGTCGCTTGATTTCTTCCTCTTTTGCTGCAAAACTCTGTTCACGACGTTCGATGGCTTCCAGTTTTTTGTCCAGGTTGAACTCTTTCTGTTCCACACGACGCTCGTTTCGCTGAATCTCAGATCTGCGGTCTTTGATTTCTTTGTCAAGTTCGTTCTTTGTCTTGATGGACTCTTCCTTGACTTCCAGCAAAGCCTCGCGTTTCTTTGTCTCAGCAGCTTTCACAGCTTCATCGATGATTGCTCTCGCACGATCTTCTGCACTTCCGATTTTCTCATCAGAGACTTTCTTGAAATGTGCATTGGATGCTACGTAAGTAAGCAAAATCGCAACTACAGCAGTTATTACCACCGCGATGATAATATGCACCACAGGAGCACCTCCTTATTTAGTTTTCATTGTACATATAACAATTTATATCTGGTATTATGTCATAAATTACAACTATTAAATTTTATACTTTTTTGTGCGTTCTGTCAAGCAAATAATACCTACCATCCAGTCAAACTGTGAACTATTCCCTCACAATGTAAAGCGGACATTCGCAATCCGCTTTCG
>NZ_KI271089.1:41032-77732 GCF_000469345.1 Eubacterium ramulus ATCC 29099
AAGCGGGGGAATGCTTATTCTGCGTTCATTCTGCGCCGTATCGCATCTGAACGAAATCCTCTCCGCATCAGATACTGATAAATCTTCTGTTTTTCCTTCTGATCCATCGTATCAGCATCATACTGTTTCTTTTCCAGCAGACGATCGATCAGACGGTCTTCTTCCCCTGTATATTCGTCTTCCAGTGCCTGCTCGATCAGATCAGAGGGCACCCCACGCTCATATAGTTTCATTTTTATCTGCAGACGGCTTTTCTCGGACTGATGATACCGGATATAAGTACATGCATAACGGTAATCATCCACATAATGAAAAGACTTCACATAATCCATGGCACACTCCACGATTTCTTCCGGATAACCGTTCTCCTGCAGTTTCCGGCGGAGCTGACACTCCGTGCGCTCCATGCGCTGCAAAATGTACATAGCCCGTCGTTTTGCCCGTTTTTCCAGGATTTCGCTGCATATTTCATTCCATTCCTGCTCCGTCAGTGTCCCGCCTTCTGTCAGACGGTACTTCGCTGCTTCTTTTTCATAGAGAGGAAAGGAAAGCCCTCCTTCTGCACGAATGATCAGCTTTCCTTTTTTTCCCTGTATAATTTCTTCTATCTGCATTATTCTGCATCCATCGGAACAATATCATCCGCTCCCGACGGTTCTGTCACAGCATGCTCTTCTGTCTCTGCTGTCTCTCCGTCCAGATGATAGTATGCCCGTACCTTTGCCTCAATCTCCTGACAGATTTCCGGATTTTCTTTCAGGAATTTCTTTGCATTTTCCCGGCCCTGTCCGATTTTCTCGCCGTTGTATGCATACCATGCACCGGATTTGTTTACCACGTTTGTATTGGCCGCCAGATCCAGGATATCACCCTCTCTGGAAATGCCCTGTCCGAACACAATATCAAACTCTGCCTCTTTGAATGGCGGCGCAATCTTATTCTTTACTACTTTGATACGGGTATGGTTTCCAAGGATCTCTCCTGCCTGTTTCAATGCTTCCACACGACGTACATCCAGACGGATGGAAGAATAAAATTTTAATGCACGGCCGCCGGTGGTTACCTCTGGATTTCCAAACATCACACCAACTTTCTCTCGCAGCTGGTTGATAAAGATAACGATACAGTTGGATTTGCTGATCACAGCGGTCAGTTTACGCAGTGCCTGTGACATCAGACGTGCCTGCAGACCCACATGGGAATCTCCCATATCGCCCTCAATCTCTGCCTTTGGAACCAGTGCTGCTACGGAATCGACGATGACGATATCTACCGCGCCGGAACGAACCATTGTCTCTGTGATCTCCAGTGCCTGCTCACCGTTATCCGGCTGTGAAATATACAGGTTATCAATATCTACCCCGATATTTTTTGCATAAGCCGGATCCAGTGCATGCTCTGCATCAATAAATCCTGCGATTCCGCCACGCTTCTGCACTTCCGCTACCATATGCAGGGCTACCGTTGTCTTACCGCTGGACTCCGGGCCGTATACCTCAATGATACGTCCTCTCGGCACACCACCGAGTCCCAGTGCGATATCCAGACTCAGACATCCGGTAGGAACCGTCTCCACGTTCATATGTACACTTGGATCTCCCAGTTTCATAACAGATCCTTTTCCGTACTGCTTCTCAATATGTGCGATCGCATCATCCAGCGCTTTTAATTTTGCTTCTTTCTGCGCTTCCATCTTATCATTTTTTGCCATGCTTTACTCCTTATCTGAACAGACAGCCTCTGCTGCTGTATGTGAACATTTGTTCGTTGTCTGTTCCTATCATATTATAAATACCTTCAAAAGTCAATCCCGATTATAACATTCTCACCGGCTTCTGTCATATAGAAAAAAGCGCCTCATTTTCTCCGGCTATTCTTATATGTTGTACAAAAAAATTGCTGTCCGGTACCACATCCGACAGCAATTTTTTTGTATTTTTATCTTTTCTGCACCCTATGCAAGTGCTTTCTGCAGTTCCTCCTCGTTTTGTAAACCTACCGCACGGTAAGCTACCTCGCCATTTTTGATTACCAGAATCGTCGGGATGCTGGCAACTGCAAACTCACGTGCCAGTTCCATCTGCTCGTCCACATTTACTTTACCAAATACAGCGGTATCTGCATGTTTCTCTGCAAAAGCATGAAAGATCGGTGCCTGCATCTGGCACGGTCCGCACCAGGTTGCCCAGAAATCCAGCATCACCGGTTTTTCACTGTTTAATACTTTCTCATCAAAATTTTCAACTGTAACTTCCAGAATTTCCATTTTATTTTCCTCCGTAAACAAAGCAATTTTTCTATATACAAAATCTCATAATTACCGCGTCTGCATTTTTCCGAAAATAAGATTAATTCGTACCAAACTCAGACAGCACCAGGCCTTCGTTTCGATCCAATGTCATGCCAACACTCCATGCATTGACAAAGAGCAGCAGCGGATTACCCTTCAGATCTTTGATCTTCTTCATATCAGAAGTACCACTCAGATGATCCAGATCAATATCTTTATTCTCAATCCAGCGGATGTGCTCATATGGCAGATTTTCCAGACGGATTTCTACATTGTACTCATTTTCCAGACGGAATTTCAGGACATCGAACTGCAGGACACCTACCACACCCACAATAATCTCTTCCATACCGGTATTGTACTCCTGGAAAATCTGAATCGCACCTTCCTGCGCAATCTGGGAAATACCTTTGACGAACTGTTTTCGTTTCATGGTATCCAGCTGACGTACTCTTGCAAAATGCTCCGGTGCGAAAGTCGGGATTCCTTCAAACGCAAATTTTTCCTTTGCGGTGGTCAGGGTATCTCCAATAGAAAAAATACCCGGATCAAATACACCGATAATATCTCCGGCATACGCTTCCTCCACGATCTTACGCTCCTGTGCCATCAGCTGCTGCGGCTGGGAAAGTTTCAACTGCTTATTCCCCTGTACATGGAAAACTTCCATGCCCGCCTTGAACTGTCCGGAACAGATACGCATGAATGCGATTCTGTCTCGATGTGCCTTGTTCATATTCGCCTGGATTTTAAACACAAATGCACTGAAATCCTCAGAGAACGGATCGATCTCACCTTTATCTGAGACTCTCGGCAGCGGAGATGTGGTCATCTGAAGAAAATGCTGCAGGAACGTCTCCACACCAAAGTTTGTCAAAGCAGAACCGAAAAATACCGGTGACAGCTGTCCTTTTGATACCAGATCCATGTCAAACTCTGCACTTGCTCCGTCTAACAGTTCGATTTCCTCTTCCAGCTGTTCTTTATAGTCTTCCCCGATTTCAGTCAGTAATTCCTCTGAATCCAGGGCAAATTCTTTTTCTTCACCTTCTTTGGTTCCCTTCAGGGTATCTGAGAATGTCATGACCTTTTTCGTATTGCGGTCATACACACCCTTGAAATTCTTACCGGAACCGATTGGCCAGTTGATGGGACAGGTTGCAATTCCCAGTTCTTTTTCGATCTCGTCCAGCAGATCAAACGGATCATTCGAATCCCGATCCATCTTATTGATAAAAGTAAATATCGGAATGTGGCGCATAACACATACTTTAAACAACTTACGTGTCTGTGCCTCCACACCTTTGGAACCATCAATGACCATGACCGCAGAGTCTGCTGCCATTAAAGTACGATAGGTGTCCTCTGAGAAATCCTGATGTCCCGGAGTATCCAAAATATTGATACAGAATCCATCGTACTCAAACTGCAATACAGATGAAGTGACAGAAATACCTCTCTGCTTCTCAATCTCCATCCAGTCAGAAACCGCATGTCGTGCCGTTGCTTTTCCCTTTACGGAACCTGCAAGATTGATCGCACCTCCGTATAACAGAAATTTCTCTGTCAATGTTGTTTTTCCGGCATCCGGATGAGAAATAATCGCGAATGTCCTTCTTTTTTCTATTTCTTTGTGTAAATCAGCCATTAAGCCCTCCAACTTCTATTTTTCCCGTGAGCCACTATTCTGCCTGATCTGTGCCGCCTGATCTGCTCTGTCATGGCCTGTGACTCTGAATCTTTCTACTCAATCTTATCTATTGTAATAAAGGGAAAAACATCTGTCAAGAGAGAACCGTCACACAACGGTTCCGCACACCGTTCCTGAAAACAGAGCGGAAAACAGCCCAAACGATCTGTCTGCCTCTGTACCGGGCTCTTACAGCATACTTTTTCCTGCAATCCCGCCGGACAGTCCAAAGTAATCCAGGACCGTTGCTCCGATATCCGAAAAGCTGTCTCTGGTTCCGAGATTTTTACCCTGTGCCAGATTTTTTCCATACATCACAAACGGCGTATATTCCCTGGAATGATCCGTGGACGGAGTACCCGGATCACAGCCGTGGTCTGCTGTGATCATCAGAACATCTTCAGGCTCCATGGCAGACAGGATCCGTGGCAGCTGCCGGTCAAAATAAGTCAGTGCCTTTGCATATCCCGCCACATCATTTCTGTGTCCATACAACATATCAAAATCTACCAGATTTACAAAGCAGAGTCCGTTGAATTCACGCTTCATATACTCCAATGTCTTCTCAATACCATCCGCATTGTCCTGTGTCCGGACAAATTCTGTAATACCCTTTCCTGCAAAAATATCGTTGATCTTACCAACACCGATCACATCATATTCCGCTTCTTTCAACACATCCAGCATCGTATCCTGTGGCGGCTCCAGGGAAAAATCATGGCGTCTGGATGTCCGTGTATAGTGACCGGATGTACCAACAAACGGCCGCGCAATGACTCTGCCAACCCCCAGATCCCCTTGCAGCATCCTCCGGGCAATCTCGCAATCCCGATACAGTTCTTCCACCGGAACCACATCCTCATGTGCTGCAATCTGAAATACCGAATCCGCAGACGTATAAACGATCAATGCACCACTTTGCATATGCTCGTCACCGTAGTCCTGAATGACCTGCGTGCCGGAATACGGCCGGTTACACAATACCTTACGGCCTACAGCCTTTGAAAATGCCTTCAGAAATTCCTGCGGAAAACCATTTGGAAAGGTGGGCATCGGTTTCTTTGAGATCAGTCCTGCGATCTCCCAGTGTCCGGTAGTCGTATCCTTTCCGGCAGACTGCTCCGTCATACGTGCAACGATGCCTTCCGGCTTCGCACACGGCGTTTTCGCCGTCACCCCGTCAATATTAAATAATCCAAGCTTTGCCATATTCGGCATGGAAAACTCCGGGCTTTTTGCCACGGTTCCAAGGGTATTGCTGCCCTCATCCCCATAATTTGCTGCATCCGGCATCTCACCGATCCCAAAACTGTCCAGAACAATTAAAAATATACGTTTCATCTGCTGTTCCCCCTTGTCTTCGTTTTATTTTTCCTGAAAAAGCATTTGGCTTCCGCAGATTGTAAAGCGGACATCCACAATCCGCATTTCTGCTTACAGTATAACACACTCCCCTTTTTTATGTTCATCAAATAATCTCATTTAACGCTTTTTTACAGAACTATTAGTTACTGGCTCAAGGGTGTGATCACGATATTTTCCGCAGAAATTCCGGTTTTACGCTTCACAATATCCTCCACCTGTGCCCGCTTTGCATCGGTGACATCGCCCATATTGAGTACAACGTCTGCCTCATTGTCCGTAATACTTACCACGACATCGGAAAATCCTTTTGCTTCGAGCAAAATCTCTGCCGCATTTTCTTTTTCCGCAACATCTGTCATCTGGATCATAGAATCAATGGCATCCTGTTTCTGTGCCTCCGCAATGGATGTATTATTGATGATTTCCATCAGTGTCTCCTTATTCTTAGAGCGCACCTGCTCCCGGTTTAATTTTACCTCCGATGCAAACGCCAGACTCTGTGCCTGGGCTGACGTCTGCACCGTTTCTCCCGGATTCTGTATTTCCTCTGCATTTCCCCCATCGGCCTCTGTCTGGGCCTCAGATCCGGCCCCGGAGTTTTCTGTATCCTGCCCGGAGCGTTCCTCTGCCTGCGCATCCGCTGCACTGGCAGCCTGGGTATTGTCCTCCGTATCCGTAAATATTTCTCCAATCTGCTCGCCATCTGAAATATCATTGGTTTCTCCTGCTGTCTGGATTGCGTCATTTTCTGCTACATTTGCCCTTGTGTAACTGATATAACCTGCCACAGCGATCATCAAAGCCAGTGCGGTAATAATAATCTGATTTTTGCGAAATATCTTCTTCAATTGGAATCTCCTTTCGTTTTCATTTTAACTATCTTTATTTTATGTGCATCCAGTCCGAATAATGCCTCCACCGACTCAGAAATATTTTTTCTCACTTCGGAATCATCTCCGCCTTCCGCCACGATCAGAACACCATCGATTTTGGGCAGGATCGCACGGTTCACAAATGGGGTTTCATCTCCGTCAGACCGGGCATAAACCGTCGTTTCACTGTTCTCACAGCTGCCGGATCCGCCATTGACCGTATCCGTTTCCCCTTCCTTCTGCTCTCCCTCCTGCGTATCCTCCCGCATCGTCACATCTTTTTCCACTATGGATTCTCCCTGATCCCGGAACGTGATCATCACCTGCACATCACCAACCCCTCGCATTCTCTGTAATATTGTCTCTAGGCGCTGTTCCAGTGCCGCCCCATATGTGTCATAATCAGGACCGCCCTGTGCCGTTACTGCACTCTGGCTATTCTGCGTATTCATCTCCACATCCGATGCTGTACTGTTTTTCCTGCCGGCAGGCATCGCAATGATCAGAAGCAGAACACCCGCCAGAAACAAAATGAGCCACTGATCCTTTTTCACATGTTTCCACTTTTTCTCCCGCAGAAAACCATTCCAATCCATCAGCTGCCATACACCTCCACCTGCTGCTCTCCGATTCCACAGGCTTCTGCCGTCTGCCTGCGCATCTCCTGCTGTATCGTTTTCCCGGAAACCGCCGTCCACACGGTCACCTGTGCAACGGCACCGGTATCCTGCGTCAGCGTCACTTCCACTTTCTGCACCGGCACACCGCAGGAATTTCCCAGTTCTGTTACCATCTGCTCCACCACTTCCTTTACCTGTCGCTCATAATATGTTTTCTGCTGTCGTTCCATATTCGAAAAATCCAGCTGCCTGCTCTGCAGGATATCTTCCCGGACAAATTCCCGCTCCATCCTCTGTTCTACATTTTTCTGTCCCAACACGGAAAATAATGGATTTAAAATTGTCACTACAAACACCATCCCTGCAAAAAAACGCACATATTTCCGATAAGCATTCGCTGGCAATACCTGCAGCAAAAGCGTCAGAAATATCCCAAGAAATATCATCCGTTTTACCCATTCCAGCATCTCTGTCATATGATTGCCGTCACCACCACCGCTATCGTTATCATACATAATAAAATTCCGGTTCCAAGCGCACGAAACAAAAGTAATGCCCCATCCCCCACACAATCAATACAGCCACAGATCCGTTTATCGGAAAATGGCTCCGAAAGTGCCCCTGCCACTTTATAGAAAACAGAAAACACCAGCATTTTCAGTAATGGCCCTAGCGCCAAGCACACAAGCACGATCATTGCAGCCGTTCCTATTCCGTTTCGGATCACCACCGCCGATCCAAAGAAAATATTTCCCACCGCCTGTGCTGTATTTCCAAGTCCCGGCAGCATGCTGATGGTCTGTGTCACCGACATTTTTTTCAGATTATCCACAGAAGGGGCAATCATCCGTTCGATCACATTCATTCCCGTCACCCCTGCCAGCAGCAGACGCATTACCCAGATAAGTCCCCGTTTCAGCAGGACTGTCATTCTGGAAATCAGTTTTTCCTCCGTCATACAGTTCAACATCTGAAGCACCACATAGACATGGATCGCCGGTATTACAATATACAGAAGTACCCGGTCAATCAGATAAATCACGATCAGAGACAGCTGATAAAATCCTACCGCAGTTACCTTCTGACTGCAAAATACCATCGTCATGCAAAATGCGGGCAACAATGCTTCCATAAAATCAATCACCTGTCCCAGTACATCTTCCAGAATTCCATGAATGAGCAGATAGGACCGGAGCAACAACCCCATCAGCAGTAAAAAATATAGATAAAACCCTGTTTTTGAAATCTGGCTGTTCTCAAACACATGGATAAAATTCTGCAAAAACGAACAGGCCGCCGTCAGAAGCAGTATTTGTACAAACAGCTGTTTTCCTTCGGCCACATCCCCAAATGCACGATCAAAAACCTGCCGCACCAGCGTCCGCTTATCCGTATACTCTCCGTCCTGCATCAGCTGCCTGACCAGTTCCCGAAAGGTCAGATCCTGTGTATCTGTATTCTGCTCCAACACCTTCTGAATGTCTGACAAAGGCAGATCCGACAGCAGTTCTTCCTGCTGACTGGCCTCTGTCTGCGCAATATTCCGGGCCGCCCGTACCTGTTTTGGAACACAAAACCACACAACGAACACGCTCAAAAGCAAAAATATCATGCACCATCTGTATCTGTTTTTGTGATTCCATATACGCTGTGCCGTGCTTTCCTTCGCATACAATGCCTGTCCCTCCTGTCTCACGCAAATCCCAGCATCTCTGCAAGTCTACATTCTGTTTCGGTCGGTGCAAAACCATTGTCCACCGGCCAATGTGCGCCCCGCCGGAGGCTGCATCCGATTTACTTCCAGGTACTCAGCAGTCCTTCGATTGTTTCCAGCAATGTCAGAAGCACCGGTACACTGACCGCCATGATTGAAAACTTTGCAAACATCTCGATCTGGCTTCCAATTGCTGAAAATCCCGCATCCTTGCAGATTCCGGACGCAAACTCTGCCACATAGGTAATGCCCATCAGTTTCACCAGTATTTTCAGCATAGCAACATCTATTCCGGTATACTGTTCTATTTTCCGGATGGTCTCCATCACAACCTGTAAACGGTTCATGCTAAAAACAAGGATCAGAACCACTGCAGACAGACTCAGATACAGTGCATATTCACTTTTCTGCTGTTTTACCATCAATGCCAGTGCCACTGCGCCGATTCCAATCATTGCGATCTGAATGATTCCCATGATCTTCCACCTCTATTTGTTGTCTGTTTTCGGTTTTTCATAAGGAAAACAGATGTTTTATTTTGTCAAACAAATCGTATATATAAGGCACGATCCAGAACAATACTATGATCAGACCTGCAAGACTGACCAAAAATGCATGCTCCTCCCTTCCGCTGTGTTTCAAAACCTGTCCGATCACAGTCACCAGTATCCCCACCGCTGCTATTTTAAACAATAAATTGACATCCATCGCTATCCTCCCCGTAAATGACTAAACCAGAATCAGAATCACAAAAATCCCGGCTGCCACCCCCAGACAGCGGTACATATGTTTCTTTTCCTCCAGTTCCTTCTGCCTTAATCTCAGCAGACGCTGCAGCCGTTCCCGACATCCCTGCAAATGCTCCTCCTGCTGTCTCTGGTCCAGAAATCCAAGATGTTTTCCTATACGACATACCTCTTCCAGCTCCTCTCCGGTCAAAAACAGTTCCTTTCCTCCTTTCCGGAATGCCTGCTCCCAGATTTCCGAAAATGGCGTTCCTGTACCATCTTTCATCTGTTCTATCATCTGCCGTAACACAAAAGCTATTTCCGGCCTTATTTTTTTCTGAATCTGCTGCAAAGCTTCCTGTATCGGCAGCCGTTCATAGCGGATTTCTGCTGACAGCAGTTCTGTCAGTTCAATCAATGCCTCCAGATACTCCTTATGTAAACTGCCTGTCCGGAGCAGTTCCCGCACAAAGCCGATACACGCCGCCAGCACACACATACTCCCCGCTGCTTTCAACATCCTGTCCCTGCTCTCCTGTTTCTTTTTAATGTCACATTGAATTACAGTAAGATCTGACATAAGCATCCTCTTACCCACCGCTTAGTGCTCTACGCACTTGAAGCAGGGAGAATGCTTATTCCACGTTCATCATATACGGTATACCTGCGTTCTCCGTTCTCTTTTGAAATGACTACATAGTTTCTGAATAACTTCACCTGTCCGCACTTGTCCCACCCTGGCTTTTGAAACAGTTCTTCCAGGCTTCCTGCATGTACCGTTGCCAGCAGATGACAGCCACAGCGCATGGCATATTCCATTGCTGCAAAATCTTCTCTGCTGCCAATCTCATCCACTGCAAGGATTTCAGGCGCCATACTGCGTATTAACAGCATCATCCCTTCCACTTTCGGGCACCCATCCAGCACATCTGTCCGGATGCCCAGATCATTTTGCGGAATTCCATGAAGGCAACCGGCAATCTCTGACCGTTCATCCACCAGCCCGATTCTTTTTCCCGGATGCGCTTCATCTCCATTGGAAAACAGCCGGATCAGATCACGAAGCAAGGTGGTTTTTCCATTTCCGGGTGCGGACAGTAACAGTGTATTTTCCGGTTCCTGTTCCCGCCACAACTGCTTATAAAGCAATGCTCCACACGCCTTTCGCTCTCTGGCAATACGAATGTTCAGATACAGGATCGGATAGATTCTGTTTATCCTGCCATTCAGCTGCATGACCTGTCCACACACACCGATCCGATGTCCTCCTTCCACTGTCAGAAATCCCTGCCGGATCTCTTCCTCATAGGCATAGAGCGAATACCGAGACATCAGGGTACTCATCTGCCTTAAATCTTCTTCCGATACGGACAGACATTGCCTGTCCGTCTGCCTGACCAGTGCGCCATTGTTCAGGAAGTATGCCCCATCAGCGGTAACCAGTTCCAATGGCTGATTTACACGCACCCGGATTTCCTCCAGTTTCTGTGACAATCGTTGAAATACCTCTGCCTGTTCCATGACTTTTCTGATATGCACCGGAAACAATTTCAAAATCTGTTCCACTTTATCACTCCATTCAGCAGCCTGTTTCACTGCCATAGTCTAATATATGCCATTGCTATTTTGTTAGAACTTTTGTCTGCACGCACAAAGCAAAAAACTCCGGGAAAAGTATCCCGCAGTTTAAGATTCCCTGCGATGATATTTTTCCCGGAGTTTGTAAATCGGGCATAAGCATCCCCCTTACCAACCGCTTAGTGCTCTACACACTTAAA
The DNA here is from genome assembly GCF_000469345.1 of Eubacterium ramulus ATCC 29099. Lineage (GTDB taxonomy): Bacteria > Bacillota > Clostridia > Lachnospirales > Lachnospiraceae > Eubacterium_I > Eubacterium_I ramulus. The sequence goes on from NZ_KI271089.1 coordinate 52,090, forward strand.
ACAGGGGAATTCTTATTCTCGATTCAATGCAAGAATGCCCTCGACATTCTAAAAACACGACAAAAGGACACTTCCACAGAAGTGTCCTTTCAATTAACTTCGAACTAGTTGTATTTACGTTTTCTAGCTGCTTCAGATTTCTTTTTACGTTTTACGCTTGGTTTCTCGTAATGCTCTCTCTTACGAATCTCCTGCTGGATACCAGCTTTCGCACAGTTTCTCTTAAATCTGCGTAAAGCGCTATCTAAAGTCTCGTTCTCTTTTACGATTACATTTGACATAGTCTCACACCTAACCTCCCTCCAGTTGCGTATTGTGCATATTCAACTGATTGGGTAATATTCTTACTGCACTGCTTGACAATTATAATCATTTTTTGTAGATATGTCAATAGTTTTTTCAAACTTTTTGCATATTTTTCCGTTTTTTCGTTTAATTCCTCAGATTAACATTCCGTCATCCTGTATATCCAGGTAATATCTCAAAGATGAGCATTACCTGAAAACGTGTGAACTTATTATTTGATCTGTCCCGCCAGTGCTTCTTTCGCTGCTGCGATCGCATCCGGGATTCCTGCCGGGTTCTTACCGCCGGCCTGAGCCATATTCGGACGTCCGCCGCCGCCACCGCCAACTTTTGCTGCGATTGCTTTGATCAGGTTACCTGCATGTGCACCCTGCTTCATAGCTCCTTCTGTTGCCATAGCGATCAGACTTACTTTGCCTTCGTTTGCAGATGCCAGTACAACAACACCCTCGCCGAGTTTCTCTTTCAGCTGATCACCCAGGTCACGCAGTCCGTTCATATCTACATCTTCCAGAGCGGTTGCCAGAAGTTTTACTCCGTTGACTTCTTCTACCCGATCCATGACATCGCCAAGTGCATCCTGTGCAGCTTTGCTCTTTAAGGATTCGTTCTCGCTGTGGAGTTCTTTTACTTCTGCCTGCAAATGTGTGATTTTTTCTGTCAGACCTGCTGCATTTGTTTTCAATAATGCTGCTGCCTCGTTGATGATCTCCTCTAATTTATCATAGTAAGCATATAATGCATCGGAAGTCAGAGCCTCAATACGTCTTACGCCTGCTGCGATACCGGACTCAGATACGATCTTAAATGCGGAAATCTCGCTGGTATTTGCAACATGAGTACCGCCACAGAGCTCTGTGGAGAAATCACCCATTTTTACCACACGGACGGAATCACCGTATTTTTCACCAAACAGTGCCATCGCACCTGTTTTCTTTGCTTCTTCCAGACTCATGATACTTGTCTCTACCGGAAGTGCCTCTGCGATCTTTTCATTTACGATAGTCTCAACCTGTTTTAACTCTTCCTCTGTCATAGCAGAAAAATGGGAGAAGTCAAAACGCAGACGATCCGGATTTACATCAGAACCTTTCTGCTCTACATGAGAACCAAGTACGTTACGCAATGCTTTCTGCAGTAAATGTGTTGCACTGTGGTTCTTTGCGATCAGAGAACGTCTCTTTGCATCTACTTCCAGCGTAACCGTATCACCGACTTTGATCATACCTTTTGTCACACGGCCGATATGTCCGACTTTACCGCCGAGCATTTTTACCGTATCTTCTACACGGAACTCACCCTCTGCAGTGCGGATATAACCGGTATCAGCGGTCTGTCCACCCATAGTTGCATAGAATGGAGTCTCATTCACAAAAACAGTACCTGCCTCACCATCTGTCAGTGCTTCTACAATCTCTGTCTCGCTGGTCAGAACAGTTACTTCCGAATCATGACAGAAACGGTCATATCCGACAAATGTAGTTGTAACGGACGGATCGATCGCATCATAAACCGTTGCATCTGCACCCATATAGTTTGTTACTTTTCGTGCGTTACGTGCTTTGGTACGCTGCTCTTCCATCGCTGCCTCAAAACCTGCCTGGTCAATCGTAAATCCTTTTTCTTCCAGAATTTCTTCGGTCAGATCTACCGGAAATCCATATGTGTCGTACAAACGGAATGCATCTTCTCCGGAAAGAACTTTCTTTCTTTCTTTTTCCATCTCTGCCTGCATATCAGCCAGAATTGCAAGTCCCTGATCGATTGTCTTATTGAATTTTTCCTCTTCCTGTGTCAGTACACGGAAAATGAATTCTTTTTTCTCTTCCAGTTCCGGATAACCGTCTTTGCTCTCGTTGATGACAGTTTTGCTCAGTTCCGCAAGGAACAGTCCGTCGATACCAAGCATTTTACCATGTCTTGCCGCACGACGGATCAGACGACGAAGTACATAGCCTCTGCCCTCGTTTGTCGGCATGATACCATCTGATACCATGAATGTAGCGGAACGGATATGATCTGTGATCAGACGGATGGATACGTCATCCAGTGCATCTGTCTGGTAAGTTTTATGAGACATCTCACATACTTTGTCACGGATTGCTTTCATAGTATCGATATCAAATACAGAATCTACGTCCTGCATAACAACAGCCAGACGTTCCAATCCCATACCGGTATCAATATTTTTATTTTCCAGTTCTTCGTAATTTCCTTTTCCATCACCGTTAAACTGTGTAAATACGTTGTTCCATACTTCCATAAAACGGTCACAGTCACAGCCTACTTTACAATCCGGGCTGCCACAGCCGTATTTCTCTCCACGGTCATAGTAAATCTCAGAACATGGACCACAAGGACCCGCACCATGCTCCCAGAAGTTATCACACTCACCATTCTCATCACGATAGAAACGTGTAATTCTCTCTGCCGGTACACCGACCTCTTTTGTCCAGATTTCAAATGCTTCCTCATCCTCACCGTAAATAGACGGATACAGACGTTCCGGATCCAATTCCAGCACTTTGGTCAGGAACTCCCAGGACCAGGCAATTGCCTCATGTTTGAAATAATCACCAAAAGAAAAGTTTCCCAGCATCTCAAAGAAGGTCAGATGACGTGCTGTCTTTCCTACATTCTCAATATCACCGGTACGGATACATTTCTGACATGTGGAAACTCTGCGCTTCGGTGGAATCTCTGCTCCTGTAAAATAAGGTTTTAACGGTGCCATTCCTGCATTGATCAGCAATAAACTGTTGTCATTATGCGGGATCAGCGAAAAACTTTTCATTACAAGATGATCTTTGCTTTTAAAAAAGTCAAGATACATTCTTCGTAATTCATTTACACCATACTTTTTCACTCTCGTGTTCCTCCATCTATATGTTATTATGAATATCAAATTCACTCATGCGATCGCTGAAAACACAACGATTACACACTCTTACAATAATAGCATAGCATTTCTTCCTTGTAAAGCAATGCATTCCTGCCTATCCTTTATTTGGAAGAAATTTTTTCTGTTTTTTCATCTGTATCATATTAGACACAAAGCTTTTTTTCTCCGGATCTGACCGAAGTGCCACCGGAACCGGCACACAGCCACCTACCGTGGATGCCAGCAGCATCCAGCCGATATCTTTGACCGGGAAAAAGACAAGAGACAATGCAAGCGCCCCTAACGGCTGCTGTAAAACCGTGCCAAGCAATGCTCCTGTCACCAGCACCACGCTGACAATTTCATTGATATGCAGAATTGCCGCAAATCCATATCCGATGCTCAATCCACTGAAAATCACCGGGAAGAAATGTCCGCCACGCCATCCGGATTCAATGCAGACATTGGTCAGAAATAATTTTACCACACCGATCAGAATCAACAGATAAGGTGTATATTTCAAATATTCATACTGCATAGCCTGAATATTATTTCCACCGGAAAACATGGTCATCGGTAATGCAGAACCGATCAGTCCCAACACCAGTCCACCAAGCACGGCATTGAATACTGTCAGATTTTTTTCTCTCAGTTTTCCGAAAAACCAACTGCTGGCTTTCTGAAAGATCAGATACAGATAGCCGGCTGCAATTCCGACAATCACCAGCAAAATAACTGCCACTTTGTCTCGCAGGATCAGTACACCACCATGCAGATGAGGTACCGCCAGGCATCTGCCAAAACAGAAATTCAGCAGTTCATATACTGCCAGTCCGGTCAGTCCGGCCGTAATACCGGATGCAATCTGCTCTTTCCGTTTCCATCTGATCTTCCCTTTGTCGTACACAATCTGATCCGGCAGAAGAAACAGCCCAGCTGCCATCACCCGGAACAATTCTTTCTTTCTGATATATGGATTTCCGGCGATCAGCGTCTCCATCTTCCATCGTGCCAGCCCAAACTGATCCATTGCCCAGCAGCAAAGGCCAAGTAAAAGACTGACCAGGCCGGATTCCGGTCCGACAGCTCCGCCAAAAAACAGAGATAAAAATGATGCTGAAACAATCATCGGAAGTTTCCGGTAAGGATATGTACCCGTATCTTTTACCCGCTTAACAGAATCTGCCATCCGCTCCGGATATGGGCCATATACCCGGTGGAACAATCCGATGAGTACACCGCCTCCCAGGCACATGAGAACCGTATAATATTTCGAATCTATATAAGCCGGAACCATTTCCCAGATGACCGTAATCCCTATATTTGCCACTTTCAGATATAACCACACGATCCCGGCGATCACAGCACCTGTCAATGATGTAAAATACAAAAACAGAGTTCTGTTACTCATTTGTTCTTTCATTCTGTAATCTCATCCTCCAGCAGATTACTTCCATCCGCTGCTGTGGTTGCCAGCCGGTCACAGCGTTCATTCTCCGGATGACCGTCATGTCCTTTCACCCAGTGAAAGTTCACCTGATGCGGTTCCATCGCTGCCAGAAGTCTGGTCCACAGATCTTTATTTTTCACCGGCGATTTATCTGATTTTTTCCAGCCGCGCTTCAGCCAGCCCTGGATCCAATGCTGATTGAACGCATCCGTCAGATATTTGGAATCCGAATATAATTCCACCTGACACGGTTTTACCAGCGCCTCCAGTCCGACGATCGCCGCCATCAGCTCCATCCGGTTATTTGTTGTTTTGCGGTATCCGGCACTCAGTTCCTTTTCATGCAGCCTGCCCGCTGCATCGACAAACTGCAGCACGGCACCGTATCCTCCGGGGCCGTCCGGATTTCCCCGTGCGGCACCATCGGTATATAATGTTACTTTCATACCTTTTACCCTTCCATTGAGCGGATGATCCGATTTGCTTCTTTATAAATGTCTGCCGGTTCGAATCCAATAGAAAATTTCTGCTCTTCATACAGGATTTTTCCATTGACCATGGTCAACTTGACATTTTGCTTGCTTCCGCTGTATACAAGATTTTTTACGATATTATTCTCCGGCTGCATATTCGGCTGCTGCAGATCGATCATGATCAGATCTGCTTTTTTGCCGGCCGCCAGACGGTCGCAATTATCCAGCCCCATCGCATGTGCGCCACCTGTCGTGGCCATATACAGGATCTTATCCGCACTGATACATTCTGCATCCATTTCACGCACCTTCGCCAGTGCACTTGCCAGAAACATTTCCTTAAACATATCCAGACTGTTGTTGCTCGCAGGTCCGTCTGTACCGATCGCCACCGGAATGCCTTCCTCCACAAACCGTTTCAGCGGTGCGATGCCGCTTGCCAGCTTCAGATTGGATGCCGGACAGGTAACTGCCGTCAACTGACGTTTCTGAAAAATTTCAAAATCTTTATCATCAAAATATACACAATGGTATCCGCCGCCGCCATACTCATACATGCCAAGTTCTTCCGTCAGCTGCGTCGGAGTCTTGCCATAACGCTCCAGACACTCCTTCACCTCATTCTGAGTCTCGGAATTGTGCAGGAATACCGGGGATTTATATTTGTTTGCCAGATCAGCGATTTCCTGCATCAGTTCCATCTTTGTCGTATACTCTGCATGGAAACCGATCATGAACGAAGTCAGGTCGCTGGTCTCATTGACTTTCAGATAATTTTCCTCAACAACTGCTGCACTTCCGCCAAAACTGTTTACACCGGACACCTGAACGGCACGGAATCCACACTGAGCTGCCACCTGGGCATATACCGGTGGAAAATAACACATATCAAAGCTGGTAGTAATACCGCTGGTCAGATATTCCATGATACCAAGCACTTCCAGCGGACGGATGTTTTCCGTATCCAGCTTGTCCTCTTTTGGAAAACACATCTGATACAACCACTCCTGCAACGGAAGATCATCTGCATAGGAACGTAAAAATGTCATATAAGTATGTGCATGAGCATTCTTAAATCCCGGCATCAGCAGATTGCCTTTTACATCAATCTCGCGTTCCCATGCCGGCTGCTCCATCTGAAGTTCTGTACAGATTTCTGCCGGATTTTTGCTCTCGCCCACATAACAGATCGTATCTCCTTTTACCCAGAGTTCTCCGTTGATGATATCAAATCGTTCCTGCTCATTTAATGTCAGGATTTTTGCATTATAAAAGCGAATGTTCATCTTCTTGCCTTTCTCATTTTTTCTATGATTCGTCCTTCTACTGGTTTGCAATATTCACTATGGATGCCGTGATCAGCTGCTGAAACAGCGGTGCCACCCGGTCTGCCGTCTCCTGGATCTCCGCATGTGTCAGCGGATTTTCTGAAATACCGGCAGCCAGATTGGAAATACAGGAAATACCGCAGACACGCATTCCCATATGATTTGCCGCCATAGCTTCACAGGCGGTACTCATGCCGACTGCATCTGCCCCCAGACTCCGATACATCCGAATCTCCTCCGGAGTCTCATAATTCGGTCCGGTAGTCTGCACATACACACCTTCTTTTAACGGAATCCCACAGTTTATTGCCGTATTCCGTATAATCTCCTGTAGATCCTTTTTATAAACCTCACTCATATCCGGGAAACGGGTTCCAAGTTCTTCAATATTCGGTCCGATCAGCGGTGATGGTACAAAACTGGAAATATGACCGGTGATCAGCATAAAATCTCCAGCATGCATACCTTTCTGCATTCCTCCGGCAGCATTGGTCAGAAACAATACTTTGGCTCCAAGCATTCCCATCAATCTCGTCGGAAGCACAACATCATGCATGTCATAACCTTCGTAAAAATGCACTCTGCCCTGCATGATCACCACCGGAACATTCTGAATATAGCCAAACACAAATCTTCCTTTGTGCCCAAGTACCGTAGAGACCGGAAATCCTTCAATGTCATGATAATCCAAAACCGCTTCCACCTGAATCTGCTCTGCATAATCACCAAGTCCGGAACCGAGAATCAGAGCTACCTGCGGTTCGAAACTAATCTTTTCTCTCACACTGTGGTAACATCTCAATAATTTGTCATATTCTTTACTCATACCATCCTTCTCCTTTTTCTCCGTTTTATGTTGAATCGTTATACTTTTCACATAGATAGTAAATTATAATACCACAAATCAAAAAAATGAACAAGTCCCGGACATTTCTGTCCTATTCTTTTTCTTTCCTTTTTTTCACAAAACAAATATCTTTTATGATATGTCAAAAAGGAAACTGACATTCCAAAACGCATATGCTCTTCAGAATATCAATTTCCTTTTTGCTAAAATGCCAATCTTTATTTTACCGGTTACCCCTTTTATGATTACAAAATAATGCACACAAGCCCGCCATTGTTATCATTCACGATTTTCTTCATCGTATCCTGCAGTTTCTGCTGGCTTTCCTCATCCATCATCGTAATCTTCCGCCGGATACCATCTTCCACCAGTTCACCCAATGATTTTCCGAAAATATTTGTCTTCCAGAGTCCTTCCGATGTATTCTGATTCTCTTTGATATACGATACCAGATCTTTGGCCTGCTCCTCGCTGCCGATGATCGGTGCAATCTCTGTCTCAATATTTGCCTGTATCATATGTATGGATGGAGATGATGCCTTCAGCCGGACACCATACTGGTTTCCATGCCGGATCAGTTCCGGTTCTTCCACAGAAATTTCATCCATGGACGGTGAAACAACGCCATACCCGGTACGTTTGACACTTTCCATGGCATCCGCCACCTGTGCATACGCATCTCTTTTTTCCGACAGTTCCCGGAGTAATGAGATCAGTTCATACTCTCCGTGAATCGGAACCCCTGCCAGTTCACTGATATTTTCATAATAATAGTGCTCATCCACCTGAAAACAGATTTTTGCCGTACCGGACGCCAGATCCGTCACTTCCAGCCGGATCGACGAGATTTCTTCTTTTTCCGGTTCAAAGACAACACCTGCAATGTCCTTCATCTGTTCTGCCTGTTCCAGAATCCTGCGTGCTTCTGCAATAGCTGCTGCTTTGATCTTGTGGGATATCGGCAACATCTCCACCCATTTGGGCAGATAAAAATCAAGCTCTGTCACTGGAAATTCATACAATGCCTCCTGCAGAATCCGGCAGATATCCTCCTGCTTCAGCTGTTCACAGTTTACCGGAAGGACACTGACACCATATGTTTCCTTCATTTTTCTGCTCATCTGCATGGATGCATTACTGTGGGGTTTCGGTGTATTAAGCAAGACCACAAAAGGTTTTCCGATTTTTTTCAGCTCCTGAACCGTCCGTTCTTCTGCCGGAACATAATTTTCTCTTGGAATATCTGTAAAACTTCCGTCCGTGGTCACCAGAATCCCAATGGTGGCATGCTCCCGGATCACCTTCTCCGTACCGATCTGTGCAGCCTTTGCAAAAGGAATCTCATGGTCAAACCAGGGTGTCTTCACCATCCGCTCATTCCCATCTTCCATGTGGCCGTTCACTCCGTCGATCAGATATCCGACACAATCGATCAGCTTCACCTTTGCAGTCACATCATCCTCCAGCTGAAGACTTACAGCCTCTCTTGGAATAAACTTCGGTTCCGTGGTCATGATTGTTTTCCCCTGAGCCGACTGAGGCAGTTCATCTACGGTCCGCTTTTTTGCCGCAGAATCCTCCATCTGAGGCAGCACCATCACATCCATGAACCGTTTGATAAACGTCGACTTGCCGGTACGCACCGGTCCAACCACACCAAGGTAGATATCTCCACCGGTTCTGGCAGTAATATTCTGATAAATATTCGTATTTGTCATAGCAGTCATCCTCTCCTCTTCTGCTTATGCATATGCGGCATGGAGCTGATTTATACCGGAAAAGAGCGAAAAAAATATCACTGTAAGGTGTCTTAGCCTGCAGGATACTTTTTCCGCTCTTTTTTCGTCCGTTTATTCAACCACTAATCGTCTAACAAATATTCTCCCAGAATGCGAATACCATCCTCGATACAGCCGTCACAGCTGCGCAATACTTTCCCGGTATCAATTCCTTTCAGTTCCCGACAGACAATGGATCCGTTCTTTTTCTCAAATTCAGCTGCCAGTTCCCGCACTTTTTTCATCGTCTGCGGCTTTGTATCACAGGCCTGCAGATCTCCGGAACTGTTTGCCAGTCCAAGTGCCATAAACATCGCAGTCACTGCACCGCAAGTCTGCATCATGCCGCCCATGCCGGCGCCGAATCCTTCAGAGATACGAAACAGCGTCTCCTCGTCGATTCCCAGTTCTTCCGCATAAGAACAAAGCACGATCTGCGCACAGTTATATCCTCTCGTATGTTTATCCTTGATTTCTGCTACACGTTCTTCTATTGATTTCATCATCTTCTCCTTGTCATTTCTACTTATTCTTCTTTCGCTTATTCATGTTACAGTTCACACGCGCCATTCGCCAATAGTGAGCAAGCTCCCTATGGCTCACTTGCGCTCATTATATCATGAACAAAAACAGTTCATGATTGGCATTCACCACTCGTCAATCATACAAGTATGTTGACTCGTTTGCGTTCATTATATCATATTTTAATGTTTTTTTCCTGAATCCATTGAATTTTTTTTCAGAAACTGTTACACTATGGTTACCCTTTTGATACTAAATTACTTTTTCAAACCAAATAAAATTAACAAAAAGAAAAATTTCGGAGGTGAAATACATTTCATGCAACAAACTGTCAATCCCTATCATTTTGTTACAAATTGTATTTCCGGAAAGTGGAAAATGACGATTCTTCATCATATCCACCATTATGGAAAAATTCGTTTTAACGAAACAAAAAAGACACTCGGTGTCAGTGAAAAAGTTTTAAGTCAGCAGTTGAAGGAACTGACCCACGACGGACTGGTACAAAGGATTCAGTATAACACAATCCCATTAAAAGTCGAATATATTCTCACACCGCTGGGCGAGGATCTGATTCCGGCACTGGATATTCTTTACATCTGGAGTATCCGCCGGCTGACAGACTTAAATCTTCCTATTGATCCGGATGCATTCAAAGTACATACGGAACTTAAGTATCGAGATCAGTTAAAAGATATCATGGATACTTACATGAAAAAACATCCTTCTGTTGAGGAGTAAAGCAAAATATGGTATACAAAAAAAGCTGCTTTCGCAGCTTTTTTTGTATTAGGATAGGATATTATATAGCTACAAACAAGGCGGATCTTTCCAGCCTGTGTAACTTGCTTTGATATGGTCTCGCATATGCTCGACCCGAAATCGATGTGACTTATTTGTTTGTCACATACTCATAAATTGCATGTGCTGCATGTTTTCCTGCACCCATTGCAAGAATAACAGTAGCGGCACCTGTAACTGCATCACCACCGGCATAAACACCCTCTTTGGTTGTTTTTCCGTTCTGCTCGTCAGCTACGATACATTTCCATTTATTTACTTCCAGACCCTCTGTTGTTGAAGAAATCAGCGGGTTTGGAGAAGTTCCCAGAGACATGATGACGGTATCAACATCCAGGACAAAGTTGGAACCCGGAATCACCTGCGGACGTCTTCTTCCAGACTCATCCGGCTCACCAAGCTCCATACGAACACATTCCAGACCGGATACCCATCCGTTCTCATCCTCATGAATCTTCACCGGATTTGTCAAAAGATCGAAGATAATACCCTCTTCTTTTGCGTGATGAACTTCTTCCACACGGGCCGGAAGTTCTGCTTCACTTCTTCTGTATACGATATGAACCTCTGCGCCAAGACGAAGAGCGGTTCTTGCTGCATCCATTGCTACGTTACCGCCACCAACTACTGCTACTTTCTTGCCGCCGTGAATTGGTGTATCATAATCTTCTCTGTATGCGCTCATCAGATTATTTCTTGTCAGGTACTCGTTTGCGGAGAATACACCATTTGCATTTTCTCCCTCGATACCCATGAATTTTGGAAGACCTGCTCCGGAGCCGATGAATACAGCCTCAAAACCTTCCTCATCGATCAACTGATCAACGGTTACTGCTTTACCGATAACTACGTTTGTCTCAATTTTAACGCCAAGATCTGTTACATTGTCAATCTCTCTTGCAACAATCCGCTTTTTCGGAAGACGGAACTCCGGAATACCATAACGAAGTACTCCACCCGGCTCATGCAATGCTTCAAAAATTGTAACATCACATCCCATTCTTGCAAGCTCACCTGCACAGGCCAGACCTGCAGGGCCAGAACCTACGATTGCGATCTTGTGTCCGTTTGCCGGAGCCGGATCCTTCTGACGATAATGGAATTTTGCAGCTGCATCTGCTACAAAACGCTCCAGCTTACCGATGGAAACAGCCTCGCCTTTGATTCCGCGGATACATTTTCCTTCACACTGGTTCTCCTGCGGGCATACACGTCCACAAGTAGCCGGAAGAGATGTATACTGAGAAAGAATTTTGTAAGCCTCCTCAATCTCTCCAACTTTTACTCTGCCGATAAATGCAGGAATATCAATAGAAACCGGACAGCCTTCGATACATTTTGCATTTTTACATCCAAAGCATCTCTGTGCTTCCATCATTGCTTCTTCTTTATTATATCCATAACAAACTTCTTCGAAATTCGTTGCTCTTACCTTTGGATCCTGCTCTCTTACAGGAACTTTTTTTAACATATCCATTAGTTGTCACCTCCGCAGTTTCCGCATCCACCATGATGTGTATCTCCTTCGCGCAGTTTCAGGATTGCACGTCCCTCTTCTGTCTTGTACATCTGCTGACGTTTCATTGCCTGATCAAAATCAACCAGATGTCCGTCAAACTCCGGTCCGTCTACACATGCAAATTTGATTTCATCCCCTACCTGTAAACGACATGCACCGCACATACCGGTACCGTCTACCATGATCGGGTTCATGGAAACAATCGTCGGAATATTCAGCTGTTTGGTAAGCAGACATACGAATTTCATCATGATCATCGGTCCGATTGCCACACACACATCATACGGCTGTTCGGATTTTTCTGCCAGTTCTTCAATCGCTGTAGTAACCATTCCCGGAATACCATAGCTTCCGTCATCTGTACATACATACAGATTGCCTGCTACTGCTTTCATCTCATCCTCAAGAATCAGCATCTCATGATTTTTTGCTCCGACAACAACATCTACATCAATACCATGCTCATGCATCCATTTTACCTGTGGATAAACCGGTGCTGCTCCAACACCACCTGCCACAAACATAATTTTTTTCTTTTTCAGTTCTTCTATATCTTCCTCAACAAGTTCGGATGGACATCCCAGCGGTCCAACGAAATCCTGGAAAAAATCTCCTTCATACAGAGCTGTCATACGTTCTGTGGAAGCGCCTACTACCTGAAATACAATCGTAACGGTTCCGGCTTCTCTGTCATAATCACAGATTGTCAGCGGAATACGCTCTCCGACTTCATCCATTTTTACTATTACAAACTGTCCCGGCAAACAGGATTTCGCTACTCTCGGTGCATTTACTACCATATAATAGATTTTATCAGCTAACTGCTTACGTTCTAAAATCTTATACATAAGGACCTCCTCTATTGTTAATGAATTAACTTGCTTTTTATATTGTATACAGATTTTTTGTGTTTTTCAACTACTTTCTGCATATATCTTTGTTCTAATTCATATACATCACTCATCATCTAATAATTATGCATTTTTTTGCATAAAATATTGATATTTTTTAAACGATATGTATACAAATGATACACTTTTGCTTTATATTCAAGTCGAACGCACGTGAGATTTGGTGCGTGATTCTGGTCAGCGAAAGCTGACATATTCTTTTCAGAATCACCGCACATCTACACATCGCTGCTTCGTATACTTTTCCATTTCTATGAATGATTATTCGCTTTGTGAAATATTTCTACGTATTGAAGAAAACTCCTGATTTCTCAGGAGTTTTCTTCGGATAGGTATAATTTTGGGAATCAGAAAAATCGAATCAATTTTTCTGGTTTTTACTGTGGTACAACCTTTGTAAATGTTTTGGCTTCCTCTTCTCCACGCTGAACACGCAGTGCACCAAGCGCAAGAGATTCCATTTCATTTTCTCCGGCATATACGATTACCGGTGCGATAAATTCCACACGTTTTGCAACTTCTTTGGTAAAATACTCAGAATATGCAATTCCACCGGTCAGAATGATATTATCCACTTTACCGTCAACATAAACAGCAAGTTTGGCAATATTTCTTGCCACATTTAAAATCATTGCATCATAGATAAGTTTGGCTTTTTCATCGCCATCCATCATCATTTTTTCAACGATTCTTGTATCATTCACACCAAAGTAACCCATAAGGCCACCCTGTGTTTTTACTTTTTTCATCATGGCTTTTTTACCCATGCCTTCACGGGTAGCCATATCAATCACCTGGAATGCAGGCAGTCCGCCGGCACGCTCCGGTGAGAAAGGTCCTTCATCATCAGAGATCATATCAACAATCTGACCTTTGTGGTGCAGGGATAAGGTGATTCCGCCACCTAGATGTGCAACAATTACAGAAATATCACGGTATGGTTTGTTGTTTTCTTTTGCATATTTCATAGCTGCTGCACGCATGTTCAGATTGTGTCCCATACCTTTACGCTGCATCTCCGGTAAACCGGTTACTTTTGCAAGAGGCTCTAACTCATCCACGGTTACCGCATCATAAATGTATGCCGGGATAGCAAGCTCTGTGGCAATAGCATTGGCAATAACTGCACCAAGATTAGATGCATGCTCATTCTGCGGTGCATAAGTAAGCTGCCATACCATATCTTCATTTACCCTGTAAGCACCTGCCTTGATCGGTGGAAGAAGTCCCCCACGGGATACAATGGCTGTCAGATCTTCTTTGTGCACTCCATTTTTTTCCATGGTTGCAACAATCAGATCTTTACGCATCTCATACTGATCAATAATATTTTCAAAAGGCTTTAACTCATCCTGGGAATGCTCAATACTCTCTACAAATAACGGTGTCTCATCCTGATAAACCGCAATTTTTGTGGAAGTGGAACCCGGGTTCATGACTAAGATTTTTTCCATGTGAGTCTCCTTATTTGTTTTTGCCGGCACTTACTGCTGCTGCTAATGCGAGAGAAAGGAATTTCTCTTTTGCAGAAGATCCTCTGGAGCAGAATACAATCGGTACCTGAGCACCAACTACGAAGCCTGCCATGTTACCCTTTGCAATGATTGTGATGGATTTTCCAAGAATATTTCCAACCTGGATATTCGGAACAAGGATAACATCCGCATCGCCTGCAACCGGGCTTTCAAAACCTTTGATGTCTGCACACTCTTTATCCAGAGCAATATCCAGGGAGATCGGTCCCTCAACAACACAGTCTTTGATCTCGCCGCGCTCGTTCATTTCTTTTAACTCACGTGCTTCTACTGTCTCAGGCATTTTCGGATTCACTTTCTCTACAGCTGCAACTGCTGCGATCTTCGGATTCTCATATCCAAGAGCCTTCAGAGTCTCTACGGTATTCTCGATGATCTGTGCTTTCTGCTCCAGTGTCGGATAAGTCATCATACCACCATCTGTAGTAACAAGAAGTTTATGATAATGTGGAAGTTCATCAAATACAAAGTGGGACATTACACGACCGGTTCCGAGACCTGTCTCTTTATTGACAGCCGGTTTTAAGATCTGTGCTGTCTCCATTTTACCTTTCATCAGGAAATCACCTTTTCCTTCATGGATCAGGGCAACGGCACGTTTTGCAGATTCATCTACATCCGGAACATCATAAATGTCTTCTTCCGGAACAACCAGACCGATCTCTGCACAGATTTTATTAATCTCTGCTTTATCTCCAACCAGAACAGGTTTTGCAATTCCTTCTTCCTGTGCATGTTTGATTGCCTGTAATGTATGCTCGTCCTGAGCTGCTGCAACGATTACACGCATCGGCTCCGGAAAACCTTTTACACGTTCTACGATCTCATCAAAGTTTTTAATAACTGCCATATCAAAATCCTCCTGCGTTTTATTTATATTTCCGAGTTTCTGTTGAAACTCTTTTCTCATTCAATGGTTTTTATTATAGCATGTTTCTTTTTGCACCGCAATAAAAATTTGCAAGTTATACTTTATATTTTGTATTATGCACGATTTTTTGTTTCATTTTTAAAGGAACTGAATAAAATTACCGAATGCGGACACGGATTCGGTAATTCACTTCAGTTCCAATTTACACTACAAAAAACTCAACATTTATACTCATTAAAATCTGTTTTTCACCGTCTCAAGATTTTTCAAAATATAATCTCTGGACCAGAGCTGATGTGCCTCCAGACCGTCACAGATCTTAGAGAAGTCTTTATTGGCAACTGCCTCATGGATCTGCTCAAAATAAGTGATACCGGAATGATACTGTTCTCCACTGCCGCCTTTTTCTCTCGGCATCGCAAACAATGCATGCAGAATCTCATCCATTCCTGTCATGGAAGTAACTTTTGTCATCAGCATCTCATTCTTGGAATTTTTGTAAAATACATCCAAAATATTACGGATGCATCTGCAGCTCTCGATGACACCATTGGAAGAACGATATTCCTCAATATATTTTCCTATCTCATCTGCCATCTGCTGTGCATCACCATTGCGCAATGCATTTCTTGCAGCTACCATCTGATACGCAAATGCAATCTCCTGGATTTCACGGACATCTTCTTCCGTGATATCGATGACTCTCGCACCCACATTATTTTCAAATTCAATTAACCCCTCGTTCAACAAACGGTTCAGTGCCTCACGCACCGGTGTGGAACTGACACCATACTCCTCCTGCAATTTACTTACATTCAGTTTACTTCCAAACGGTATTTTCAACTGAACGATTCTCTCCCTTAACTTTTCATACACCTGATCAACCAGGGATACCCTTTTAATGACTGCCATTTTCTTTACTCCTGTCTTAATGCTTTTTGCATAATACACATTTCACATTTTGCACAATATCAAATGTACAACATATTATGACACAAAAATGTATACAATGCAAACTATTTATGGCACAAAAAAAGAAACACGATCAAAATCTTTGCGATTTCAATCGTGTCTCTCTCCTACTCTACTTCAAAGTATTCATTATCATCTACCTGACGGGCACCTTCTTTTTCATAGACACCCATAACATGACACTCCGGGCAGAAACCGAACTCATCACCGAACTCAGTCATAACGTCCAGTGCGTACTCAAATTTCATACCGCATTTCGGGCAGTGATAATACATATATAAAGCTCCCCAGGTCATAAGAAAAGGTCTCCTTATTTAGCTAAGCCAAGAATCTGACGTGCCTCATCCGGTGTAGCAACTTCTTTGCCATACTCTTTGATCACACGAACTGCTCTCTCGATGAACTGAACGTTGCTCTCTGCAAGCTGTCCTTTTGCATACATTACGTTATCTTCCATACCTACACGGATATTTCCGCCAAGTGCTACTGCACCATAAAGCATTTCCATAGCACTGTGTCCAACACCGAAGCAGGACCATGTGTAGTTTCCTTTTCCTACTAATTCATCTGCTGTCTCTTTCATGAAGATCAGGTTCTTCATAGAACCGGCAATACCGTTTGCACAACCCATGCAGAACTGGAAGTGTACCGGTGTTTTCAGAACGCCTTTTTTGATGTAGTAAGCAGCGTTTCCGATCATACCAGGATCAAAAGCCTCGATCTCCGGTTTTACACCTAACTCCTGGAATAACAGACCACAATCTGTTAAGAATTTCGGTGTATTTAAAAATAATCCGCTGTTTAACCAGTTCATGGAACCACAGTCATAGGAAGCCATCTCTGGTTTTAATTTTTTAACGTGAGCAACACGGATTTCATCATCAGCGTGGATATCTCCGGATGTTGTAAGATTTAATACGATATCGCAATCCGGATATTTTGTATGGATCAGGTTTACAGTCTCTTCAAATTTAGCTGTATCCATTGTTCCGTTACCTTCATCATCTCTCATATGAAGATGCGCTACTGCAGCACCTGCTTTCCAGCATGCATAAACGTCATCAGCGATCTCCTGCGGAGTCATCGGTACGTTCGGATTGTTCTCTTTTTTTGGCCATGCGCCTGTTACAGCAGCTGTAATAATAACTTTATTTTTTAATGCTTTGTTATCCATTCTAATTTCCTCCCTTAATATTACTTCTTATACAATGTAAAACTTATTTCATTCCCTATAATCAGATTTTATTTCATGTCTTAACGGTTGTCAAGTCTTTGAATAAGCCCACTGCATTTCTGCAATGGGCTTATTTTCATTTTCCTAAAACCTCACCAACAATTATTTGTTGCGGTTGAACAGTCTCTGAATGTAGTCCAGGCAGCTAAGTCCGTACTCTTCCTCATCACCGTAACCTGTTCCGCAGTATTTGTATTTTCTGTCCGGAACTGTCGGGTCAATGTTCTCTTCGTCAACATAAGCAACCGGATGAGCCATAGAACCATCGCCCATGTACCATCTGATTGGGTAGCAGTGGAAATCGAACCATTTACCCGGAACGATCTTATCAAGATCACCACCAAGGTTCTCAACACCAACGATACCATGACCAAGCATCTCTTTATGACATGGCTCCCATGTTCCCCAGATACCAATTGCCTCTAAGTCACCGAATTTCTTGTCATATGCTTCCTGACCATGGATACGGATGTACTCGAATTTATCAAACTCAGCGTAAGCTTCCTCACCAAAGAGCTCTTTGTACTCTTCAACGATTGTTTTACCTGTAGCTCCAAGAAGGTTCATTCTTGTCATACCGTTGTTACCCATAGCTGTGTGAAGCGGATGATCCAGAGCCTGTCCGTCCATAGCTACACATTTAACGCCCTGTTTTACAAACCATTTACCAGCATCTACACCAGTACCTGCTGCGTAATGATAGTAAGCTTTGGAATCATCGAAGTAACGATGCATTCCGGAGTTAATGCAAAGAATTTTTCCTTTCAGATCGCCATCTTTTAAGCCGTATTTTTCCATACATGCATCCAGATGTTTGTCTGTGATCAGTCCCCAAGGCTCGATATCAATTTTGAAAACGATAGCCTGTCCAGCATAAGCATCAGCCGGCATCTCATGTGTGTAACGAGCACGTTTGCCGTCAAACTCATACTCCATAACGTGACGCGGTGCATCACAATGTGTACCGGTATGCATTGTACATGTGATTCTCTGTGTAAGAACGCCACCTTTTGCCATGGAATGTGCTCCTACGATCTCCGGTTTGTCAAAGTACGGCCAACGTGGAATCTCTGCGCTAAATGGATGTGATAAATCAACTACAACTTTTGCCATTTTATTAACCCTCCTAGATTATAAAAAAAAATATGGTTCATAATAAGTATATCTACAAATAAACAAAGGATCTTTATTTATTGTAAAGCATTTTGATCAGGTACTCGTTCAGACCACCGTTAATTTCTGCGATTTCCTCATCTGTATATTTCATAAATCCTTCATGAACACCGTCTACTTTCTCTGCACGGAAACCATTTTTGCCTTCCTCAAGCATCTGTTTCAGTAATGGAGAAGCATCATGTCTGTCTTCCAGATCTTTTAATACATAGTTGTGGATATTGGATGTGAGCTGTGTGCTTACCATATCAGAGTTTACTAATGGCGGTAAGTATGGCAGTCTCAGACCAAAGCTGTATTTACATGCATCATCAACAGTCTTTGCATCCGCAATGCCTCGCTCAACGATTGAAATAGCCTCGCGCCATAATGCATGCTGCATTCTGTTTGCGATGAATCCCGGAACATCTTTTTTACAAAGAACCGGTTTCTTTCCAGCCTCTGTCAGAACATCGATCACTGTCTGAGCAACCTCATCTGTGGTAGCATCTGTTTTAACAACTTCTACCAACGGAATAAGGAATGCCGGGTTCCAGAAATGTGTACCGCAAAGTCTCTCGCGATGTTTACATTTTGCAGAAATCTCTGTCGGGCTCATAACGGATGTATTTGTACAGAAGATACAGTCATCTGCCACATAATCCTCTAACTGTGCGAACAGATTCTGTTTCATCTCCATCTCTTCTAATACACATTCAACAACCATCTGTGCATTTTTAACACCTTCGTCGTTCAGATCCTGTGTAAAGCTGATTTTGGAAACGATCTTGTCTACATCTGCCTCTGTAACGATTTCTTTTTCAACAAGAAGTTTCATATTGTTGCGGACTTTAGCCTCAACATCAACCGGGAAAACATCATATACAGTAACCTTTGCATCATCAAGTCCTGCAAGGATCTGAGCGATAGCGCTTCCCATCATTCCGCCGCCGCATACTAAGAAATTCTTAATTTTACTCATTATTTTGCATCTCCGTCTTATTCATCATTTACCGGAATCCCGACTAATGTCAGGATTCCATATTTTTTGTAATAAGTCTGCAATCATGGTTTTTGCCGCCACATCACATGACCTATTTCATTATCAGAGGATAATGATTAGCAGGTTAAGTAACCGCCGCTGCAGTCGCAGTTAGCGCCTGTGATATAGTTGGAAGCATCGGATGAAAGGAAGATTGCATATCCAACGAAATCTTCCGGCTCAGCCAGACGTCCGATCGGCTCACGTTTCATAAAGTTCTGGTATACTGCTGATTCCGGATCAAACATCCACTCTGTCAGCTCACTGCGGAATACAGTCGGGCAAAGAGAGTTTACATTAATGCCGTATTTAGCAGAAAGGTCACAAGCCATGGAAGAAACCATAAGATCTGCTCCACCTTTGGATGTACAGTATCCTGTGTATCCAGCCATACCGCGTTTGGAACGCTGAGATGTAACAACTACCATCTTTCCGCCTTTGCCCTGAGCAACCATCTGCTCTGCAACGTATTTGCATACAACGTATACAGATTTGCAGTCAGCATCCATAATGTACTGCCAGTCAGCTACAGACTGCTCTAAAATATTCTGAGGTTTGTTGAATCCGTGGCAAACAGCAAGGATATTGATCTCACCATATTTCTCAACGGTAGCTTTCATTAAAGCTGCAACATCTTCTTCTTTTGCAGGATCTGCTGCATAATATGCACACTCGATATCCTCTGCTTTAAACTCAGCCTCAAGTTCCTGTAATTTAGCAGCATTACGTCCGGTCATCATAACTTTTGCTCCTGCGTAACCATATGCTTTTGCAAGAACTTTTCCTAATGCTCCTGTTGCACCTGTTACTAATGCAACTTTACCTTCTACAGAAAACATGTTGTCGACAAAGTCTTTTTTTAAACTTACCATTTCCCAAAGTCCTCCTTAAAATTTACATTGTGTTTTATTCTTGATTCCGGTTGTCGATCTATGACATCCGAAATGAGATATCTTGAATGAATCCGACGTTTTCCCATTCGTCATTTTCATCAGCTTCAGTATAGTTCATGTCCCTTTTTTATGCAATACATACAATATTGTAATCAAGTTACTGTACGGTAATTCAGTTTCCTTTTTGTACATTATCACCAACATTTTTTTGTTTTTTTACGAAGAAATTGTTGATTTTTCCTTATACTGGTTGTATACTTATGTTTGTAAAAAATGTCAGAAAAGAAAGGAAGGTCTTATACTATGGCTGGCTACAAAATTACTAAAAAAGATGCTTATTATACTTACGAGGCACCAGGACACAAAGAGTGCAAATTATGCAGACTTCATGATCCGCAGGATATCGATGGCGGAAGACTGATCAACGGTCTTTCTCACTTCCTTCCAAGTGGCGGCGGCACAGAATTCGGAGACAACGCTATGGAGTCTATCTACTACATCGTTGAAGGAACCATGTTATTCAAAGGCGATGACGGTGTTGAGACAGTTCTGGAAGCAGGTGACAGCGTACATATCGCTCCACACTCCAAAAAATGCGTTACAAATATCGGTACAACAACCGCTCAGATGTTAGTAGTTCTTTTACCGGAAGCTGCTAAATAATCTTATTCCAGTCTGAATAAAACGAATGATAGAAAAAGAACCCGGATCAATGAGATCCGGGTTCTTTTTCTATCATTCGTTATGTTGTCATATCATATGTTCTGTGTCTTCTTTTTTCCACGACAGATCAGGATAACAAGATCCGGTCGTTGTCCAACTGTGCACCAACACCCTCTTTGAATTTTTCCAGAAGGTCGGCTACCGTCAGACCTTTCCGCTCCTCATCTTTGATATCCAGTACGATCTCACCGGAATTCATCATCAACGTACGATTTCCAAGTTCCAGCGCTGACTGCATATTGTGAGTGATCATCAGGCAGGTGATCTTGTTTTCTGCCACGATCCGTTTTGTCAGATTCAGCACTTTCTCTGCGGTAGCCGGATCCAACGCTGCGGTATGTTCATCCAGAAGCAGGATCTTCGGAGTAACCACCGTCGCCATCAGAAGTGTCAGGGCCTGCCGTTGTCCTCCGGATAACAGTCCCACCGGATTTTTCATACGATCTTCCAATCCCATATCCAGCAGTGCCAGTTTTTCACGGAACATCTGCTTTTCTTTCTGGGAAATCCGGCTGAAAAATTTGCCTTTTACAGCGGAAGCCCGCAGGTAAGCCAGAGCCAGATTTTCCTCAATACTCATATTCGGAGCCGTTCCTTTCATCGGATCCTGAAACAGGTGACCGATGTATTTACTCCGTTTGTATTCTTTTTCATAGGTAATGTCCGTTCCATCCAGGATCACTGCTCCTTCGTCCGCAAAAAATGTTCCGCAGATTGCATTGAACATCGTTGATTTTCCGGCACCATTGCTTCCGATAATAGTTGCAAAATCACCGTCCTGCAGTTCCAGATTCAGATGGGACAATGCTTTCTTCTCATTTACCGTTCCCGGATTGAATGTCTTGGATACATCAATTAATTGAAGCATTACAGATTCCCTCCCTGTTTTCTTTTTGCCATTGCCGCACGTTTCGTTTTCATAAATGCAGCTTTCTGTCTCAGATACGGCAGGGAAATTGCCACTGCGACAATAATGGAAGATACTAGTTTCAGGCACTCTGCCGGCACATTAAACCGTAATGCGATAGCCACGATAAAACGATACAGACAACTTCCCAGGATAACACCAAAAATCCGTTTCGCCACACTTCCTTTCCCAACCAGCGTCTCACCAATGATCAGGCTGGCCAGCGCGATCGTCACCTGGCCGGTTCCGATGTTGATATCACAGGAACGCTGATACTGGGCCAGCAGTCCGCCGGACAGACCCGTCATGGCATTTGCCACGCACAGACCGACGGTAATCGTAAAGATCGGACTGATAGAAGAAGCCCGCACCATAAACGGGTTGTCGCCGGTTGCCCGGATGGATAATCCAAGCCGGGTTCCCAGAAACAGAATCAACACGATTGCAACGATCACAATGATAATAAGAATTGCAATAATCTCATACCAGTTGCCACCAATGGCTTCTTTTGCCATCGTGAAAATAGTTTTGCTGGCAAACAGGTTGATGGTGGAAGAAAATCCCATGACTGCAATATTGATGGTGTACAATCCCGTATTTACGATAATACCCGCAAGAATAGATTCCACTCCAAGGCGGGTCTGCAGGAATGCAGTCACAAATCCGGATGCCACACCGGCTCCCATCGCAGCCAGCAGTCCCAGAAACGGATGTCCCTGTAAAGTTACCATAGCGCAGACTGCACAGCCGAGAGTAAAACAGCCATCCGTGGAAAGATCTGCAATATTTAAAATCGAAAATGATACAAACAGCGCCAGCGCAACCAGCGCGTAGATACATCCCAGTTCAATGGCACTCTGTGCCAGTGAAACAGTAAAAATTGATGACAACATAATGATTGATACTCCTGCTTTTATTTTATTTGAATTCCTGAGCAGTTGTAGTTTCTTTTACCTGCTCACACATATCAGCAAACATGCTGTAATCCAGGCCAAGTTTTGCTGCTGTATCTGTATTGATGGTTGCAATACCATTGTTCATAGTCTGTACCGGAGTTGTTGCCGGGTCAGCACCATTTACCAGAATATCCACTACCATGTCGGCAGTTGCCTTTCCAAGTTCCTCATAATTTACACCATATCCGCAGAATGCACCGTTTAATGCGAAGGAATCAGCGCCGCAGTACTGTGGAACTTTTGCATCCTGGAATTTTTCAAAAATAGCAAGTTCTGCTGTCATAACAGTATTGTCGGTCGGTGTAAATACTGCTTCACAACCTGCTGCAATCAGTGCATCCGCACCAAGGGAAATCTCATCGTTTGTTGTTCCTGTTTTCTCCACACATTCAATTCCTTTGGCTTCCAGATATTTTTTTGCATCTGCAATCGGCTGTGTAGAAGCATCCTGTCCTTTGTCATATAACAGACCAACTTTCTTAATATCCGGCTGAGCTGCCAGCATCAGATCAAGAATTGCTTCTGTGTCAAGCATATCTGAAGTACCTGTGATATTGCTGCCCGGTTTTTCCATACTGTCTACCAGTCCTGTGATAACCGGATCAGATACTGCAGAAAATACAACCGGTGTCTGTGTCTCTTCTGTTGCCGCCTGCATTACCATTGCAACCGGTGTTGCAACCGGAACGATAGCATCTACACCGTCATTGATCAGGTCGCTTGCAATCTGGTTCATGACGGTTGCATCTGCCTGACCGTTATATGTGTGGCCATCGTAATCAAATGTCACACCAAGTTCTTTTCCTTTTGCATCCAGCTCTTCTTTGACCGCTTTTACGATCTGATTTAAGGATGCATCATCTACATACTGTACAATACCTACTTTGTACACTTTTCCATCTGCTGCCTCTTCTGTTGCAGATGTGTTTTTTCCTGCCTCTTTCTGGTCAGTGGACTGACCACCACAGCCTGCTAAAACAGTTGCTGCCATTGCACATCCAAGTACCATTGCCAAAATTCTCTTTTTCATCTTTTTACTCTCCTCTTCTTTCATATTGTTTATTCAGAGCCAGCCATCTCGATGTGGCTCACATGCCCTTCTTGAACCCTGTTCAAGAAGTATCCCTCACAAAAACAGTTCGGTCAAATCTGCCTGGCTCTGAATATAACAAAAAACCGCCTCAAGATAAACTTATCCTGAGACGGTAATAAACTTGTTATTATCGCGGTACCACTCAAATTGACGTAACGCCCACTCTGTTATGTACGCATTCATACATACCGACTTGATAACGGGTTCGGATCCCGGCATCCCCTACTCTCAAATCAATTTCAGGAAGCCCTCAAAAGTCCATTCAGCTTTCTCCTCATGCTGCACTCACACCAACGGCAACTCTCTGAAAATCAGTTCGACATTTCTGTCTCCAGCTTACTACTCTTCTTCAACGGTTTCAATTTATTTTCTTATATGTGCTTTAGTCTATTACATTCTTGAAATTTTGTCAATCAGTTTTCTGATTTTTCTCACATTTTATGTGAAGTATACGAGACTGTCTTCCGGTTCTTCCGCCTTTACCACTTCTTTTGCATACAGAACCGGTCCTTTTCCCCGATATTCCTTGGCAAACTCATTGTGGATCTGTGCAGTCACATAGACCCAGGACTTATGCGGAATCTCCATCGCATTCTCATATTTACATTTCAGACCGATAAACTGAATATCCTCTGCACAACAGGTCATAGCAAAACGTCCCGGTACCATCATCGGTTTTTTACCGAATTTATCCGGACGGTAGACAAGTCCCAAAAAACGAACGGTCTTTCCTTCATATTTCTGCGGATTATCCTGAACATCCAGATAAAAGATACCATAGTCTGCATCTGTAATCTCGATGACATCCTGTTCCAGATCATATGGAAGTTCATCTGCGTCGCTCTCATCAATGGTTCCGTCTTCCCGTTCATATACAATCTGTGCACGACGGTTTACCGCCTTGATCGTTCTGCGGAATTTTGCTTTCGGCGTATCCGCGGTACAGCGGTTAAATATAACCACATCTGTATGGAACACCTGCTCCATCATCATGGCACGCATATTATTCAGATACATCTCAAAAGTGGATGCATCCACGGTAGCCAGAGACTGTACGATCTCCCATCCTTTCGGGAGCTTCATCTCAAGAATCTTCGCTGCTTCCCAGGTACCGTTATACTCGATAAACACCTGATCCGGTTTGATTGTTTCATCACAATCTTTCAAATATTCTTCTGTGAATTCTTCTTCTGACTCCACACCCACAACTGTAATTTTGTTTTTTGCCAGTGCTTCTTCATCGTATTCTTCATCACCGTCTTCGCAGGCAATGATCAGACTGCGGGATCCGATACCGAAATCGTTCTCCTGCAGGGTCTGTGTGATCAGGGAAGTTTTTCCACTATCCATAAAACCGGTAAATAAATATACTGGTATATCCATATTTGCTCGTTTCTCTCTTTTCTAATATATTTTTCTCTTCGTAAAGCGGACATTCGCAATCCGCTT
>NZ_KI271089.1:77832-129688 GCF_000469345.1 Eubacterium ramulus ATCC 29099
TCTACACACTTGAAGCGGGGGATTGCTTATTCCGCGTTCAAATGCTCCGACGGCTTATGTCTAATTCAGTTCAAACAGTTCCTCTAATTTGTGCTCATCAATATTCGTACCGATGACGCAGAGACGTCCGGTGTAATCCGGCTCACCGTCACGCAGTTCATACTCACCCGGAACCATATCAAAGTAGATCCATGTACCATCCTCTGCCGGAACCATTCCCTTTGCACGCAGAATGCTGCCGTAATCTTCCGTATCACAGAAGATCTTCAGGATGGACTCGATCTTCTCTTTTGTATATTTATGCGGAGTCTCTTTGCCCCAACTTGTAAATACTTCATCTGCATCATGATCGTGATGATGATGATCATGGTCATGGCATCCACAGGTGCATCCCTCACCATGGTCATGATGATGCTCGTGCTCATGGTCATGATGATGCTCATGCTCATGGTCATGCTCGTGGTCATGATGATGCTCATGGTGATGTTCTTCGTATTCTTTCATCATCTCCTGCATCAGTGAATCCTGCTGTTCGACAACGTTCAGAATCTGCTCACCGGTAATAGCATCCCAAGGAGTTGTGATGATTGCAGCCTTTGGATTTACTGCCTGGATTTCTTTTACACAAAGCTCTAATTTTTCTTCTTTCGCATTCTGGGTACGACTCAGAACGATGGTTGTTGCATTTGCAATCTGGTTATTGAAAAATTCACCGAATGCTTTCATCTGTTTGGAAGCTTTCATTGCATTGACAACCGTTACCAATGCGTTTAATTTAACATCGTGATCTTTCTCCATATCTTTTACGGAAGACATAACATCAGAAAGTTTGCCTACTCCGGACGGCTCAATGAGAATACGATCCGGATGATAAGTCTCGATGACTTCATTCAGGCTGCGATTGAAATCGCCTACAAGAGAGCAGCAGATACAACCGGAATTCAACTCTTTGATCTCAATCCCTGCATCTTTTAAGAAACCACCGTCAATACCGACTTCACCATACTCATTCTCTACCAGAACGACTTTCTCTCCGGAAAAAACTTCTTCCAGCATTTTTTTAATAAAAGTTGTTTTACCGGCTCCGAGGAATCCGGAAATAATATCTATCTTTGTCATTTTATATCATCCTTTCTTCATTTATAAATTTCCACCCTTTGACAGATTATTTTAAGTCTGAATGCAGGAATTGTCAAGGTGTGTCACACGCCTGTCTGCTCACATCCGGCTTTTCTCAGGACAGGTTTGACATTTCACAGAGTTTCTGATAAATACCACCTTTTGCAAGCAATTCTGCATGGGTACCGCTCTCCTCAATGCCATTTTCTGTCAGCACCAGAATACGCTGGGCATTACGGATGGTGGACAGACGATGGGCAATGACAAACGTTGTCCGCCCTTTTGCAAGAATTTCCAGAGATTCCTGCACCACCTTCTCACTCTCGTTATCCAGCGCGGACGTGGCCTCATCAAAAATCAGGATCGGCGGATTTTTCAAAAACACACGGGCAATGGACAGACGCTGCTTCTGCCCGCCGGACAACTTCACGCCTCGCTGGCCGATATCTGTGTCATATCCATCTGGAAAATTCATGATAAATTCATGGGCATTGGCTTCTTTTGCCGCCCGGATAACCTCTTCCCGGCTGGCATCCGGTTTGCCATACCGGATATTTTCCAGAATTGTTCCTGCAAACAGATACACATCCTGTTGCACGATTCCGATATGATTTCGCAGATCAGACAGCTTGATGTTACGGATATCCTGTCCGTCCACCCGGATCGTACCGCCTGTCACATCATAGAATCTCGGAATCAGACTGCACAGAGTGGTTTTTCCTGCCCCGGAACTTCCAACCAGTGCCACATACTCCCCTGCCGGAACATCCAGATTCACATGATTTAACACCATCTGATCACTGTCTGCATAATGAAAGGACACATTTTCAAAACTGATATTCCCCTTCACCTCCTGCATCGGCTGTGCATCCGGTGCATCTTTGATATCAGGAATTACTGAAATCATTTCCATAAAACGTTCAAAACCGGAATAGCCATTCTGGAACTGCTCCGTAAAATCAATCAGTGTCTTAATTGGCTCCGTAAAGACATTGATATACAGCAAAAACGTGATCAGATCGGTTATATTTCCTTTTCCACGAGCTATCATTACGCCGCCCGATAACATTACCACTACGGTGATGGCTGTCGTAAATGCCGTCAGACCGGCATTATATCCACCCATGTAACGATAACTGTTTTTCTTTGCATCCAGAAATCCATCATTTCCTTTTTTAAATTTTTCATTCTCAATTTCTTCATTCGCAAAAGATTTTACCACACGGATGCCGGACAGATTATCCTCGATCTGACTGTTAATATCTGCGATTTTCACGCGGTTCATACGGAACGCACGTTTCATTTTTTTATTGAACACATAAGCATACACCAGCATGAACGGCACCAGTGCAAACGCTGCCAGCGTCAGTCTCGGGCTGATATTGATCATAATAACAAACGCACCGATGATACGGATCAATGAAATCACGATATTTTCCGGTCCGTGATGCAGCAACTCTGTAATATCAAACAGATCTGATGTAATACGCGACATCAGCTGGCCAACCTTCTGATCATCGTAAAACCGGAAAGACAGCTTCTGGTAATGAGAAAAGATCTCCGCACGCATATCGTATTCGATCCTGGCTCCCATGACATGCCCGTAATTTGAAATAAAATAATTGCAATAACACTGGGCCGCGATCAGCACCAGCATGAATACACCCAATTGCACGATCGTATGCAGTGCCTGGCTGCTTCCCCAGTATACCACCTCTGATGTAATGTAACGTACTACCAGCGGAATCACCAGAGATACCGCTGCCGCCCCGAATGCAAAAAACATATCTGCAACAAAAATTCCCATATATGGCTTATAATATGAGAACAATTTTTTTAAATTTTTCCTCATGTATTTTCCCCTTATGATGTTTGATATAAAGTAAAGCGGACATTCGCAATCCGCTTTCGCTACTTGCTCATGAACACACGTGAGACTTAGCGCGTGATTCCGGTCAATGTAAGCTGACAGATTCTTCTCAGGATCACGGTCTGAATCCATACGGTGAATGCACTGTTATCTAATATATACACTCTTGCAAAAAAAGTCAAACCATGTTGGTGTAAAGCATTTATTCTTCTTTCTTTACGCTTTTTTATTTTTCGTTACGTTTTACCGGACATTGGGCACTGCACTTGACTTTCTCACCAGATTGATGCACTATATCAGATATGAGATGACTCCACCTCTACAGGTGTCATCTGCAAATTGTTGCAACATTTTAACAAGGAGGTTCTTTTTATGACACCAAAACAGGAATATTATAAAGTTGCCGCAGAAACGATTCTAAAAAACATTGAGCAGCGCGGCTATGAGGGATGCTACTGTGAAACCAGCGAAAAAGCAGTCAAAAAAGCTCTTTCTTATGTAACACCGGGTTCCAGTGTATCCTTTGGAGGCTCCATGACCATGAACGAATGTGGCCTGATGGATGCCCTGCAGAAACGCACCGATATCACATTGCTGGATCGCTCCAAAGCCTGTTCCCCAGAGGAAGTAAAAGAAATCTATCACAAGGCATTATCCTGTGACTACTATTTTATGAGCACCAATGCCATCACATTAGACGGTCAGCTTGTCAATACCGACGGTACCGGAAACCGCGTAGCTGCTTTAATCTACGGGCCGGAAAATGTTATTATTATTGCCGGCATGAACAAAGTCGCTGCCACGCTGGAAGAAGCTGAATCCAGAGTAAAAAATATCGCTTCTCCTCCAAATGCCATTCGTCTTGACCGCAAGACCCCCTGCGCACTGACCGGAAGCTGCCATGACTGCTTTGCGGAAGGATGCATCTGCAGCCATACTGTTATTACCCGAAGAAGTGCCATCAAAGGACGTATCAAACTGATCCTGGTCGGAGAAGAACTTGGTTACTAAACGCATTTACGAATGCGCATTATAAAAACCCATGCCAATCATTTATGTAGCAAATGATTGGCATGGGTTTTCTGTATGATTACGTTTACATTTTCTCCGGTGCATCAAAGCCAAGAACATCGATACATGTCTCCAGAACATCTCTGGTCAGTTCTAACAGGCGAATATAACCTGCCTGTACAGCCGCATCCTCTTCCACCATGATTTTTGTCTCATGATAGAAATGATTCAGGGCATTTGCAAGACTGTAAATATAAGCACAGATTTTATGCGGTGCAAGCTCTTCTGCCGCATTTGTCATTACTTCGTTGAAGCGGGCCAGTTCCAGCATCAGATTCTTCTCACTGGCAGAATGTGCTGCCTGAATGGTGTAATCTGCTGCGCTCTTGCCACTCTGTGCATATTTTTTCAAAATAGATTTGATACGCACGATGGTATACAGGATATATGGGCCGGTATTTCCTTCAAAGGAAATAAAGCGGTCAATATCAAAGATATAGTCTTTGGAAGCCTGATTGGATAAATCTCCGTATTTGATGGCAGATAATGCAACCTGCTTTGCGGTCTTCTCTGCATCTTCTTTTTCCATCGTATCGTTCTCGGAAATCTTCTGGTACATCTCGTTCTGAATGTCACCCACCAGTTTTTCCAGACGCATAACACCACCTTCACGGGTTTTGAACGGTTTGCCATCCTTTCCATTCATAGTACCAAATCCGATGAATTTCAGTTCTGTGCTGTCATCTACCAGACCGGTTTTTTTCGCACAGCGGAATACCTGTACAAAATGAAGTTCCTGACGCTTGTCTGCCAGATATACCATCTGGTCCGGATGGTAATCTTTCATACGCCATACAATGGTAGCCAGATCTGTCGTTGTATAGAGAGAGGCACCGTCGGATTTTAAGATCATGCACGGCGGAATTTCTTTTGCATCACGCTCCTCGCTGACATCTACTACCAGTGCGCCCTCGCTCATATAAGCAAATCCGTCTTTCTTCATCTGCTCTGCCATCGGTGCGATATACGGATCCGCATCGGACTCTCCTTTCCAGAGATCAAAGGATACGTTCAGACTGTCATAGTTCTTTTTCAGGTCAGCAATGGATACGGATAAAATGTGTTTCCAAAGAGCGATATATCCTCTTCTGCCCTTCTGAAGTTCAAAAGTCGCCTGCATAGCTGCCTCTTTATAAGCGGCATCTTCTTTTGATTTTCCACTTGCTGTCGGGTAAATCTCCTCCAGCTCAGAAATGGTAAACGGTGCTTCTTCCGGATACTCGCCTTCATAAGCCTCATCAAAATATACCAGCTCCGGCTTCCGTTCATGAAGTTCTGTGATGATCAGTCCCATCTGCAGACCCCAGTCTCCCAGATGTACATCACCAATCACATTATGACCGATATAACGGCTCATACGCTTTACACTCTCACCGATAACTGCGGAACGAAGATGTCCCACATGCAATGGTTTTGCCACATTGGCTCCGCCGTAATCCACGATGATCGTCTTTGGCTCGGCAGTCTTCTCGCAACCGTAACGCTCATCTGCCTGCATCTCACGAAGATACTCTGCCAGATACTCCTCAGATAATTTCAGATTCAGGAATCCCGGTTTGACAGATTCTACGGATGCAAACATCTCCTGCCCCTGCAAACGTGCTGCCACGTCATCTGCAATCATAAATGGTGCTTTTTTATACTGTTTTGCGGCAGCCATAGCTCCGTTACACTGAAACTCACACAGATCCGGTCTGTTTGACAGTGTCACTTTACCGAATTTTTCTTCATATCCGGCTTCCACAAAAGCTTTTGTTACCTCAGCGGTAATATTATCTAATAATTTTTTCATGTGTACCTCCCGGTTTCAATCTTTCTAATTGACAATTAGTTTTATTTTAACATTATTTTCATGGTTGTGCAACGCTGATCTTCCGCACTCTGTTATTTTTTGTCAACACTGATTTCTACGCATATTTACGGCAAATCTGTACATGCTTTCTAATACATTTTGAACGCAGATCACAAAGCAACTGCGTTCATGGGCAGATAGCGAAAGCGGATTGCAAATGTCCGTTTTACATGTATATCCGTAATCTTTTTAAATTAATCCGGAGGCAAAACAATATGGCATCATATAAAGTAGAAATCTGCGGTGTGAATACATCCACACTTCCCATTTTAAAAGAATCTGAGAAAAAGGATCTCTTTGTACGCATCAAAAACGGGGATCTGACAGCCCGGGAAACTTACATCCGCGGGAATCTCCGTCTGGTTCTCAGTGTCATCCGGCGCTTTTCCGCTTCCAATGAAAATGTGGATGATCTGTTTCAGATTGGCTGCATTGGTCTGATCAAATCCATCGATAATTTCGATCCCAGCCTGGATGTAAAATTTTCCACCTATGCTGTACCCATGATCATCGGAGAAATCCGGCGCTACCTCAGGGACAACAGCAGTGTCCGGGTCAGTCGTTCTCTGCGGGATATTGCCTACAAAGCCATCCATGCGCGGGAACTGATGATCCGCAATAACAACCAGGAACCGACACTGGATGAAATAGCTGCTGAGATCCAGATTCCAAAAGAAGAGATTGCATACGCACTGGATGGCATCCAGACACCGGTCAGTCTCTATGATCCCATTTACACGGACGGCGGCGAACCACTCTATGTTATGGATCAGATCAGTGATAAGAAAAATAAAGAAGATCGCTGGGTGGAAAAACTCTCACTCAGCGATGCAATGAAACGGCTGAATAAGCGGGAAAACCACATTATACAGCTGCGTTTTTTTGAAGGAAAAACCCAGATGGAGGTAGCAGATGAAATCCATATTTCCCAGGCACAGGTCAGTCGTCTGGAAAAATCTGCCCTCAAAACCATGCGAAACTACCTTACAGTAACGTAATGAACAACGCTAACGTAGTTACAGCGATTTCGTTCAAGAATGCTCCCGGCATTCTTGCTGCGAGTAAGGTTTTAATTTGCATTCACCAAGACCCCATGCACCACAAAGCGCTTCGTCTCTCCGCTGCTGGTGCATGTGGACAATGTCACGATCTTATCTTCTTTTGTCGGATGGATTCCGGTATCTTTCATGGAAGAAGTCACCATACGGTCGATCATAGCCTGCCAGGTATCATCCGGTCCATAACCAACGGTGTAGACCTCATCGTCCTGCTCCACGTCATAGTAGGAAAAAATCTGATACCGCAGCACCTGCGTGTCCGTATAAATATTAAAATACTGGTTATTTTCATAAAACCCTTCGTCATTTTTATAACGTTTCAGATCTCCGAACATGGTCGTATTCCGCATATTATGACCGTAAATAATGGAATGATAATCAGAAAAATCCGGCTGATTCATTCCTTCCAGGAAAATACATCCGGCAATATGATAATTTCCATAGATGTCACTGCGCAGATACGTTTCATCATCTCCGGAATACAACACCGGATAACTGATGTGGACATCGTTATAATTATCGAAACGCAGCCATGCCATAATATCCGGATTTTCCTTGCGCAATGCCTCAAACTGAATGCGGGTTCCGTCCTGCCAAAGTGCCCCGGCGCCATCCGGATGCACCACATATTCGGATTCCAGTGTCTGAAATGTCTTTTCTGATTCCTTGTAATCCTTCTGAATGCCAGCCAGTTTTACGATTGAAAAAATCATCACTGCCAGTGCAATGATAAGGATCACCAACGTCACCGGATGCCTTTTTTTCTTCTTTTTCTCTTCCATGCTCTTCTCCTCATTCTAATATTTTACCCGGACAGATTTGCCCGGGTAAAACACAAAATTTCGTTAATATACCACAACCGGATATCCGATCTTCACATTTTCATAAATAGTCTTCATCGCACTGTATGGTGTATTGACACAGCCATGTGATCCACGGGTCTTGTAGATAGATCCGCCAAATTCTGATCTCCAGGATGCATCATGGATACCAACATCTCCGTTAAACGGCAGCCAGAAAGACACTTCTGAATTATAATCCTGTCCCGTCAGCGTATAGTCTCTCATCCGTGCATCAATCGCCCATACACTGCCGGATGGTGTGCTGTGTCCTGCAGACACATTTCCGGTTACCACCGGCGTGGATACAATGCACTGTCCGTCTTTATACAGCCACATTGTCTGAGCTGCGATGCTGACTTCAATATATGTAGAACCGAGATCGTTGGTATCACGGCAGACACCCGTGTACAGATATACCGGCTCCACCGTTGTAGTCTCACCTGCCAGCACCAGTTCTTTTAACTGGGCAACCGTTTTTTTCTTATTGATACACCAGCCGTAATCCCCGCCTTTTAAAGTGATCGTCTGGCCATCATGTGTTGTAAACTTTCTGCTCAGACCAAATGTATCATATTTTAATCCAAGCTGATGCACATATTCAGTGATTTTTTCCTCATCCAGATCAAATGTATAATCATCCCCAAAGGTGATCCAGTCTGCAATCTCATCACTGTCTACTACTTCCTTACGATCTCCGAAATCATACGTGATCTTTGCCACCAGCATTTTATTGGCATCTTCGCACTCCTTCTTCAGCTTTTCATCCTCTTTGTATACCTTGGGTGCAATATAACAGTCCTGTTCTTCCAGTGATACCTGCTCCAGTCCCTCTTTGATTGCTGTGTCAATGGCACGATCCGCTTTCTGTATATCCAACTGATTACCGAGCTGTTCCTCCGCAATCTGAAACTTTCCATCTTTGTATTCCAGATGTGCATCTGTGGGAGCGCTCATAGTCTCTTCCTGTATGCAGGATAACGCCGCTATGGTATCATCCAGCTTCTGCTCATCCATGGTAATCCCGAGAGGAATATCTTCCTTGGCAGTTGCTCCCATCAAAAACCACAGAAATGCTTTCTGCTTTTCAAACAATGCTTCCAGTTCTCCCTGATCATCATATTTCAGATCAATAGAAGAAGCATCAATCGTCTCATCTCCGTCGCGGGTTGTAATTGTCAGATGATAAGCATTCATTTTTTCCGCAATCTTTTCTTTGATACTGTCTATGCTTTCATTCCGCAAAGAAATACCAAAGGCTGTTCCTCCGGTATAAAAATGTCTGCTGTAATAAATTGTACCTGCGATATACAGAACAGCCAACACTGCGATGACCACATATACAATTTTTCGAAATCGTTTCTGTCCAATCCGCTGTCGTTTTAATTCCTGTCTTAACTTTGTCTTTTGCACACTTATTACTTCCTTTGCATTTTGTTTCTGTATTTGTAGCTGTTTCCAGTCAGTCATCTCATATTTTAACGCATTTTTATTTTTCATCAACCTTTCCCGGAAAAATTAATAAAATTGTAAACATTTTCTCACAGCTGTCTCAATTTTGTAAATATTCCATATGCAGACGGTCAGATAAGTTAAAAATGCCTACTCGTATTTTGTAATCTCTTTTTTCAGATGCCTCATGATTTTTTTCTCAAGTCGAGAAATATAGGACTGGGAAATTCCCATCTGATCCGCCACTTCCTTCTGTGTATACTCTTTTCCCCCGGCGGTCAGTCCATATCGCAATTCAATGATATTACGCTCCCGGGAAGAAAGCCGCGCAATGGCAGCTTTCAGAAGTTTTTTCTCCATCTCTGTCTCCATATCCTTATAGATAATGTCCTCCTCCGTTCCCAGAATATCCGAAAGCAGAAGTTCGTTACCATCCCAGTCTACATTCAATGGTTCGTCAAAGGATACTTCCATTTTCATCTTACTGGTACGGCGCAGATACATCAGAATTTCATTTTCGATACACCGGGAAGCATAAGTCGCCAGTTTGATATTTTTATCCGGATTATAAGTATTGATAGACTTGATCAGGCCAATGGTCCCGATGGAGATCAGATCCTCCACACCAATACCTGTATTGTCAAATTTCTTTGCTATGTATACCACCAGCCGCAGATTATGTTCGATCAATTTTTTTCTGGCATCTTCCTCATTTTCTGTTCCAAGCGACATGATACAATCGTTTTCAGCTTCCCGCTCCAGCGGTGCCGGAAGCACTTCGGTTCCACCGATATAGTGAATCTCATTCGAATTGAGAAACAGCAGATTTTGCAATGTTGGAATTAACTTTAACTGGAATTTTCCTGGTACAGATACTCTTAAATACATACGCAGATGTCCTTTCTATTCTTTGTTCTTCCACCTGCGCTTGCATGAAGCGGCGGACGTCATCTGTCAGGCAAAATAGGAGGCATGCAACAGCATCTGCACACGGGGATGCTGCATCACCGGCCCTTTCTGTAATCCGATTTCCGGTTTGAAAATCTGCTTTTTTGTACCTTTCTGCCAGATATCCATCCGATCAAGTAATACCACCATCATCGACCCTTCCTGACGGATGGTCCGGTAAGATATCTCTTTTTTTCTGACTGTATCCTGCGGAAGCTGTTCAAACAGTTCCTGTTCCAGCACCGATACCGGTGCACCGCTGTCCGGATCACGCAGCAGGTTTCCACTGTCACAATACGCCCACAATATCCTGCTCTTTCCGGACAGCCACACTTCTACCCGGCAAACATTTTTCATCACCCTGCGTCTGACCTGATATCCTGTAAAAAGCAGTGCTGCCACAAAACCATACACTATGATCTGTCCTGTTTTTCTGCCGTTCAAAACAGTCAGCCAATTCTGTACGCCTCCCATTACAAACAATACAATGTACACGGTCAATAGTGCCCGCAGATAACCGGCCCGGTCTCTGCCCCCAAATACCATAAAGGTCATCAGCGGATGTACCATACCATGCACCAGTAAACTGTAAATGGCATACCGTGGAATCATAAACAGCAAACTTACAGAAGCACCTACACCGAAAACACATGCTATCATACACCGCTTCCAGCTGACAGCTCTGTTCAGTATGATTCCTGCAGTATACACTGCACAGAAGTCCATAAGCAGACTGGTCAGGCAAAAAATGTCTGCATACCATTCATATGCCACTTGTCACCTCCCTACTTACTATACAAAAAACTCCGCGAATTTCTTGTCGAAATCGCGGAGTTCTTACCGTTATCTTCTCAGATTTATTATCTTTTTGTATTTTTCAGGAATTCCGGAATTTTAATGTCGCGCGGTGCAACTGTAGGTGTCGGTTTCTGCGGGCGCTGGATTCCATTATAATTCTGAACCGGAGCAGTCGGCTGTACCGGTTTTGCGCTGCCGGTTCCTGCTGTACGTGCCATATTTAATGTATTACCGCCATTGAATTTCACGCCCGGTAAAATACTCTGTGCCGGAGCTGCTTCTGTCTCAAGTCCTGTTGCAATAACTGTGATCGTTGCAGAATCCGGTACGGACTCGTCGAACTTCGCACCGAAAATGATATTTGCATCATCTCCTGCAAGCTCCTGAACATAACTTGCAGCATCGTTTGCATCCATAAGAGAGATATCACCGGAAATATTGATGATGACATGAGAAGCACCATTGATGGTTGTCTCAAGCAGCGGACTGGCAACTGCCATCTTAACTGCCTCGATTGCTTTATCATCACCGGTTGCCGCACCGATTCCGATATGTGCGAGACCTTTGTCTTTCATAACGGTCTGAACATCTGCAAAGTCAAGATTGATCAGAGCCGGTACATTGATCAGGTCTGTGATTCCCTGAACTGCCTGCTGTAATACTTCATCTGCTTTCTTTAATGCATCCGGCA
The DNA here is from genome assembly GCF_000469345.1 of Eubacterium ramulus ATCC 29099. Classification (GTDB taxonomy): domain Bacteria; phylum Bacillota; class Clostridia; order Lachnospirales; family Lachnospiraceae; genus Eubacterium_I; species Eubacterium_I ramulus. Next base: position 89,531 of record NZ_KI271089.1, read on the forward strand.
TAGTCGTTCTTCTGTCTACAATTTCAAGAAGCTTGTCATTCGGAATAACGATCAGGGTATCTACACTCTCTTTCAGATTTTCAATACCGTGGATTGCATTTGTCATACGTGTCTTTGCTTCAAATTTAAACGGTTTGGTTACAACACCAACTGTCAGGATCCCCATATCTTTTGCGATCTTAGCTACTACCGGAGCTGCACCTGTACCGGTACCGCCACCCATTCCACAGGTAACAAATACCATATCTGCACCTTCGATCGCTGCGGTCAGTTCCTCCGCGCTTTCTTCTGCTGCTTTCTGTCCGATCTCCGGCTGTGCACCTGCACCAAGGCCTTTTGTTAATTTTTCACCGATCTGAATCAGGGTTGGAGCCTTACATAAAGTAAGCGCCTGCTTGTCCGTATTAATTCCGATAAACTCCACGCCACCAATTTTTTCATCTATCATTCGGTTTACGGCATTGTTTCCAGCGCCACCCACTCCAATTACAATTATTTTTGCGCTGGACTCAGCCCCTATTGACATGATTTCAACCACGATAATCCTCCTTTTATCCCTGATACGGAATATTTTCTATTATATTTGATAACATTTCTGCCATTACATCATTCTATCTTTTATAATATCTTTTTTTTCTTAAATAATCAACAGTTAAATCATATTTTTTACTGCTGTGTACTGTCGTCTTGTGTCGGTACTGTCTGCACATCATTCGGAATCTCCACCAGCTCCCCATTCCGGAAATAGATATCCGTATTTGTCTCAGACCAGGTTTCCAGATGAAGCATCCCGCTCATGCCATCCAACTGCAGAAGGATCTGATCCATTCGAAGAATCTTCTCATTTAAATCTGTACCGCTGCCCAGATTTACCTGAATCGCACCATAGCTGAGATATACATTACTGTTCTGAATCAGGATCACTTCCGGAACTCTTTCATACTTTTTCAACAATTGTGTCACACTTAACAACGTCCGCAACAGTTTGCTGTTCTCGCCAATGGACAGTTTTTTATATAATTCTGCTGTCTGAACCGACAGACCATTGATCTTGGTCACTCCCGGAATTATTTCTGAAGAAATCTCCACCACAAATCCATCTTTGTCAAAATATGCATTTTTTCCAAGCGACGGCACATACAGATAACCGAGGATTCCTTTTTCCACTACGGTAATCTCCAGTTTCTGCGGAGATTTTAACCGTATCCGAAGTGAATCCACAAAAGGGATTTCCTCCGTTTTGTTACATTTATTTTCAAAATAGACATACAGTGAATTCCAGGAATACTCTTTATCCAGCACCCAGTCTTCAATCTGTTTGTCTGTATAGATTTCATTTCCTTTTACAGACACACTTTTGACTACAAAAACTTTCCAGATTAAAATGGCACACAGACCAGCCAGCATGGCAATGATCAGAATCGCTGTCAATATCATGCGTCCGATTTTTCTTCTTTTTCTTCTTTTACGCACACTTTCTCTCACGCCTGTGTTCCTCTTCTTTCCAGCCAATTTCTTCACTCGATAGGATGTGCCGCATCAAAACGAATCTGCCGGGATACGTTCAGCACCAGTCCCATCTCCGACAACAGAATGGCTACGGACGTACCTCCGTAACTGATAAAGGGCAGAATAATACCGGTATTTGGCATCCAATTTGTTACCACACAGATATTCAGCACAACCTGCAGGGCAATATGCCCCATAACCCCCACAGCGATCAGGGAAGCATACAGATCCGGAGCACTGTTGGCAATGACCATACAACGCCAGATCAGTAATATAAACAGTAAGATTACACAAATCGCGCCAAACAGCCCAAGCTCCTCACAGATGATCGTGAAAATAAAGTCATTTTGCGCTTCCGGCACATAGCCTAATTTCTGTACACTGGCTCCCAGACCTTTTCCGAACAGGCCGCCGGAACCAATGGCATACATTCCCTGCAGTGTCTGATATGCTTTATCCGGATACTGATCCGGATGCAGCCATGCGGCAATACGTACGACTCGATAACCGCCCATTTTGATCCCCGCCAGTCCGAGTCCAAAGAGAATCACGCCCAATGCAGCAAATTCCTTCTTTTTCGGGCTGACTACAAATACCATAATAATTGCGATTCCTGCAATAATAATTCCTGTACTCAGATTATTGATGGCTATGGCAACAGCCATGATACCTGCCGGAATCAGTACCTTTATAATAGATTTGAAATCTTTGATCTGTTTTGGCACTTTACTCAACAACAATGCCATCGTAAGTATGACCGCAATTTTGGATATCTCGGAAGGCTGCAGCTGGATCGGACCGATTTTCAACCAGCGGGCAGATCCATTGGAGCTCTTTCCGATTGCAAATACTGCGAGACACATAAGAAGTGACAAAACATATGCCAATCCCGTAATCTTCTTCATCCACTTCTGTGGAAAATAAGTAAAAACAAACATTCCTATGAATCCGAGCCCGACACTGAAGACCTGACGCTTCAGATAATGTGTCGGGTCATTGAATACACTCTGACCTTCATATGCACTGACACTGTACAGCATCACCAGCCCGAACCCCACCAGAAAGATAATGATAAACAGAAGACTGTAATCAAAATATTTAATTGTTCCGGCGCTGGCTGTTTTTCCGACGCTGGCTGTTTTTGTACGATTGTGTCGGTCACTCATGTATGATTACTCCTTTAATGCATGAACCATTTCTTTAAACATTTTTCCACGAACTTCGTAATTCGGGAACATTCCCCAGCTTGCACAGGCAGGGGAAAGAAGCACAGCATCTCCATTCTGTGCATTTTCATAGCAGATATCGACTGCTTCCTGCAGACTATCTGCAAATACATAGTCATGGAAACCACAGGCATCTGCTGTCTCAGCGATTTTTTCTCTGGTCTGACCAATCAGCACCAGTTTTTTTACCTTTCCGTCAAAGCTATTGATCCATTCTGTATATTCTGACTGTTTATCATATCCTCCGCCGATCAGATAGGTCGGACGGTCCATCGCCTGAATTCCCTTGATGGCTGCATCCGGATTGGTTCCCTTGGAATCATTATAGAAACGTACGCCACGCTTTTCTGTAACATACTCAATCCGGTGCTCCACAGCCTGAAATGCGCGCAGTGCCTGACGGATATGATCCAGGGAAACACCATAATTTAATGCCATCGCAGTTGCTGCCATTGCATTTTCATGGTTATGACGGCCAAGGATATTCAATTCATCCGTAGCGATCACATCTTCTACCTGACCGTCATGCGCATAGACGATTTTGTCACCCTTCAGGTATACACCTTCTTCTAACTGTGTCAGGCTGCTGAAAAACACTACATGTGCAGACAGTTCTTTTGCACGCTCACGTAGCACTTCATCTTCATAATTCAGTACACAGGTCTGCTCCGGCCCCTGATTTTTTGCAATGCTTAATTTTGCAGCAATATAGTTTTCCATCGTATGATGACGGTTCAGATGATCCGGTGTGATGTTCAAAATAGCTGACACACACGGACAAAACGCATCAATCGTCTCCAGCTGAAAACTACTGATCTCCGCAACAGTGACTGTATCATCAGTATCTTCCGTTACCACACCGGTATACGGAATACCGATATTTCCAACCACATGGACATGTGGATACGCTGTCTTCATGATTTCACCCAGCAATGCTGTGGTCGTAGTCTTTCCATTTGTACCTGTAATAGCCAGCACATCTCCCTTTTTACAACGATATGCCAGTTCAATCTCACCCCAGATCGGAAGACCTGCCTCTTTTAACCGCAGGACAAGCGGAAGATCCACAGGAACACCCGGACTTAATACTACCAGATCCAGTTCCTTTTCTACTTCTTCCGGTAATACTCCAACATATAATTCCGGTGTTTTGCTTTCTGTAAAATTTTCCAATACATGTGCTTTATCCAGTTTTTCATTTCCGTCAAATAATACAACTTCAGCTCCGGCATTTTCCAATAAATTTGCTGCTGCCACACCACTGATACCGGTACCGAATACCAGTACCTTTTTCTCTGTGAATTCCATTCCAACATTCCTCCAGATTGTTTTCTTTTCCAAACCTATATTTCTCTATATCAGCCTGCAATCCCGATATACGCGATCAGACAAAGAATTGCTGTCACAATTGAAAATACTGCTACGACACGGGTTTCAGACCATCCTCCCAGTTCAAAATGATGATGAATCGGTGCCATACGGAAAAATCTCTTGCCACCTGTCTTTTTAAAATATACGACCTGAATCATAACAGACAGAATCTCGATCCAGTAGATCAGTCCGACGATCAGGATAAAAATCGGCATCTGCATCATATATGCGGTAGCTGCCACAAAACCGCCTAAAGCCAGAGAACCGGTATCTCCCATAAATACACTGGCCGGATATACATTAAATAATAAGAATCCAAGCAATGCGCCGACTACGGCACAGGTCACCGGTGCGATACCGGCTCCTGTTGCATATGCAACTACGGAGAAAAAGGTAGCGACCAGAATGGTCACGCTGGAAGCCAGACCATCCAGACCGTCTGTAAAGTTGACGCCGTTTACGGTACCTATGACTGCAAGGAACAGGATCGGTACTGCCAGCCAGGACAACTGCAGCATGTGATGACTGAATGGAACGATCATATCCAGCGATACCTGATGTTTGATCAGATACACTGCAAATACTGCCGTAACCACAATCTCACAGAGCATCTTCTGCCATGCCAGCAGTCCGTCAGATCTGCGCAGCACAACCTTTAAGTAATCATCCAGGAATCCAATGATTCCAAATCCTACCGTCACAAATAAAACCGGTATGATCTGTGGATAATCCTTCACATAAAACAATGATGTGACCACCACTGCAATAAGGATCATAATACCACCCATGGTCGGGGTCCCGTTTTTCTTCTGATGAGATTCCAGTTCTTCTCTTTCTGTGTTTCCAATTTTCAATTTCCGCAAAAACGGAATGATGACCGGTCCGAGCACAGCTGTGATTGCAAATGCTACAAGTACCGGAATAATTACCTGATATGTCATTTTCACACCTCTTCTTATTTCAGCATCTCTCCCATGCTGATTGTATGTTATTAAAATCTAAGTAGTATCATACGTCTTTTCTTTTTATTTGGCAACATGGAAGTTCCATTTCATCCCAACACCTGCCGTTTTCAGGATCACCTGCTCCCGGCAGCAATTTCTTCCTGCTGCATCTGTTCTGTCACTGTCTTCCCGATACCGAGGTAAGGCAGTGCATTTTCAAAAATCTCCTTCATTACCGGAGCTGCCACCGTCCCTCCGTAATAGACACCCTGCGGATTATCGATCACGATCAGACCGATCACCTGTGGATCTTCCGCCGGAGCAAACCCCAGAAACGATGCGATATATTTATGATCACTTCGCGGGAGTGTCTGTGAAGTAGCTGTCTTCCCACCGATGGAAAATCCTTCGATGGCTGCTTTTTTTCCGGTTCCCTCAGAAACCACATGTTCCAGCAGATCACAGAGTGTTTTCGATGTCGCAGTGCTCACCGTCCCTTCTGTTTCATCATAGGAAAATGTCTTTCTGGTTTCTCCCTCCGCATTCTGCACCGATACACCAAAATGAGGAACCACTCTGGTTCCGCCATTGATCAGCGAAGATACGGTCGTAACAAGCTGGATCGGTGTAATCTGGAAAGACTGACCAAATGAAATGGTTGCCAGTTCTACCTGTCCGATATTTTCCTTTTTATGCATAATCGTTGCTGCTTCTCCCGGAAGATCGATCCCGGTCTTTCGCAGCAGGCCGAACTGCTCAAAATAATGATAAAAATTTTCTGCACCGAGGCGCAGTCCCAGTTCTATAAACACCGGATTACAGGAATTCATAATCCCCTGGGTGAATGTCTCTGCCCCGTGTCCCGTTGTCTTGTGACAGCGGATCCTGCGATCCTCCACGATTTTATATCCAGGACAGTAAAAGGAATCGTTCACAGTCACCACGCCCTGTTCCAATGCCGCAGCTGTAGTAATGATCTTAAATGTAGAACCTGGTTCATACGTATCATTAATACAGGCATTACGCCACATCTGATTCAGCAGATCCTGTTTTTCTGATTCTTTCAGATCAGAGGCAGGCTCCACATTCAGCGTAAAAGGCTCATTCAGATTATACTCTGGTACGTTTACCATGGCAAAAATCTCACCATTTTGGGGATTCATTAATATCACAGATACTTCATCTGCATTCTTTTCCAGCATTACTTTCTGTGCTGCCTGCTCACAATACATCTGAAGATTGCAATCCATACTGATTGTCAACTGGTTACCTGTCACCGGTTCCTGCCTGCGTTCCCCTTCCTGCTCAAGTTCCTGGCCATAGGCGTTTGTCATGGTCAGTATCTTACCATCTTCGCCGGAAAGCCAGTCATCATAACGTACTTCCAGTCCTACAATCCCCTGATTATCACCACCGGTAAACCCGATGACTTTTGATGCCAGAGAATCATATGGATAATATCTGCGATAATCTTCATCCACCTTCACACCTTCCAGTTGCCTGGCAAGAATCGCATCACCGGTTTCTTTTGGCACATTTGAACTGATCCGCTCAATGGAACTGACTTTTTCCACCCGTTTGCGCACGGTATCCTCGGGTAACTCCAGCAACTCTGCCAGTTCTGCAATGACCCGTTCCGGATCACGGATCTGGCTGTGTATCACGGAAACGGTACATACCGAGCGATTATCTGCCAGAACGATTCCGTTGCGGTCCACAATTTTTCCGCGGGCGGCTTTGATGCTGCGTTCTCTTTCGTGTAGTGCCTGGGCCTTTTTTCCATAATAATCTGACTGAACGATCATCAGATACGCCAGTCTTCCGCAGGCAGCCGTCAGGATTGCGGTAACCGCGAAAAAAAGGAATACAATTTTTCCTTTCTGATATAACTTCAGATGCTGCATAGTCCCCCCCGGAACACAGATCGATTATTATGTATCCTATTCCGGAAAACTACTCTCTATGCATGTATTTTCTTATTGCCCGGAAGGCTCTCCTTCTGCAGACTGTGGTGCCTCTGTCGGCACTTCACTGTCCATGGACTCTGGTGTCTGTTCTACCTGAATGCCCTCTCCGGTAATACCAACACCTTCGTTGACACCCGTCAGTTCCTCATCCGGATAAATACCGAGATATGGTAATGCTTCCTTCAGAATTTCCCGCGCAATGCTCTGTGCATAATAACTGTGTGCCTGATCTTCGGAATTTGCTTCATCTACAACAACGTAAATCGCTACCTGCGGATTATCTGCCGGCACGGAACCTATAAAAGATACCAGGTATTTTCTGGCTGAACGCGGTAATTTCTGCGCAGTACCGGTTTTTCCACCCATAGAATAACCGTCCACTTTCGCTTTTTTACCGGATCCATTGACAATGACCCCCTGCAGATACTGACGGATCGTAGCCGATGTCTCCTCGGATATAGTCTCTTTGATCAGCGTCGGCTCAATATTCTGAACTGTATTTCCGTTTGCATCAGTAATTTTGGATACCATATGCGGCTGATAATATTTTCCACCATTGATCAGAGAGCAGTAACCTGTTATCATCTGGACCATCGTAACATTGTAACTTTGTCCGAAAGAATTCGTTGCAAGATTGATAGTACTCAGCTGATCTTCCGGATAAATCAGAGAATCTGTCCGTGCCTCTCCCGGAAGATCAATATTTGTCTTTAAGCCAAAATTAAAAATGTGCTGATACCGGCTGAAATTAGCTGGCCCGATGGCATAAGACATCTGCATCAACGCATCATTACAGGAATTCTCCAATGACTGCTGAATTGTTTCAACCCCATGGCCTGCCCGCTTGATACAACTGATATGATGTCCGGAAATCGTCTCTCCACCATCACAGTAATAAGTCTCATTACCGGTCAGGGTTCCGCTGTCCAGTCCGGTAGCCACCGTAAAAGGTTTTGCCGTAGATCCAGGTTCATAAGTGGAAGAAATACAGAAATTATTCCATACCTGATTTAACTGTGCCGTATTCCGTATATTGCTTAACTGATCCTCCGTGTAATGTTCACTTAAGGCAGCATTCCACGCTTCTTCCGTCATTGCATCAATGGTATCTGTATCATAGTATTTCTTTAATTCTATACGTTCTGCCTGATGAATCGCCTTTGTGCTCTCATCTGCGGAAAGGTAACGCAACGTATCCAGATTCCAGGGATTCTGAAGGCTGTATGTACGGTTTGTCGCCATAGCCAACACTTCTCCTGTGTTCGGATCCATCATGATAACACCGATATTTTTGGCACCCTCATTCTGACCGTCCTTCATCGCATTATTGAATTCTGCAATTTTGTTTTCTGTGATAGACTGCAGGTTTGCATCAATGGTTGACACCAATGTATTACCATCCGCAGCCTCTTTTACCTTGATTTCATAGTTGGAATCATCATTTACGTAACCATATTCTTTTCCGTCCACTCCATTGAGTGTCTCATTATAATAATCCTCCAGCCCGCCAATTCCAACATTACCGGATGTCGTAAACCCAAGCAGTGTACTTGCCAACGTATCATACGGATGCTCCCTGATATATTCTTTCTCAAACCACACACCCTTGATATTTTTCCCATTTTTTTCGTCATTTTGTAAATCCTCAAACTGCGCGATTTCTTCGTAAGGCAGCTTGTCCATGACTTTATAATAACGCTTTTTCGGATTTTCACTGACGTATGCCCGAAGTTCTGTTTCGTCTACGCCAAAACACTGCACCATTGCCGCGATGGTCGGCTCCAAATACTGTTCCCTGGATGTCAGAACACTGCAATCTAAAATGACATTGTAAACATCTGTACTCGTCGCCAGGACGGTCCCCTTTCTATCTACAATGTCACCCCTGCGGAACGGTATCGTCTTACTGCTGTATTCCTGCTGGTTCAGTATAATTCTTGCATACCTGTCCCCGCTTTTTAATTGTATATATGCCAAACGTCCCACCAGTGCGATCAGAACTGCTATGATAATAAAAAATACAAACAGCATTTTTCCTTTCATTCTGGTGAGAAATTTGTATGTCTTTTCTGTCTTTTTAATTTTTTTTCGTCTTCCGGGTCTCATTCTATCTCCTCCGAGAGTACATTAGTTAGATGGAATTTCCCCATATTGATTCATATAATCACTGTTTTCCACAGAATAGTAACGAACCTGCTCACTCCCCGGCATGATCAGTCCCAGATTTTTGGCTGCTTCCTTGATCTGATCCAGATTCATGGTAGTCTCCAGACGTTTCTCTGCTGCCACATTATCTGCCTTTACCTCGGCAATCTGGCTCTCAATCGATGCAATATTTGCCATTCTGGTGGTCACATCTGACTGCAGATAGATAAAAATGGCACAGACCAGAAAACAGACAACCGTTGCAGCTGCAAGAAATGCTACATATCCGCGATCCATTGCCATGGCTCTCTGCTGATTCTGGCGGGCCGCATTTTTTCTCATACGCTCCTGATGCAGCTGTTCTCTTGTTTTTTCTGCCGGCTGTACACTTCTGCCCGGCACACTCTCTCTTTGTCTGACTACATTGCCTTCAATATACGAATCCCGACGATAATGTCTGTCTCTACTTTCCATTTTCTTATACACCTTCTGTTTTAATAATTATCTGTTTCTTTTATCTCCGCTCAAACACACGCAGTTTTGCACTTTTTGAACGTTTGTTATATTCCAGTTCTTCCTCCGATGGGAGAATCGGTTTGCGTGTCAGCATTTTCCCCAATGATTTTTTTCCGCATACACACACCGGAAAATCCGGTGGACAGGTACATGGATTTTCATTTTTCTTAAAATTCGTCTTTACGATGCGATCTTCCAGTGAATGGAATGTAATGATACATAACCTTCCTCCCGGATTCAGCATCCGGATCATCTCATCCAGTGAATTCTCCAGTACATCCAGCTCATGGTTCAACTCAATACGGATCGCCTGATACGTGCGCTTTGCAGGATGTCCTCCTGTAGCCCGGACTTTTGCCGGAATTGCCGCCCGGATGATTTCATTTAACTGACCCGTTGTCTCGATGGGTGCTTCCTGTCTGGCCTGAACAATATGCTTTGCAATATTTTTCGCAAACTTATCCTCTCCATAATCGCGGATCATCCGGTAAAGTTCCTGTTCGCTATATTCTGCCAGAATATCTTTTGCTGTCATAGCCTGACGCTGATCCATCCGCATGTCCAACGGTGCATGTTCATCCTTATAGGTAAACCCCCTTGCCGGTTCATCCAATTGATAGGAAGAAACCCCGAGATCCAACATAATACCGTCTACATTCTGAATACCGATCTCTCGGAGTCTTGCCGGCATCTCACAATAATTGCTTCTTATGATCGTCACTTTATCTTTGAAAGGCTCCAGCCTCTTGGTCGCTGCTGCAATTGCGTCCGCATCCTGATCGATCCCGATCAGACGTCCCTGCTCAGACAGCCGGCTGCATATTTCATAACTGTGCCCGGCGCCGCCCAACGTACCGTCTACATAAATACCATTCGGATCAGTGATCAGATTTCCTACGGTTTCTTTCAGCAAAACCGACACATGCGAAAAATCCATTTATCGCATTCCTCCTTAAAAATCTACTTTCCTGTGATAAAGCAGACAACCATTTTCTGTGCAGCTATATACTTAATCCCAACGCTGCCATATGTTCTGCCGCCTCATCCATATCTTCATACTCATTCTCGCCCAGCCAGCGTTCCTTACTCCAGATTTCCACCCGGTTCAGAACTCCGACTAACACAACTTCTTTTCCGATTGCCGCAAAATCGCGCAAAACAGCGGGCAACAGTATTCGACCCTGTTTGTCCACTTCACAGTCAGCTGCACCGGCGAAGAAAAATCTTGACAGTTTACGTGCATCTTTCGTTGTCAAAGGGAGTTCCCGGAATTTTGTCTCTATGATCGCCCACTCCTCATTCGGATACAAAAACAGGCAGCCATCCAGACCCTTTGTCACTACAAATGTTTCTCCCAGAGCTTCGCGGAATTTTGCCGGCACAATCAGTCTGCCCTTGGCATCTACGGTATGATTGTATTCGCCCTTAAATCCGCGTCCCATTGAAAACACCTGCCTTCCGTTCTATCAAAACGGTGCTTTGGTTATCCACAAAGTTATCCACCTTATCCACTTTCTACCCTTTTGCACCACTTTCACCCACTTTTATATAAATAGTAAAACATTTATCCCTAAAAATCAATAGGTATTTCCGCCCGGACAGCAAAAAAAATGCCTGAATGACAAGCATCCAGACATTTTTCCCAAAAGTCAAACAAATATAGGAAAATTTCGTCGACATTTCTCGACATTTTAATGATTTTCTTCCTGTTCTGTAATCTCATATCGCATTACTTACAGCAAAAATCTGCACATTCGGTATCTTTACAATGGCAGGCCTGACTGCCACCGCCGATACCAATGCTGTCTGCACAGCATTTACACCCACAATTGTGTACGCAGCTTGTCGCCTCGCAGTCGATATCTACGGTACTGCTGGCCTGCCCGGTAGAATTACACATACTTCCGTTTCTCTCACGAAAGCTCTCACAGCAGGTATCACTGGTTCGTTTTGCATTAGAACCTCCCACAGTGATATCATCTTTGGAACAATAATGATCCTGATTATACAGGCAGCTTGTTACAGAACAATTCAATTGCGTCATGGCAACTTCCTCCTTTTTCTTTCATACGAAGAAAGTGTGCGCATTTTTATTCTTTTTATACAAGAAAGTATGTTATTGTGTATGAAAATAAAAAACCTGTGGCAGAGGTTACTCCACCACAGATCACAAAAATCTACATTTTTTTATTATTTATTTCTGCCACAGCATTTTTTGTATTTCTTACCGCTTCCGCATGGACACGGATCGTTCGGATATACTTTTGTTTCTTTTACAACAGTGCCGGATTTCTTCTGCTCTGTGTATAACTGTTTTAATTTCTCCTCAGAGAAGATCTCTTTCCACTGTGGAAGCTCGTATAACCAGTCAGCCTTTGCTTCTACCATGTTTTTGTATAATTTTTCTTTATCGAAAGCAAGACTCACATGAGAATCTTCTGTCAGATCTTCCAGGTTGTTCGGAGTAACAAGACTCTCGTCGATACCATCCAGAAATCCTACCATAGCCATTACTTCGATCTCGAAACGCTCTGCCAGTTCTTTGACAGTTCCTTCTACTGCTTCATCCGGATTGGAGAGAAGTTTCTCATATACACTTTTCTCGATTGCGAAGTAGCGGCTCCAGAAATTCTGCAGCTGACCCCTGTCTGCTTTTTCATTAAAGGCAATTGCCTGCCAATCCTGTAATAATCCCATTATTTTTACCACCTTTTATTTTTTATTCATAAGTGCGATTTACTGCATGTTTTAGTATACCTCATATACACAGTGTTTGTAAACTGAATTTTTTTGAATAAATCTGCTGCCTGTGGTTACACTTTAAACAGGCGGCAGATTCGACTTGAATTACCCCCATACAGTTTGCCGCCGGGCCGGCTTTCCGGCACAAAAGACAAGTTTTTTAACTTATCCTCCCCTATTATTGTGAGAAAGTTCTCTCTTTCCCACGAAAAGATACCGCCACTGATCTGCTGACCGGTGACGGTATTTTTTATCTCAGTCGAGAAGACTCCCACTTCTGCAAGTGGTGAGTAATAACAAGTCTTTCTCAGGGGGAGTACAATCTCCGACTGAGATAAACGCTCCGCGAGGATGTGCCTTCGACTTCCTACTTTCTGTAAGCAAGTGCATTCCAACGCAGTTCGTTCTTTAACTGGCGGATGGTTGTATCTTTGTCAATGTAAACAGCTTCAATACCCATAGCATCTGCCCAGTCTCCCATCTGCTCTGCTGTCAGATCGTAAGAGAATGCAGTATGATGCGCACCACCTGCGAGGATCCATGCTTCCGCACCTGTGATCAGATTCGGCTGCGGTGTCCAGAATGCAGTTGCAACCGGAAGCTTCGGCATCGGTTTTTCTGTTTTCTTGCAGTCCACATCGTTGATGAGCAGACGGAAACGATCGCCCAGGTCAATCAGGGAAGTTGCAATACCCGGACCAGTCTTTGCCGTAAATACCAGACGGGCAGGATCTTCTCTGTCACCCATGGAAAGTGGCTGCTCCTTGATGCTGATCGGACCATCTGCAATACTCGGGCAGACCTCCAGCATATGTGCTTCCAGTATGCCTTCTTTTCCCGGAACCAGATTATAAGTATAATCTTCCATAAAGGAAGTTCCTTTTGCATCTTTCATGCCCTGAGTCATAATCTTCATGACACGGACCATTGCGGCTGTCTTCCAGTCACCTTCTCCGCCAAATCCGTATCCTTTTTCCATCAGACGCTGGATAGCCAGTCCCGGCAGCTGTTTTAATGCACCCAGATCTCCGAAATGCGTAACGATGGCCTGATAGTTTTTCTCCTCCAGGAAACGTTCAAATCCAATCTCAATGCCAGCCTGTACTTCTACATGTTTACGGAATTCTTTCTCATCTCTTCCTTCTAACAGGATCTGATACTTGCTGTAATATTCCTCTACCAGTGTATCGATATCAGCCTGGGAAACTGCTGCAACTGCCTCTGCAATCTCATTTACCGGGTAAGCATCTACTTCCCAGCCGAATTTAATCTGTGCTTCTACTTTGTCACCCTCAGTAACGGCAACATTTCTCATATTATCTGCAATTCTCATTACACGGACATGGCTGCTTTCTACAATACCAACTGCGGTACGCATCCAGGAACCGATTTTTTTCTGAACTGCTTCATCTTCCCAATATCCTACTACGATTTTACGCTCCATACCAAGACGGCTGAAAATATGACCATACTCACGGTCACCGTGTGCAGACTGGTTCTCATTCATGAAATCCATGTCGATCGTATCATATGGAATCTCACGGTTGAACTGTGTGTGCAGGTGAAGCAGCGGTTTTCTGTACTCCTGCAGACCAAGGATCCATGATTTTGCAGGTGAGAATGTATGCATCCACGTGATGACACCGGCACAGTTTTCATCGTTATTTGCCTCGTTAAATGTCTGACGGATCAGTGCGTTTGTGATCAGAGTCGGTTTCCAGACAACTTCATATGGAAGATTTCCGGATGCATTCAGTGCATTTACGATGATTTTTGCATGCTCGGCCACATGAGCGAGACATTCATCTCCGTATAAATCCTGAGAACCGGTACAAAACCAAAACTTATAATTTTTCTGCTGAATCATAATTATATTCCTCCTTGTAAAATACTTCTACTTATTTAAATCCTGTATTTTTCATTCTGAAAATTGTAATTGTTGCATAACATATCTGCTATATTTTTCACAAATCCTATTTTTCAACATTCCCCTGTCCATAGTAGGCATTTGCACCATGTTTGCGGTAGTAATGCTTGTCCTGCAGTTCCTGCGGCGCCGGCTGATTCTGCGGATTGATCATTTCACAGCGAGCTGCCATCTTTGCCACTTCTTCCAGAACGACTGCATTGTGCACTGCCTCATGAGCATCCTTACCCCAGGTAAACGGACCATGATTCTTGCACAATACCGCCGGGACAGCGGTGTAATCTTTGCCACGACGTTCAAACTCATCTGCGATCAGCACACCCGTATTGTATTCATATGCCTCGTCAATCTCTTTTTGGGTCAGATTGCGGACACATGGAACTTCCCCGTAAATATAATCCGCATGCGTGGTTCCATAACATGGAATATCACGCCCCGCCTGTGCCCAGCTTGTTGCCCAGGAAGAATGGGTATGTACAATACCGCCAATCTCCGGGAAACGATTGTAAAGTACCACATGAGTAGCCGTATCGGAAGAAGGATTATAGCGTCCTTCTACTTTATTACCCTGCAAGTCAACAACAACCATATCCTCCGGTGTCAGCAGATCATATTCTACTCCGCTCGGTTTGATAACAAACAGACCCGATGCACGGTCAATGCCACTGACATTTCCCCAGGTAAATGTCACAAGTCCATAGTTAGGAAGCATCATATTTGCCTCATAAACCTGTTTCTTTAATTTCTCCAGCATGATAAAATCCTCCTATCTTCCACTCCTGTGTCTATACAAAATGATCAAAATTTACGATCTGACTTATCGTATTTTTTATCGCAGCTGTTCTACTGCCGCACGCTCAATGGCAAGACCCTTTTTATAATCTGTCATAAACTGTTCAAATCCTTCCACATCGGCTGCATCCGGCTGTATCACACTGCCTTCCTCGCCATGGAATACTTTTGCATTCAGATATTCCGGAAGTGTCTCACCTTCCGCTTTCTGTTGCATATACGATGCAAGAATTGCAATTCCCCATGCACCGCCCTCACCGGCTGTCTCCATTACGAACACCGGAGTCTGCATTGCAGCTGCCATAATTCGCTGTCCTACCCCTTTGGTCAGGAAGAGACCACCATGGCCCAGCATCTTGTCAATCTGCACTTGCTCTTCTTTTACCAGAATATCCATACCCACTTTCAGGGCACCGAGGGAAGTCATCAGATGCACCCGCATAAAGTTTGCCAGACTGAACTTGCTGTCCGGTCTGCGGACAAACAGCGGACGTCCCTCTTCAAATCCGGTAATACTCTCGCCCGAAAAATAATTGTATGCAAGAAGACCGCCACAGTCTGCATCGCCTTCTAACGCTTTACGGTACAGTGTTCCGTAAAGTGTATCCATATCCGGTTTCACTCCGAAAGCTTCCATGGCTTCCCCAAACAGTCCGACCCATGCATTCAGGTCAGACGTACAGTTGTTGCAATGAACCATTGCCACTGGCTTTCCGTCCGGTGTGGTCACCATATCAATCTCTTCATAATATTTAGAAAGTGCCTGTTCCAGAACAACCATAGCAAATACACTGGTACCTGCAGATACGTTTCCGGTACGGACTGCCACACTGTTGGTCGCTGTCATTCCAGTGCCTGCATCTCCTTCCGGCGGACAAAGCGGAATACCTGCTTCCAGATCACCGGACGGATCCAACCATGCCGCACCTGTTTCCGTAAGAATGCCTGCCTGCTCGCCCGCTACCAGTACCTCAGGGAAGATTTCCCGCAGTTTCAATGCCACGCCCTGTTCCTGTAATAATGCATCAAATTTATCGACCATGCTCTGATCATAGTCATTCTGCGTGGAATCAATCGGGAACATACCGGATGCTTCTCCGACACCTACGACTTTTTCTCCGGTCAGCATCCAGTGGATATAACCAGCCAGCGTCGTCACATACTGGATTTCAGCCACATGTGGCTCTTTATTTAAAATTGCCTGATACAGATGTGCCACGCTCCAGCGCTGCGGGATATTAAAAGAAAGCAGTTCCGACAGTTCTTTTGCCGCATCCTCTGTCATCGTATTTCTCCATGTACGGAGCGGTACCAGAAGTTCATTGTCTTTATCAAATGCCATGTATCCATGCATCATACCACTGAAACCCATGGCAGCAAGCTGTGTCAGTGTCTCGCCATATTTTTCCTTTACATCCTGTTTCAGTCCCGCATAACAGTCCTGCAATCCTTCCCGGATATCCTTCAGACTGTAGGTCCAAATCTGATTTTCAAGGCGGTTCTCCCAACCGTGACTGCCGGATGCGATTGGATTGCCCTCCGGATCTACCAGAACTGCTTTGATCCTGGTGGAGCCAAATTCCATACCAAGTACTGCCTTTCCGGATCGGATCACCTCTGCAATTTTTTCACGTTCCATCTGTTTCCCCCTCCATCACTATGTTTTCGTATCATTTTCTTATGTTCTTATCATAAAACATTTCTGTCAAAAGCAAAAGAAAATTATTATCCAATTTATAGACATTTATTATCTTGTCAGTTACAATAATAGTAATTTACAAAAACAGATCTGCCAAAACAGGTATAAATGTCATCGGCATTCATACCACGGGATGCGTATCATGCAACACACAACATACACTTTTGCGCATTTTGGCTAATCTATGGGAAAATGTATTCGGAGGGAAATCGTATCGATGCTTGCAAATTTTGAGAAAAGAGCTTACAACGGAACAGAACGGGTCTGGACCGGCCGCTATCGCAATCTGCACAATCTTCCACACTGGCATCTGGAGAACGAACTGATCTGTGTGGAGCAGGGGCAAGCCACCGTCTCCCATAACCATCAGGAATATCTGCTGACCGAAGGCGATGCCATCTTTCTTGGCAGTGGTGAAATCCACTATATTAAAAGTGATCCGGATAGTATCACCGCCATCACATTATTTGATGCCGCACTCACTGCAAGTCTGACCAACTGCTGCCAGCTCTGTTGTGCAAAATTATCCACTGACTATGATATTCTGCACGTGTTCTCGCAGATTCAGGAAGAACTGCAGCAACGCAGACCGTTTTTCGAACAGCAGACCTGCCTGCTGCTCCTCCAGCTTATGATCCGGATCTTTCGGGAAGAGGCAACCGTACCAATGACCGCCCAGCCGGAACATTCTTCCATCTCCAATTACAAAAATCTACTGACAGAAATCGAAAGGAATTACTGTTACATCACATTTTCGGATGCGGCTTCTTTCATGGGACTTTCCGAGCCTTATTTTTCGAGGTTTTTCCGCAAGATTTCCGGCATGACATTTTCCAGATATCTGAACACAGTGCGGCTGGAACATGCCATCGCCATGCTGCAGGATCCCACACAGAAACTGTCTGTGACTGAAGTTGCCTCCCGATGTGGCTTTGACACGATCCGTCACTTTAACCGGGTATTCCGTGACATCACAGGCATGACGCCAAGGGAACTTCCCCAGAATTATGTACCGGACTTCAAACCGATCTGCCGGATTGAAGACGCATTTAATCCCACATTGCAAAGTTCGGAACTCTTGACGCAACCGCTGGAATAAGCTAAGCTATGTTTATGCAAAAGAAATAGAAATGGAGAATTTACGATATGAAAAAACTAAAACAGATCACCGCTCTCATCGGTGTCATTGCCCTGGCCGGACTCTATGTATCCACGCTGGTACTGGCACTCATCGGCAGTGAGCAGTGCATCAATCTGCTGAAAGCAGCTGTCTATGCAACCATCGTTCTTCCGGTACTGCTCTGGGCATATTCCTTTATCTACCGTTTAATCAGAAAAGATACGAAGTATCATATGACATCAGACGAACCCCATCCTGCTGATACAGATACAAAGAAACCAGCGGATAAATAACACAAAAAAGCCAATAAAAAGGGACAGGAAACAAAACAAACTTTGAGGAGACACCTCATCCTCTATTTTGCTTCCTGTCTCTTTTTTGTATCCGGGAAATCCTGTTTTCTGCTTTTGAAATTTCATTATTTCAAAATTTCATATTCCTCTTTATTTCCTGTCCTTACTACTCAACACCATCTATGGATATATCAGAACCATCACTGCTATTTTCACTGGTGTCATCACTTTGTACATCTGTCTGATCACCCGTCGTATTTTCTGTAGTATCTGTTGCATCTTCCGTTTCATCTACGGTCAAATCATCCACACTCTTATTCAGTGTTGTATTGACATAACTGCTTCCAACGAGATACACATTGGCATCATCACTGATCTGTACATATGTTCCGCCAATGATTGCATTTGTGCTGCCAAAAGTAAGTGTTTTTTCACTTCCATCAGCAAACGTAAGAATTGCCTGCATGGATGGCTCATCCAACCCGTACTGTGCGATATCTGCCGGGCTTTCTACGGTATTGTCCGCTGTCATACTTCCAAGAGAGGACAGCATTGTTTTCATCTTGTCACCGTCAATAACTGCCGCCGTGTCCGACTCACAGTGCCATGTAGCATCGTTTTTTGTAAATGCCAGCCACTCACCATCTTTTTCGTAAGCAATTCCGGTAACATCATCTGAAGAAAACTGCAATGCGTAAACTTTCTCCGCCTCTTCCTTCTGTGCTTCTTTTTTGTCCTGCTTATTCTGATACCCTCTCATACCGGCAGTGGCCGCCACAAAGGCAGCCAAGACCACCAATAAAAGGATCCATTGTTTTTTTCTCATAAAACAGTCCGTTCCTTTCCTATTATGCACGCCGTCTGCGATACCAGATTACAATACCTGCTACAATCAATACGATTGGAAGCACCATAACCAGCAATGTTTCACTCATGATCGCAACGGACTGGTTTACAGACAGATTCGAATAGGTATACTGTTTTGCATCAATAGAAACTGCGGATTCTGCAGCAGATGTACCACTGAAAATGCCTTTGAACAGTGCAAGATTCTGTCCGGCAACGACGGAATCCGCATCCTGGGTGAATACCAGAGAAGATCCCACGATGGTAATATCTGCTCCTGTCTCACTATCAGTCACGTTCGCTGCCAATGTAAACTGACCACTCTGATCTGTTGCTTCTTTTTCAATGGAACGGATATTCGCCACGTCCGTTTTGATATAGGCACTGTCAGAAGATGTCAGCAAATCTGTCCACTCCAATGTATCCGGATGCTCTCCGGTATTGCTCAATGCCTGTGCATAGGGCAGAAATACATATTTGTCTACTTTTGAAGTCTGTGTTGCACTCTTGACATCCGGCAGCAAATAGAACGGATACTGATAATAGTGTGTATTGTCAGAATCCATTACCATTCCGCTTGTTACACTGATATCATAAGCAGCCAGAACGCTGTCAAAATTCGGTGTATCTGCTGTTTTATTATAAGCTGTCGTAATCACTGCTTTACCGCCTCCAGCCAGATAAGCACTGATTTTTGCTGCATCATCTGCGGAAAAATCCGCTGTCGGTCCGTTGATAATGATTCCTTCTGCATCATCCGGAACTGCATCCTGCTGCAATAATGTCAGTTCTTCCACCGAAATATTCATTTTCTCCAGGGCAGACTGAAAACTGCTGTCCAGCGAAGACTCCCCGTGACCGGTGATCACATACACCTTCGGTTGATTATCACTGGTGACATAACTAATGGCACTCGTCAGCTGACCTTCTCCATCGTAAGCAGATTTTGTCTGCGTGTAAGTAGAATAATCCACGGAATACTCATACAGATCGCTGGCATCTATTACCTTCGATTTTTCTCCGCTGACTGCAATGATACTTCCATCTGATGGTGCAGAATCTGTATAAGAAGAATAGAAATTCGGTGAAACTGCAGGATCTACATACTCCACTTTAATATGGGAAGATTCATCTTCATAGTTTTCCAGTGTACGAACCACGGTATCATCCGCACTGTTCTCTGCTGAAAGTACATACAATGTCACATCCTGTTTCAGATTGTTTATCAGTTTTACACTGTCATCCGTCAGTGTATACAGATTCTGTGTGGTCAGATCCACACTTTTTACTTTTTCCGGAAGCTGTCCGGCAAATACATTTACTGCTACTGCAACGGCAATTCCGATCACTACAAAACTGGAATTAAATACACCACGACGGATCTTCTTTGCGCTTACAGACCAGCGATGCTTCTGTACCACCTGACAGGTCAGGAACAGAAACAGCAACGTACCACTGACATAGTAAATAATTCCGGCCACATCCAGCATACCGTTACTGAAATTATTCAGTGCACTGGAAGTAGACAGACAGTTCAGCACTTTCGTCAGTGTATTTCCACTGGAGGAAATAATGCTTGTGATTCCCTCCATCATATAGCCGATAAACAGTAACGCAAAAGATAATACTGCTGCAATCACCTGACTCTCTGTCAAAGAAGAGACAAAGACACAGATGGAGATGGACAGGCAGCCGTACAGCCACAGACCGAGGATGGCAGCATAGCTCTCCGCCATCGGTATGCTGCCAAACCGAGACAGCAGCAACGGGCACAGACAGATAGCTCCGACTACGATAGAAAACACCAGTACCAGAGCCAGAAACTTACCGAGAATTACTTTCGGAACAGAAACCGGTGATGTATACAGCAACTGATCTGTTTTCGTCCTGCGATCATCTGACATGCTGCGCATTGCCAGGATTGGAATAATGATCAGCAATACAAATGCCACATTATTCAGGGAATAGGAAAGATACGGTGTTCCGTAAATCAGGTTGTTAGCTACAAAATATAAATTAAACACAAAGAAAAATGCTGCCATGAAAATCCATCCGATCACGGATGTAAAGTATGCCTTCAGCTCTCTTTTTAATATTGCGATCATGCCTCACGCACCTCCTCATTTCCAGTCAGCTCCAGGAATACATCTTCCAGTGTCTTCGTATTAACTTTTTGTTCCAACAATACCACATCATGTTCCACGCAATAACGGAATACCGTCTCGCGCAGATCACAGTTTTCTCCGGCAATAAGAGAAAGATGAAATTCTGCTGCTTCGTCGTTCCTTTCTCCGGCATCAGAATCCGAGGTTTCTGCCGCATCTGTTAGATCATTTTCCGAAGACTCCGCAGATTCCTCCGGAACTTCCCGGACGATCCTACACTCCTGCACACCATCCAGTGTATGAAGTTCTTCCAGCTGTTCTTTCGTGCCACGCACTACCACGTCCAGCTGCTGGGCACCGCTCATACGGCTTTCCAGATGTTCCATAGAATCGCTGGCAACCAAGGCTCCTTTTGAAATAATAAACACATGATCGCACACGGCACTGATCTCCTGCAAAATATGGGAACTCAGAATTACAGTATGTTTTTCTTTCAAAGAGCGGATCAGATCGCGAATCTCAATAATCTGCTTCGGATCCAGTCCCACCGTCGGCTCATCCAAAATAATGATCTCAGGCATGCCGAGTAATGCCTGTGCTAACCCCACACGCTGACGGTATCCTTTGGACAGATTCCGGATCAGACGGTCTTTCATTTCATGCAGTTTTGTCAGATCCATCACCTGACTGATATCTGCATTGCGGGTATGTGAATCCAGTTTTTTCAGTTCTGCCACAAATTTCAGATATTCCAGAACCTTCATATCTCCGTATACCGGTGGAATCTCCGGCAGATAACCGATACATTTTTTTGCCTCCTCCGGATTTTTATTAATATCATATCCGTTGATTTTTACCTCACCGGACGATGCGCCAATGTAACCGGTAATGATATTCATGGTTGTGGACTTTCCAGCCCCGTTTGGTCCGAGAAAACCGTAGATATTACCCGGTTCCAACGTCAGACTCAGATCATTTACCGCCACATTGGCGCCATATTTTTTTGTAAGATGACTGATTTCAATCAAAACACTTCCTCCTTCAATCCAAAATCACTTATGGAGTAAGTGTACAGAAAAAATGTGTTGAATATTCGTAAAATATGTGACTAATATGTGTTTTTCTTACGCTTCTTCTTTTTTCACTTTTTTCTTTTTCTTCCAGATAACAAAACCGATCACACCGGCTGCTGCCGCGCAGCATACAAGAATGACACCGTAGAATAACGGTTTGTTTGCGAAGAAAATAATCATTTTACTGGTAGATACCGTTACATTGTCAAATGTTTGATTATATGTATTGGTACTTCCATCTTCTTTTACCGCATGATCACTGCAGGAAACAGTTACCTGCTGTTCCAATCCTTCCGGGATTTCAAAGCTGATCCTTCCATCATGCTCTGCCAGATATGTTTCCAACTCGTCTCCTTCCAATGTAATCAGCGTTTCTTTCTGTTCGCCTTTTTTATCCGTCACTACTGCCTGGAACGTTTTTAATTTTCCGCCGTCGTCCGTCGGGACAGCCGTTACCGTCTGTTCCTGTGCCTCGTAACGTCCACCGCTCTCCAGTCCGCTGAATACAACTACCGGAGCCGTCTGATCTACCACAAAGGCCAGCTTCAGATTTTTTACGTCGCTGTAAGCAGCAGTATCTGTCTTGTCCACAGATTCAACCACCAGATGATATTCTCCTTCCTCAGCAAACAGTTCCTTCTTCACAGAGTAGGTTCTGACACTCCATGTACCATCTGCCGATGTCACGCTTGTGGTATAATCAGTCCCCTCTGTCAGTACTTTTCCGTTCATTTTTACTGCATAATGTTCAATCGGATTGGTATTGATTTCCTCGATCACAACATCCTGCAGAACCTGATAGACATAATACTGATCCAGTAAATCGGCAGTATCTTCGTCTACCCGGAATGTGGAACCGTTTCTGTTTACAGAAAATGTCACCGTCTCGTATTCCTGTTCATCTTCCAGTGTCATCCGATCATATTCCTGATCCGCCATATCTTTTGCTTTACAGGACAACGTGTAGATACCATCGGCTTCCAGATTTTCTACCTGAATCTGATAAGACTGCTGATTCTCTGTCATTTCCGGAGCCGGAAGTTCGACTTCCTGTGTTGTATAGTTTCCACTCTCATCACAGGTTACAGCTGTCAGAACCGGGACAATATCGCCTGCCAGCAGATTGTCTGCGCTGTCGCTGACCGTCAGTGTAAATCCATACGGTTCTTCTTTATTTGCTGAATCTGCCTGCAGTCCGGATACATAAATACCCGGATGCTGTGTGTCGATGGTCAGCTGTCCGGATGTATAGGACTCCATACGGTTTCCGGATCGGTCTGTATAATTTACTGTGAGCAGATAATCTCCGTCCTCACTCAGGCGGAAGGTTCTGGTATGGACATCTGCGCTGTTCTCTGTCCAGTTTGCATTGATACCATATCCACTCTGACCGTCTTTTGCTACTGAGATCTGAACATCTTCCGCATAGAAATTTGCCTCATGGATTTCAACCGTTGCATCGATATCGCCTGCATAATATGCAATTCCATTTACTTCCCGGACCGGATCATTATAAGTGACGGATACTGTCGGAACGAGATTATCCACGACAATACGCTCACTGTCATTCAGCCCGGACTTATTATCGGAATAGTCATAGGCTTCAAAATCCACGGTTCCGTTAAACTGATTCCTTCCCTGTAAGACATATTCTGGTATTGTAAATCTGGCTGTAAAAAGTCTGCCATTCTGTATGACTTCTGCTTTTTCGATCGCAGCCTCCAGCAACTGTGCATTGACAGCACTGACACCACTTGCATTTCGATAATTATATACAAAATGTTCGATACCGGACGTTGCATCCTCACCGGCGATCGTAACCGTCATCATCTGATTATAATAACGGAATGGTGTCACGCCTACCCGCTGTTGCTGCACACCTTCGCTGTATGAAATACTCAGATTATCCGGTACTGTCTGATCTACGGTAAACAGATCCGATATATAATCTGCCACTTCATTCAATGCAAGATCATGGTAGGAGATATCAAATGTATAATTTGCATCCACCGGATACGTGATGGTTGCTGTATAAACATCGCCGTCCTTCTTCCAGTTACCACGATTGGATAAATATGCCGCATAGTCTGCCACGGCAACGTTTCTGCCGGTTACATCAACAGCCGTCACTTCTGCTGCCACATCGTCTGCCCGGAAGTTATGCTCTGTAATCTGAATCGTTGCTGTCTGTGTGCGGTCAAAATACAGGCGTGATCCTTCTGTTCTTTTCACATCCTGATTGCCATAAGTCACATGGATGACAGGTGCTGTTGTGTCAATGACAATTTTTTCAGACCGATAGGAATGCATCTTATTATCGGAGCGATCCGTATCATCCATGGTCACATAATAATCGCCATCTCCGCTCAATGTCATGGTTCCTGTCCATACATCCCCATTCTGGATCCACCGATCCGGTACCCGTTTTTCTCCATTCACGGCAATAATGACATCTTCTGTATAAAAATTGGCTTCCTCGATCCGGAAGGTCACAGTCACATCTCTATCATAATATAATACAGAATCTGTTCCTTCCTGTTCATACTGATAAGACGTTTTCTGCAATCCGGTTGCGGCATCAACCACCTGTTTTGCAGGTGAGTAAGATACCGTACGCTCCGGAGAGATATTATCTACGATATTGATTCTCTGCGCATCCGCTTTTATCTCACTGGTATTACCGGCCATATCTGTTGCAGTGAAAGAAACGGCACCACGGAACTGCTCTGCATCTGTGGCTTTTAATGTAAAGCCTGCAACCGCCTGTTTTCCCCGTTTGCTGTAAGTAATCTGATCACGGGTAATTGTCTCCGTCCGCTCACTCACATTTTTTGTCGTACTTGCACCATTTTCCCGTTTATAAGTCCAGGTAATATAGTCAATGCCGGACATTTCATCTTCCGCGGTCAACGTAACCGTTACCTGATCTTTATAACTGAAATATCCAAAAGTAATTGCCTGTACAACTTTCTGCCAGGTATGAAGTTCCTCACTGTAAGTAATCTTCATTTTTTCCAGCGGTGCTTTTGTTGTATCAACGACAAATGCATCTGCATAATCCTCTTTCAATGCATGGCCTGCAAGATCCCGGCAGGCAAATGATACGTTGTAGAACGCATCCTGCTCAAAAGGAATCTTGGCATACCATACAGAAGGATCTTGCGGATCCTGTGTCCAGTCTGACCAGTTTTTCAACTCAGAATATGTATCATCAACTACATTTGCATTTCCATTTTCCACAGTTTTCGGATCGATCACAGAATCTCCGTCTTTTGCAGTGATCTTCCAGTCCGTTTCAGACGGACGGAAATTGCGGTCTGTTACCTTAATGGTGGCCACTCTGCCTGCATTGTAATAATGCTGGTTCACGACGGTATTATTATCATAGGATACTTCTACCTCCGGATTTGTGGTGTCAATCGTAATAATATTTGACTGATAAACCGCTTCTCCTTCTTTCTGTTCATACTCACCGGAAACATAATGCATCTTGTTGTCTGACCGGTCTTTATAGGAAATTCCAATCTGATAATCGCCATCTGTCAGCAGCTGAATAGCAAGAGATTCTTTATCATTTTCCTTATTTACAGTCCATTCAGAAATTTCACAGTCATTTGCTATCTTCTGTGCCTCTGCAACTGCACCATTCCAGATTTCTGTGCCATCTTTCCAAACCGTAAGAACGACATCTTCTGCCTCAAAGTTTGCTTCTGTCATATCTACGGAAGCAGTAACTGCACCATCATAGATAAATCTGGTATTTTCATCCACCTGTTCTTCCGGTACATCTGCACGTTCCTGTGACTCTTCTGTATCTTTCGTCACTTTTGCAACCAGACAACTGTCTCCCTGCGCTGTATAGGAAATTATAGCCTGCGGATTGCGATTATCTGCCACAACGGTCCTGTCATCCCAGTATTCCGTCACACGATTTGCCTGATCAACTGCTTTAAAAGACACATTTCCCCGGAATTGCGCCGGAATGCAGAATACATAACTTATGGAACCATCTTCGTTGTTCACTTTTTCGACTTTGTCTGATACCAGATCCACCTTTGTCCAGTCTTTTCCCTGGCTGGAAGTACTGATTACATTTGACTTATACTGATAATATAATTCTTTCAGACCGGACATGGTATCTTTTGCTGTAAGTCTGACAGCAATTTCGTCTTTTCCATACAGCACAGAATCTTTCCATACAGCAGGTGCCTCTTCTGTCAGGTATTCCATCCGCAGATCTGTCGGATTTCCCTGATCAATCTTCAGATTGTAAATTGTGAGAACATCTGTAATACCGCCACTCTTTCTGTTTCTCAGATAATAAGATATCTCATTGTGGCCTTCTTCTGTACTGGAAATAGATGCTGACCAGTTCCGGCTCGATAAAGAATTTGTTCTGCTGATCAGATATCCATCCGGTGCCTGAATCGTTACCGTATCTGTAAACCATGCAGCCGTAGAATCACCATGATAGGAAAATGGTAATGCGGTTCCATCTTCATTCACAGAATTCTGCGGTCCCTGCAGCCGGTATGTAACATCCGGTGCTTGCATATATGTAATCACAAGTGTGTAGCTCGCCTCACATTCGTTGTAGCACTCATCTGCCTCTTTTTTTGCCGTGACTGTAACACTTCCAGTCTTTCCATCAGAAAACGTCAGTGTTCCACTCTTCTCATCGATCTGTGCACCCAGAACATTATCTGTCAACCGATAAGTAACTGCTCCTGTTCCATATCCTTTTCCATCTGCCGCATCTTGGTTTTCCACAGCATTTGCTACCTGTCCATACGCTGTGGCACCATATTCCAGTTTTACCGTTTCTTCTGAAAATGCCAGACTCTGATCTGCTTTCAGCGTCTCGCTTTCATAAATTCCATCCGGCTCATCACCCGCAACTTCCGCAATACAGCAGTCCTCATATTCATCCGATGCCGCCAGTACCTGTGACAAACTTCCCGGCAACAGTCCTGCAAACAGCATTACACTCAAAACAACAGCCAGAAACCTTTGTTTTCTTTGCAAATTTTTCTTTTTCATGGTATCCCTTTCCCTTTTATCCAATTGTTTCCTTTGTATGGATAAAACAAATTTCTTCTATGACAAAATTGTCATCCATATCAACGTCATTCAGCACCATTGTTTCTGCATATTTCGGTGTTGGAAGAAACATTGTCTCGGAAGTTTTCAGCTTTTCCCCTGTTTCCGATGTCGCAATTTTCTGTGTTATACCTCCTGTATTCACAGCTTCTCCAAACCGGTGTATATTTCCTGATTCTGTCATACCGCCTGCAATGCTTCCAAAATTCTGATTTTCTGCACAGCTCTTATAACATCTGCCTCTGGTCTGAATATTCTTTTTCCAAATATCTGCAATTCCTTTCCGAGCTGTCCTTCCACTCAGCTGCCCTATCACTTTCGGAATTTTTAAAATCACAAACAGCAGTACATCACCAACTGCAAAAATAATTGTCAAAACACCTGCATGCCAAAAGATAGTCTGATACATTTCATATGTCATGATGTCCCTGCCTCCTTCTGAACACTGTCGATTTTTTGCACTGTTTCAATTATTTTCTGCTGTAAGTTTTTAATTTCCTGTACAATAACAGATTTATGTATCGCATCAGATTCTTTCAGGATATCATCCAGCAGATTTTTTATTTCATTCACTTGAGTCACTTCCAGGAACGGTACCACCTGTGCATTCAACATATCATTTATTTCCGTCCAAAGCTGCAGCTTTACATCAACATCTCCAAATCGATCTGCAGTACTTTTCAGTTCCTGTATCTTTTCCCAAAGTTGACGATAAACATCATACATTTTATCTGTCTGCTTTACTTTTGCATTATCGTACTGATTGATCAGTTCCAGACAATCTGCGATATCACAGTAAATCTGAGCAAGCGGATATTGATCCACAGCCTCCTGAAACCATTTCTTTGCGCTGATATATCGGTCACGGTCAACATTTACATCATAAAAAAACAGAAATGAAGTTCCAATCTCATAGCATACTTCCGGATAGCCTTCAGGATTACAATTCTTTAGTTCAGCCAGAACATCCTGCTTTTTTGAAAAACCGTTACTGTCCTTTTCATCCAGACCAATTTGCAGCTGCAACAACTGCTGACCTTCTTCTTTTGTCAGGATCAGATCTGACGTCAATGTATCATTCAGTTTCTCATACGCTTCTTTCCTTGTTGGATCTATCAGAATTGCCTGATAATAATCCTGATAATCTAATGCACCTTTCAAAATTTCATCATAATTTTCACTTTTTTTCTGTTCACTACCAAAATATCCCCACAGACATATCCCTGCACAAGCCGCTGTCAGAAACAGACTAACCAGAAACACTACCAGTTTTTTCTTCTGCTTCTTTTGATATACCTCATCAATTTCGTCATAATGCTTCAATGCATACATCAGTTCAGCGCAGGACTGGTAACGGTCCTCCGGATTCCGCCGGGTACATTTCCGGATAATCCGCTCCAATCCATCGGATAATGCAGGATTGATCTGTCGGATCGGACCTATCTCATAAGGTGGTGCACTGGGATCCTGCCCTGTCACCAGGTGGTATAGCGTAGCTCCCAGACAATAAATGTCTGTTCTGGCATCCGTCTGTCCCATTCTGCCGAACTGTTCCGGTGCCGCATATCCAATCGTTCCCAGACAAACAGTATCTGCCAGATTCTTTTCCTTAAATTCCCTGGCTGTTCCAAAATCAATCAAGGTAAGATTTCCGTCCGGTTTCAACATAATATTGGATGGTTTCATATCACGATAAATAATCGGCGGAGATTGTGCATGGAGATAACCAAGCACATCACAGAGCTGTATTGCCCAGGCAATCACCTGATTCTGAGGCTGTGCACCAGATTCTTCCAGTGCACTGCTGAGCGGATTTCCCTCAATATAATCCATGACGATCAGAAACGAATCTTTATCATCAATGACATCAATAATGCTTGGCAGACTGGGATGACGTAATTTTTTCAAAAGATCCGTCTCAACAATCAATCCCTGCTTTACAACTTCAAAATTTTGTCTGCCGTCCTTACGGACTTCTTTCACAGCCCACTGCTTATTCGCCTTTTCATTCATGGCCAGATATACAACACTCATTCCACCACGACCAACTTCATTTAAAATCTTGTATCTCCCGTCAATCACACTTCCTATTTCAAGCATTCATCTCTCCTTGTATTAGCTTTATAGATTTCTTTCGAGAGGCTATAAGCTTTTATAAAACACGAACCAGAGCCGCCGTTATATTATCCCGCTCCCCACGCTGCTTGAGTAATTCGATCAGACTTGTTGTCGTTTCATCCATTGCCTGCTTTTTAATCAACACAGACGGTTTCAGTGCCTGAATCATTTCATCGGAAGAAATTTCATGACGAAATCCGTCCGAGCAAAGCAGATATACCGATTCCGATACCGGTGTTCCGAATAAAAATTCCGGATAAACAGCTTCCGATGCACCTACGCACTGCAGCAATACATTTCTGCGCCTATCCTTTCGTGCATCCTCCGGTGTCATCCGTCCCATCGCCATTTCCCTGCCCACAAAAGTATGATCTGTCGTTAATTGCCTCAATGCTGTGTCCGTCAATTCATAAAGCCTGGAATCGCCCACATTCAATGCAAAATACCGTATCTGTGTAATCAGAAACACTACAACCGTTGTTCCCAGACAAATTCCCTGCTGTTTTCCATATTCAGCGATCTCACGATTCATTTCTTTGATAATTAATTCCCAATCCGTACGGATTTTTCTCTCTTCCAGCACCTGTCCGCACATCAGCGGCAATTCCGTATTTACCCACTGTTCAAAAGCTCTGACCACCGCTGCACTTGCCACTTCTCCTTTTTCCAGTCCTCCCATACCGTCACACAGCACAGCAAACACCATTTCCCCCTGACAAGTATGTATCTTTTTTATCAGCACGCTGTCCTGATTCGTCTTTTTCAGCGTTCCTATATCTGTATTGGCAGAAATCAAAAAATTCACATTTTCTCCCCTCTCTCCATTAAATTTTTTTCCAAATTTGTAATACTTTGCTCTGAATCAGAGCGTTAGAAAATCTCATTGCACATGTAAAGCGGACATTCGCAATCCGCTTTCGCTACTTGCTCATGAACGCAGAATAAAGAATCTTTTATAAGAATGTGTTTTCACACCTAGAATGTATTCCAAGTATACGAACCACTTTCCCACCTGTCAACACTTCTTTTTGCCGGAAAATCTGTCCTGTACAACTTGCACAAAAGCCGACTTTTCCTGCAGATCCGCATAAATACTGACACAGAAAAAGAGACCCCGGAAAATTTTTCCTTTCCGAAGTCTCTTTTTCTCTTCATTTTTATGCAACTTTTTTCTGCCGTTTTAGTATATGAAAAGCAATCAGACAGATAACAACCGATGTCAGGGATCCCGCAACCGTAGCCAGTCCCATCGGAAACAGCGTATCCGGGAACAACTTTGAAGTCAGATATACCCCCGGCACGCGCACCAGCACGATGGCTGTGATATTATGGATAAAGGACAGTTCCGATCTGCCGATCGCACAGAAATAACCGCTGAAACTGAAATGGATGCCCGCAAAAATGCAATCCCAGATGTATCCTCTGATATACTGGGTTCCAAGCACAACCACTGCAGCATCTGCCGTAAACAGTCCCACCACCGGTGCAGCTACAAACTGTATGATAATAGATATGATCACACCGAAACCGACGGTAATCCCGATGGAATAGTACAGTGTCCGCACGGCGCGCTCCGGTTTTCCGGCTCCGATATTCTGTGCACCGAGGGCAGATACCGCAGACAGCATGGAGGATGGCACAAGGAACAAAAAACTGATGATCTTTTCTACAATTCCTACTGCAGCTGCATCACTGAGTCCACGTCGGTTTGCAATGATGGTAATGATGATAAATGCCACCTGGATCAGTCCGTCCTGTAATGCAATCGGCAGACCGATGCGCACGATCTGTCCTGTTGCTTCCCTACGCGGCCGGAAATCCTGCCTGGATACGGAGATCCCCATCTTCTTTTTCAAGATCACCGTCAACGCAATGACCACACTCAGAGCCTGCGCCAGCGTCGTTCCCAGGGCAGCCCCCGCCGGTCCCAGATGCAATGCCCCCATAAAAATATAATCAAAGGCAATGTTTGCACCACAGGCGATTGCAATAAAGTACATCGGGCTTTTGGAATCACCCATGCCACGAAAAATGGAACTGATGACGTTATATGCTGTGATACACGGAATACCAACAAAACAAATCGTCAGATACGCTACCGTTCCCTCCACTGCTTCTGCCGGCGTGGACATCACAGCCACGATTGGCCGCACCATGCAAAGGAAAAATGCCATCATTGCCACAGAGACAATGCAGAATAAGATCACCGTATTGCCGATGGTGTGTGAGATTTTTTTCCTGTTTTTCGCTCCCACTGCCTGTCCAATGGTAACGGTCGTCCCCATAGCCAATCCCACGATCATAACGGTAAGCATATGCATAACCTGGCTTCCCACTGAAACTGCAGTAGTACTTGCCACACCGTCAAACTGTCCGACAATGAACAGATCCGCCATACCATACAATGTCTGCAGAAAATACGATAACAGATACGGAAGGGAAAAAAACATCAGGTTCTTCAGAACACTTCCGGTTGTAAGATTTCGTTCCATAAAAAATTCTCCTAGTCGTAATATCTTATATTTTATACAATCTATTTACTAGTAAACCCCACAACCAAAAGAAAGTCAATATTTTTTCATTTCTCACTAAGAACAAAGCGGACAAGTCCGCTTCAAACTCCCTGAATCCCTCAATCTTTGAGGGACTTGTTACGCTTTGCGCGCCAGATGCAGTCTGCTTTAGCAGACATATTCCACATGCATCTGGTCGCATCCTCGCGGAGCGTTTTTTGTTTGAGAGGAAATTCATTGCAATTTCCTCTCAAACAAGAAAGTGTGATATGTCGTTTTTTATACATATCACACCATTCTTTCATCCATTTTTACATTTTCATGTCCAAATCCATTGGCTTACACTTTTAAATTTTTCTAACAAAAGCTTCTGATACAGGTATAGCGTGCAGTGCTTCTGAGAAGAATATGTCAGCTTTCGCTGACCAGATTCACGCATCAAGTCTCACATGCGTTCGACTTGAAAATAGCTTATACAACCTGATGTTTTGCAATATAGATTGGGAAAGAATCCGCTCCCTTCAGTTCCTTTCCGGATGTGATCACCGCATTTTTATCCGTAATGATAAACTCTGCCTTCACACCAGACTCTACAACCGTATCCTGCATCAGTACACAGTTTTTCACAACCGCTCCTTTTCCGATTTTCACCCCGCGGAAAAGAATACAATTTTCTACAGTACCCTCAATGACACAACCGTCTGCTGCCATGGTATTTTTTACAGCAGCACCGTTGATGTATCGTGTCGGGTTGTCATCGCGCAGTTTTGTATAGATCGGTCCGCCTGCAAACAGACCTTCCAGGTTCTCATCTTCCAATAATTTCATATTTTCCTGGAAATAGCTCTTCATATCGCAGATACGAGAACAATAACCTATGTACTTATGACCGTAAATTTTTATCTTATCCACTTCTTTTGCCAGAATATCTCGCTCAAGATAAATATTTCCACGAATAAACGCATCGTCGATCAGATTGATCAGATACTCACGGTTGAAGCAATAAATGTTCATACCGAGATTATGTACACCTTTTTCCTTTGTATTGATGTGCCATTTGCTCACACGGCCGCTCTCATCAAAATCAAATGTATAATACATGCCCCGCTTTGCATTCTCAGCCTTCAGGGAACCTTCCGGAATCTCCTCTACTGTATACGCAACTGTTACATCCGCATCGTTTGCCTCATGAGTGGCAACCAGTTTTCTAAAATCAAAATTTACGGCAACATTTGTATCTGCCATAATAACATATTTTTCTTTCTGTTTTCTCAGATAATCCAGTGTATGATCCAACGCCTCGATACGTCCACCGTACAGATTCATTCCTTTCTCCGCATACGGCGGCCAGATGGTCAGTCCACCGTTCTTACGAACCAGATCCCACTCACGACCGGAACCAAGGTGATCCATCAGAGAATGATATTTTTCACGCACCAGTACGGATACGCTATTGATGCCGCTGTTTACCATACTGGAGAGCACAAAGTCGATCAGACGGTAACGGCTTGCAAAAGGAATGGATCCCATCAGCCGCTCATTAACCAGTTCCGGGACAAGAGAATCATAGTAATTCGGGAAAATAATTCCCAGTGCATTTATATTTGACTTTACCATTCTTCCTCACCATCCTTTACATTTTCTCGAACCATAGCATTAGAACCCACTGTTGCTCCGTCACCTACATAGACTCCCGGTCCAATGGTGGCAACTCCTTTGTCCTCGCCTTCTTTTTCCACACCGATTTTTGCATTTTCACCAATCACGGCATTTTCACCAATAATACAATGTTCTACCACAGCACCCGGTTTGATCACGGTACCCCCCATGACAACTGCGTCTTTGACAACAGCTCCCGGTGCTACTTTGACACCGGCAAACAGAACAGAATGTTCTACCTCACCGTCAATCCGGCATCCATCTGTGATCATGGAGTTTTTAATCACTGCATCACTGCCAATCTTGTGACCGGTCATACCACTGTTGCGACTGTAAATCTTCCAGTCTTCATCGAAAAGATCAATACCGCTGTTCTTCGGATCGAGAACCTCCATATTTGCTTCCCAAAGGGATGAAATAGTTCCAACATCTTTCCAGTAACCACTGAAATGATATGCATACATATCCCTGCCGTCACGCAGCAGATTCGGGATAATATTATTACCGAAATCATTCTCGGATTCCGGATCTTCCTCATCTTCTATCAGATACTTACGCAGGACATCCCAGTTAAAGATGTAGATACCCATAGATGCCAGGTTTGATTTCGGATTTGCCGGCTTTTCCTGAAACTCTGTGATCTTGTCATTCTCATCTGCTACCATCAAGCCAAAACGAGAAGCTTCCGCCCACGGTACTTCCATAACAGCCACGCTGAATTCAGCACCTTTCTGCTTATGGAACTCCAGAAAATCACTGTAATCCTGTTTGCAGATCTGGTCACCGGATAAAATGATGACATATTTCGGATTGTATCGTTCAATAAATGCAATATTCTGGTAAATTGCATTCGCCGTACCTTTGTACCAGTCGGAACCAGATGCTTTCTGATATGGCGGAAGTACATGTACACCTCCATGCAGACGGTCAAGATCCCATGGTTGTCCATTTCCGATGTATTCATTCAGGACTAATGGCTGGTACTGTGTCAAAATCCCAACCGTATCAATACCGGAATTTATACAATTGGATAACGGAAAATCTATGATACGGTATTTCCCTCCAAATGGAACTGCAGGTTTTGCCAGCTTCTGTGTCAATGCATACAACCGTGAACCCTGTCCACCGGCAAGCAGCATAGCAATAATTTCTTTTTCCACTTCATGTCCCCCTTGAAATTAGTATTTCTTCCCATAACATCCAGGATAGATGTCCGGGTAATGATCATATTATACAACATTTTTACCAGTTTTTAAAGTCTATCTTGTATTTTTCTCAACATTTTTTACAATTACTTTTAAATATTTTTACATTCTTTCATGATTTTATACAAAATAGAAACAATTTTCTTGTGTTTTATTCCTATTGTAAAAATAGGCTTTACACACAATTCTGTTTGTTGTGATATTTATAAAGATTGTGTCCGATAGAAACGAGAAATACTTCAAGCAATACAGATTTTATTCCTCTTCGGACAATTCTTTTGTACCACCGGTCGTTTTTCATGATACCAAAAGTACCTTCTGCCTGAATGGATCTGTTCATCCTTAGAA
The DNA here is from genome assembly GCF_000469345.1 of Eubacterium ramulus ATCC 29099. Lineage (GTDB taxonomy): Bacteria > Bacillota > Clostridia > Lachnospirales > Lachnospiraceae > Eubacterium_I > Eubacterium_I ramulus. The sequence goes on from NZ_KI271089.1 coordinate 124,749, forward strand.
GCGCTCCCTGGATACTTTCGAGATTTTCTATCACTTCCTGATGCATCGCTGTAAGTTCGCGCTTGATCCGAACAGTACGGTTTTTGTCTGTCTTTTTACATTGTTCTGCGTATGGACAGCCGGAGCAGTCTTCACACTGATACACTTCTTCCTGACGCCCATACTTGTTCCCTTTTACGTTTTTTCGATACTGAAGATAAAAGTTTTTCCCGTTTGGGCAACGCATGACTCCGTCTTCCTGTATAATGTTGAGGAATATTTTTCAGATATTTCTCCAGTTCGATTTCTCCCATAAATCTGTCAAAAGTCAGCACTGGATCACAGATGTCCAAATAATCTTGAATTAGCATTGGCAAAACTGCCTGTTTTGGGTTAGAATAGATTATGTTATTAATTTTTTTCACAAGTTAATTATAACAGAAAGAAAGACCTTGAGTTCATTATAAACTCTTGGTCTTTCTTTTTTTGGGGACTATTCTTTTTTCACAGCCCCTTTTTTACTTTTCTGATCTCTAACTTTATCCCTATCCTAATATCCTTATTAACCCAGTGAAAATTTAAACACCGGTAAGTTAAAATCTCGGCGGTTGCACCTGATATGTCTCAATCGGCACATCCTCTGTGGAAAACTCCATTTCTCCGTCTTTGTTCTCACACACAATCCATTTCAGCCAGTTCTCATTATCCATCTGTGGATAATCCTCACGCAGGAACCATCCTCTGGACTCTTTTCGCATGGATGCGCCCTTAAACTGCATTTCTGCGGAGAGAACCATGGCCTCCGCCTCATGGCAGGCAAGCAGATCATGGAAGTCTTCTGCCTTTAACTGTGCAACCAGCGGTTTGATGTTTGCCAGTTTCCGTAAACATACATCCAGACGATGCTGGCTCATGTATACACTGTTTTCTACCGGGCAGACAAGCTGCTGGATCTTATCAATCACTGCTTTTGCTTTTACGCCATCTTCACGGAATAACGGTGCAAATGCATCCTCTTTCAGCTGCTCTACCTGAGCATCATCTACCGGCAACTGAGTGTTTGCTGCCGCATAAGCTGCTGCCTGCTGACCACTGACCACACCTGCAAATACTGCATTCAGGATTCCTGAACCACGATTACGTCCCGGAGGTGCCGGAACTGCGCCAGGTGCACAGGAACCATCGTAACAGACATCTCCTGCTGCGTACATGCCCGGAATGGTAGTTGCCATCTGCTCATCTACTTTAACCGGAGACTGCTCGCCGACAAATCCTGGTTCTACTTCCCATTTCTCATCACCTTCGAATCCATCTACGGAAGAACCTTTTTCAAAATCGATTTTCCAAAATGGCAGACCATACGGACGATCCCAGATGTAAAACATCATCGTATCATTTTTGGTTGTCTCGCTCTCCATCGGATGCAGGTAAACCGGGCCTCTGCCGGAAGCCATGGTATTGTACCACTCAGCAACGGCACTGGAACTGATATCTGCTTCTGGGAAACGGCGGAAGTTCTTTGTAATATTTTCACCATAAGCATCGTACATAACGTTCTCGCCAAATACACACTCACGGTTGCTGTGTACGCGGTAAAGCTGTGCAAAGTTTCCGAACTCCGGATTACGCATCTGTGCACCGGCACGGTAAGCTGCCGCAATACCATCGCCACGTCCGTTACTCCACATCGGAGCGACACGGTAGTTCTGGCTTCCGGTACAGAGAATAACAGATTTTCCTTCAAATACATAGAAAGTTCCGTCAATAATACTGTATCCAACTGCACCTGCAATTTTTCCATCTCTGATCAGTAAATCAGAGATTGTTGTTTTATCGATAAATTTTACGCCCAGTTTTGTGGCAGTTGCTCTCATTTTTAACGTAAGATCCAGATCCACACCGACCATGTAAGTCATCGGGCCTGTCGGAATACGTTTTTTCGGGATATTGACCCCCCAGGATTCCATCTTATCCAGCAGTTCATTGTTCATTGCCACATATTTTTTCAGCAGGTTCTGGTTTGCCAGATAGCCACCGACTGCGTTTGCATGATATTCGTTGAACATCTCCGGTGTTGTTTTTTCCAGATCAAAATACTGTAATACGCCACCGCCTTTATTTGCTTTTCCGGAATAACCGGAGGTCTGTTTTTCCACAACCAGAACACTGATATCCGGATTTTCTTCTTTTACACTGATAGCTGCTGTCAGACCGGCAATTCCACCGCCGATGATCAGCACGTCAGCAGACATTTTTTCCTGTTTGATTTCCTGTTTCTGCATAATGTCCTCCTTCCTGCCCTATGCTTCACTCTGCTTTTTTGCGTAACAGTCAAAGGTCTGACGGAAACTCTGGCTTCCATAATCAGGAATTACTTTGATTGCACCTTTGGCACATTTTACTTCACAATAGTTACAGTGTTCGCAGTCTTCCACATACTTGAAAATCGGACGCCTCTTTTCGGCATCCCAGCGGATGACGTCTACAAAACAGGCTTTATAACAGATCTGACATCCCACACATTTGCTCTCATCAAATTCAATCTTATGGTTTGTATAAATCATCGCTTCTACCTCCAGTTATCTTTCTCTTCCGCATACAGAGACGGAAGGATTGCTGCCAGATTTGTGAACTCTTTCACGTTATGTAAGGCCAGCGACATAGCCGCCATATCCGGGTAACGCATACCGTCCGGAAGCACTTTCACATCTCTTCCGTTTACATAATTCCACCCCATCCAGAACCGGGAACGAAGCTCGATTCCACCTTCGATCTCACGTACAAAGTGTGTCATAAATGTCGGTGGAACTGCAAATGGCGGCTGTCCTTTTCCATAACCTTTTCCACAGACTAACGCTGCACAGGCATCGGTTCCGATCAACTCTGCCTTAAATCCGCAGTCTCCCGGATATTTGAAGTTGATCACGATCTGATCCGGACCCATTCCGGTGTCTTCGGTAATCTCATGTGTGGTATCCCACAGTTTTTCCTGGTAAGTCAGATCCGGATCCAGCGCGCGGACACGGTTCTGTGTCTCTGCTTTGTAATGGTCTTCCGGATTCCAGATTTTGTAGCGCAGATTGTCCAGTCCATGCCATGCAAAGAACCAGTCAAACATCTCCGGTGTTACACCTGGCATTTTTGTCAGATTTGCCAGATATCCGGTTCCGTCCGGTAAAATACACCAGCCGGCTTCCGCTTCCAGATATCCCGGCTCAAACAAACGGTTTCTGTCCTTAAACTGTAATACCTGATCTGGACGCAGCGGTCCGTTCAGCATTTTTGCGTATGCTTCCGGAGACGGCTGTGCCATTTCCTGCTCAAAATATTTATAGTAACTTTTCTGTTTTTCCTCGTCCGTTACCGGAACACGTTTTTTTGCCATCTGTTCCATAGGAAACCTCCTTAAAAAGTAAACTCAGCCATATGGCTTAAAATCTCTTTTGCTCCTGCAATCGCATCATCAATAATCTGTAATGCAGGTTTTTCCTCTTTTACAAGTGGTACGATCTGACCTGCCATAACAGCTCCGTCTACCATATCGCCTTCTGCCATTGCTTTTCTCAGAGAACTCTCCGCCACCGGGCGAAGCAATTCTGCCGCTTTTTCTTTTGTATTGTTATCCTCAATAGCGATCATCTCGTCTGCCAGTTTATTTTTGATCTGACGACAAGGCTCATCGGTACAATATCCAGTGATAACCGTAGACATATCTCCGGCTGCCAGTACTTCTTTCTTTACATTCGGATGAACGGTTGTCTCTGCTGCTGCCATAAATGCAGTTCCCATTTCAAATCCTTCTGCTCCCATGGCAACACCTGCTGCCACACCACGTCCGTCAGCGATACCGCCACTGGCAATAACCGGGATATCAAGCAGGTCTACTGCCTGTGGAACCAGTACTGTGGTTGCCTCAAAGGTAACATGTCCGCCGCCTTCCCAGCCTTTTACGATCATGACATCTGCGCCTGCATCCGCAGCAATTTTTGCATCATCAATGAAAGATGCTTTTACCACGATCTTGCATCCAACGCTGTGCCAGATATCAAAATATTTTTTGCAAAGCTCCGGATCCAGACCTGCGATCGTATCCGCATACATGACTGGTGGTTTCTCATCCAACACAATTTTTGTCACATGTTCCAAATTTGGTGGAATCATGATAACGTTCATTCCAAACGGTTTATCAGTCAGTTTTCTTGTCTCCGCAATCTGCTCACGGATAAACGATTCCGGCGCAAATCCTACGCCAAGCACACCAAGTCCTCCCGCATTGGAAACTGCTGCAACCAGCGGTGCAGTTGAAATCCATGCCATCGGTCCCTGAATGACCGGCTTCTCAATATTCAAGATTTCACATACTCTGTTCATACCAGCTTCTCCTTCCATTCCTGTCTTGTTGAGAAAATTATATAAATAAACAGCAGGACTTTCATTTCCGTTCTATCCAAATTTGGTATGTTTTTATATTAAAAACTTACTAAATTTCTGATTATCTTTTCATAAGTTAGTAAATGACGATATATCCCGTATTTTAGGGCTTTATCGGTATTTTCTTTTCGGAAGATACCTTGCATAAGCTGGCATTTACCAGCATGAAAATGCAAGCAAAAGTAGTAAATGAGTAGTAAATATAAGCTCCGATATTAACAAGCCAGCCTTTCCAGTTCTGCTTTTGCAGATTGAAATGTACCGTGTGCATAATAGCCAAGTGTCATGGTTATGTTGGCGTGTCCCATGAGATATTGCAGGGTGTTTGGGTTCATTCCTCTGTTTGCCATATTCGTACAATAAGTATGTCGGAATGAATGTGGTGTGATGTTCGGTAACTTGTCCGTGTGATATTTGTTATACTTCTTAATCAGCCCTCGCACCATACCCTCATAGTTTCCTGCAACCTTAGGCAAGCCCTCACGGTTTAAGAATAGAAAATTGCTGTAACCACCTACAATCAGCGGTTG